>NZ_JPMI01000377.1 GCF_000733295.1 Archangium violaceum Cb vi76 | reverse complement strand
CGTCGCGCATCGCAACGTAGCCGTCGCCCTCCTCCAGGGGCGTGAGGTCCTGCCGCTGAAGGTTCGCCACGAGGGCCTGAGCACGACCCTTGCCCGGAGGGGACGCGGGGCGGACGATGGAGAGAATGGAGGCCCACTTCTGGTCTCCCGTCTCCGCCAAGAGGTCCTTGTGGCCGCGCCAGCGGTTCTCGCCGCTGATGAGGATGAAGGTGCCGGGCTCCTTCGGGTGCGGCTCCAGGGTGACGGGCTCGAGGAGGCCCTGGGAGCGGAGGCTCTCGCGCATCTCGGCCCGCCGCTCCTCAGAGAAGTG
>NZ_JPMI01000376.1 GCF_000733295.1 Archangium violaceum Cb vi76 | reverse complement strand
AGTGGTGGCCGTGGCCGCGAGCATGAACCACTCGCTGGCGTTGCGCTCGGATGGCACGGTGTGGACCTGGGGACGTGGTGGATCTGGCCTGTCCGCGTTGCCAGTGCAGATGCAGGGGTTGAGCGGAGTGGTGGCCGTGGCGGCGGGCGTCTACCACTCGATGGCGTTGCGCTCGGATGGCACGGTGTGGACCTGGGGCTCCAACTACTACGGCCAGTTGGGGGATGGCACCACGAGCAATCGCACGCTGCCGGTGCAGGTGCAGGGGTTGAGCGGAGTGGTGGCCATGGCCGCGGGCTATAACCACTCGATGGCGGTGCGCTCGGACGGCACGGTATGGGCCTGGGGCTCCAACTATTACGGTCAGTTGGGGGATGGCACCACGAGCGGCCGCACGCTGCCGGTGCAGGTCCAAGGGGTGAGTGGAGCAGTGGCCGTGGCCGCGGGCGCATCCCACTCGATGGCGGTGCGCTCGGACGGCACGGGGTGGGGC
>NZ_JPMI01000375.1 GCF_000733295.1 Archangium violaceum Cb vi76 | reverse complement strand
TGAGTGTTAGTGGCGTGCGTATGGTGGTGGGAACCGCCGTCTTCAGCCCCGATGGGCAGCGGGTGGTGACGACCTATGTAGATGACACGGCGTGGGTGTGGCGAGTGGATGGGCAGGGTGAGCCGCTAGTGCTGCGCGGCCATGAGGGGCAGGTGCGGTCCGCCGTGTTCAGCCCCGACGGACAGCGGGTGGTGACGGCCTCCTGGGACAAGAC
>NZ_JPMI01000374.1 GCF_000733295.1 Archangium violaceum Cb vi76 | reverse complement strand
AGCACCTCGCGCAGATTGTCGAGCGCTTCCCCGTCCCTGCGGAGAAGCTCGAGGCGATTCTCCGAGAGGTGCCTGCCTGAGCCTTCGCGGGTGAGTGCCCTTGGCCCTCCCCCGCTCGCGGGGGAGGGACGGTCAGCCAATGGCGAGCGGAACCGGACGGCTCAAGGCTGCCCGAAGGGCACCGCGCAAGCGGCCCTCGGGCCTTGAACCGGCTGGGGCCGGTCGGCATGAAGCAGTCCCTCCTCTTCGCTTTTCGCCTTCCGCTTCCCCCATGTGACTGTAAGCCCATGAAGCTCCACCCCTATGCCCGCGCCCGTGCCGCCTACACCGAGGCGGAAGAGGTCCTCGTCCGCACGGCGGTGCCTGAAGCCCTGTGGCCCCAGGGTCAGGTCCGGCGGATCCTCACCGAGTTGCTGGAGGGGCAGCCGCGG
>NZ_JPMI01000373.1 GCF_000733295.1 Archangium violaceum Cb vi76 | reverse complement strand
TGCTCCCCGGCCACCTCAACAAGCTGGGCTGAGTCATGGTGAAGCCTCCTCTCCCGACACCCACCTCCCCTCGCGAGCGAGCCGTCTTGGATTGGATTGCTCGCGCGGGCGTCGCCGACTTCGACCGGATAGTGGATAGGTTCTTCCGCGCCGAGCACGAGACGCTCGTGGATGCCTCGCCGCGCGCCGCGGCCGCGCTCAAGCGCCTGACGGCCAAAGGCTATCTCAGCGCTCGCTCGCTCGCCCTGAAT
>NZ_JPMI01000372.1 GCF_000733295.1 Archangium violaceum Cb vi76 | reverse complement strand
CGGGGCATGCGACTGACGACCAAGACTTATGCGGGCGACATCTTCGCCGGAAGCAGGGTTGACGACCGCCTCCAGCAGGTGGACGGAGAGGGCTGGAGCGATAACCCTTGGGCTGACGAAATCGACCTGTTCGAGCACTCAAAGCGGGTCGGGCATAGGTCAGTTCTCACCTTCCTGTGGCACGCACTGCGCTGATCTCAGGCCTCGGTTGCACAGTACGTGCGAGGGATGGGATGGCAGGCGAAGGGAGAGAGCCCAACGAGCGATTGGCGAGCGTCCGTCGACATCTGTATGCATGTCAGGTGTTCAGTCCTCCATGAGCGAGTCGGCCGCGGCCTC
>NZ_JPMI01000371.1 GCF_000733295.1 Archangium violaceum Cb vi76 | reverse complement strand
TTTTCGCCCGCTCGCGCGCGTCGGCGAGGCGCTTTGCTTATTCCTCAGCCTCAGCCTTTTCCCGTGCAGCACGCGCATTGATCTTCGGCAGCACGTTCTGCTCGTACCAAGCATTCGCGGAAGCGATGCGCTCGTCCAAATGGCTCACGTAGAACGCGAGTTCCCCGTCGCGCGGGGTGAGCCACACGTCGCGGCCGTCCAGCATCGGGGGCAGCATGTTGGCTTTCGTGACGACGCCAAAGGCGTTCTGGAACGCGAAGACCCAGTCGGAAGGCGGCTCGGCCGACAGTGGCACTTTCACTTCAAGCAGGCCACGGTGCTCCGGGTGCGGCCCGACGACTTCGACCTCGCCCCTCTTGATTGGCGTCCACGACATGTTCGGAAGACCT
>NZ_JPMI01000370.1 GCF_000733295.1 Archangium violaceum Cb vi76 | reverse complement strand
GCCCCCAGGCTGTGGTGTGAGCCGCGCCCCTATCTCACGGAGGCCCCTGACGCTGCTCGCTACATTCTGAGGGTCGAAGCCAGATACTCCTCTGCAGAGAAGCCGCGTACGCCCTGTTTTGGGAACCTGAATTGGAGCTTCACAATCTCTTTGCGGTCTGGGGCGACGTCTTCTCGGAAGGAGAGCTCGATTCCGACCTCGTCTTTGAGGCCCTTCACGGCCATGTCGATCGTGGTCCAATTGACCACCACTCTGGCGGGCCAAGTGATGTCGCGACGCTTTGTTTGCACCGCCTGGATGATGAGCCGGATCTGCTCGTAGCCCTCGCGTGAGAGTCCCTCCTCCGTTGGGTTACCAGACCACGAGTACAGGAATTCGGTTTCGACGCTCATTGGGTCCCCCTTCGCGAACCTCTCCAAGGAATTCATGATAACGGAGGCCCGAGCTACCGGAGGGGATTTCACGGTGGGCGCCGCATCGAACCTGGACGATACCAAGCCCTTCCACGTGGTGAGTGCGCCGACGCTGCGG
>NZ_JPMI01000369.1 GCF_000733295.1 Archangium violaceum Cb vi76 | reverse complement strand
CCGGACTCTCTGGCGAAGTCCCTCGGGTGTCCGCTGCCAGAAAGCGAGAAGACTTCGGACTCACCCGGGAGGAAGCCGCTGCGGACGGTCGCGTTGATAGAAGGAGTCCGGGCGGAGGAGGCGCACCGCGTGCTGGTGGAGGCCGACGATCCGTTTCCTCCGGGGCACTATCGCCTCGAGAACACCCCGCGAGGGCTCCTCATTTCTAGTGGCACAGGCAATAT
>NZ_JPMI01000368.1 GCF_000733295.1 Archangium violaceum Cb vi76 | reverse complement strand
CAAGCCTACTTTCCGCACATCGCGAAGCTGATTTCCCATGGATTTTGATTCATGATTTTCGCGGCCCCTCTTGAATCCCTGTGAAGTAGTGGGACGGTGACATTCCGAGCATTTGAAGGATGGCGGCCTGCCTTTGAGTCAGCTTGTCCTTGAAAATCCGGCAGGAACCATCCGACGGGTTCAGAAGTCGATGGCAGCGCACGTCACCAAAGAAGTGCAGGACTCTATCCGCAGTGGGACGGTCGCACGCTCTTTCCTCTGGATAGAGTGGCAAATCAGCACGGCCTTCGCTGGCCATCTGTCGTCGAAGCTGAAGTTCGATGAGCGAGTGAATGAGAAGCGCGAGGAAGTACAGGAATAGAAGTGCTTCGATTCGACTTGGGCTCTTGAGGAAGACGGGCATCACCTCCAGGACGGACTTGAGTTGCTCGAAACGTCTCTCCAGTCGAGGCTGATGCTTGTATGCCAGCAGAACATCCTTCAGTGACATTTGCCGGTCGTTGAGCACGAGAGGGAAGATTCCGTCCATCGCCTGCTCGAATTCCAGCGCCTCGGCTTGAGTGCTCCAGTGGAGCTGGAGCTTCTCCCGAGGCACACGCACATAGACGGTCTGCTTGCCTGGCCGGCCAGGGGTTGCTTGCTTGAAGCGTTCTTCTTCTTGGACTTCGACCGCGACGGTCATCAACTCCTCGGTCCGAGTGCGAGCCAGAATGGCCTTCGCCAATTCCTGAGCATGTACAGCGTCTTTGACTCGTGAGCGGGGCGCTTGTATTCGTTCCGCCAGGTTCTGCAATTCCTCGGTTGCCCGCGCCACTCGCCGCCGCCTGGACAGCCCTTCACACTCGGCCTTCTGTGAGCTCCATATCCACACAATCCGATAGCCTTCATCGGACGGGAATTGCGACTCATAGGCCTTGAACACATCATCCGGACCGTCCTTCAGCCGAGAGTTGGGGCGACGCAAAACCTCTATCCACTCGACACCGAACTTCTTCTGCCAGGAACGAAAGGACTGAATCTCACCCCGAGTCCGCGGCAGCACCGTGATGAACCGCCCCCCGTGACGGGCAATGTGGTCCATGTTTTCCCGTGTACACAGCTTTGAGTCCGCTACGTACAGGAAGTCGGGTCTGCCCACCAGCTCACGCAGGACACTCCATGTGCCGATGTGCGTCTTGTCGTCGGTCGTGTTCCCGTGCTCGACACTGCACCAGATTGGAACGGCCCCTTCCGCTGTAGTCGTCAGCAGGTAGAGCAACTGCTTCAAGTCGGGCCGGTGGTCCTTGTTGTAGCCATGGGCAATGCGATGGGTAGGCTTTCCATTCCTCCGCTGCCCCTTGGCGTCTACGTACTCCCCGGACAACGTGACGGTCGTGCTGTCGTTGTGCAGTTCCTCGAGATTGAGCTCAAAGCTCCGTGCGGCCTGGACGACTGCCTCCGTCATGAGCGCGGCGCGGTCAGCCTCGAACAACTTGTCCAGGCACCTGCCGAGCCGATCATCGTTGAGCAGTTCCACCCCACTGCCAGGCAGTCCCAAGAGGGAACCCTCGACGCGACGGCACCAGTCCCGCAGGCTGTACAGCGGCTCGCGGGATACCAGAATGTTGCGCAGCAGGATGCCCACTCCTACCGCGGGCGGCAGTCGGTCGCGTGAGCCCGGCTGGGGTACAAAGCGCTGGAGGGCCGCGTTCACTCCCGTCAACTCAAGGAAGTGGTTGATGATGGGCAGCGCCCCCACCACCTTTGACTCCAGACCAGGCTCATTGGTCTCAGAGGAGGCACCTGGCCCGTGATTGTCAACCATCCTTCGCACGTAAGAATGATGGTACCACTTGCGAGGTGGGGCAAGCCTGTTCTTGGATGCCTCTCTACCCCTGGCCCTCCCACAGGGAGCAGAACGAGGGCCGGGTCGCTCATTACCGGAGGGATTGGACAGGTACCGCATGCAGCAGGAGAACTCGCATGAGGCCGCTCTGGTGGATACATGGTGGGTGAACATCAACCCAGGAGTGCTCGGCAACAGACAGCGCTTGAACATCAGCGAGATTGGACCCTTCCAAGAGGGGGGCTCTCATGAAATCCCATCATCATCGAGCTTCACGCGGAGGCACGACTACTTGAGGTTTGCCCTGATTGAGCCGCATTTGAAATCAGCATGAAATCAGCTTCGCGATGTGCGGAAAGTAGGTTGCAAGTCACCCGTGAAGTGCTCGCCGTGGAGGTTGTTCCCCTCTACCGGCAGCATGCCGAAATCCTGCTCAATGAATCAACCGGGCTTGCGGAGGTGCACGCAACCGGGCGGCTCCATCCGGACCTGGACGACCGGCAACAGCTCGCCGCGCTCGCTCTCCGGGTCCAGCAGGGGTACGCCCTGGAACTCGCCGATGACTTGCGCGCCCTTCTTCGCCGGACCGCCCCCACGGCAGCCCTCAGCGAGGCCGAGACGGAAGAGGCCCTGAAGAACCCGGAAGGCGCCGAGGCCCTGATGGGAATGATCCTCTCTCGCTTCCGGGAGGCCCAAAGCCGATTCCTACACTCGATGTACCGGATGACGAGTCTCCGGGACGCTGGCGACCTCGAGGGTGCGCGCCAGCAGATGCGTGACGTGCTGGCCGTGGAACTCGTGCCGCAGTACCGCCGGATGGCCGAGGAACAGCTCAGGGGCCTCGACGGTCCGGCCCCGGAGTCGTGACCGGCTTGGGGCCGGGCACTCGGTGGCGAGGCACGAATCTACTGGCATGGCCAGGAACCTCGGCTCAGTCGCGCGAGAAGTCACCCTGCGCCTCGAGCGAGGGTTTGCCGTCGAGCTCCCAGTACTTCCACTCACCGGCCTTCTCACCATTGGCGTAGTGGCCCTGCACGGCCAGCACTCCATTCGAGTGCCATTCCGAGTAGAGGCCCTGCGCGCGTTGCGCGAGCAGTGTCCCCTCGGCCCACTTCTGCCCGTCGGAGCGCCACGCGGTCCACTTCACCTCCTGCGAGCCGGCGGAGTGGACCTCCTCGCGGTTCTTCTGTCCCTCTTCGTAGTAGAGGGTCCACACGCCCTGCTTGAGGCCGCCGCGGTACTCGCCCTCGAACTGCTTCACGCCGGTGTCGAAGTAGCTCACCCAGTGGCCCTCCATCTTGCCGTCGACGTAGGGCCCCTCGGTCTTGAGCTTCCCGTTGGGGTGCCACTCCACCCAGCGGCCATGCTTCTTGCCGTCGGGCTTCGCGCACCACTGGAGGGTGCCCTCGGGTGGGGCGCGGCCATGAAGCCGCGCACCCTCGGGACAGGGATTGGACGCCTTGCTGCATCCGAGGGCCGTGCCCACGACGACGGCCAGCGCCACGAGCGTCTTGTGAGAGGAAGCTAGTAGCAGGTGCCGACTCCGCTGCAGCTGCAGTTGTTGCTGGCGAACGTGTAGTCGTCGGAGGCGGCCGCGAAGCTGCCGAGGCCGTAGTCGTGCTTGGCGCAGTCCTGGGTGTACACCGTGGTGCCCACGCAGGCGGGGGTGCTGGTGATGCCGCAACCCTGACCACAGCGGCCCTTGCAGCCCTGGCCCGAGCCACCGGTGCAGCCACAGCCCCGGCCAGCCTGACGGGTGTACCCGCCGATGTTCTGACTGCCGCAGGTGCAGGAGAGGTGGGTCCAGCCGCGCGCCGAGACGTACTGGTACGACGAGAGCAGCTCACCCACGGGGACGATCTGCATGAAGCTCGTCTGGCGCATCGCCGCCTCCTCGGAGCGGGTGCGCTGACCTTCCTCGGGGATGGCCTTGGAGAGGCCCTCGAGCAGCGGGGTGAGCAACTGGGCCTGGGCGGCGTCGAGCGGGTTGCCCTCGGGCATGAACGTTCCCACGCCCTGGGTGTAGTCGATGTGGAAGCCGATGACCGGGTTGCCGAAGTCGTAGGTCACCTCGACGACGTTGGCGGAGGTCTCGGCCACCAGCATGCGAACGGAAGCGCCGCCCGAGCGGTAGGTGGCCTCGAGGGTGGTCGCATCACGCTGGAGCAGCGCGAAGCCCTCCGCCTCGTCCACCACCTGCGACGGACCGTCCGAACAGCCGATCGCCATCACCATCGTCATTACGGCCAGGAAGAGCTTCTTCATCTCGGTCTCGATTCCGCGCGGGGGCGCACAGGAAGGGGACGAAATGGTAGGGGGAAGACATCCTTCCTGTCTATGAGAAAACGGGAATCCCGAACAAACCGGTGCGCCGATCCGGAGTCAGGGGCGCATCTGGAACGCCGCGTCAGGGAGGGAAGGCGCACTCGGGGAACCGTGGTACATGGCCGGGCCCCACATGGAACCGTCTTCGACCTCGCAACGACTGATGGCCGCGAGCCTTGGCCTCCTGATCCTCGCCTGCAGTGTGGCCCGCAACCCGGCCATCCCCGGTCCCACGGGCGCGAAGGACCTCTCCCGCTACGTGCTCGTCATCAATGAGACGCCGGACGGGCAGGTGAACCACGCGTGGAAGCCCATCAGCGAATTCGACCTGTCGGGATACGCCCCCTACCGAGCGGATAACGCCCTCTCTGGAGGGCACATCGTCCATGCGGCCTGGACACGCGACTGTGACGAGGAGTTCGATCAATGCGTGAAGATGTGCCTCGGCTCGCGCAAGGGCACGAACTGGACGCACGCAACCAAACGCTCCAAGGAAGCAATGTGCCGTGACAGGTGCTATCCCTCCTACCGGGACTGCTGTGATCTTCGAGACCGGGCCACGGCTGGAGCCGTCGAATTCACGGCGATCAACGGTGCTGTGGACTGGTTGAAGCTGAATCGCGAGAAACTCCTGGTGGGAGCCGCCGTCGTCATCGCTGGAGTGGCATTCGTCGTGGTTGCCACGGGCAGCGGAGGCTTGATCCTCGCACCGGCCCTGCTCCTGGCGTCACATGCGCATCCCTCCGCTCCTCGGCTCGCGGTCTCGCAACCATGAAGGTTCTCACCATTCTCAGGCACCCGCAGGAGGTCATCGGCAAACGATGGAGGGAAGATCAGCCTCCCGAGCAGGCTCGTGTTCTCGGCCTCGCGCGAGACGCCCTTTGCTTCGTTGCCGCCACCGGTCAGCACTACCCATTCGAGGATTTCCGCAAGGACCTTCACTCGGTCCATCTCGTTCAGCCTCGAGACGATGACTTCCCGGAGCTCGAGGAGCGCCTGCGCAAAACGGAGGCGTTCTTCACACAGCTCCTGGATGCTCCCGGCGCTGTTGGAGAGGAAAGGCTGATCCAGGTCATCCTCGATACGCTCCGGTTCATCTCAGCGACCGGCCAGTACGAGTCCTTCAGCCAGTACCTGGAGCATCTCGAAGCGGGAGGCCCCCCGCATGTCGTGGCCGCCTTCGATACGATGCAGGAGGCGCAATCCTGGCTCGACAAACACCCTGCCCCGCCGCGTTTCGCCAGCGTTCTGATCGGCAATGACTACCACGCCGTGATGTATGACCGCGAAACGAACTTCCGTCGGCTGCCGCCGGCCCGCAGCATCAACTACTACCTCGTTGACCTGGAGGAGCAGGCTCCCCCTGTCGCCACGGCAGCCTTCACCACGCACGAGGAAGCAGAAGCCTGGCTGAAGGCACAACCCACCCCCGCCAGACGGGAGTGGGTGCTGATTGGCTCCGAACTCTACCTGGCCGCGTACCACCCCAACGTCAACCACCGCGCCCTGTACCCTCTCTCGCTCGCCGACGGGTACAGGGACGAGGAGTAGGCCCGCCCGCACACGGGGCGGGCGGCTCCATGGGTTACGAATCGCCCCGCCTCCGGCGAGCTCCCCGCAGCACGAGCACGGCGAGCCCGAGCCCCCACACGCCGCTCCCCGAGGCCACGCCACAGCCACAACCCACCTCCAGCGCGAGGCTGCCCACGTGGAAGCCGAGCGGCGCCGATGGGGCGCTCCGGAAGCCGTACTGCTCGGCCCAGGCGGACGCCTCATGCGGCCCCACCGCGAGCTCCGTGGAGGCCACCACGACGAAGGTGCCGGAGTCATCCGCCACCACGGGCGCCCCCAGTGGCTCGCCCTCGAGGAACACCTGCACGGTGGCGCCAGGCGCCGTCCTCCCCTCGAAACGAGGCATCGCGGCGACCCCTGTCTCTCCCGCCCCGGGAGACACCCAGCCCGGCACGGCGGGCGCGGCGAAGGCCCGGGGGATGACCTCCTGACGGCCTCCATATGAAGGATCGCCCGCGGTGCTGGGCTCGGCGCCCCGGGTGCCCTCGGGCGAGTACCCCGCGGCCCCCGCGCTCGAGGTGGCGGCACAGTCCGCCGGCACACCGCCCTCGGCCTGGATGAACAGCAGCCCGCCTCCACCGCCTCCACCGGGAGAGATGTCACTGAACGCGCCCGCCCCACCGTTGGCCGAGAGCACCGTGCAGCCCAACTTCCGCGCGACCCGCACGTGCACCGTGCCGCCCGCGCCGCCACCTCCGCCACCTCCGTGCACAGCACTGGCCGAGGTCGCATCCAGGCCGTTGGCGGTGATGACGCCACGAGAACCGGGGCCCGAGAGCTCCTGGGCGCGGACGAAGACGATGCCACCGCCCGCGCCTCCCGCCGTGCCCTCGATGCCCGCGCCACCACCGCCGCCGAACAGCAGACGCTCCTGGGCCCCCGTGTAGCGCAGCGCCGAGCCGCCCCGGCCTCCCACGTCGCGCTCCGTCACCTCCTGCGAGGAGCGGCCGCCCTGCCCGCCCGGGCCCACGTGGCCTCCACCGCCACCACCCGCGTCGTGGCAATTTCCGCCTCCCCCTCCATTGGCGAGCCGGCCATACCCACTCCGGGGAATGCCTTCACCCCGGCCGGCGAGCCCCTCGCCCTTGCGCGCGCCGCCTCCAGCCGACGCCGTCCCATCCTCCGCCGCGCAGTCGAAGAGAGCCGTGGCCACGCCCGACTCGGCCGAGCCGCCCCGGAAGCCCAGCCCATCCACCTCCAGCGAGCCCTGGTTGAGGACGGTGCCGGTGGCCAGGAACGCCAGCACTCCGCCGCTGCGCCCATTCCATGACAGGGCCCGCAGCGAGGCCTCGTTCAAGACGTGCACGTCCGTGTACTCGGGCACGCGCACCACCTGGGAGACGGAGGCGAAGCGATTCACCAGCGGCGCGCTCAGGCGCAGCACCCTCGTCCCCACCTCCGCCACGCGTGCCAGCTCCCACCGGCCCGCCCCCGAGTCCCGCGCCTCGAGCTCGTCCACCGCCGCGCGGAGCGACTCGAAGGGCAGCTCATCCCCCACCTGCAGCACCAGCACCAGCTCGCCCGCGGCGAACACCGAGGCCTCCGCCACGCTCAGCTCGGTGGCCCCCGCGGCGGCCTCGGCGAGGAGCGGCGTGGAGGCATTGATGACGGTCCCCGCCGTCGTCACCTGCAGGCGGCCATGCTGCCCATTGCCCAGGCCAAAGGTGTCCGGCTCCGCGCGGACGGCCAGCGGGAGCAGCCCCAACATCATGGCCAGCAACCCGAGCGGGAAGCCCGTCACCAGGCCCGGGACGAAACGGCGCGAAACAGAGGGCGACACGGTCCACCTCCGGTGTCCACCGCTCGTCATATGAGAATCCCAGGGAGAACGGCAACTCCCGAAGGCCGGGGCACACGGGGGGTGCGGTCCCGGCGCTCAGAAGCGGCCCTGGGCGAGCGAGAACACGGGCATCACGCGGCCGGGCCGGGACACGTCCGGGGCGAGCACGGGAATCGGCGCCCCCACGGACACACGCGCGCCCTCCACGGTGAGCAGCGCGCCCGAGGAAGCCCTGAAGATGGAGGAGGAACGCTCCTTGGTGAGATTGACGACCACGGTCTGCACCAGGGCCACGAGGAGCCAGCTGGTGACATGCGTGGGCCAGAGGATGAGCTCGAGGCCGCCGTAGCGCGAGGGCAGGCTGTACTGCAAGGTCCAGAAGGCGGCGTAGGTGGCGATGCCGGAGAGCCACGTCCAGATGAAGCTGTGGGAGTAGCCCAGGTCCGTGCTGGCGATGAGCCAGACGGGCAGGGTGCTCAGCAGCGGGAGGATGGCGCCGTTGAAGACGATCATCGCGTGCGTGCCGGCGCCGAGGACGAAGTCGGAGCCCTGGCCGCCGGTGAAGGCGGAGGAGAGGACGGTGGCGCCGAAGAGGGTGATGACCTCCGCGGCCCACAGGCCCGAGCCCACCAGGAGCTGCGAGCCGAAGCCGGTGACGAACTCCCCGAAGGCGCGCAGGAACGAAAAGGACGAGGAGCGCGCGGGCCTGCCGGGTTGGTGCTCGTGCGAGAGGAGCCCGTAGCCATGGGACACGGCGACGGAGGGCGAGAGCAGGCTCACCGCACGAGGCGGCTCCA
The DNA here is from genome assembly GCF_000733295.1 of Archangium violaceum Cb vi76. Classification (GTDB taxonomy): domain Bacteria; phylum Myxococcota; class Myxococcia; order Myxococcales; family Myxococcaceae; genus Archangium; species Archangium violaceum. Next base: position 19,105 of record NZ_JPMI01000368.1, on the reverse strand, counting down.
CGTCGAGCCGGGGCGCATCCGCCGGGGAGAACTGGAGAACGGAGAGGACGAGCAGGGTCGCGAGCATGAAGCGGAGTATGCCCGCTGGGAACACCGCCAGCTCGTGGTTAGGCTTTTCCCATCATGATGCTTCACATCCCCAACGTCCTCACCGCCGAGCAGGTGGCCCGCTGCCGCGAGGTCTTCGCCCAGGCGTCCTGGGAGGATGGCCGCAGCACCGCCGGCCACCAGTCCGCCCAGGCCAAGAAGAACCTCCAGCTCCCGGAGAACAGCCCCGAGGCCCGCGAGCTCGGAGACCTCGTCCTGCGGGGACTCGAGCGCAGCCCGCTCTTCATCTCGGCCGTGCTGCCCCAGCGCGTCTTCCCGCCCCTCTTCAACCGCTACGAGGCGGGCATGACCTTCGGCTCGCACGTGGACAACGCCATCCGCCCCATCACCGGCACGCCCATGCGCCTGCGCACCGACGTCTCCGCCACCCTCTTCCTCTCCGACCCGGACTCCTATGACGGCGGCGAGCTCGTCGTGGAGGACACCTATGGCAGCCACTCGGTGAAGCTGCCCGCGGGAGACCTCATCATCTACCCCGCCTCCAGCCTGCACCACGTCACCCCGGTCACCCGCGGCGTCCGGCTCGCGTCCTTCTTCTGGGTCCAGAGCATGCTCCGCGAGGTCTCGCAGCGCTCACTGCTCTTCGACCTCGACATGGCCATCATGCAGCTCAACAAGGAGGTGCCCGGAAACCCCTCCCTCGTCATGTTGACCGGCGTTTACAACAACCTCCTCCGCCAATGGGCCGAGCCCTGAAATACACTCCCCGTGACACCCATCCCACATTGCCGGGCCCCCACATTGACGTCCCAACCCACGTGGGATATCTCTGCCCGGGGTGCAACTGAGAATGATTCTCAATTTCCATATTGGGATGCAGGACGTGGCCCCCACGACGCCACAGGACACGAAGCCCGCCGTGGGGCTGTTCCGCATGGGCGAGGCCACGTCGGGTACGGGTGAGCGGGAGCGCTGGGCCTGGGCCGTGCTCGCCACGGCGCTCGTGCACGCCGGGTTGGTCATCCTGGGGCTCACCCTGCCCCACGCCGAGCCGAAGGCCGCCCCGCTGCCCGAGGAGCCGGAGGTGGTGTTCTTCTCCTTCCCGCCTCCGCCGCCCGCGGCCTCCAGCGCCGCCCGCTCCGCGGCTCCCGAGCCGGTGAAGCGCCAGGCGCGGACGCGCGCCCCGCGAGTCGTCCCGGCGCTCGCGATGAAGAAGCCGGTCCCCGAGCCCGTGGAGACGCCGGTCGAGACGGCGAACCCCGAGACGGTGCGGGACACCCCGCCGGAGCCCGAGGAGACGCCCGCGACCGAGGCGGTGGGCAGCCCGGGCGTGGAAGGCGTCGTGGCGGGAATCGTGGGCGGCGCGATCGGTGGACGGGAGGGCGGGCTGCCAGGCGCCACGGGCGGCTCGGCGCTCGAGCTGAAGCAGGTGGCGCGCGCTCCGGAAGTGCTCGCGCAGGTCAAGCCGCGCTACCCCCGGCGGGCCAAGACCGATGGCATCCAGGGGCTCGTGCTGGTGCGCATCATCATCGGCACGGATGGGCACGTGGAGCCCGGGAGCGCGCGCATCGTCCGCTCGGTGCCCGGGCTCGACGAGGCGGCCATCTCCGCCGTCAGCCAGTGGCGCTTCTCACCGGCGCTCGGCCACCACGGCAGGCCCGTGCGCGTCATCGTCGAGATTCCCGTCCAGTTCTCCCTGAAGTGAAGCGCGGACAGGGGCTCCGCACCCGAGGCACCCGATGAGCATCACCCTTCGCAAGATCATCTTCTGGCCCCATCTGGTGTCCGGAGTCATCACGGGACTCGTCATTGGCATCATGTCGCTCACCGGAGCGGCGATCGCCTTCGAGTCCGAGATCATCGACTGGGCCGAGCGCGACAACCGGCGGGTGCAGGTGCCCTCCCCGGACGCGCCGCGCCTGTCCGTGGACGAGCTGCTGGCCCGCGTGAAGGCCGCCCATCCGAAGGCGCAGCCCTCGGGCGTGACGGTGTACCCCGAGCCGGACTCGGCCGTGCTGGTGCTCACCGGCCGCTCGGAAGGCGTGTATGTGAATCCGTACACGGGCGAGGTGCGCGAGCAGGGCGCGAAGGGCTGGCGCTCGTTCTTCCACGTCATGGAGGAGTGGCACCGGTGGCTGGGCGCGCACGGTGACAACCGCCCCGTGGGCAAGGCCCTCACCGGCGTCAGCAACGCCGCCTTCCTGTTCCTCGCCCTCTCCGGCCTGTACCTGTGGTGGCCTCGCAAGTGGACGATGAAGACGGTGCGGCCCGTCCTCTGGTTCAGGGGCGGGCTGAAGGGCAAGGCGCGGGACTTCAACTGGCACAACACCATCGGCTTCTGGGCCCTGCCCGTGCTCATCGTCCTGACGGCGTCGGGCATGGTCATCTCCTACCGGTGGGCCTCGAACCTCGTCTTCACGCTCACGGGCAACGAGCCGCCCCCCGCCCAGGGTCCCATCGCCTCGGCCCCGGTGAAGGTCCCCACCCCGCCGGAGGGCGCGAAGCCGCTCGGCCTCGAGCCGCTCTTCGCCGAGGCGCGCAAGCAGGTGCCCGCCTGGGAAACCCTCACGGTGCGCCTGGGCGGTGGACAGCGCCCGAACGCGCCCCAGGCCCGGGGTCCGCAGGCCATCACGCTCGCCATCCGCGAGCAGGGCGGCTGGCCGCTCTTCGCCGCCGCGCAGGTGTCGTTCGATCCCTTCACCGGCCAGGTGCTGCGCCGCGAGACCTTCGCGGACTACAACGCCGGCCGGAAGGCCCGCACGTGGCTGCGCTTCCTGCACACGGGCGAGGCCCTCGGGTGGCTCGGCCAGCTCGTGGCCGCCATCGCCTCGCTGGGTGGCGTGCTGCTCGTGTGGACCGGCTTCGCCCTGTCCTGGCGGCGCTTCTTCCCCAGCCGCCGCCCCAACGTCACCGCGGAGCCCGAGACGGCTTCGGCGGAGCCCGAGACGGCGGCCTGACAGTCCGCGTCAATGGCTTGCAGTGCGCGGAGTTCTTCTCCGCGTGCGCGCTAAAGCCATATGAAAATCATTGACCTTCAACCGAATTCCTGAATATGAGAATGATTCTCAAATTCAGGCTCAGGCCGAGCTGAACGCCCGCCGGCCGGACCCCACACGACGAGCCAGTAAGGATTGAGGCAACGCATGTCATCCACGAGGAACAACAAGACGGGCATCCGCTCGACGAAGGGTACGGCCGGAGGCGTGCGAGGCGCGCTGTGGCCGCTGGGACAGGCGGCGGTGGGCCTCGCGTCGGCGCTGGCCGCGGGCGGAGCGCTCGCGCAGGAGACGACGCCTCCCGCGGACGCGCCGCGCACGGAGCAGCCGGCCCCGGCCCCCGAGCAGAAGCAGGAGGGCGCCCAGGACACGTTCGTGCTGCCCACCGTGCAGGTGCAGGAGGCGGCGGAGCAGGAGAGCTACCACGCCCCGGAGAGCAGCCTGGTGCGGATGCCGGCGCCGCTGGTGAACACGCCGCAGTCCGTCACGGTGGTCTCCCGTGAGGTCCTCCAGGAGCAGCAGGCCACGTCGGTGCGCGATGCGCTGCGCAACGTGTCCGGCATCACGGTGGCCGCGGGCGAGGGCGGCCGCCAGGGTGACTCCTTCAACCTGCGGGGCTTCTCGGCGCAGACGGACACGTTCCGCGACGGCGTGCGAGACCTGGGCTGGTTCACGCGCGACACCTTCAACCTCCAGGGCGTGGAGGTCTACTTCGGTCCGTCCTCCGTGCTGTTCGGCCGCGGCTCGACGGGTGGCGCGCTCAACCTCGTCACGAAGAAGCCGGGCCGGCGCTCCTTCCGCAACGTGAGCCTGTCGGGCGGCACCGCGCCCACCGGCCGCGTCGAGGCCGACATCAACGAGGCCATCAACGACCGCGTCCAGGTGCGCCTCAACGCGCTGGGGCAGCTCTCCGGCGTGGCGGGCCGTGACAACGTCACGGAGAACCGCGCGGGCATCGCGCCCTCGGCGCGCATCGCGCTGGGCGAGAGCACCGCGCTCGAGCTCGACTACCTCTACCAGCACGAGGACAGCACCCCGGACTACGGCCAGCCCTACTTCAACGGGTACCCCGTCTCCTCGAGCATCGGCGTCCCGCGCACGGCCTTCTACGGCGTGAAGGGCCTGGATACCGAGCGGGTGAATGCCCATATCGGTACCGCGCAGCTCCAGCACCGGTTCGGTGACAGCCTCCAGCTCACCAACTCGCTGCGCCTCGGCGGGGTGGACCGCTACGCCCTGCCCACGGCGCCCCGCGGACTCACGCTCACCGCCGGCACCCCGACGACGATCGGCCGGCAGCGCTTCGAGACCAACACGGACAACCTCTACGTCGCCAACCAGTTCAACCTGCGCGGAGACCTCCAGACGGGCTTCCTCGAGCACCAGGCGAACGCCGGGCTCGAGCTGACCTATGAGACGCGCAACCAGAGCCGCAACAACCTGAACGCGGTGGGACTGCCCACCGGGCCCAACATCACCGCCGACCTGTTCGACCCGAATCCCTCGCCGGACCTGTCGGCCGTCAACCCCGTCTTCGCCAGCGCCAACCAGAGCCGGCAGTGGACGATGGGCGTCTACGCGGCGGATCAGATCTCCCTCGGCCGTTACGTGGACGTGCTCGGCTCCGTGCGCTTCGACGTCTTCGACACGAACTACGTGGCGGAGGACGCCGCGCGCACGCGCACCGAGCTGACTCGCCAGGACAACATCTTCAACTGGCGCGTGGGCGTGATCGTGCACCCGCTGGAGAAGACGAGCATCTACGCGACGTACGGCACGTCCGCCAACCCGTCGGCCGAGGTGGGCACGCTCACCACCGGCACGGTGGACCTGGCGCCGGAGCGAAACAACACCATCGAGCTCGGCGCCAAGGCGGACCTGCTCGAGGACCGGCTGGGCCTGAACGCGGCGGTCTTCCGCGTGGACAAGACGAACGCGCGCGTGCCGAACACCGACCCCTCGGGTCCCCCGACGATCCTCGATGGCGCCCAGCGCGTGCAGGGCTTCAGCGTCGGCGTGACGGGCACCCTCATGAGCAACTGGAGGGTGATCGCCAACTACACGCAGCTGGACTCGGAGATCCTCAAGCACAGCAACGCGTACCTCGTGGGCCAGCCGCTGCCGAGCACGCCTCCGCGCAGCCTGTCGCTGTGGACGACCGTCACCCCGCTGCAGCACCTGACGATTGGCGCGGGCGCCGTGTACCAGGACGTGACGACGGCGAACAACCCGGCGTCGGAGAGCGTGGCCTCCCTCAAGGTGCCCAACTTCTGGCGCTTCGATGCCTTCGCCAGCTACCAGCTGTTCAACCGGGTCGATCTCCAGCTCAACCTGAACAACATCAGCGACGAGCTGTACTACGAGCAGTACTACTCCGGGCAGGCGGTCCCCGCCGAGGCCCGCTCGGCCAACCTGACCGCCCGGGTGCGCTTCTAGCCAGCCCCCCTCCCTCCGAGCGGCGCGGAACGCGGGTAGCCTGCCCGCTCGGAGGACAGTGCCCGGGCGTAGCCATCACCGCCTGAGCCCGCTCGCCGTGTCGAAGCGGTGCAGCCGCTGCGCGTCGTAGCGCAGCCACACCGGTGAGCCCGTGGGGGCCGAGAAGTCCTCGCGGGCCCTGGCGATGAGCCGCTCGCCGGCCACGTCCACCGTCACCCAGCTCTCCGAGCCCATCGGCTCCACCAGGTACACCGTGCCGCTCAGCGCGCCCTGGGGCGCCGCGCCCGTGCCCACCTCGAGGTGCTCGGGCCGCAACCCCAGCGTCACACCGTCCTCGCGCAGCCCCAGCGTCTCCGGCTTCACCAGGTTGATGCGCGGCGAGCCGAAGAACGCCGCCACGAACAGGTTCGCCGGGGCGGCATAGAGCTCGCGAGGGGGCGCCACCTGCTGCACCGCGCCCTGGTTCATCACCACCACCCGGTCCGAGAGCGTCATCGCCTCGGCCTGGTCATGCGTGACGTAGATGAAGGTGGCCTTGAGGCGCTCGTGCAGCTTCTTGATTTCCCCGCGCATCTGCGTGCGCAGCGCGGCGTCCAGGTTGGACAGGGGCTCGTCGAACAGGAACACCTTGGGCCGCCGCACCAGCGCGCGTCCGAGCGCCACGCGCTGCCGCTGGCCACCACTGAGCTCCTTCGGCCGCCGCGTCAGCAGCTTCTCGAGCCCGAGCAGCGCCGCGGTCTCCTCCACGCGCCGGTCGATGGTCGCCTTGTCCGCGCCCGAGACCTTCAGCGGGAAGGCCATGTTTCCGCGCACGTCCATGTGCGGGTACAGCGCGTAGCTCTGGAAGACCATGGCGATGTCCCGCTCGCGCGGAGACAGGTCGTTGACGGTCACGCCGTCGATGCGCAGCACGCCCGAGGAGATCTCCTCCAGCCCGGCGATGAGGTTGAGCGTCGTCGACTTGCCGCAGCCGGACGGGCCCACCAGTGAGACGAACTCACCATCGGCGATGTCCAGCGTCACGTCCTTCGCCGCCACCACCCCGCCCCGGTACTCCTTGCGTACGCCTTCCAGTGAGACCGTTGCCACGCCGAGTGCCTCCTCGCTGTTGAGGTCCACCCGGCAGACTATCGGCACGGCGGCGCGTTGGGGGCTTCTATTCGCACGGGGGTGTCCGGTACGAGACCGGCACCTTCGTGGCCCTGGTAACCTGCCGGGGCGGCAATACTCCGCCGCCTCATGCGAAGACCTCCCATGCGGTTCGTGCTTTCCCTCTCGGTGGCCACTGTCCTCGGACTCTCCTGCGTCACCGTGCGGCCCAGCTTCGCGCAGTCCTGTGGACCCGCCTGCGCTGCCCCCGTCGCCCCGAGCACGGGCGAGATTCTCGTACCGGCGGCGACCCGGGCCGGACAGCTCGTCGGGAAGATCGTCCAGGCCATCGAGGTCATTCAAGGCTTCCTGAACGTCTCCAAGTTCCTCGACGAAGCACAAAAGGAACGCGCGGAGAAGATCATCGTCGAGTGCGTCAAGGAGGCCCACTTCAAGGTCGAAGAGGATCTCTTCGGAAAAGGAAAATCCCTCCCCGCGTCCGATTGCGAGAAGCCACCCACCGTCAAGAAGAAGCTCGCGCCAGATTGGGCACGGCACCTCGGCATACTGAAGCACGCAGTGGCCTTTGAATGCATCCAGCAGGGACTCGTCCAGGAGTTCCCCAACAACTTCTCCATCGAGCCGAGATATCGAAAGGAAGAGTTCACGAACGACCTCATGCTGACCGACAGGTGGGTGGGTTCGAAGAGGCCTGACGTCGTTCTCCATTTCACCCGGAACGCTACTCGGATCCAGTGCATCTACGAGCTCAAATTCCCCTGCGGCAATGCACAGAGCAATCCCTGGAGCGAGGCGGTGCAACGGCAGATGGCTCTCTACAAAGCCCTCGGTGGCGAATGCGAGCCTGTCATCATCACCCCGCAGCTTGAGCTCAACGGACGGTAGACCCATGCCCCCCAGCACCCCACGTGTCCGAATCCAAGGCACCGTTCGCAACGAGTCGTACGGCTTCGAGAAAATCGAGGGGAAGCTCGTCAAGAAGGTCCGAGAGCACGTCTACGACCGAATTCTCGCGAGAGACGTGGTCCGCATCATCTTCTTCCTTCCTCACGATCACCACCACCTCATCACCGGGGTGGCTCATGCTCTCGACAGCTACCTTCGAGCCATTGATGGGCACCCCGGAGCCCTCTCCGAGTACACCTGCTGCTGGTGGGAATCCTTCAAGCTGACGGAGACAAGCTGGGACCGCATTCGAGAAACCCTGGAACCGAAAGAGCCCCGGTTCTTCGAGGACTACGAGCCCCATGATGCTCGCTTCGCCGAGAAGGACGGCGCGGATCCGTACTTCACCCTCTTCGGCGAGCAGGGAAATGGTTACTCCTTCAGGTACCACGCCCGGCTTCCCTGGCGAGAACCGCATCCCCTCAGCGTGAGCGTCCTCTCCGCCACCCTGCCGACCGAGTATCTCGAGGAGCACGGCGTCCAGCACGTGCGGGAGTTGGCAATGACCATGGCTTCCCGCCTGCCCTTCGCCACCGGGCATGCCGGACTTGCCCTCTACCTCTGGCATCCCATCTACGACCAGCTCGACCACCTGCGTACCGAGCTCTTCCGCCACCCAGGCTTCGATGTCCGTGCAGCGTCCCACTTCGACGGCATGGGCACACAGGTGGATGGCATTCACTGGATGAACTTCCTCGGACCGCCCATCCTCTCTGTGTTGGGAGGCGCCGCGAGCCTGCGCGCCCGGCTCCACTCCCCCACCACCTCCGTGCAGGAGTTGGTGGGCGAGCGCGCCGTCATCACGTTGGGTGACACGCCCGAGGCGGGCGACACCACACAGGGCCAGACGCTCCCCGCCTACCGCGAGCTCGCCCGGTTGCTCGAACCCCACCTGGAACCCTTCCCCTGGGGATACCTGGCTCGCCAGAGTCCCTCCGTGGAGGAGGAACTGCGCCGCTGGTGGCGCCGCTTCCTCGATTGACGCCGTCCCAGCGTCACGGATCCGCGTCTGCCAACATGCAATGCTTCACCCCCGAACTGGCCCTGGTCATCCAGAGCGCCATCGAGTTCTCAGCCGTGGGCCGCGCGATCGCATGGTTGGATGCGCCGCACTGCCAGGGAGCCTGACCATGAATGCCGATAGGGTAGCCAGGATCGTAGGACCCCTGCGCAAGGCCCAGGAGCTTCTCGGCGCCTCACCCGAGTTCTCCAGTGCCCTGCTTCCCGCCGTGAACGTCTCCCATTTCATCCTCGGGTCGGGCCATGCCCACAACTTCGAGGACTACCTCGCTGGCTTCAGGGATTCTGACAGCCCCCCGCTGGGGGTCTTTTCCAATCAGGAGGAGTTCAATACCTGGTTGAAGGTCCACTCCCTGCCGCCCCCACGAGGCACCGTGCGGATGGCCGACGAGCGCTACACCCTCTGCTACTCCCGTGTGAGTGGACAGCCCCGGCTACTGAGGCTCCCCTCCGCCGAAACCTTGATGCGGCCGGGCGGAGCGGAGGGGGCGGACCGGCTCTGGCGCGCGCTCGACAAGGCCCATGAGGTGCTCGCCTCCTCACCGGAGGACCTCGATGCCCTTCGATGCGCCGCGCTGGCACTTCACTTCGTTCATCAGACAGGCTGCATGCGGGAGTTCGCCAGCTTCCTGGCACACTTCGACGAGCCCCGCCTCCCGCTCCACTCCTTCGCCACACGGGAAGACGCGGAAGCCTGGCTGTGGAACCACCCGAGTCCTCCCCATGGAGCCTCCGTGCAGGTGGGGGAACGGGAACTGACCGTCGGTTTCTGGCGCGAGAGCGACCAGCGCTCACTGGTGCATTTCCCCCAGGTCGAAACACCTGGCGGCCTGGAGGACGGTGAAGACCTCCCCCCTTGATGGAGGGCCAGGCTCGAGGCAGCCCCCAGCAACGGGATTGCGCCTCTGCTAACCTCCCGGGACGGCGCTCTCCCGCCTCCCCCCATGCGCTGCCCGGTCTGCCACCGCCGTCTCATCCCCGGTGCCGCCTGTCCCCTGCACGCGGAGCGGCCTCGGCCCTCGCCCGAGGCCGAGCCCCTCCCCCTGCCCCAGGTGCCCGGCTTCCAGCTCCAGGCCCTCATCGGCGCCGGGGGCTTCTCCCGCGTCTTCTCCGCCCGCCGCGAGGAGGACGGACGTGAAGTCGCCCTGAAGGTCGCCCTCGGCCCCTTCTCCGACCGCTTCGCCCGCGAGGCCGCCGCGCTGCGTCGCCTCGGCCCTCCCACCGTCCCCGAGCTCTTCTCCGAGGGCTCCGCCGAGGGCCGCTCCTTCCTCGTCCTCGAACGTCTGCGCGGCCAGCCGCTCTCCGCCTGGATGGCCGCGCTCCCCGGCTCCGGCGCCGCTCCCCTCTCGCACGTGCGCGACCTGCTCGCCGGCCTGTGCGGCGCCCTCGAGCGCGTCCATGCCTCGGGCCTCGTCCACCGCGACCTCAAGCCGGAGAACGTCTTCCTCCGCGAGGGCGGTGCCCTCAGCCTCCTCGACTTCGGCCTCGCGCGCTTCCTCGACGCCTCGGACCCCGGCGAGCCCGAGACGGCCGTCAGCATCACCCGCACCGGCCAACGGCTCGGCACCGCCGTCTACATGGCCCCCGAGCAGTGCCTCGAATCCCGCGACGTGGACGCGCGCACCGACCTCTACGCGCTCGGCGTCCTCCTCTTCGAGCTGCTCACCGGCTCGCCTCCCTTCACCGGCGGGCCCGACGAGGTGCTGCACGGCCACGTCACCCTCCGGCCCCCTCGCGCCTCCGAGCGCGGCCCCGTCCCGCCGGCCCTCGACGACGTCCTCCTGCGCTGCCTCGCCAAGGACCGGGCCGCGCGCTTCGACTCCGCCGCCGCGCTCCTCGCCGCCTTCGACGCCGCCTGCCGCTCCAGTCCCTCCGCGCCCGCCCCCGCCGAGGAGGCCCTCGCCCCCGCCCGTCCCCAGGGCGTGCGCCAGGTGGCCCTCCTCGGCGTCCGTGGCGAGCTGGACGTGGAGCACCTCGCCGCCACCCTGGCGCCCGAGGGCGGCCTGCTCGCGCGCGTCCACCCGGGCCTCTACCTCGCCGCGTTTCCCGAGCACCCCTCGGCCGAGGCGGGCCTGCGCGCCGCCGCCCGCGCCGCCCGGCTGCTCTCCGCCGAGCCCCACACCACCACCGTCCTCCACCTCGCCGAGCTGCGCGTGCGCCCCGGTGCCACCCTCACGCGCATGGCCGGCCCCGCCCTCGAGCAGCCCGAGTCCTGGTGGCCTGGCCAGGGCCCCGGTGCCGACACCTCCCTGCTCGCCACGCCCGAAGCGGCGGCCCGGCTCGGCGAGGGCGCGACCCAGCCCGGCCCCTCGGGCGCCCTGCTGCTCTCCGGCGACTCCTCCATCACCCGCGCCCCCGCCTCCGCCGAGCTTCCGCCCCTGCTCGGCCGCGACGCGCTGCTCGACACCCTCCTGGCCAGCGCCGTCCGCTCCTTCTCCGGCCACGGCCCTGGCCTCTCCGTCCTCACCGGCGAGCCCGGCCATGGCAAGACGCGCCTGCTCGACGCGCTCGCCACGCGGCTGGAGTCGGAAACCGGGGCCCGGGTGCTCCGCCTCGCCGCACCCCACCCGGATGCCGCCAGCGCCGATGCCCTCCTGCACGCGCTGTGGGCGCACTGCGCGCCGAATACCCCCCTCCCCACGGCCCCCTCCGGCGCCCGGCGGCACGCACTCGCCCGCGCCGTGGCCGAGGCCCTGCGCCGGCTCGTCGCCCGCAAACCCCTGGCCCTCCTCCTGGACGACGCCCACCAGGCGGACCCCACCACCCTGGACGCCCTCGAGGTGGCCACGCTCGCCGCGCCCGAGGTGCCCCTCTTCGTGTGCGCCGCCGGCCGGCCCGAGCTGCTCGGTCTGCGGCCCCTCCTCGGCGAGCGCGCCGGCCTCCCCGCCCAGCACGTCCTCCCGCCGCTCGCCCCCGAGGCCAGCCGCGCCCTGCTGCTGCACCTGCTGCGCCCCGCCGAGTTCATCCCCGAGCCGGTGCTCGCCCGCCTGGAGCAACTGACGCAGGGCGTGCCCCTCTCCCTGGTGGAAGTCGCCGGGGCCCTGCGCACCTCGGGCGCCCTGCGCGCCACGCCGGGCGGCGAGTGGTACGTGGCCGCGGACGAGCTGCTGCACGTCTCGGTGACGCCCCTCTTCGAGCGGCTCGCCACCCGGGCCCTCTCCGTGCTGCCCGCGGCACACCAGGGGCTGGCGCAGTTGTGCGCGGTGCTCGGCCAGGAGCTGACGGTGGCCCAGGTGGACGCGGCGCAGCGGCACCTCGACCCGAAGGAAGACACGGCGCGCGTGGCGGGCCTCGACGCGGGCACGGGGCTCGCCCGGCTGGAGCGCGCGGGGCTGCTGCGGGCGATGGGCCCGGAGCGTTACGCCTTCCGTCAGCCCCAACTGCGCGAGGCCCTCGAGCGCGCCCTGCCGGCACCGTGGCGGCGAGCGCTGCACGCGGCGGCCCTGAGGGGCCTCTCGGGCCAGGGTGTCGCGGAGCAGCGCCGGAGGGCCCGCCATGCCGCGGCCTGTGGCGCGCACGAGGAGTCCTTCACCGCCTGGTTCTCCCTGGGCGAGGCCGCGCGGCAGGCCCACCGCCACGTGGAGGCCGAGCAGGACTACACCCACGCCCTGTCCCAGCTCCCCGAGGGAGACGCGGCCCGGCGCGCGCGGGTGCTGGCGGGGCGGGGCCGGGTGCGCTACCGCACGCACCGCTTCCGCGAGGCGCTGGCGGACCTGAGCGCGGCGCGGGCGCTGGCCGGGCCCCTGGGCCACACCGCGCTGGAGGTGGACCTGCTGCTGGAGGAGGCCACCCTCCTGGACTGGATGGAGGACGCGGAGGGCACGGCGGCGCGCACGCAGGAGGCGCTGGAGAAGGCCGAGACGCTCGATGATCCCCGCCTGTCCGTGCGCTGCTCGCTGGCCCGGGCGCGGCAGGCCTGGCGCCAGGGGGACTGGGCGCGCGCGACGCGGCTGCTCACCGCCACGGTGGAGTCGGCCACGCTCTCGCGGGACACGGAGACGCGCGTCATCGCCCTGATGATGCAGGGCACGGGGCTCGCGCTGGCGGGGGAGGTGGACGCCTCGGCACAGGCCTTCGACGAGGGACTGGCGCTGTGCCGCAAGGAGGGCGACGCCCTGCACCTGGCCGCCACCCTCATCAACCGCACCTTCCTCTGGCGGCTGCGCGGAGACCTCGCGGGCAACGAGCGAGACCTGCGCGAGGCCATCGCCGTGGCGCGCGAGCTGGGCCACGCGCAGGTGGAGCGCTGGTCGGTGGGGCAGCTCGCCGAGTGCCTGCACTGGATGGGCCGCTCGCGAGAGGCGCTGGGGCTGGCGCGGCGGGCGCACGAGCTGGGGGTGCGCTTCTTCGGCGAGCACCCGGTGGCGGTGGACGCGGTGCTGCTGGCGCGCGTGTACGCGGCGCTCGAGGACATGAAGGAGGCGCGCGGGATGCTGGACTGGCTCTCCACCCACTGCCGGCCAGAGTCCACCCCGCCCAACACCCTGGCCCTGTGGCGGCTGGTGGAGCTCCGGGTGCGCGAGGCCGAGGCCGGCACCCGGGACGCCACGGCCTGGAAGGTGCTCGCCGAGGAGTCCCAGCCGAACACCTCGGGCGACGAGCTCACGGAGGTGCTCTACCAGGCCACCCTCTCCGCGCTCCGGGCCGGGGGCCGCGACGAGGCCCGCGAGTGGCTCGCCCGCGCCGAGAGCACCGCGGCCGCCTCGCCCCTGTGGCACTCGCGCCTGGAGGGGCTCCGTGTTGCCTGGGAGTCCACGCCCGCGGCACCGGATCCGTAGCCCCCCAGGCAACAGGAGTTCCAACGTCCTCCCTACCTCCGAGGAAGGCCTTTCCCCCTCTCCCCCATGGCCCGCCCCATGCACGCACACCGCACCATGAATTTCCCGCGACCCGCGAACAAGACTGCTTCCTTGCACTTCCTGTTCCATCCCCTGGCACTGGGGGTGATGTTGCTCGGGGCGCCGGGCTGCCAGTCCGAGCCGCCGGAAGAAGCGTGGGAGTCGGCTTCCGGCACGGTGGAGCGGGAGCTGCGGGTGGCCAACTCGCTCACCACGAAGGCGCTGGTGCTCAACGCCATCTCCACCAACCCCGCGGCGAACGATCTGCTGGCCGGCGGGGGCCTGGCGTCGCTGTTCCACCCCATCACGGGAGACAGCTACCTCCAGCTCCAGCTCCGGGACGTGGACGCGCAGAGCTTCATGTCGTACCTGGTGGGCTGCGCGCTGCCCGCGGGCCGCCCCCTGGCCTGGAAGGATCCGCTCACGCTGACGACCCGCACCTGGGAGGGCAAGGCGGGCCTGTGCCCCCAGTGGGAGCTCGGAGCCCCGTCCGACGTGTGCAAGAACCGGGTGTCGGCGTGTCTGCTGGCGCGCAACAACGCCCTGGGCCGCCGGGTGGAGCTGTCCATGCGCGGGGAGGATCCGCTGCAGCCGGCGCTCTTCTGGCTGGAGAGCCAGACGCGGCCGGTGGAGTACGACCCGGACTCCGGCCGGGTGCCGAGCTACGACGCCTGCACGACGGCGCAGAGCGGGGTGGGCCGCGACTGTGGCTGGAAGGGGGACTTCATCGGCCGGTGCGCGCCGGGGCAGACGGTGCGGCTGGGGGCGGGAGGCCGGGCGCCGGACCAGTGCCTCTCGGGCCCCGCGCTGGGGACGTGGAGCGGCGCGCGCATGATGCTGCGGGTGTGCGAGGGCAACATCGGCTGTGACTCGGGCGACACGCGCTACCTCGGCCAGAGCCAGGGGACGTGCCTCTCCACGAACGCGGCGGTGACGTTCACCTGCCCGGCCTCGGGCTTCTTCAACGTGATGAGCGCGCCGTATGACAGCACGCTGACGGGGAACGTCGCGGTGGCGGTGGAGACGGGCACGTCCGCGGGCACCACCTACCGGCTCTCGGAGAAGGCGGTGTACCGGCTGCGCGAGGGCGCCTACTACGGCAACATCTTCGACTCCAAGGCGCTGGCGACGAAGGTGTTCGTCGAGGAGAGCGGCCGCATCGTGGGCAAGGAGCAGACCATCCAGGGCTCGGTGTACAAGAAGATGTTCTCCTGCCAGGCGCCGGAGTGGAGCAACGACGCGGCGTATGCCTCGCACCGCGTCTGCGCGCTGCCGGGCTCGGGGGCCAACTGCGCGGCCCGGGTGGTGGGGGAGTGCGTCAACCACAACACCCCCCTGACCTCGAAGTGCAGGAAGGAGGACGGCGCGGTGGTGGTGGGAGATGGGGACTTCGAGGAGTGCTCCGATTCGGAGGGCAGGACGTGGATGGAGCCCATCACCGTGTTCCTCTACGAGGCGTGTGGGCTGACGCCGGGCACCCCGCCGGATCTCTGCAGCTGGCGCAAGTAGGAGCCGCCGCCCCATGACGGACAGGCAGGACGACTCCCGCGGTGCACCCCGGGCTTCCGAGGCCCGGGCCTGGTCGCTGTATGGCGAGGAGCTGTCGCCGGGGGCGCAGGTGGGCGGCTACATCGTCGAGGGGACGCGGTACCGGGGGAGCGTGTCGACGCTCTACCGGGCGAAGGAGGCGCGGAGCGGAACCCCGGTGGCGCTCAAGGTGATGCACCCGCAGTTCGCCGCCGCGCGCAGTGCGCTGCGCCGCTTCCAGCAGGAGGCGGAGACGCTGAAGCGGCTGAAGCACCGGCACATCGTGGACGTGCTGGAGCACGGGACGCTGGCGGACGGCCGGCCCTTCATCGCGATGGAGTGGCTGGAGGGGAGGGACCTGGCGGCGGAGCTGGCGGCGCGAGGGCCCTTCTCGGCGCGGGAGGCGCTGGAGCTGTTGGAGCAGGTGGGCTCGGCGCTGAAGGCGGCGCACGGGGCGGGGGTGGTGCACCGGGATTTGAAGGCGCAGAACGTGGTGGTGCTGGCGGGGGAAGGGAGCCCGAGGGTGAAGCTGGTGGACTTCGGGGTGGCGAAGCTGCTGGCGCCGGAGGAGCACGGGGGCTCGGTGATGACGAGCACGGGGATGGTGCTGGGCACGCCGCTGAGCATGGCGCCGGAGCAGATTCGCGGGGAGACGCTGGACGCGAGGACGGACCTGTATGGGCTGGGGGTGCTGCTGTACCAGCTCGTCACGGGGCAGCCGCCCTTCCAGGGGACGACGCAGGTGGAGTTGGAGGAGCAGCACCTGCACGCGCCGGTGCCGAGGGTGAGCGAGCGGGCGCCGGTGCCGGCGGCGCTGGACGCGGTGGTGGGGCGCTGCCTGGAGAAGCGGCGGGAGGACCGTTACGCGGACGTGGAGGCAGTGCTGGTGGAGCTGCGGCGCGCGGTGCGGGGAGAGGGACAGGGCCGGGCGACGCAGGTGAGGGCGCTGGGGTTGTACGTGGAGGCGAGGATGGGGGTGATGGTGGATGACGCCACGCTGGACGCGGTGGACGCGCTGATGGAGCACGCGCGCGAGCGGGCGGACGCGGTGGGGCTGAAGGTGATGGTGGAGGGGAGCAGCTTCCTGTTGGGGGTGGCGGCGCTGCCGGACGAGGCGGAGGCCGAGCAGGAGGCGCGCAAGCGGGTGCTGGAGCTGGCACTGGCGCTGGCGGAGGAGCCGATCCCGGCAGTGGGGAGGGCACGGGTGAGGCTGACGCCCACGCTGCACCTGGACACGGCGACGCTGCGCCCGGACGCGAGCGGGAGACCGGCCCTGGGGGGAGGCCGTCTGCTGCGACTGTCCGCGTGGACGGGGGGGCACCCGGGGAAGGGCGTGGTGGTGACGGAGGCGGCACTCGAGGGGCTGAGGGACACCTTCCAGGTGGAGGAGCTCCCGGGCCGCGAGGGCCTGTGCCACGTCACCCGGCACGCGGCCTGACACCACCGTCGAGCCACTCGGAAGGGCAAGGGAGCAGGCCAGCGTGGGCCCGCCCTCCGTATCAGGGAACAACCGTCTCCATTGTCCTGTGGGCCCCCGCCCGCCATGCGCAGCCTACAAGGGTTGAGCTGGCGGGAGAGGAGTACGGCCATGACGGACCCTGACAACGAGTGGGACGATCTGGAGGCTGGCTGGGACGCCACGGGGGCCCTGGTTGGACTGACCTCCGAGCAGGTGAAGGCCCGCAAGGCCCTCATGGGACCCACACCCGACGAGGCGAGCTCGCTCGCCGTCCTGCGGGCACGGGAGCGGGCCGGTGAGGCGCGGGGGACGGAGGACGCCCCCACCACCGGAGGCGAGGCCCACGTGCGCCCGGAGGAGTGCGAGGGACGCGCGCTGGATGCCATCAACGACGGCGACGGCAACTACCTGGAGCCGCCAGATTGAGCGGCTCGGGTGAAGCTCACTTGATGCCGTGCCGCCGCAGCAGGCGGTAGAGGTACACGCGGTCCATGTCCGCGCCGCTGGCCGCCTGGGACACCTTGCCCTGGTGCAACTCCAGCAGCGCGCGCAGGTAGCGCCGCTCGAAGTCGTCCAGGGCGAGCCGCCTCGCCTCGGCGTAGGGCACCTTCGGGTCCACCTCGAAGCGGCTGCCCGGCGGTACCATGTCCGACAACGCCAGGGTGTCCTCGAACACCAGGCACCGCTCCAGGTAGTTGCGCAGCTCTCGCACGTTGCCCGGCCACGCGGCCTGCTCCAGCTTCGAGATGAAGCCGGGCTCGCGCAGCGCCTTCGTCCGCTCCGGGTCCGCCCCCAGCGACTCCAGAATCTGCTCCACGAGGAAACGCAGATCCTCGGGCCGCTGGCGCACCGGCGGCAGCGGAATGCGCAGCACCGCCAGCCGGAAGAAGAGATCCGAGCGGAACCGGCCCGCGTTCACCTCGGCGCGCAGATCCCGGTTCGTGGCGGCGATGATGCGCACGTCCACCGGCACGTAGGCATTGGTGCCCACGCGGCGGAACTCCCTCGCCTCCAGCACGCGCAGCAGCTTGGGCTGGAGCTCCGCGGGCAGCTCGCCAATCTCATCCAGGAAGACGGTGCCTCCATGCGCCTCCTCGAAGGCGCCGATGCGCCGCTGGGCCGCGCCGGTGAAGGCGCCCTTCTCGTGGCCGAACAGCTCGCTCTCCAGCAGGTCCGCGGGGATGGCACCACAGTCCACGGTGAGGAAGGGCTTGTCGCGGCGGGCGCTCTCCTGGTGGATGGCCTGGGCCGCCTGGCTCTTGCCGGTGCCCGTCTCGCCCTCGAGCAGCACCGTCACGTCGCGGGCGGCCGCGCGCTCCAGCAGCGCGAAGCACATGCGCATCGGCACCGAGGTGCCCACCAGCGAGCCGAAGCGCGTGCGCTCGGACACCGGCAGCCGGTTGCTGTCGGTGCTGTAGTCGAAGCGCACCACCACCCGGCCCAGTCGCAAGAGGCTGCCGCCGCGCAGATACCCCTCGGCCACCTGCACGCCATCGAGGATGACGCCGTTGGTGCTGTCGAGATCCTTCACCCGCGCGCCCTTGGGGCTCACGCGGATTTCACAGTGGAAGCGCGACACCGTGGGATCATCGAGGTTGAAGTCGTTGCTCGGGTGCGAGCCGATGGAGCACGCATCGGACACCGAGTCCCAGACGGTCCCCACTCCGGGTCCCTCCACCACGGTGAGCAGGAAGCGCCGGACGGCCGTCACTTCCGGAGCCCCAGGGGCGTGCGCGTAGGGCCGCGTCACGCTCACGTCCTCGGCTCCGGGGGGGTTCTCAGGACGATCAATGGAGGGCATGGACGGAGGTTAACAGCCCATCGCGCCCCCGCACGCAACTCCTGGCGCACATCGACGACAATAGGGGCGTACCTGGGCCGATGTAGGTCCAATTTCGGGGAACCGACCCATGCTCGTCCGCTCGACCGCCGCCACCGTCCGCCCCCCGGCCATCGCCCCGGCCCCCCCGCCGAGCCCCGCCGCGCGTCGACTCCGGCGCCGGCGCCGCGCCCCGCCCAGGGGGGAGGAGACGTCTTCGAGACGCCGGCTCCGGGCAAGCCGCCGCGCTTCGAGGGGCTGACGGACAAGGCGCTCATCCAGGCGCTGCATGACGCGGCCGCGAAGCACAAGGACCTGGGCTACAACCAGGCCCGGAAGATCATCTTCACCGAGCTGGACAACCACGAGGGGAAGGTGAAGTGCGTGTACACGGGCCGGGAGCTGCGCACGGACAAGATTCCGAACGCCTCGGACATGAACACGGAGCACACCTGGCCGCAGTCGAAGGGGGCGACGGGGGCGGCGAAGAGCGATTTGCACCACCTGTTCCCCACGGACAGCAAGGCCAACAGCCAGCGCAGCAGCTACCCGTTCGGCGAGGTGCAGAAGGTGAAGTGGAGCAGCCCGAGCGGGGCGAAGCTGGGCACGGACGCCGAGGGCCGCACGGTGTTCGAGCCGCCCCCCGAGCACAAGGGCAACGTGGCGCGGGCGATGTTCTATTTCTCCACGGTGTACGGGAAGGCGATTCCGGCGGCCGAGGAGGCGGCGCTGAAGAAGTGGAACGTGCAGGACCAGGTGGACGCCGCGGAGCTGACGCGCAACGGGGCCATCGAGAAGTACCAGGGCAACCGCAACCCCTTCGTGGACGACGCCACGCTGGCCCAGCGCATCGCGGACTTCTGAGCGCCTTCAGTCAAGTCCCCGAAAGAGTCCACGCTCCGTGTCC
>NZ_JPMI01000367.1 GCF_000733295.1 Archangium violaceum Cb vi76 | reverse complement strand
GAGGGGAGAGGGAGCATTGGTCACGCCATTTGAAGAAGCTTAGGCTGAGCAGGTGATGGACGGACTCTCACCACTGTGGGCGCTGGTACCCGGCGGCTCGAAACAAGGCACGCAGATGCCGCTCGCGAAGGTGGGCGGAGCACCGGAGCCCGTGGGCCCCCTGGCCTGGCCCGCATGTACCGCATGCGGCGCGCCGATGCGCTTCCTCTTCCAGCTACCGCATGTCCCCGGGCGTCTGGACCTGTCGCCGTACGCCGCGGTGTACGTCTTCCAGTGCGAGAACCCGGACACCGCCTGTGAGCGGTGGGATCCGCACAGTGGGGCCAACGCGGTGGTGGCGGTGGAGCCGGGCACGGCCTCGGTGGAGGGAGCGAGGCCCACGGGCCTGCCGTACGCGGAATGGAACCTGGGCCTGGCCCCGGCCGAGGAGGACACCGAGGCGCTCTCGGTGGACGTCAACGAGGCCACGGACGAGCAGCTCGCCGCGCTGGACCGGGCGTTGGAGGAGGCACCCGAGAGCAAGGTGGGCGGCGTGGCCGGCTGGGTGAACGGGGATGCCACACCGGAATGTTGTAGCGAGCCCATGCACTTCATGGCCCAGCTCGCGGCGATGCCCTTCGGCCTGGCCTTCGGGGACAACGGCCGGGGCTACCTGTTCCGGTGCCGGAGCAACGCGTGCGGCACACCGTTCCGCTTCACCTGGCAGGGCGCATAGCGGGCGCGGCTCGCCTGTCTACCCGCTATCGGAGCGGGCGCCTTGTTCATGGACGGGGAGCCGGGAACGGGCGACGCTCGGGGCGGAGACGACACCGGGATGACGACACCGACCGACGACCGCTTCTACACCGAGCTGCTCAAGCTGTTGCTGCACGTGGCCTGGAGTGACGACGAGCTCAAACCGAGCGAGGCGCATGCGCTCATTGGCGCGGCGCAGCGGTGGAAGGTCCCCCTGCCGGAGCTGCAACGGCTGGAGCGGTGCCTGGAGCTGGGCGAGCCCCTGCCGGCGCCGAACCTGGGCCTGCTGCGTCAGCACCCGGAGGAGGTGCTCGCAACGGCGCGCACGCTCATCGGTAGCGACACCGAGGTGCACTTCTCCGAGGAGGAGATGCTCGGCCAGATTCGCGAGTTGCTGGGCCTGTGAGCGGGTTCCGCATGGACGTCGGCCTACGCATCGAGCAGCCGTGCCCAGAAGGCGGCGAGCCGCCCGACATCGTCCAGGTCCTTCAGCCCTTCGAGCTCGGCGTGGGAGATGAGGGGTGAGAGCAACAGCCGCACCCCGGTCCGGGGCTCCAGCCAGCGCGCGAGGAGCACGGACTCGATGGCGGGGATGACGGAGTCCTCCGTGCCGTGCAGCAGATACACGGGCGCGGACGGGGCCGGGGAGAGCTCGGGCGAGAGCGATGGATCTCCAGCGTAGACCTTCGCATGCGGCAGCAGCAGCGGCCCGAGCGCGGCGACATCCCGCTCGTTCACGTACTTCATGAGCGTGGCGGCGGGCTCGGGCATCTCCGACTGCATGCGCCGGGCCGCGGCGAAGGTCTCCTCGGCCTGGCGCGTGTCCCGCAGGGCGAGGTGCGAGGCGCGCAGGAAGGTACGGATGCCCGCGCGCAGCGTCTCCACCTGCTCGGGGGGAACCATCAGGTCGGCCACGTTGAGCAGGATGATGGCCACGCCGTAGTCATGGGGCCTGCGGTGCTGGCCACCGGGCTCGATGCCGGTACACAGGAAGGCGAGCACGCGCGAGAGCTCGCCATGCCCGCCCAACGAGAAGACGAAGGCGACCTTGCCCGCGAGCGAGGGCCGTCCGGCGGCGACGAGCGAGAGCCCTCCGGAGAAACTGATGCCCATGAGGCCCACGCGGCCATCGGGCGCGAGCTCCGGCCGCCCGGAGGCCCAGAGCGCGGCGTCCTCGAGCATGTCCGGCTCGCGCGGGGTGATGCGGTAGCTCAGGAGATCGGGCAGCTCGGGGGTGATGACGGTGAGCCCTCCGGCGGAGAGATCCCTCGCGAGCTTCACCAGCCGGGGCTCGTCGATGCCATCCGCGTGCACACCGGTGGTGAGGAGCACCGTGCGGCCCCGGGGACGCTCGGGCCGGAAGAGGCGGGCGCGCAGGGAGCCATGGCGGGAGGGAATCCGCACATCCTCCTCGGTGACGGGAGTGGTGCCCCAGCGGGAGACGCTCCCGGCCAACCCCTCGCTCATTCCCCCGGCGCGAGCCACCAGGGACAGGCCCCGGAGGTAGTACGGAACGGCGAGCACCCCCACGAGCAGCAGTCCGCCGAGGAGGGCCAGGAGCGTGGCTCTGCGGGTGCGGGAGCGCATCGCGGGCCATTCAAACACAAAGGGCCGGACCCGAGGGGCACTGCCGCCCCGCGAGCCCGGCCCCTGGTGGGCCCCTGGGACCCGAGCCTCAGTTGGAGATGATGCGCTTCAGCTCGGCCTTGTCGTTGGAGAACGGGAAGGAGTTGTAGAGCTGGAAGGCGTTGTCCCGGTCGAGCACGCGCGACCACAGCATCCGCACCGCCTTGAGCTTGTCCTGCGAGAACTGGAACTGGTTGATCACCTGCTGCACCTGGCCGACCAGGAAGTAGTGGGTACCGGCGGCCCCCTCCAGGACGTTCATCTTGTTCTCGGCGAAGGGCTCACGGGACATGGAGCCCATGATCATCTGCAGCTTGCCGTCGGCGATGGGCTGAGGGGGCGGGGGCGGGGGCGGGTTGCCGTAGCCACCACCGCGGCCCTGGCTCCGCAGCTCGGGGGCATCGGCGACCAGCTCGCGGAGATCCTTCAGCTCCTCGTAGGCGGCGCGGATCTTCGCCCTGCCGCTGTTGCCGCGATTGCCGCTCTCGAAGGCCTTACCCAGCAACTTCTCCAGCTCGGCGAGGCGCTGCTCCACATCCTCGCGCTCGAGCACCACCAGGGTGCCACGGCGGCCGCGGCGGTACTCGCGGAACTCGTCGCCGTCGTCACGGCCGCCGCCGCGGAACTCGTTGGACGAGGTCGGAGGCGCGTTGCCGGTGGGCTGGCCGGGGGGCGGAGCGAAGGAGGGGGCGGTCTGGGCGGAGGCGGCAACCGAGGTCAGGAGCGTGATGGCGACGAAGAGGGCCTTCATGGGAGTCATCTTTCTGGACTGTGTCCTTGCTGCATCTGCCCACTCTGACGGGCCGCGAGCGTCCGCATTCAAACGGATCCACCCCATTTCCGCCCAGGCCCCCCCACCCGCGTGGGTCGTGCTCGTTGGCCCAGCAACGAGCCCACCAGGAGAGCGGGGTCCGGGCGCGGTCTTCCAGAACTTGTCCAACAGTTGGACAAGTTCGTACCGGGTGCGCCCGGAGGGGGCGGCCCAGGTCATCACGCGCTCAGCAGGGGCCCTGCCGTCGTCCTCTGCGGACGGAGCATCCCGCGCATGGACGCACTGACGAGCCAGGTGCCGGAAAAGACGAGAGTCCACCCTGGGCCGGGCATTGCACGGGGGCCGGGCATGACGACACTCACGAACTCCGTACTCCGCCCGTCGTTCACGCATGACCCGTTCCTCACGGCCCGGCTCAAGGGACTGCGCCTCCTGTCCAGCATGATGATGTTCGCTGGCTTCGGCGGCATCGTCATGCTGCTCAACCCGAGCGCCCTGACGGACGTCTCGGAGATGGACCTCGGGGTGACGCGGCTCCCCATGCCCATTGCCCTCGCGGGAGTCTTCTGCGCGGGTCTGGCCCTCCAACGCTGGCTGGACTGGCAGGTGAGACAGCTGGAGCGGCGGGGTTGGGAGCAGCTCCTGGCGGGCAGACCCGAGGAGGCCATCCACTCGCTGGAAGTCGCGATGTCCACCGGGAGCAACATCGTGCGGGGCCGGGGCTACTACGCACTGGCCCTCGCCTGGTTCCGCCAGGGCGACTACGAGCGCGCCCTCGCCCTCGGAGAGAAGACCACCTGGGCCGGGAGGAGAAGGGACGCCAGGGTCTGCGATGCCCAGGCCCCCGCGCTGATGGCCGTCATCCTCGCCCTCTACGGTGAGCTGGACGATGCCAGGGAGTGGGTGGGACGCATCCGCCGCCCCATGTTCGACGAGACGGACCACGCGCTGCTGGCGCAGGCGGTGATGCTCTGCCGCGAGGGCAGGTACGTGGAGGCGGTGAAGCGCATCCAGCGCACGGTGCGCGAGGACGTGCCCGAAACGGACGTGGGAGCGGTGGCGGTCATCCACGCCTTCGCGCGCAGCCGGCTGGGCGGGCAGTTGGTGCCCCTCAAGCCGGGATGCGTCCTGCCCCAGCGGCCCACGCGGGGCTCGGAGTACGAGTACCTCGCGTGCGAGTGGCCCGAGCTCGCCGCCTTCCTCCGGGGTGAGGACGCCCCGGCGCCCGTGCTCGACGCGTGACGGGGGCCGCCGGAGGGCGAGCTACTCCTTCACGGCCCCGGCGGTGAGCCCGCTGACGATGCGCCGCTGGAAGAGGACGGTCATCACCACCAGGGGCAGCGTGGCGATGACCGAGGCGGCGGCGATCTCCCCCCACGGCTCCTTGTGCTCGCTGGCGAAGAGGCTGATGGCCACGGGCACCGTGCGCTTCTCCGGCGAGGACAGGAAGGTGAGCGCGTAGAGGAACTCGTTCCACGCGAAGATGAAGACGAGGATGGCGGTGGTGGCCAGGCCCGGAGCGGCCAGGGGCAGCAGCACCCGCCAGAAGGCGCCGAGCGGCGTGCACCCGTCCACCCGCGCGGCGCGGTACAGCTCGTCCGGGAGCTGCCGGAAGAAGGACGTGAGAATCCAGAGCGTGAGCGGCAGCGCGAAGGTGGCGTAGGGAGGCACCAGGCCCACCAGCGTGTCGCGCAGGCCCACCGTGCGCAGGATGAGGTAGAGCGGGCTCACCGTGGCGATGGGCGGGAACATGGACACGGCGAGCGCCGCGGCCAGCAGCAGGCCACGCCCGCGGAACTCCAGCTTCGCCAGCGCGAAGGCCGCCGACGCCCCCACCGCCATGCAGAAGAGGGTGGTGAGCGAGGCCGCCAGCAGCGAGTTCATCAACACCTGGAGGAAGGGACGGCCCCACAGCACGCTCACGTAGTTGTCGAAGGTGAGCGAGCTGGGCAGGGGCTGGGTGAGCTGTCCGTCCGGCCACAGCGACGTCAGCACCTGCCAGAAGAAGGGCCCCAGGAAGAAGGTGAGGAAGGCCACCGTCGCCAGCCACAGTCCGGGCCGCTTCATCACCGCCCCTCCTTCCCGAGCAACCGGATGTAGACGAGGCTCAACCCCACCACGCACAGGAACGTCATCACCGACAGCGTGGAGCCGTAGCCGAAGTTGCCCGCCCGCATCAGCGTCTTGTAGGCGTAGATGCTCAACGTCTCCGTGGTGTTGGCGGGGCCGCCCTCCGTCAGCACGAAGATGGCGTCGAAGACGCGGAAGGCGTCCAGCGTGCGGAACAGCAACGCCAGCAGGATGGCGGGCTTGAGCAGCGGCAGGGTCATCGACACGAACGAGCGCCAGCGCGACGCGCCGTCCACGCGCGCCGCCTTGTAGATGTCCTCGGAGATGCCCTGCAGGCCCGCGAGGAGGAGCAGCGCCATGAAGGGCGTCGTCTTCCACACGTCCACGAGGATGGCCGCGTGCAGCGCGTACCCCGGTACGCCCAGCCAGTTGATGTCCGGCCCGGGCAGCAGCCGGTTGATGAGGCCGTAGTCCGGGTTGAAGAGCCACGCCCACAGCTTCGCGCTCACCACCGTGGGGATGGCCCACGGCACCAGCACCGAGGCGCGCAGGATGCCCCGTCCCGGGAACGCGGTGTTGAGCAACAGGGCCAGCGGCAACGCCAGCAACAGCTCCACCGTCACCGCCACCAGCGTGAAGTAACCCGTGTTCCCCAGCGCGTTCCAGAAGCGCGCGTCGCCCAGCATGAAGCCGTAGTTCTCCAGCCCCACCCACCGCCGCTCGCCGAAGACGAGGATGAGCCGGTGCAGGCTCAGCCAGATGGCGGCGAGAATCGGGTACACCGCCACGCCCACCAGCACCAGCACCGCGGGCGCCACCAGCATGTACGCCTGCCGCCGCTCGCGGCCCATGGAGCCCGGGGCCTTCACCGTGCCATTCATCTCGCGCGCTCTCCTACTCGAACTGCCCGGTGAGGTGGTCCACCTGCCGCTGCGCCTGCTTCAGCGCCGTCTCCGGCGGGCGGATGCCCGCGATGGCCGCGGAGAACTCGCTCTGCAGCACGTCCGAGAGCAGGTTGTAGTACGGCGTCACCGGCCTCGGCCGCGCGTTCTCCACCATGCCCAGCAGGCTCGCGATGAAGGGCACCCGCTCCACCAGCCTCGGGTCCTTGTACACCGAGGGCCTCGGCGGATTGCGGCCATAGCTCAACGCCATCCTCACGTTGGCCTCCGGCGAGGTGAGGTGCGCGATGAGCCGCTCGGCCGCGTCCTTGCGCTTCGGCGACACGTGCGCGTTCACCGCGAGCTGCCACCCGCCCAGCGTTCCCCAGCCCGGCTCGCCGCTCACCGTGGGCAGCGGGGTGATGCCCACCTTGCCCCGGATGGGCGAGTCCGGCTTCTGCGCCTCCTCCCACGCATAGGGCCAGTTGCGCATGAAGACCGCCTGGCCGGACTGGAAGACGCGCCGCGCCTCCTCCTCGGCCGCCGAGGTGACACCCGGCGGGGAGACGCCACTGGCGATGAGCCCCCGCAGGTAGTCGAGCCCCGCGCGGGCCTGCTCCGTGTCCAGCTCCAGCCGCCCCTTCTCGTCCAGCACCCGGCCCCCGTGGCCCCAGATGGCCTCGAACACGTTGCAGTTGAGCCCCTCGTACTGCCGGCCCTGCCACACGTAGCCCTGCAGCCGCGGGTCCTTCGCCTTCGCCTCGCGCGCGAACTGCTCCAGCTCCGCGTAGGTGCGCGGCGCCCGGGGCACCAGGTCCTTGCGGTAGAAGAGCACCCCCACGTCCACGTACCACGGCACCGCGTACGTCTTGCCGTCCACCACCACCGCCTCCACCGGGCCGGAGAGGAAGTCCCGGCGCAACACCTCGGGCGGGAAGGCCTTGGAGATGTCGGCGATCCATCCAGCCTTCGCGAACTCGGGCACCCAGACGACGTCCACCACCAGCACGTCGAAGTCGTCCGCCCCACCCTCCAGCGAGGTGAGGAAGAACTGGTGCGCCACGTCCGAGGAGTTCGGCAGCGCCTCGGTGCTCAGCACCACGTCCGGGTTCTTCCGCTCGAAGTCCGCGAGCAGCTCGCGGAAGGCCACCGGGTCTCCCAGCGGCTGGTACTTGAAGACGAGCGGGGTCTTCCCCCCGGCCACGGAGGCCTCTTCCTTCTTGCGGCGGCAACCCGGGAGCGTCCAGAGGACGAGCCCCAGCACGAGCACGGAGATGAGCGGGCGGCGCATAGGGCCCGATGGTCCACATCTCCCCACGCCAGGGGCAAGCACGTTCGCACCACCCCCTGGCGAAATGTCGCCCGGTCTCCGGAAACCGGCGCGTCGCGTACACTGCCCGGGATGAGTCCCGGCCCCCGCTCCCGCGCGCTGCTGCTGCCCCTGATGGTGCTCGTCGTCGCGCTGGGCCTGGGCTCGCGCTCCCAGGCGGCGAGGCTCCACCTGCCCCGCTTCGTCACCGACTACGCGGGCGACGCGCTGTGGACCGTCATGGTCTACCTGTGCCTCGTCTTCGTCCTGCCCCGCCTCTCCGTCCGGCGCGCCGCCGCGAGCGCCCTGGGCCTCTCCGTGCTCGTCGAGCTCAGCCAGCTCGTCCACACCCCCTGGCTGGACGCCCTCCGGGCCCACCGCCTGGGCGCACTCGTGCTGGGCCGGGGCTTCCTCGCCTCGGACCTCGTCTGCTACGCGGTGGGCGCGGGGCTCGCCGCCGGCACGGACCTGCTGCTCGCCCGTCGCCCCCCCGCGCGCGCCCTGCCGCCGGAAAACAGTGCCCACCCCTGAACATCCCGTATTCCCGGAGTCCGTCACCGTCCCACCGGAAAGCTTCTGGCGGACGGTGATTCCGGAAGAACACGGCCTCGAAGGAGTGTTATGTGGTGGATCGCCGCCGTGTGCCCGGCGTCGTGAAAAGGATGGTCGGGGGGTTCCCGGCTCGACTTCACGAGCAACCGGGTGTACGCCCGGCATGCGCTCCAGTGAGCGCACAGTCTGGCGATGGTCGCCTGGCTGTGTAGGAGAAAGAATCAGAGCATGGCAAGTGGCACCGTGAAGTGGTTCAACGACGCGAAGGGCTTTGGCTTCATCACCCAGGACAGCGGGGGCCCGGACGTGTTCTGCCACCACACCGCGATTCAGACTGATGGATTCCGGACCCTGGCCGAGGGCCAGAAGGTGGAGTTCGACGTCAAGAAGGGCCCCAAGGGTCTTCAGGCCGAGAACGTTCGTCCGATCGGCTGATCACGCGAACGCGGCTACTTACCTTTGAGTCCACGAGGCCCGGCCTCTCATGAGGTCGGGCTTCTTTTTTCCTCTTTCCCAGGAGCATCCATGCAGGGAAGGTCAACGAAGAGACAGAAGGAGATGGCCCGCCAGCAGAAGCAGCGGGACAAGGACGCCAAGAAGGCCGAGCGCCAGCGCGAGAAGGAAGCGCGGCCGGCCCGCCAGCCCGGCGAGGAGGATCCGGATATCGCCGGCATCGTGCCCGGCCCCCAGCCGCCCCTCGAGATGTGAGGCAGTCCAATCGAGAGGCAGGCAGACAGGCGCCCGACCGGCGTCCAGGGCTCGGATTCCCAGGGATTCCGGGCCCTTCGTGCTTTCAGGGCCCGGGGTCATGCCTACCTTCCGGAAGGAAACAGAGGGAGGCGCGCATGGCGAAGGAGGAGGCTCGTTCGAAGGGGAGAGCCGGGGCGCACGAGGCCCTGGCGGCGGAGCGGGAGCCAGAGAGCCACGTCTTCGACAAGCCCGCCACCGTCCGGGAGCCCGCGGCGCCGCGTGTTCCCCAGGTCCAGTCCCCCGCGGGCGAGGCCGTCATCCCCCTGCCTGGCGAGGAGCGGGCACGGGCCTCCGAGGCCCGTCCCGAGACGCTCCAGCAGGCCCGGGAGGCCACCGATGCGCTGTTGCAGGAGATTCTGGAAGAGGACTTCCTGAACGAGTCCCCCGAGTCCCAGCGCGCCGAGCCCGCGCGGCCCTCTCGGGAGGAGGACTGGCCCGCGGAGCTCCACTCCCTGCCCATGCCGGAACAACCGTAGGCGCCCCGTGGATGTCCCCTCTCCCTCCGGCCGTCCGCCTTCAGGGATGCTGGCTCGCCCGCCCCCACCGGGGGGGCAGCACGGACTCCACGAGGTGGAGCAGCTCCTCCAGCTCGAAGGGTTTGCTCAGGCAGCCCACGGCTCCCACCTCGAGCCCACGCCGCCGCGCGTCCTCGGCCGCCGTGCACACCACGATGGGGACGCGGTGGCCATGGCGCCGGCGCAGCTCCGCCGCGAAGGTCCAGCCATCCATCACCGGCATCCGCATGTCGAGCAGGATGAGGTCCGGCGCGCACGCCTCCACCTGTTCCAACGCCTCCTGGCCATTCGAGGCCCTGCACACCTGGTAGTCCCCGGCCTCCAGGGCCAGGGCCATCACGTCCTGCATGTCCGGGTCATCGTCCACGACGAGGATGCGTGCTCCGGTCATCCCGCTCACCTCCTCTCGGCAAACCAGGAATGAAGCCCATTCCGCTCCCGCCGGGGTGCGTAGGGGACGGAGAAGCAGAAGGTGCTCCCCCTGCCCTCTTCGCTCGACACCCGCATGGTGCCGCCGTGGTGGAAGATGATCTCCCGCGAGATGTAGAGGCCCACGCCCATGCCCCCCCGGTCGTGCGGCGTGCCCAAGAGGTAGCGGATGGGCCCGCCTCCGCTCTGGACGACGGTGGTGGAGATCTCCACCGGGAGCTCCCCGCCGTCCTGCCGCCGCACCCGCGTGCAGATGCGCTGGCGGCGCCTCACTGGTCCAACAGTCGGACCCGTTGGAGCCGCTCGCCACCGGAAGGGTCCCGCTCAGGCCACCTTGCCGAACCGCTCCTCGCGCATGCGGGCCACGAGCTCGCGCGCCTCGGCTTCCGAGGAGACGAAGTGGACCCGCGTCAGCGCGCTCTCCTCCGCACGCCCGGCCAGGTGCGCCGCGAGCGCGATCCCCTTGGCCACGGCCCGGTGCAGCAGCCGCGCGCGGATGTAGATGGTGCCGAGAATCCACTTCGGCTGGACATGCTTGCTCAGATAGCTCCCGCCTTCCACGTCCAGGGTGGTGGCCTTGCTCAGGTCCGACACGATGAGGAAGGGGTGCTGCTGGCCCAGCTCCCGGTAGATCTCCACCAGCTGGATGGCGTCCTCCAGGGTGGCCTGACCCCGGGTGTGGACCCAGACGAGCTCGGGCGGCTCGAAACGGACCGTGGTGTCTCCGACCTTCCACTCGCGCGGCTTGGACATAGGCCCGGCCCGATAACGGACCCGGGCTCCGGACGCCGGGATTTTCCCCGGCGCCTGTGCGGTGCTCAACGTTCGCGAGCGGCTACAGCCCCAGCTGCTTCGCGATGATGACCTTCATGATTTCGTTCGTGCCCGCGTAGATGCGTTGCACGCGAGCGTCCATGAAGGCGCGGCTGATGGGGTACTCCAGCATGTAGCCGTAGCCGCCGAAGAACTGCAGGCACTCGTCCACGACCCGGCTCAGCATCTCCGTCTGCCACAGCTTGGCCATGGAGCACTCCTTCACCAGGTACTCGCCCGCCATGTGCTCGGTGAGGAGCCGGTCCAGGAACGCACGGCCCACCTCTATCTGCGTCGCGCAGTCCACCAGCTTGAACTGCGTGTTCTGGAACTTGGAGAGGGGCTTGCCGAAGGCCTTGCGCTCCTGCACGTAGACCAGCGTGTCCGCCAGCACCTGCTCGGCCGAGGCCTGCGCCATGGCCGCCACCACCAGCCGCTCCTGCTGAAGCTTCTTCATCAACTGCAGGAAGCCCGCGCCCTCCTCGCCCAGCCGGTTCGCCACCGGCACGCGGCAGTCCTCGAAGACGAGCTCCGAGGTGTCCTGCGACGCCATGCCCATCTTCTTGAGCTTCTTGCCCTTGAGGAAGCCGGGCGTCCCCGCCTCCACCACGAAGAGGGAAATGCCCTGGTGCGCGTTCTTCGGGTCCGGGTCCGTCTTGGCGGCCACCACGCACACGTCGCAGAGGATGCCGTTGGAGATGAACGTCTTGGCGCCATTGAGGACGTAGAAGTCCCCGTCACGCACCGCCGTGGTGCTCAGGGCCGCCAGGTCCGAGCCCGCGCCGGGCTCCGTCATCGCCACCGCCGACACCGCTTCACCCGAGGCCAGCTTCGGCAACCAGCGCTTCTTCTGCGCGTCATTGCCGAACTCGTGGAGGTAGGGCACCACCACGTCCGAGTGCAGCGGCATGGCGAGCCCGGACTCGTAGATGCGGGCCAGCTCCTCCATCACCACCACCGAGTGCAGGAAGTCGCCGCCCGCGCCGCCGTACTCGGGCTCCAACCAGGGACAGAGGAAGCCCGCCTCGCCCGCCTTGCGCCACACCTCCCGGTCGACGATGCCCGCCTCGTTCCACCGCTCCTGGTGCGGCTTCACCTCGCGCTCGAGGAACTGGCGGAACGACTGGCGGAACTGCTCATGGTCCTCGCGGAAGAGCTTCCTCTGCACCTGGGTGGCCTCCGGGCCTCGCGGGCCTCGTGCCCGCGTTGGGAGTCGGATGCTCCCCCGGGATTGACGCGGAATCAACCGGGGGTGCCCCCCCCTACGCGGGCGTCGGGGAGTCCTCGTCCGCGATGAGCCCCTCCTCCTGGGCGAGCGAGCGCAGGTGCGTCTTGATGCGCTGGAATTGCTGGCGCAACGCGGCCGCCTTGCGCTTGAGCGCCGAGTCCGACAACGGCTCCTCGCCCTCGGACATGACGCGCGCCACCTCCTCCCAGGACAGGCGCTGGTCCACCCGGAGCAGCAACAACATGCGCTCCTGGGGTTCCAGGCTCTCGCGCAGCGCTCGGAAGCGCTCCTTCACCGAGGTGCGCTGCCAGGGCCGGGTCTCCGAGCGAGGCCTCTCCGCGGCGTCCGGCAGCTTGGACATGGTCACCGGCTGCTCCCGCCCGGCCGGCGCGTGCATCACCTGGTAACAGGCGTTGCGCGCCAGGCGGTAGGCCCACGTCCGGAAGGAGCTCTCCCAGCGGAATCCCGGCAGCCCCCGCAGGAGGTTCTCGCTGAAGAGGCTGAAGGCGTCCCGGCTCCGCTCATAGTCGTGCAGCACGGAGGCCATCAACCGCATGAGCTCCTGCCCATATCCCTCCAGCGCCCGCTCCACGGCCCCGGCCAGGTCGCCCCGCTTGCACAGCACCTGGATGTCCTGCTCCAGCTTCTCGCGCTCTTCCAACTGCATGGTGGCTCTCCCTCGCTGCCTCTCGTTGTCCTTCACTCGCCCGCCCCCTCAGACAAGCCCCGGGACCCCCGCGCCTGGTCCCGCTGGCCGCTCGAGCGCCAGCAACGCATGCCGCTCGAACTCTCCAGCACCCTGCTCGCGCGCGATGCGCACCGCCTCGAGCAGGCTCGCGTGGGCCTCCCGCGCGTGGCCCAGCGCCCGGTGTGCGCCGGCGCCAATCCGGTGCAACTCCGCCTCGTAGGAACGCTCCCCCACCGCCTCCACCCACCGCAGTCCCTCTTGCACCGAGAGCAGCGCCTCGCGGGGCTCGCTCAGGCCCAGGTGCACTTCCGCCAACAGCCCGAGGGTGTGCGGCATGCCCGCGCGCAGGCCCGTCATCCGCCACCGGCCGAGGAACTCGCGCATCTGCTCCAGCCCCTTGCCGGGCTGCCCCAGCCGGGCCAGTGCCCAGCCGCGCAGCAGGCCGGACCACTCGATGAACAACCGCAACCAGTGCTCGCTCGCGAGGGCATGACACTCCTCGGCCAGCGCGAGCGTGCCGCGCGCGTCCCCCCTCACCTGGCAGGACAGGGCGGCGTAGAGCAGCGTATAGGCCCGGGTGTTCGCATGGCCGATGCGGGCGGCCAGCTCCAGCGCCTCGCGGCGGTACTGGAGCGCGCGCTCCGGCTGGCCGAGCACCGCGTGGATGAGGGAGGCATGGATGAGGGCCACCGCCGTGGGGTCCACCCAGTGCTTCTCGGCCAGCAGCCGGTGCCGCTCCGGGGAGAAGTCCGAGCACGCCAGCGCCCGCTCCACGTACTCGCGCGCCGGGTGCTGCTGGCCCCAGGCGAAGAAGTCGGCGGCCATCATCCGGTAGCCCAGGCAGAGCAATTCCTGGTCGTGCCTGCGCGAGCCGAGCTCCACCAGTTGCTCGGCCAGCTCGTGGGACAGGCGGTACTCGGCACGGGCGAAGTAGTAGGCGAAGGGCCCCCAGTAGGGCAGCTCCAGGTCCGGCAGCGCATCCCCCACGGAATGGAAGAGCTCCCGGGCCCGGGCGTACGTGTGCTTCACCTCGGGCGAGCGGTAGCCCTGCACCTGGGACAGGGGAATGCCCAGGGCGATGAGCAACTGCAGCTCCTGGTGGATGCGCTGGCCGGCGTCGGGCAGGGAGCGCAGCAGCTTCAGCGCGTAGCGCAGGTGGCTCACCGCCTCCTGGTTGGCCGAGTGCAGGCTGGCGCGGATGCCGGCCCTCATCCAGTGGTGGATGGCCGGCACGAAGTCCCCCGCCTCGGTGTAGTGGTGGGCCAGCACCTCGGGCTGCGTCTCCACCACCTCGGGGAATTGCTCCACCAGCGCCTGGGCGATGCGGCGGTGGTGCTGGCGCCGGGTCCCCCGCAGCAGCGACTGGTAGGCCGCGTCCTGGAGGAGGGCATGGCGGAACTGGTAGCCGGGCCCGCCCCCCTCGACGTCGTGTTGGAGCAGGCCCGAGGCCACCAGCTCCTCCAGGTCCCCGCGCAGCGAGGCGGCACCGCGCCGCGTCAGCGTGGCCATCAACGCGTGCGAGAAGCCGCGCCCCACCACCGCGCACAGTTGCGCCAGCGCCTTCTGTCCTGGCGGGAGCCTGTCCAGCCGCGCCAGCAACAGCTCGTGCAGGGTGATGGGGATGGAGGGCAGGACGCCGCCTCCGGCCACCATGCGCGTCATCTCCTCCACGAAGAGGGGAATGCCGTCCGTCTTCTCCACGAGCCTCAGCACCGTCTCGGGCGGCAGCTCCCGCTCCCCGGCGGACTCCCGCACCAGCGTGGCGGTGAGGCGGGCCGGCAGCCGCTCCAGCCCCACCCGGAGCAGCGGGCCCGTGGCGGGCCAGGTGTGCTGGAAGCCCGGGCGGGCGCTCAGCAACACCAGGACGCGCGCCTTCTCCACCCGGCCCATCAGGAAGTCCAACAGCTCCAGCGTGGAGGGATCCGCCCAGTGCAAGTCCTCCACCACGGCGAGCACCGGGCGCATCCGCGACATGCGCAGCAGCAGCTCCGCCAGGGCCTCGAAGGTGCGCTCCTTCTGACGCTCCGGCGAGAGCTGGAGGATGGGCAGGTTCTCCTTCACCGGCAGCGAGAGGAGCGCGGCGATGAGGGCCATGTGCTCCGGCGCCAGGCCGAACGCCCCCAGGTGCGACTCCAGCCGGGCCAGGTTGGCGCCGGGCGAGCCCTCCGCGTCCAGGCGGAAGAGGTGCTGCAACATCCCGACGAGGGGGTGGAAGGCGCTGTTGGCGAACTGGCTCCAGCACTGGCAGCGCAGGCGGAGGCGCGTGCGCGTGGGCACCCGGAGGCGCAGCTCCTGGAGGAGGCGCGACTTGCCGATGCCGGCCTCTCCCGAGACGAGCACGAAGGAGCCCCGGCCCTCCCCGGCCCGCTCCCAGACCTCGAGGAGCAGGCGCAACTCGTCCTCGCGGCCCACGAAAGTGGAGAGCGGACCGGTGGCCAGCGCCCGGTCGAAGCGGAACACCGCCTTGCGCACGCGCGTCACGCGCCAGGCCGCCACGTTGCGCGCACCGGACACCCCCTCGAAGGTGCGCGTGCCGAGGGCATCGGCATCGAAGGCCGCGCGCACCAGGGTGTGCGTGGCGTGGCTGAGCACCACCGTGCCGGAGCCGGCCTGACGCGCCAGCCACGAGGCGATGCGGGGGGCCTCGCCCTGGATGGTGGGCGTGCGCCCGCGCAGCTCCGGGAGGTTGTCGTCGAACACCACCGTCTCGGTATGGATGCCCACCCGCACCGGCAGCGACGCGGCCAGGCGCAGCCCCGCGTCCACCGCCCGCACCGAGTCCTCCTCGCGCGCCACCGGGTAGCCGAAGCAGGCCAGCACCTCGTCTCCCACGCAGGTGGTGATGGAGCCGCCGTAGCGTTGGATGACCTCCGAGCAGCTCTTCTGGAAGCTGGCCTCCAGCTCGCTGAAGTCCTCCGGGTCCAGCTCACCGGCCTGGACTCCGGAGCCCGCGAGCCGGCAGGACACCAGGGTCACCTGACGGCGCTGGGGCACCAGCGAGCGCGGCTCCTCGCGCCAGGGCCCCAGCCGCTCCTCCACCCGGCGCAGGCTGTCGCGCAGCTCGGCGGCGGAGCGCGGGCGCTCGTGGGGCTCCTTGGCCAGGACGGCGGCCACCAGCGCATCCACCTCCTCCGGCACCTCCGGACGGTGGGCACGGATACGAGGCGCGGGCTCGGCGGACACCACCTGGTCGCGCAGCTCCTCGAGCGTGGCGCTCGGGTAGGGCAGCTCGCCGGTGAGCATCTCGTACAGCATGACGCCAGCGGACCAGAGGTCCGTGCGCTCATCCTGCGCCCCGCCGCGCCACTGCTCCGGGGACATATAAGGAGGCGTGCCCGCGGTGGGCAGGTAGGGCACGGGCGAGTTGCTGGTGGACGTCAGCCACGCGAGCCCGAAGTCGAGCAGCTTCACCGGCCCCCGCCGGGTGAGGAAGACATTGCTGGGCTTGAGGTCACGGTGGACGATGTGGCGGTCGTGCGCGTGCGCCAGGCCCGTGGCCACCCCGGACATGATCTCCACCGTCCGCCGCACCCCCAGCCGGCCCTCGCGATGGAGCAGCTCGGCGAGCGACTCCCCTTCCAGACACTCCATGACGAGGAAGGGAATGCGCGGCTCCCAGGAGGCGCCCACCCACTCGGCCACGTCGAAGATGCGGACGATGTTCTCGTGGTCGAGGTGCGCGATGGCCCGCGCCTCCTGGCGCAGCATGGAGGTGAGCCACTGCCCGTCATGGCCCGTGCGCGGGAGGATGAACTTGAGGGCCACCTCGCGCTGCAATTCCTCGTCACGGGCGCGGAACACCTGTCCCATGGCGCCTCCGCCCAGCGCCGAGATGATGTCGAAGCGGCGGCCATCCGAGCCGCCCAGGCGCTCTCCGGGAGCGGGCTTGCGGAACGGGAGGGGCTCCTGCGCCACCTCCTTGAGGAAGGAATCGCCGAAGCCCGAACCCTCTGAGGAATGCCCCCCCGCCGGGCGAGGCTGGCCGCCCCTGGGATTGTGACCGGTCTCCTCACGCATTCGCTGCTCCCCGGTCGACGGGCCCTCGCGATGCAAGGCCTTGCTGGATGAAGTTACGGGTCCCATGGTCACCGGGCAATGCAACGGGCCAGCAGGGCAGGAGCTCTGTCCAGGGCTGGCAACCACCTCGTTCCGTCGAAGTACCTGTGGAGGCGGAGCCACGGTGCCGTGTTCGTGACGCGGCGGAGGGACGCCGCTCCCCTCTCCGCTCCCTGAGCATCCAGGCGAGGCGGCGCAAGGCGCCCCCGAGGGCCATACGCCCGGTGCGTCACACCACGGGGGAGCCCATTCTACCCGCCGAATCCGATGTGGCACGGGGGCCATGGGCGTGACATTTCCTTTCACGAATCTCGTCTTCGAGGGGGCCGGGGTCCGCAATTGCGCCTACGCCGGGGCGATGCTCGCCCTGGAGGAGCGGGGTGTCTTCGGGCAGGTGGAGCAGGTGGCGGGCACGTCCTCGGGCTCCATCGTCGCCACCCTGGTGAGCCTGGGCTACACGCCAGCGGAGATCCGCCAGGAGGTGTTGAACCTGGACTTCGCGGGCATCCAGGATGGCAACCTGCTCACCGGGCCCGTGCGCATGTTCAGACAGTATGGGTGGAGCCCGGGCGACTACTTCCTCGCGAGCATGGAGAAGGTCATCGCCCGCAAGACGGGGGATGGGCGCATCACCTTCGCCCAGCACCGCGCGCGCGGCTTCAAACCGCTGTACGTGGTGGGCACCAACCTGTCGGCGCGCGACGTGCGCGTCTTCCCCGACGAGCGCAGCCAGGACATGGCCGTCGCGGACGCGGTCCGCATCTCCATGTCCATTCCCTTCTTCTTCGCCAGCCGCGAGTTCCAGGGAGAGATCTACGTCGACGGCGGGGTGATGTGGAACTACCCCATCGACCTGTTCGACGGGCCGGAGGGCTACAACGCTCGGACGCTCGGCTTCTTCCTGGACACGTTCGACCAGCCGAAACCGGATCCCATCCACAACCTGCATGACTTCACCGGGTCCTTCTTCGCCTCGCTGATCAGCTCGCAGGAGATTGATTTGATGAACAGCCCCGCCAACCTGGCGCGGAGCATCCGCATCGACGACCTGGGCATCAAGCCCACGGAGTTCGACATCACCCGCGAGCAGAAGCTGGCCCTCATGCAACAGGGCGAGCAGGCCGTGCGGGCCTTCCTGGAGCGCCACGCCGCATCACATTCCGCGGCGTGAACCTCCCCCTCCCGAGGAGTGTGTCCATGTCCAGCCATGCCCTGACCGTCGTCACCCCCATCCAGCCCGACAAGGTGAAGGATCTCGACACCCTGCTGAGTGAAATCGGCGAGGACATCAGCAACCGGACGGGGCGCCACATCTCCTTCGCCCGGCTCACCACGGTGCACTTCCTGCGCTGGGTCATCCTTCCCGGGGACAATGATGGAGGGCGCCACTACCGCCCACAGCTCGCCTTCGAGAGCAATTACGACGGTCCGCTCGACGCGCACCTGGAGGAGCTCATCCGCGTGGGCGGGCCGGTGCTGGCGCGCATCTACGGTTACTGCGCGGGCTGTCCCTCGGACGTGGCGGGCAGTGTCGCTTCCTTCAAGCGCTTCCTGAAGCGCTATCAACTCCGCAGCGCCGCCTTCTACCGGGGCTACCCGAACCACAGCGTCCAGGACGTGATGGAGAACACCCGGGCGCGGCGGGCCATCCAGGACTTCCTGGACGACCCCGAGCGCCGGGCCACCCTGCGAGACATGCAGCCGGAGCGGCTCTGCCAGGAGATACAGAAGTACCTGGCCACCGTGCCCGGGCTGAAGCTGGAGCGCGACCCCGAGCCCAGGCCGAGCCGGTTGGATCGATTCGTCGAGCGCCTCATGGACTCGCGCCCCGTGCAGCTGGCCGTGGGCATTCCCGTGGTCCTGCTGCTGCTGCCCGTGCTCGTGCCGACGGCCCTGGTGCTGCGGTGGAAGGAATCCCGCGACGAGGTGGAACCCAAGACGAAGGACCTGGTGGATCCGCGCGTGGAGGGGCAGGAGGACTACAAGGTCCAGAACCAGCTCACCCACCTGGTGGAGGTGCACCCGGGCTTGTTCCGCCAGCTCACGCTGCGCACGGTGCTGGGCGGAATCAATTTCCTGGCGCGCCACTACTACAACCGCGGCAACCTGGGCGGCATCCCCAGCATCCACTTCGCGCGCTGGGTCCTCATCGACAAGGGCCGGCGCCTGCTCTTCTTCAGCAACTACGACGGGAGCTGGGAGCGCTACCTGGGTGACTTCATCGACCAGGCGGCCGTGGGGCTCACCGGCGTGTGGAGCAACACGCGCGGCTATCCGAAGACACGGCTGCTCTTCGGCCAGGGCGCGACCAACGAGGAAGACTTCAAGCAGTGGACGCGCGACCACCAGCTCTACACCCAGGTCTGGTACAGCGCCCACCCCGACGAGAGCGTCCGCAACATCCTGCAGAACGTGGCGGTGTGCGCGCAGCTCAAATCCCAGCTCAAATCCCAGGAGGCGGCACAATGGCTGCTCAAATTGTAACGTCCGGCGCTCAGACGGCGGCGGCGGTACCGGGCGAGGCACTCGAGTTCGAGGACATCCAGGGGCTCGTCTTCTTCGGGCACGGGCACCTGAAGTACTCGCGGTATGTCTTCCTCCGGGTGAAGGACGGCGCTGGGGCGCGGGCATGGTTGCGCACGCTGGTGGAGCGCAAGGAAGTCACGACCGCGAGCGGCAAGCAGCATCCCGGGCATGGGGAAGCCAGGGGCGAGCACGCGCTCCAGGTGGCCTTCACGGCCTCGGGACTGGAGCACCTGGGAGTGTCCCCGGAGGTGATGATCACCTTCCTGCAGGAGTTCCGCGAGGGGATGAGGGACCGGCGCCGCGCGCGCATCCTGGGAGACACGGGCGGGAGCGCGCCGGAGAAGTGGCAGTTCGGAGGCACGGACGAGACGGTGCCCCACGTGGCGCTGGTGCTCTTCGGCCGGGACGACGCGGACCTGGATGTCTTCCACGCCTCGCACCGCGAGCGCTACCAGGACGCCCTGGAGGAGGTGTTCATCCAGGACGCGGACATGCGCCAGGGAGACAAGGAGCCCTTCGGCTTCCGGGATGGCATCTCGTTCCCCTACATCAAGGGCGTGCCCACCACACGCACGTCGGACGCGCTCGGCCTGCCCATCGACGCGGGCGAGTTCATCCTCGGCTACCACAACGCGTACGGCCAGTACCCCTTCTCGCCCCGGGTGCCGCGCGGCGAGGATCCGCGAGACCTGTTGCCCGAGGTGCCTCGAGGGCAGACGGCGCCCGGAGAGCCCAGGCCCAAGGACCTGGGACGCAACGGCACCTACCTGGTCATCCGCAAGCTGCGCCAGGACGTGAAGGGCTTCTGGAAGTTCGTCGAGGAGAGCAGCCGCGACCCGGACAGGAGCGCGGAGGAGAACGAGGCGAACAAGGAATTGCTGGCCGCGAAGCTGATGGGCCGGTGGAAGAGTGGCGCGCCACTGGTGCTGTGCCCGATGAAGGACGACCCGAAGCTGGGCGGGGACGCCACGAGCAACAACCACTTCGAGTTCGGAGATGACCCGTACGGAACGAAGTGTCCCCTCAGCTCGCACGTGCGCCGCGCGAATCCCCGGGACACGCTCGTCGAGGACCCCGAGGAGTCCACCAAACTGGTCTCCCGCCACCTCATCATCCGCCGGGGCCGGCCCTATCACGACAAACTGGCCGGGGGAGAAGAGGAGCAGGGGCTGATGTTCGTGGCGCTCAACACCAACATCGGGCGCCAGTTCGAGTTCATCCAGCAGACGTGGATGAACAACCCCAAGTTCAACGACCTGTACGACAGCAAGGACCCCATCGCCGGAGACAACTACGATCCCCAGTATCCGGAAGACGACCCGAAGGACTACACGGCCGTGGTTCCCGGCTTCCCGGTGCGCCAGCGCATCTCCGGTGTGCCGCGCTTCGTGCACATGCGGGGCGGAGACTACTTCTTCATGCCTGGCATCAAGGCGCTACGGTACCTGGGCGCGGAGCGCGCGCGATGAGCTCCCGATTCGTCCGATGGTTCACCGGCGCGGACATGCAGCGGGCGGTGTTCGGATTCCTGCGCCAACACCACCCCAACATGAGGCTGGGCAAGCGGCTCCTGGTGACCCGGGCCGAGGACGTGAACGAGGTGTTGAAGACAGACGCTGTCTTCGGAGTGACGGAGATCTACGCCGAGCGCATGGAGCGCACCACCGGAGCCTTCTTCCTGGGCATGGAGAACACGCCGCAATACCAGCGGGAGGCGTCCATCTCCCGGAAGGCCGTGCGCCCGGAGGACCTGGAGCGGATCCGGAGCATGGCGCGAGAGCATGCCGAGCAACTCATCGCCCTGGCGCGTCCCACGGGGCGGCTGGACGTGGTGAACGGGCTCGCGCGGCCGGTGGCGGTGGGGATGGTGGACCGTTTCTTCGGCGTGCCGGGACCAGATCCGGAGACGATGAAGCGGTGGATGCGCATCATCTTCTGGGACATCTTCCTCAACCCGGGCAACGACGCGGACGTCACCGCGCGGGCGAAGGAGGCCAGCGCGGAGCTGAAGCGCTACATGGAAGGGCTCATCGCCCAGCGCAAGGCCGGGCTGGCCACCGAGAGCCGGGACGACTTCGTCACCCGGCTGCTGCGGATGCAGGAGGACGAGGCCACGCGCCTGGACGACGATGCGGTGAGACGCAACGTGGGCGGCATCATCGTCGGCGCGGTGGACACCACCTCCAAGGCCGTGGCGCAGCTCGTCAATGAACTGCTGGAGCGGCCCGAGGCGCTGGGAGAGGCGCAGGGCGCGGCCCGGGCGGGAGACACGGCGCGCGTGGCAGCCCATGCCTTCGAGGCGTTGCGCTTCGATCCGCACAATCCACTCCTGATGCGCACGTGCCACGAGGACTACGTGCTCGCGAAGGGCACGGACCGGGAGATGAGGATTCCGAAGGGCACGCTCGTGATCGCCTCGACGCTCTCGGCGATGTTCGATCCAACGGTGATGCAGCACCCGGACGAGTACCGGGTGGACCGTCCGCCCCAGGGCTACATGCACTTCGGCCGGGGCCTGCACACCTGCTACGGGGAGCGCATCAACCACCTCGTCCTGCCCGAGGTGCTCGGGTGCCTGCTGCGGCTGCGCAACCTGCGTCGCGCGCCCGGCGGCGAGGGACGTATGCGATTCGAGGGCCCCTTCCCGGATCGGCTGATGGTGGAGTTCGACCCGGGCTGACCCCGCTAGAGTGGGAAGCCTCCATCGGAGGCACTGATGACATCCATGCCGCGGGTGCTGAGTTCCCCATCGAAACGGCCCGACAACCCCCCCCCCGTGGATGTCTCGACGGGACGGTGGTGTAGGCGGACGCGCCTGAACGAGACGACACTGGCACTGCTGCTCGTGCTGGCCCTGCTGTCCACCGGCTGCGCCTCGCTGACGCCACTGCCCGGCAGGGGAATGAACCTACGCTACACGCATGGCGATGCCGACGCGCCCTCATGGGCCGGGGAGCATCGCAAGGGCGCGAGCGCGGCGGTGGACTCTGGCCGTGCGGAGGAGACCAAGAGGGCAAGCGCCCTGGCGGCCCACCTGGCGTTTCGCGGCGCACGGGATGAGGTGACTGGAACCCTCCGCCACCTTTCCGGAGAGCTCTCCAGGTTGGAGCAGAGCCACTGGGGCATCGCCGGAGAGAGCGCTGGCCTCTTCCTCCCCCATGTGGAGTATGGCCAGCGCCAGCTTCGGTGGATGGAAGCCGAGCTCACCACCGCCACCCGGCTGGCCCTCATGGCCTCTGAGGTGGAAGACGAGGACATGCAACTGGCCCTGTTGCGACTGGCGGGTCCCCGGCTCGAGGCAGCCATGCTGGGCTCGCTGCTGCTGGCCACCTGGGCGGACGTCCTCCACCTGCTCGATGTGGCGTTCAAGCACGGCTACACCTCGTTGGAGACGCTGTTCGTGGAGATGGACCGCTGGCGGAAGATGTTGGAGCCGGCCATGACGGCCCTGGCCTCGCATGCGCCAGGGCATCTGGAGGCAACGGCCCAGGACATGCCCATGCTGATGGGCCACCTGTCCAGCGAGTTCAACGCGACGGCACAGAGACTCCACTCGGGGCTGAGGAACACCCAGAAGGTGATGGCGCTGGCGCAGTTCGTGGAGATGGTGACGATGGTGTCGGCGATGAAGTTCTCGCTGCCTCGGCTGGGACCATCAGTTCCCGCGACACTGGGTGTGGGCATGGTGATGGGAGGCGATGGGGTGATGATGGGCACACGCATCGTCGTCTCCGCCGAGTGGGTGGAGATGATGCGGCGACTGGTGCGTACGGGCGTCCTCTCACTGCCTGTTGTGAGCGCGGCGGTGCGGATTCAGGCCGGACAGGTGTTGATGGCCGAGGCGCACGACGAACTGCCGCGCGGCGTGCGTGCGGCACTGGGCGATGGACCCGAGGTGCGGGGCATGCACGTGACGGGTAGAACAGGGGCAGGCATGGCCGAGCCACCGCGACACCACGTCCTGCCCAAGGAGTTCCGAGAGTGGTTCGAGAAGCGTGGTTTCACGGGCGAGATGGACATCGACCAGTTCTGCGTCAAACTGGAGCAGGCACACCATCAAGCCATACACGGCGGTGGGAACTGGAAGCTGGGGCGCGTATGGCCCGGTGAGTGGAACCGGATGATCATGGAGGCATTGCGCGGAGCCGAGTCCAAGACGGGCCGGATGTTGAAGCAAAACGAGGTCCTGGAACTCGTCGCGGAGCGCATGGAGGAGTACAGCATTCCGATGAACTTCATCAGTTGGAGTGGGCGATGAGCGACGGGCGTGCCTGGGAGGGCAACTGGAAGGTCCGCATCTACGAGCGGCTCCGCGAGCGCGGTTACGATTCGCTCACCGATTTCGCGGGAGCGCGCCCCACGGCGTCACTCGTGGCGCTGGCAGAGGAGCTTGGCAGGGATGACGTCGCCGGAGTGCAGGTATTGAGCGGTTTGCTCGCCGAGGCGGAGCAACGCAAGCAGGTCACACGCTTTGTGCGCGATGTGCTCGTGCGCATGTTGTGCAAGAGTCTGCCTGATGGCTGGCCTGCCGAGCTGGACGACACCAACCGGTTCAAAGTGGCCAAGGCGCTCGGCTCGTGGGTTGCCTATACCCCTGAATCCCATAAGGAGCGCGCCGATAAAGCTGGCGACGCGCTTCTTGCAACACCGCCGCCCCCCGGGTGGCGCCCGCTCGGCCCCGACGACGAGTTGCTCCTCACGCTCCTGCCCGACGAGGAAGTCTGACTGGCGGAACTCCACCCCGTTCAACGGTGCTCCGGGAACCTCCGCCGGAACTCCTCGCGCAGGGACTCGAGGTAGGCCGGGGCCTCCGGCGTGCCCTCCGCGGGCGCCCAGGACGCGAAGGCCTTGTCATTCGCCGGTGCGTACGGTCCGTTCTTCACCTCGTAGATGACGGTGTCCGGCGCCAGGGCCACCAGCCCGTGGAAGATGCCCGGTGCCAGGTCCACCCCGAAGTGCTCTCCCCCCGCCTCCAATGACAGACAGTCGCGCACGCGCCCATCGTCCTCGAAGGTGAAGAAGGCCACCGCCCCGCGCAGCAGAATCCACGCCTCCGTCTTCGGCGGCTCCAGGTGCCGGTGCGGCCGCACGTAGCTGTCCGGCTGGATGACGTTGAACATCCGGTGCAGCAGCTCCGCGTCACTCTTGTGGAAGGGCTGGATGATGCGCCGGCGGGGGCTCGTCCGCGAGGCCTCCGTCACCTCCTCCACCAGCGAGCGGGAGAGGACCACCAGTTCCCCCGCGGGGGCATCCAGGGCACGTCGATGGGAAGCGCTCATGTCCCCGAGCGGAGCACAGGCGCGTCCCGCCGGCCAGCCCGGACCCACGTCTTCCTCACGGATGGCGCGCGGGCGGCTCCTCCGCGAGCCCCAGCCGGCGCAGACTCGCCTGGGCCCGCTGCTCATAGGCCCGCATCCCGTGCTCCTGTGCGAAGCGGATGGCCTCGAGGAACGCCACGCGCGCCTCGTCCTCCCGGCCGGCCAGCCTCAGCAGCTCGCCACGGACACGGTGCAGCTCGGGCAGGTAGGAATACTCCTCCGTCACCGCCGGCCACGTCAGCGCCTCGTCCACCGCGGCCAGCCCCTCCCGCGCCTGTCCCAGCCGCAAGTGGATGTGGGCCAGCATGCCCAGGTTGTGGTGCATGCCCGCGATGATTCCCGAGCGCTGCCAC
This sequence comes from Archangium violaceum Cb vi76, assembly GCF_000733295.1. Classification (GTDB taxonomy): domain Bacteria; phylum Myxococcota; class Myxococcia; order Myxococcales; family Myxococcaceae; genus Archangium; species Archangium violaceum. The sequence goes on along the minus strand of NZ_JPMI01000367.1, from coordinate 101,748 downwards.
CCCTCCAGCACCTGGCGCATCTGCACCAACCCCTCCTGGGGACGTCCCAGCTCGGCCAGGGCCCACCCCCGCACCGCCGAGGGCCACAGGACCCACAGGAGGAAGCGGTGCTCGCGCGCGAGCGGAATGCACTGCTCGGCCAGGCCCAGCGCCGTGCGCGCGTCCCACCGCAGCTGGCTGGCGATGGCGCAGTAGGTCAGCGCGAGCGACGTCGTGTGCGGATGGCCGATGCGGCCCGCCAGCTCCAGCGCCTCGCGGGTGAAGCGCTCGGCCCGATCCCACTGTCCGGACACCGAGAGCGGCAGCGTCGCATACGCCAGCGCGCCCACTCGCGGATTCACCCACTGCCGGATGGCGAGCGCCCGGTGCTGCTCCAGGTCCACCTCTGGTACCGACAGCGCCAGCTCCAGGTGCCGCAGCGCATCGTCCACCTGCCCCCAGGTGAACAGGTCCGTGGCCATCATCCGGTGCCCCATCGAGAGCAGCTCCGGCTTGTGCTGACGCTCGCCCAGGCTCACCAACAGCTCGGCCACCTCGTGCGAGTCGTGCGACTTGCCCCGCGCGAAGTAGTACGCGAAGGAGCCCCAGAAGCTCAGCTCCAGGCGGGGCAGCTCCTCACCCACCTCGCGGAAGAGGGCCTGCACCCGCGTGTACGTGCGCTCCACCTCGGGCGAGCGGTAGCCCTGCACCTGCACCAGGGGCATGCCCAGGGCGATGAGCAGTTGCAGCTCGTCCCGCGTGAGCACCGGGGCGTCCGGCAAGCTGCGCAGCAGCTTCAACGACTGCGAGAGGTGGCTCACCGCCTCCTCGTTGGCCGAGCGCTGGCTCGCCCGCATGCCCGCCAGCTTCCAGTAGTGGATGGCCAGCTTCAGCTCCCCGGCCTCGGTGTAGTGACGGGCCAACAGCTCTGGCCGCGTCTCCGCCACCGCGGGGAAGTGCGTCCCCAGGGCCTGGGCGATCCGCTGGTGGTACTGCCGCCGCGCGCTCCGGGGCAGTGACTGGTAGGCGGCCTCGTGGATGAGGGCGTGGCGGAACTGGTAGCCGGGCTCGTCCTCGTCCTGCGCCTGGAGCAACCCCGCGGCCACCAACCCCGCCAGGTCCCTGCGCAACACGGTGCCCCGGAGCCCCGTCAATTGCGCGAGCAGCGCGAAGGAGAAGCTGCGCCCCACCACCGCGCACAACTGCGCCAGTTGCTTCTGCCGGCGTGGCAGCGAGTCCAGCCGGGCCAGCAACAGTTCCTGCAGGGTGACGGGAATGGAGGCCGCGGCCCCGCCCTCCAGCATCACCCGCGTCATCTCCTCCACGAAGAGCGGAATGCCGTCCGTCCGCTCCACCAACTGCGTCACCACCTCCGCGGGCAGCTCCTGGCCCCGCGTCACCTCCTTCACCAACTGCTCCGTGCAGGCCGCGGGCAGCCGCTCCAGGGGGATGCTCTGGAAGCCGGAGTGCTGGGCCCAGGGCGGACGGAACTCGGGGCGGGCACTGAGGACGAAGAGCAGGCTCGCCCGCTCCACGAAACCCATCAGGAAGTTCAGCAGTTGAAGCGTGGAGGGGTCCGCCCAGTGCAGATCCTCCACCACCACCAGCACCGGGCGCTCCCCCGAATTCTCCATGAGCAGGGTGGCCAGGGCCGCGAGCGTCTCGTCCTTCAGCCGCTGGGGAGTGAAGCGCAGGTGCGGCGAGTCCTCCCTCACCGGCAGCGACACCAGCGAGGCCAGCAGGCGCACCTGCATGGGCGTCAGGCCGCGCTTCTCCAGGTGCCGCTCCACGGCGCGCAGGTTCTCCTGGGGCGAGCGCTCCGGGCTCAACCACGCGCGCTGCAGCATCTCGATGACAGGGTGCAGGGCGCTGGTGCTGTACTGGTGCCAGCACTGGAGCCGCAGGAGGAGGGGCTTCTCCGGCAGCACCCGCTCGCGCAGCTCCTGGATGAGGCGGGACTTGCCGATGCCGGCCTCGCCGCACAGCAGCACATAGCCGCCATGCCCCTCGCGGGTCCGCTCCCAGGCGGCGAGCAACTTCCCCAGTTCCTCCTCCCGGCCCACCAACGGGCTCAACTCGCCCATGGGCAGACGGGTGCCGGCCGTGCGCGAGCGGCCCAGCACGTGGTGCACCTCGAAGGTGCGCCGCCCGTCGAAGACGCGGGCCCCGAGCGGCTGGGTGTCGAAGGCGCGCCGCACCAGGCTGTACGTGCTGGGGCCCACCACCACCTCGCTCGGCCCGGCCTGCTGCGCCAGCCACGCGGCGATACGAGGGGCCTCCCCTTGAATGGTGGGGGTGTGCCCTCGCAGCTCCGGGAGGATGTCGTCCAGCACCACCTGGTCCGTGTCGATGCCCACCCGCACCGCCAGCTCCGCGCTCGTCCCCGGCGGCAACCGGGCCTGGAGCGCCGCGAGCACCACCGGGGGCAATTCCAGCCCCGCGCGCACCGCGCACTCCGCGTCCCCCTCCTTCGCCACCGGGTAGCCGAAGCACGCCAGCACCTCGTCTCCCAGACACAGGGTGATGAAGCCCCCATGGCCTTGAATGCCCTCCGAGGCCGCGCGGTGGAAGGCCGCCTCCAGCTCGCCGAAGTCCTCGGGATCCCACTCCTCCGCCAGCGCGCTGAGCCCCGTCACCCGGCAGTGCAGCAACGTCACCTGCCGGCGCTGGGGCGCCGTCGAGCGCCGCGGCGCCCGGCCCGGCCGCACGTGCTCCTCCATCTCGCGCAATTCCTCGCGCAGCTCCTCGGCCGACAGCAGGCGCTTCTCCGGGTCCTTCTCCAGCAGCACCGACAGCAGCGACTCCAGCTCCCAGGGCAGCTCCGGGTTGCGCTCGCGCGGCGAGGGCACCGGCTCCGGGGAGAGCACCTTCGCGCGCAGCTCGCCCACCATGAGGTGCGGATAGGGCAGCTCTCCGGTGAGCAGCTCATACAGCATGACGCCCGCGGCCCAGATGTCCGTGCGCGCGTCCACCTTCTCCCCGCGCCACTGCTCCGGGGCCATGTAGGGCGGCGTGCCCGCCGTGGGCAGCTCCGGCTGTTCGACGGCGAGGCCCGGCGCGGGTGCCAACCACGCGAGCCCGAAGTCCAGCAGCTTCACCGTGCCCTGGCGGGTGATGAAGACGTTGCTGGGCTTGAGATCCCTGTGGACGATTTGATGCTCGTGCGCGTGCGCCAGGCCCGCGGCCACGTCGCGCATGATGTCCAGCGCGCGCGCCAACGGCAGCGTCCGCTCGCGGCGCAGCAGCTCCAGGAGCGACTCGCCTCCCAGACATTCCATGACGAGGAAGGGGACGGTGGGCTCGCCCGGTCCGCCGCTCCACTCGGACACGTCGAAGATGCGGACGATGTTCTCGTGGTCCAGCCGCGCGATGGCCCGGGCCTCCCGCAGCCCCATGCCGGCCAGCTCCTCGCGCGGGAAGAGGAACTTGAGGGCCACCACGCGCTGCAACTCCTCGTCCTGGGCCCGGAAGACCTGGCCCATGGCCCCCTCGCCCAGCGACTCGAGAATCTCGAACCGGCGCCCGTCCGCGCCGCCCAGCCTGTCTCCGGGCGTGAGCCGGCGGAACGGCACGGGCACGTCGGCGCTCAACACCTCGTTCAGGAATGAATCACCGAAGCCGAGCTCATCGTCCAAATCCAGCTCGTCGTCGAAGTCGAGCTCGCCGTCGAAGTCGAGCGCGTCATCGGCGTCCTCCCCATGGGGAGCCCCCGGCTCCTGGCCGTCCTGCTCGCCACTGCGTCCCATGGCGCTTCCCCCCGCCCCTCTCGGTGAAAACTAGGGGCGCCAGCCAGGGCGGGCAACGCGCCGGCCCGGCGGGGTGGGGTAGACGTTGCCTTTCCACCGTCATTCCCGCCCGGCTGGCTGGCCCCGCCGCGGCCCCCCCGGCGTCCAGCGACGGAGCAGGCGGGCCCTTCCCACGTGGATGTGGCCATCCCGAGCAACGCGCACCAAATCACACACATCACACCAGGGAGACGTGGACTCCACCCGTTAGAGGCGGCATCCGGAGCTCCCTCCCTGGAGAAGCCCGGATCACGCTCTATCCCCAACCCGAGGAAAGGACAGGACAAGTCATGAGCACCATTCTTCTCGTTGATGACGAACCCGAGCTCCTCGACCTCTACACGGAAGTCCTGGAGCTGATGGACCATCGCGTGCTGCGTGCACATGATGGAAGGGAGGCCCTGGAAATCGCCCACGCGCGGCGGCCGGACCTCGTGGTGACGGACTGGCAGATGCCCCGGATGAGCGGAGTGGAGTTGTGCCAGTGGCTCGTCCAGGACGAGGAGTTGCACGACGTCCCCGTCATCATGCACAGCGCCGCGACGGACCCGCACGCGCCCGGCGTGACGGCGTTCCTCTCCAAGTGCTCGGAGCTGAGCGAGTTTGAAGAGGTGGTCAACCGGGCGCTCACGGATTCGGGCGTCTCCCCGCAGGGTCCGCCCACTCCGCGCAGGCTGTACCTGGATTGGGAGCACGAGCACGTGTGCTCCATGGGCCAGTGAGGCCCGGGCAGAGCGGGTGACCGAGCGGGCCGGGAGAAAATCTCCTGGCCCGCGTGCTTTTCGGGATGAGGCCCCCTCTATCCATGCAGGAGGCCACATGCCACGCACTTTCTCTGGAAACAGCCGGGAGTTCGCGGAGCTCATCGCCCCGCATGGAGCGCTGCTGATGGGGCTCGCGCACAAGCTCTGCCGCAACGGAGGAGTGGAGCCCGAGGACCTGATGCAGGACACCCTGGAACGCGCGCTGTTGCACTTCGAGTCGTTGCGGGGCTGGAGCGAGGGCACCCGCCGCGCGTGGTTGTGTACCACGCTCCAGCGGCGCTTCCTGGACCACTGCCGGCGCCAGCGCACCGAGAGCACCGAGGGGCCCGCGCTGGAGTGGGTGCACGCGCCCGTGCTCGTGCGCGAGCCGCGTCAGTGGCACACCTGGGAGCGCGTCTCCGACGAGGAGTTGCACGAGGCCATCGCATGTCTGCGCGCTCCGCTGAGGGAAGCCTTCGAGCTACACACGGCGGGAGTGCGCTACAAGGACATCGCGCGGCGGCTCGGCACCACGCCGGGGACGGTGGGCTTCTGGCTGCACCAGGCCCGGCTCGAGCTGAGGAGCCTCTTGCGGCCGCTCGCCACGGAGCGCGCGGAAGAGCTCGCGGCCTGAGCGGACAAAGCCAGACAAAACTCCGCCGGAAAGACAGACAAAAAGCCCGCACAAGAAAACCAACGCCGCGCGTCATGAACCCGGCACCCGCTGAAAACAAGCCAACCCCAACCCCAGAAGACAGACACCCATGAACTCACTCATGCGTCAGACGAATCCCCTTGCCCCGTTCTCCTCCTCCCGCGCCGACGAGAGCCGCCAGGGCTGGCGCCCGCGTCTCGTGCGCACGCTGGCGGCGCATCCCAAGCGCGACTACTGGATGGAGCGCGTCCCCGAGACTCCCGGCCGCTACCAGGTGCGCGGCGTGACGGGTGTCATCTTCATCCTCTTCGGGCTGATGAAGGCCTTCGACTTCACGCTGCCCATCCTCGTCGGCGCGCCGGGGCTGCAGGTGCACACCGGCGTGGAGGGCTTCGCGCAGTTGATCTCCGGCATCGGCATGCCCTTCCCGCTCTTCAACGCGGCCATGGTCATCGCCATGGAGGTGGTGCTGGGCCTGGGGCTCATCCTCGGCGCGTGGACGCCGGCGACGCGGCTCATCACCCGCCTGTGCGCCCTGCCGCTCGCGGGAGACATGCTGGTGGCGCTGCTGGTGGGCATCCGCCAGGTGCAGGGCAACCCGGTGCTCATCGACGGGCACGCCATCATGAACCAGTTCTGGCGGCTGCCGCTGGAGCTGGGCCTGCTGGCCGGCATGATGTACCTGCTGTGGCGGCCCGCGGCCCGGCCGGTGGCTCCGCGGCTGGTGCCCGTGCCCGCGCGTGAGAGCTGAGCTGGCGAGCGGACGAGCACCCCGCGCCCTGGTCTCCTGGCGAGCAGCGAGCCAGGAAGCCGGGGTGCTCGTGTATCCGGAGCCAGGGCTCCGGGCCCAAAGCCGGTGTCCGGTTTCCGGCCGATCCTTCGTTCAACCCAGAAACTCCAGGAAGGAGCTACAGGCCCGCCTTTCTTCCCACCAGGCAGGGGGACAGGGTCACCCGGCCGCTACACGGCGCGTGCGTAGCTTCACCCCCGCACCACAACGCAGCACGGAGGGGTCTCCATGACACCGACTCTCACGACCAGCGCCTATGTGCTTCACAACCTCGGCCTCGCGGCGGGCTTCGGCGGTTCGCTCTTCGGACGTATCGCCCTGAACCCGTCGGCCCGGCTCGTCAATGACAAGCAGGACCGGGCGAGGATCGTCAACGCCGCCTGGAACGGCTACAACATCATCAACGCCGTGGGCCTGGGCGCCACCGCCGTCACCTGGCTCATCGGCCGCTCCAGGATTTCCGGCCGCTCCATCTCCGCCAGCGCGCGCAAGCTGGTCCTCGTGAAGGATTTCCTGATGGGCGCCACGCTCGTCAGCGGTGTCATCAACCTCATCGGTGGCGGCTTCCTCGCCAGGCGCGCCCTCCAGGACGGCATCCCCATGGAGTCCGGCGGCAAGGCCGCCGATGACGCGCCGGAGGACGTGAAGAGCGCCACCAGGCTCGTCAACTGGCTGGGTGTCTTCAGCCTCGCCACCATGGCTGGCCTCATCGGCGTGTCCACGTGGCTGGACAACACCGCCCAGGCCAGCGGCAAGTGGAAGTTCATCGCTCGCGCCCTGCCGTAAGGACAAAGGCAGACAGTCGTGTCCACGGCCTCCGCGCGCCCTGCGAGCGGGGGCCGTCGTGTTTCCACGCCCCACGCCGTGCAACCCGCCGCCGGACACGAGCCGCTCGCCCGCCTGCCCTCCGGCGTGGGCAGCACGGGGGCGCTGGCCGGAGTGGGATGCAAGCCCCGCTCCCCAGCGGCCTGGACGGTGCACACCCTCTGGTACGAGGGGGGTTCGAATGGGCTGGCGGGAATGGACTCGGGTCCTGGTGTGTGCATGCGCGGTCCTCGTCGTGGCGGGATGCGACTCCACCACCCGGGAGGTGGAAGAGTCCGTCGAGCCACCCGCGTCCGAGGAGCCCACCTCCGAGCCGCCCGTGCCGGGCGACGAGGAGCCACGGCCTCCCACCGAGGATCCGGTGGTGGTGACACCCGTCGAGCCACCGCCCCCGGAAGAGCCCCGGCCACCGCCGCCCATGTTCCAGCCCGGCTTCCATCAGGCGCTGCGCTGGTCCTACAGCACGGGCAGCGTGACGTTCCGCCTGCGCGTGCCGGTGGGCCGGGCCGGAGAGCGGGTGCGGCTCGCGTTCCGCGCGGGAGATGGGAGCCTCGTGTTGCGCAAGGCCACCGTGGCGCTGGCGGGTCCGGATGGCTCGCTGGCCTCGGAGCCGGTGGCGGTGACGTTCTCCGGCACGCCGGGCTTCTCCGTGGCCGCGAGGACGCGCGTGGTGTCCGACCCCGTGTCGCTGCCCGTGCGGTTCCGCGACGAGCTGGCCGTGTCCTTCGAGGTGCAGGGCGCGCTGGGAGTGAGCGCCATCCATGCGCTGCCGGGCAGCTACGTGCGCTCGGGCGCCTACGCGAGCGTCACGGGCCCGTTGGGTGGGACGCCGTGGGATCGCGCCGTGGGACTGGCCACGGTGGACGTCGAGGGCCCGCCCGCGCGAGCCTTCGTGGCCCTGGGTGACAGCATCACCGAGGGCTACATCGACGAGCAGGACGACACGCGCCAGGCCTGGCCCTCCGTGGCCGAGGCGCAACTGGGCGTGCCCATCGTCAACGCCGGTGTCTCGGGCCAGGGCTTCTACGACGCGCTGCAGAACCTGGACGCGGAGGTGCTCTCGCTCCAGGGCATCACCGACTGCGTCGTCCTGCTGGGCACCAATGATCTGGCCGCGCTGGACATGGGCGGCCTGAAGTCGCGGATGAACACGCTCGTCTCGCGGCTGCATCCCTTCTGCCGCCTCTGGGTGGGGACACTGCTGCCCAAGGAGAAGAGCAACCACGGCGGCTACGAGGTGGTGAAGCAGCAGCGGCTGGACATGAACGCGTGGCTTCGCGCCACCTTCCCGGACGTCATCGACTTCGAGGCGGTGACGCGCCGGCCCGACAACGTGCACCTCTTCCTGGACGGGCTGGAGGTGGACGGCATCCACCCGAGCGCCGAGGGACACCGCGTCATGGCCACCGAGGCGGCGCGTGTGCTGCGCGAAGCAGGCGTGCAACCCGGCCCGGGCGTGCTGCTGCCCGCCGAAGGGGAGCCCTGAGCGGCGCGTCCCGGGTGCCGAACGGCTCGCCAGGAGGACGGCGGGCCGTTATGTCTCCAGGTGCCGGGGAGCGCCTCCGGCACGGCACCATGACGAACACCTGGTACGACACGGTGGTGGTGGGCTCGGGCTTTGGCGGACTGGCCACGGCGCTGGAGCTCACCCGGAGGGGCGCGCGGGTGGCCCTCTGCGAGACCCTCAACTACCCGGGAGGCTGCGCCAGCACCTTCCGCCGGCACGGCTACGCCTTCGAGGCGGGCGCCACCCTCTTCTCCGGGCTCGACGAGGAGCAGCTCTTCGGCCGGTGGGTGCGGCAGCTCGGGCTGGACGTGGCGGTGGACTGGTTGGATCCAATGGTGGAGCTGCGCACCCCGGCCATGCGGCTGGAGGTGTACCGCGACCGCCAGCGCCTCGTGGATCAGCTGTGCGCCTTCCCCGAGGCCCCCGTGGACGCCCTGCGAGACTTCTTCACGCTGCAGCGGCAGGTGGCCCAGGCGCTGTGGCCGCTCTTCGATGACCCGTCACTGCTGCCGCCGCTCGACGTGCGCGCGCTGCTGCGGCATGCCTCGCGTGCCCTGCGGTACACGCCGCTGGTGCGCTGGATGGGACGGCCCCTGGGCGCCATCCTGGAGCGGCTCGGGCTGCTGCGCTTCACCCCGCTGCGCACGTACCTGGACGCGCTCTGCCAGATTACGGTGCAGTGCGCCGCCGCCGAGGCCGAGGCCCCTTTCGCGCTCGCGGCCATGGACTACTACTGGCGGGGCACCGGGCACGTGCGCGGAGGGATTGGAAGACTGGCCAGTGCGCTGGCGGGGGCCGTCACCGCGGGGGGCGGCGAGGTGCTGTACGCCAACCGGGTGAAGTCGCTCGAGGCCGTGCCGGGAGGGTGGAAGGTGTCGGCGCGCCGGGGCGAGCTGCTCGCGCGCCACGTGGTGGCCAACGTGCTGCCCCAGGGGTTGATGCGGCTGCTGGGCCTCCCGCCCGAGCGGCTGCCCGCGCGCCTGCGGGAGCTGGCGGGACGGGTGGCGGACGGCTGGGGCGCGGTGATGTTGTACCTCGTGGTGCGAGCGCCCGGGGACGCCTCACCCGGTGCGCACCACCTGGAGCTGGTGCAGAACGAGCAGGCCGCCTTCGTCGAGGGCAATCACCTGTTCGCCTCGCTCAGCGGAGAGGCGGACACGGGCCGGGCGCCGCCGGGACACAGGACGCTCACGGTGTCCACGCACGTGCCGCTGCGCGCACTGACGGGGCGGCCCGAGGAGGAGCAGGCGCGCATCGTGTCCACGATTCAAGAGCGGATGCGGCAGGGATTGCGGCGCCTGGCGCCCGAGTGGATGGAGAACCTGCAGCACGAGATGACGGCCTCACCGCGAACCTTCGAGCGCTTCACGCAGCGCGAGGCGGGCGCGGTGGGCGGAGTACCGAGGCGGGCCGGGCTGTACCACTACCGTTCCCTGGGGCCGAGGCCGGTGATGAATGGATTGTGGCTCGTGGGGGACTCGGTGTTCCCGGGACAGAGCACGCTGGCCACGGCGCTCGGAGGCGTGCGCACCGCCGCGAGCATCACGCGCGGGTGACGAGGGAGGCTCAGTCGCCCTCGAAGCGCACGCCCGCCTTCCTGGCCTCGGCCACGAGCATGTCCACCTTCTCGAGATAGGCCTCCATGTCCGCCTTGCGCTCCAGGCCGCCCGAGGACATGTAGCGCACGGTGCCGAAGATTTCGCGCTCGCCCCAGGGCCTGTCGTGCAGTCCGAACAACCAGCCCACGTTCGCGTAGGAGTTGGCGTCACGCCCGTCCAGGAAGTACCGGTTGTTGAGCGCCAGCGTCGTGGCGTGCGCGTGCTCGGGGGTGCTGCTCCACTCGAGGATCTTCTTCCCCCAGTACATGCGCATGGCGTTGTGCATGTAGCCCGTGTAGCGCATCTCCCGCATGGCGGCATTCCAGTACGGGTCATGCGTGCGCGCCTGCTCGAGCTGCTCGCGCGAGTACTGGTGGTGCCGCTCGTCGCCGCGGTGCTTGTCCAATGTCTTGCGAGCCCACTCGGGCACGCACGCGAAGGTGTCGTAGTGGGGCGAGTACTCGGCGAAGTTCTGCGCCAGCTCGCGCCGGACGATGAGCTCCTCGAGGAAGCTCTCGCGCTGATGGTCGGCGGCCTTCGCCTCACGCGCCGCGAGCGCCACCTGCACCGGGCTCACCTGCCCGAAGTGGAGGTACTTGCTCATGTGCGAGACGTGCGTCGTCTCCGGGTGCGGCCGGCTCTCCTCGTACTCCGGGAGGTGCTCGGTGAGGAATTTGCGCAGCAGGCGCTTCGCCTCGCTCGTGCCTCCCCGAAAGCGGTGGCTCACCGGTGGCACGGTGCGATCCAGGTCCAGCTTCGCCAGCACCGCGTCGAGGTCCTCCAGGTCGAGTCCCTTGACGCTCAGCCCCAGTGAGTCTGTCTTCAGAGGCGTGGACGAGAGCTCCACCAGGTACGCACTCCAGAGACGATGGATTTTCGGGCGGAGGGTGCGCGCGGCGTACTCGGCCTTGCCCGAGGCGGCCTCCACCGGCACCACCACGTCGCCCTCGACTTGAATCACCGGGCAGGAAGCCTTCTGCGCCACGGTCTCGCGCCACTGCTTCTGGTGGCGCAGGTAGCCGCGGTCACACACCACGAGCGAGGCCTTCTTCGCGAGCTTCAGCGCCACCTCGTCGGGCGCACCACGCTGGAGCACGAGGGGAATCTTCCGGCGCGCCAGCGTGCGCTGCGCGTCCAGGAGCCCTTCCAACATGAAGCGGTAGTGACGGACATTGGCCTCGGGGTAGCCATCCATGAGACCGAAGCCCACCAGCAGCGGCAGCTTCGCCTCGTTGGCGCGCTGGATCGCGTACTCCAGTGCCGGGTTGAATTCGGCCCGCTGGCTCTGCTGCATCCAGTAGAGGATGTAGTCGCCGCGCTTCGGCTCGTGCGTGTTGAGCCGCTGGATGCGGCCCTCTTCGATGGTCCTGCTCGCCATGGAGCCCTTTTAGGGAAGTGCCTGCTCCACGGCCAGGAATGCCCCTTCTCCATGACGGAGCTTCCGCGTTAAAGGTGAAGTGAAGAACCATGCCGCCCGCCCCTGCGACGGGGCTGCTCTCGGGAGAAGGACACATGCGCTGGCGAGGCGTGCTCACGTTCACGGTATGGATGGCGATGGGGACCGGGTGTCCGGAGACGTGGCGGGAGGGCGGTACCATCGACCGGGCGATGGCGAAGGATCTCGCGGAGGAGATGCACCGCCACGACTGCTTTCTGAGTAAGGAGGAGTGGGAGACGCGCTGCAACGTTCCCCCTGAGCAGTGGGAGAATGAGGAATGCCCTCATGAGTGTCGGTTCCGAGGCAACCCATGAGCCGTTGGCGCATGGCGCTGGCCCCCTTGCTGGGGCTCTTGCTGCTGCTGCCCCTGGCCTGGGCCATCCATACGGCCATGCTCGGAGGACTGCGGCCATCTCCCCAGGTGAAGCTCGTCCCGATGCTGTCCCCTGGAGAGCGCCAGAGCCTGATGAGCTACCAGCGCCCTTGTAAGGGCCGCGCGGACTGTGAGCCACCGCTCGCGTGCTTCTTCAATGCACGCTCCATGTGGAGCTACTGCACCGACAGCCGGTGCATGACGGATCAGCAGTGCTCGGACGGCATGGTGTGCCGCACGATGGAGACGGTGAAGGGAGGCACCCGCCTGCGCCAGTGCACGCTGGTGGGCGTGCGCAAGGAGGGAGAGCCTTGTTCGGCCCTGTCGTCTTTGCATGAGGCGGCATGCGAACAGGGCCTGCTGTGCCAGGACCGCCGGTGCGGCCGGCCGTGCCGGGTGGAAGAGCCCGGGAGCTGTCCGGAGGGGTTCTTCTGCCGCGAGGGCCTCAATGGGCCTTCCTGCCTGCCCACCTGTGAGGGCCGTGCGTGTCCCGAGGGCCAGGACTGCATCCAGCCCAACGGGGAAGAAGGCGTGTCGATCTGCGCGCAGGTGTATGGCCAGAACTGCCAGCGGACACCCTGTTCCGAGGGCCAGAAGTGTGCCATGTCGAATGTCTTCGACCACCCGCGCGAAGCCTGGGGGAGGTGTCTCATCCGTTGTGGTGAGGAGCACACGCCCGCCTGCCCCGAAGGATTCGTCTGCCGGATGCATTATTGCAGGAAGACCTGTGACCCGGCCGTCCCCGGGGCCTGCGGGCCTCATTACAAATGTCACCGGTACAACAAGAATTTCGACTGGACGTGCGAGCCGGACTGGTGAGGCGCGCGGCTGGCGGCCTCGCCCGTCTCGCCCCGTCCGGGAAGTCCTCTACCGGCGCCAGGACCGGGGCTCGCGCGTGTCCCGGGAGCGCGCCGAGACCGGCATGTAGCACTTGCCCTTGTACTCCGCCTGTTTGTCGTGACAGGGCGGGCGCTTCTCGAGTGCCACCCAGCAGCCCCCGTTGATCTCCACCTCGCCTTCATTGGGGATGCAAGGGGCCTTGGCCTGATCGTCGAACGGCTTCCCAGGCAGGGGATAGGCGATGGGCCCCTGCCCCACCGCGGCCTTGTTGATCAACGCGGGCGCACGATGCACGACAACAGGCCGCACGGGCACCTCACGCTCCACGACCCGGGGGCTCATGTCCCAATTGAACCCATACACTTCCATCTCCACCACGTGGACGGCCAGACGCACGCCCAGGTACACCAGGAAGAAGACCGCGAAGGTGCGCCCGCGGCTGGCACGAGTCCACCGCCACGCGCGCCCGGCCCGGTGCCTCAACGCCTCCAGTGGCCCCATCGGCGGGCGCGTGAGGTGGGCCCGCGCCTCCTCCCCGTTCCCCAGCCGCTCGACAGCGGCTCCGAGCAACTCGAGCACCCCGCGCAACTGCGACAGCCTTCCCGAGGCCGGTGCCTCCTCCACCTCCAGCGCGATGTAGGGCGGCTCGGCCTGGGAGCGCAGGCGCACCCGCCACTCCTCCTGCGGCTCCTCGGGTGCGCTTTCGCTGGGGATGAGCACCAGGGCCGGCTTGTCCGTGAGGGCGTTGTGCGCCTCGTAGACGCGTCCCACCTCGCAGCCCCCTGGCTCCGGCTTGCGCGTCGTGTACCGCCGGGTGAGCTTGAACGGCCCCAACCACCCCTTGAAGAAACGCCTGCCCGCCATGAGCACCTCCTCGTTCCTCTTCTTGTAGCGCATCTCCCGCCTGACACCGCTCCCATACGGTAGAAGCCCCCCATCCATCCCCTGGACTCCCAAGGGCGGAAGGAGCCAGACATGAAGCCGAGAGTCACGCAGGCCCTGCCCGTGTTGATACTGGTGGCCCTGGCGCTCCAGGCCACACCAGCGCGAGCCCAGCAAGCACTGCCCCTGCTGGAGCCGGTGGAGGTGAGCGGCTACCAGGGGGAAGCGGGACAAGGGCTGCGGCTGCGCTTCAAGCGGTTGAAGCCAAACCCGGCCCTGGCGCCGTGGACGGTGGACCAGGCCAGGGAGGTGGTGGCGGCGCTGGAGGAGGAATTCCAGCAGACAAGCGCGAGGCCTGGACTGAAGCTGCTGCCGGAGGCCCACACGCGGGCGATGGCGGGCCTTCCGTTACCGCCGGACCTGCGCCCCTCGGCCCTGGAGAGACGGGTGCGCGAGGAGTACGAAGCGCTGTTGGGTGCGTCCCTGGTGCAGCTCCCCGGCTCTCTGGAGAGTGCCCGGTGGTTCCAGGCGCTGAAGCTCTCGCCGCGCTACATGGGCGAGGGGGTGCGCCAGGCCGCGGTGGAGCTGTTCAGCTCGCCCGCCGTCCTGCTCTCGGTGGCTACGTCCCTGGCCCTGTACGCGCTGGCGTGGGCAGCACCGGAGCCCGTGTTGTCCAAGGCGTTGGCGGGAGCGGTCACAGTGGCCCTGCTGCTGACGTACAGCGCGGCGGAGCTCTACAACGTGGGGCTGGCCTGCCTGACGCTGTACCGGGAGGCGGAAGCGGCAACGACGAGGGAAGCGCTGGAAGCGGCGGCCGAGCGCTTCGGCAAGTCGCTTGGCGGTGTGGGGCTGCGGGTGCTGGTGACGGTAGCGGGGGCGAAGCTGGCGCGCGGACTGCCGGAAGTGCCGAAGGGAGGGCTGTGGGCGAGTCTGTCCCCGCCGCGCTTCGCCCTGGCGGGAGGAAGCGCACGGGGAAGCGTGAGGGTGGTGGCGGGGACGCGGGCCCAGGTGAGCGTGGCGGACGGAACGGTGGTGTTGATGGGCGTGACGGGGAGCACGGCGGCGGCGGCGGTGACGTCGGCGGTGAGCGCAACGAGGACGACGGGAGCGTGTGCGGAGTCGGGGCAGGACGGCCACCAGCGCCACCACCTGTGCACCAACAAGAACGACATCTCCGAGAGCAACGGCGGCCCCTGGACTCCCCGGTTCGAGGGACTCTTCAAGCGAGCGGGGATGAGCCTGGATGACCCGGCGAACATCGTCTATCTGCGAGGCCACCAGGGGCCCCACCCCGAGTCGTACCACGCCGAGATTTTCGAGCGATTGGAGCAGGCGTTGTCGGGATGTTGGCCCCAGGCCGATTGCCGAACGAAGCTCGTGGACGAACTCGACAGGATCGCAGGAGATGTATGCAAGCAGGGCTCCAGACTCAACAAGCTCGCCACGAGGAAGCCATGACTGCCCAGACAAGATATTACAAGCTATACGACGACGTATACATCCCGGGGCGCTGGGAATTGGACATGCCGCTCTTCAAGGATGGCGAGCCCGAGAGAGGGCGCGAGGAAGATGACCAGCGCGAGTTGTTCGACATCTGGCGGTTCAAGGAGGGCCGCGTCCTGGAAATCGACGAGCCCATTCGCTTGAGCATGAAGCCGGCGGGCCTCGCACTCGAATTCAGTCATGCCATCGGTGTTCCCGTCGTCCACCGGAGGGTCGTCTCGCTCTTCGAGCGTCTGGGGCTCCAGAAGGACATGCAGTTCATCCCCGTGGAGATAGAGGGGCAGACGGAGCCCTGGTTCATCCTCAATGCCTTGCGCGTCATCCGGTGCATCGATGACGCCCGGTGTGAGGAGGTGCTCTACTGGCTCCCCGAGGACAACCGCCCGGACAAGGAGGGGCAGTACCGCAACGTCGCGGGGCTGAAGGTGGACCCGGAGAAGATTGGCGACGCCCACATCTTCCGCCCCTGGGGCTGGAAGGTCGTCCTCATCGTCTCCGAGCACGTCAAGTCCGCCATGGAGTCCGAGGGCATCACCGGCATCAAATTCCTCGAAGTCTGAAGCGCCAGCTGCTCCACTTCCTGCAGCTTGGACACCGCGAACCGCTACCTGCGCAAGGACCGGGGCTCTCGCGTATCCCCGGGAGCGGCCACGACCGGCAAATTGTCCGTGAGGACGTTGCGCGCCTCGTAGACGCGCCCCAGTTCCGGCTTCCGGGTCGTGTACCGCCGGGTGAGCTTGAACGGCCCCAACCACCCCTTGAAGAAACGCATGCCCGCCATGAGCACCTCCTCGTTCCTCTTCTTGTAGCGCATCTCCCGCCTGACACCGCTCCCATACGGTAGAAGCCCCCCATCCATCCCCTGGACTCCCAAGGGCGGAAGGAGCCAGACATGAAGCCGAGAGTCACGCAGGCCCTGCCCGTGTTGATACTGGTGGCCCTGGCGCTCCAGGCCACACCAGCGCGAGCCCAGCAAGCACTGCCCCTGCTGGAGCCGGTGGAGGTGAGCGGCTACCAGGGGGAGGAAGGACAAGGACTGCGGCTGCGCTTCAAGCGGTTGAAGCCAAACCCGGCCCTGGCGCCGTGGACGGTGGACCAGGCCAGGGAGGTGGTGGCGGCGCTGGAGGAGGAATTCCAGCAGACAAGCGCGAGGCCTGGACTGAAGCTGCTGCCGGAGGCCCACACACGGGCGATGGCGGGCCTTCCGTTACCGCCGGACCTGCGCCCCTCGGCCCTGGAGAGACGGGTGCGCGAGGAATACGAGGCGCTGTTGGGTGCGGCCCTGGTGCAGCTCCCCGGCTCTCTGGAGAGTGCCCGGTGGTTCCAGGCGCTGAAGCTCTCGCCGCGCTACATGGGAGAGGGGGTGCGCCAGGCCGCGGTGGAGCTGTTCAGCTCGCCCGCCGTCCTGCTCTCGGTGGCTACGTCCCTGGCCCTGTACGCGCTGGCGTGGGCGGCACCCGAGCCCGTGTTGTCCAAGGCGTTGGCGGGAGCAGTGACAGTGGCCCTGCTGCTGACGTACAGCGCGGCGGAGCTCTACAACGTGGGGCTGGCCTGCCTGACGCTGTACCGGGAGGCGGAAGCGGCAACGACGCGGGAGGAGTTGGAGGCGGTGGCCGAGCGCTTCGGCAAGACGCTTGGCGGTGTGGGGCTGCGGGTGCTGGTGACGGTGGCGGGGGCGAAGCTGGCCCGAGGACTGCCGGAGGTGCCGAAGGGAGGACTGTGGGCGAGTCTGTCACCGCCGCGCTTCGCCCTGGCGGGAGGGGGCGCACGGGGAAGCGTGAGGGTGGTGGCGGGGACGCGGGCCCAGGTGAGCGTGGCGGACGGAACGGTGGTGTTGATGGGCGTGACGGGGAGCACGGCGGCGGCGGCGGTGACGTCGGCGGTGAGCGCAACGAGGACGACAGGAGCGTGTGCGGAGTCGGGGCAGGACGGCCACCAGCGCCACCACCTGTGCACCAACAAGAACGACATCTCCGAGAGCAACGGCGGCCCGTGGACGCCTGATTTCGAGAGAGTCTTCTCCCGAGCGGGGATGAGCCTGGATGACCCGGCGAACATCGTCTATCTGCGAGACCACAAGGGGCCTCATCCGGAGGCATACCACACCGAAATCTTCAAGCGGCTGAACGATGCACTTGGAACCTGTAGGCCCCTGGCGGAATGTCGAGCGAAACTCGTGGACGAGCTCGACAGGATTGCAGGGGACGTCTGTAAACAAGGCTCCAGGCTCAACAAGCTCGCCACGAGGAAGCCATGACCTCATCAATGAAGTATTATGAACTATACGACAACAAATACATCCCGGGGCGTTGGCACTTGGGGATGCCGCTCTTCGCGGATGGCGAGGACGAGGACTCGGGAGATCCCGAGAAGCGCGAGCTGTTCGACACCTATCGGTTCCTGGAGGGGCGGGTCCTCGAAATCGAAGGGCCGATCCGCCTGGTGGTGAAGCCGGTAGGCGTCGCACTCGATTTCAGTCAGGCCCAAGGTATTCCCATCGTCAACCGGCGGGTCGTCTCACTCTTCGAGCGTCTGGGGCTTCAGAAGAAGGTCCAGTTCATTCCCGTGGAGGTCGAGGGACAGACGGACCCCTGGTTCATCCTCAATGTCTTGCAACTCATCCGGTGCATCGACGACGCCCGGTGTGAGGAGGTGCTCTACTGGCTGCCCGAGGACAACCGCCCGGACAAGGAGGGCCAGTACCGCAACGTCGCGGGCCTGAAGGTGGACCCGGAGAAGATTGGCGACGCCCACATCTTCCGTCCCTGGGGCTGGAAGGTCGTCCTCATCGTCTCCGAGCACATCAAGTCCGCCATGGAGGCCGAGGGCATCACCGGCATCAAATTCATCGAAGTCTGAAACATCAGCGCTCACCGCACGGCGAGGGCCCAGTGCGTCTTGTCACTCCGCGCCCTGGACCGCTCCGCTCCGCTCCCGCGCCGCGTGCCACGCCAATGCGCCGAACGTCCCCGCCAGCGCGCTCAGCAGGCCTCCCGCCGCCAGGAACGCGCCTCCCAGCCCCACCGCGCCAATCAGCGGCTGCGCCAGCAACGGTGACACGAACTGTCCCAGGAAGAGGCTCGTCGTCAGCAGACCCATCACCCGGCCTCGCGCGGCTTCCGGCGCCACCTCGCCCGCCCAGTTGGCCATGTTCGGCG
The DNA here is from genome assembly GCF_000733295.1 of Archangium violaceum Cb vi76. Lineage (GTDB taxonomy): Bacteria > Myxococcota > Myxococcia > Myxococcales > Myxococcaceae > Archangium > Archangium violaceum. The sequence goes on along the minus strand of NZ_JPMI01000367.1, from coordinate 83,672 downwards.
TCAGCAACCCCTGCCCCAGTCCCGACACCGCCAGCCCGCCCACCACCGCCGCGTACGACTGCGACAGGCCCACCAGCACGTAGCCCAGCGCCATGCACGCGAAGAGCACCGCCATGATGCTCCGGTACCCGAGCACCTGCCTCACCCGCGCGTAACGCAGCGACACCACCGACCCCACCACCGTCGACACGCCCACCGCCAACCCCGCCATCGCCGAGGACTGCACCCCCAGCCTCCTCAGCAGGAACGGCAGCTGCACCGGAATCAGGTAGAAGATCATCATCCCCACCATCGCCAGCGCGTAGACCTGCCACAGCGTGCTCCACGGCAGCGCCACCCGCGCCCCACCACCCGCCGCTCCCCGCTTCACCTCCGGCTCGGGCAGGAACAGCAGGATGAGCGGGAGAATCAAAAAGGCATACAGGTAGACGGCGAACGGGGCCCTCCAATGCATGTCGGCCAGCAGGCCCCCGCCCAACATGAAGACGAAGCCTCCCACGCCCATGAACGCCGCCTGGCGCCCCAGCACCACGCCCCGCTCGGGGCCCGCGTAGTAGTCCGCGATGAGCGCCGCCGCCGTCGTCATCAACCCTCCCACCGCCAGCCCCAACAACGCCCGGCACACCAGGATCAGCGGCAGCGACGTCAGCACTCCCGGCAGCGAGCCCGCCACGCCGTACAGCGCCACCGACGCCACCAACAGGCGCTTGCGGCCAAAGCGGTCGATCAACACCCCCGCCAGCGGCGCCCCCATCGCGGTGAACAGCGCCGGCAGCGACACCACCAGCCGCACCCACAAATCAATCCCTGGCACCCACTCGAAGGCCATCCGCAGCCGCGGCAGCGAGGGTGAGATGGCGGCGCTCGCCATGATCGTCATCATGCTCACGAGCAACAGGGTGAGCAGACGCAGGGTCGGGTGGGGGGGGCGCATCCAGGGTTTGTAGCCCCACTGCTCCCTCGACTCCAGCCCCCCCGGGTGCGGCTCCGGCTCAGAGCTCCGTCACCGCCTTCACCACTGTCGCCGCACCGCGCCACTGATGAGCATCGCGAAATCGGCGTCCCCTGATTGATGACGATGATGGGCTCGTGCAGCGCCACCTCGCGCGCCGCCGACAGGATGGCCCGCGCGTCGCCAGATGTGGAACAGGCGCCTGACTACGCCCGGGACCGTGTTGGCGGTAGGCTTCTCCCGCCATGGCTCGCCGCAAACAAACCGATGAGGCCACCGCCCGTGTCCGCAACCTGATCGCCCTCGACGCGGCCAACATCATGCGCCGGCTCGACGCCCGCCGCGGTGAGATGTTCGCCCTCTTCTCCCGCCTGCGCAGCCGCGAGCCCATGCTCAGCACCATCTCCACCCGCTACACCTCGGCCACCTTCCAGGAGCTCATCCACCTCCCCGTCCTCGAGCAGTCCGTCGTGGACCACTTCTACGAGTGTCTCGACACGCTGCGTTGGTACTTCACCTACACCGAGGACATGCCCAGTACGGCGCAGCAGACCTTCAATACGCTGCACCGCCGTCTGGAGGAGGCCCACCGCAAGCTCGTCGCGACGCTCGGACACCCGGTGTCTCCGGATGGCACCACGGTGGTCGAGGGCGAGGTGCTCCGCCGGGCCGACAAGGCACTTCCCTGAAGCGAGTGGGCGGGCAAGCGACAGCCTGCTACGTGCCCCCGCTTCTCGGCCGGTTCCTGTCTCGGTCCGGTTCTTTCGTTTAGAGTTCCCGCCGCATGTTCCAAGCTTCTCGTGGCAGGCGGTGGGCGGTCGTCCTCCTCGTTCCCTTCCTCCTCGGTGCCCTCCTCTGGGCGTTCTGGCCAGTTCCCGCGAAACCACCGGCGCACCGGCTGGCCCGTGCTCCGCGTGCCCCGCGCGCCGCCGCCTCGGCCGACAAGCCGATCCGGCTCGCCCAGGCCTCCGCGCCCGCCCAGGCCGCTCCGGCTCCCTCCGTCCCGGCTCCCGCCGTCAACCGCGCGCTGCCTCCGCCCTCGCCCCGGGCCCTCAAGCTGTATCAGCTCGGCAAGAAGCTCGGTGTCCACGAGCCCCGTCTCGAGGACCCCTGTGTCGCTCCCTCCGGCACCACCTGCGCCCGCACCGCGCTCGCCCCCTTCTTCGAGTCCCTCGACGCCCTCTCCTCCCGCGAGTCCTCCTCCCCCATCGTCATCTCCGCCTTCGGCAACTCGCTGATCGCCGGAGATCGCATCGTGGACGTCATCCGCGAGGAGCTCGGCGCCACCTTTGGCGACGGGGGGCGCGGTGTGCTCACCGTGGATCGCCTCGCCAACTATGGGCCCCGCGTCCGCGCCGGCTTCGCTCGTGGCGGCTGGGAGCCTCGCACCCTGGGTGAGGTCAAGCTCGCGGAGCTCCCCTTCGGCATCAGCGGCATCTACCACCGCGCCACCACCGCGAAGGCCAGCAGCCGCTTCGCGCTCGACCGGGAGCCGCGGGGCACCCTGTGGTGGCTCGACGTGCCCCGCGCCGGCCGGCTCTCCGTCGAGGTGGATGGCAAGGAGCTCGCCCGCGCCGAGCCCCAGGGCTCCGGTCAGGCCCAGGCCCTCTCCTTCGACATCCCCGAGGGCGCCCGCTACCTGGAGGTCATCGCCGAGGGCCGTGACGCCGTGGTGCTCGGCGTCGTCCTGCAGCACCAGCGACCCGGCATCGTGCTCGACACGCTCGGGGTGCCCTCCGCCGATGCCAATCTCTTCCTGCGCGCCCGCGAGGACATCTTCCGCGCCCAGCTCGCCGAGCGCTCCCCGCGCCTGCTCCTCTTCATCCTCGGCGGCAACGAGGCCAAGCGCCTCGAGTGGGGCCGCTCCAAGCTCACCGAGGTCGAGGAGGGTCTGCGCACCTTCGTCCGCCGCTCGCGCGCCGCCGCTCCCGGCAGTGCCTGCCTCGTGGTGGGCCCCATCGACGCCGTGCGCGGAGGCAGCGGCGCCAAGAGGCTCGTCCAGCGGCCCTACCTCGACGAGGTCATCTCCATCGAGCGGCAGATCGCCCTCTCCGAGGGCTGCGCCTTCTTCGACATCTTCTCCGCCATGGGTGGCGCTGGCTCGCTGGCCCGCTTCGTCGAGGCCGGGCTCGTCCACGAGGACCTCGTCCACCCGCGCGGCCATGGGCTCGACATCCTCGGCCAGCTCATCACCGATGCGCTGCTGCGCTCGTGGGTGGACGCGGCGGACCCGAGCCGCCAGGCCGCCATCGCCCCGCCCCTCCAGGCCTCCGAGGAAACGCGGTGAGAGCGCTCCTCGCCACCCTCCTCCTCCTCTGCCTCACCGCACCGCTCCCGGCCCCGGCCCGCGCCCGCACCACCGCCGCGGCCCGGAAGAAGGACGCGCCCTTCCCTCCCGAGGTGCGGCGCGCGCTGAATGCGCTCGTGCGCGCCGAGCTCGCCAAGGGCGCCTACGCCGGGCTCTCGGTGGGCGTGCTCCACGGCGGAATGCGCTGGGTGCAGGGCTATGGCATGAGGGATCTCACCCAACAGCTGCCCGCCACGCCCCGGACGACGTACCGGATGGCCTCCATCACCAAGTCCTTCACCGCCGTGGCGGTGATGCAACTGGTGCGGGAGGGCAAGCTCGAGCTCGACACGGACGCGCGGACCTGGGTGCCGCAGTACCCCGAGAAGCCCTGGAAGTTCACCGTCCGCCAGCTGCTCGGCCACCTCGGCGGCGTGCCCCACTATGACGGGCCCGAGGCCGCGGAGAACACCCAGCCGCTCGACACCGCGGGAGCCCTCGCCCTCTTCGCCGACAAGCCGCTCGCCGCCGAGCCCGGCACGAAGTTCGTCTACACCACCTGGGGCTACAACCTGCTCGGCGCCGCCGTGGAGAAGGCCTCGGGCCAGGGCTACGGCCGCTACCTGAAGTCCCACGTCTTCGGCCCCGCCGGCATGCGCCACGCCGCGCTGGATGACCAGCGCACCCGCGACAAGCAGCACGCCGTGGGCTACCGCCACTTCCGGGGACAGCTCGTCCCCTCGCACTTCCTCGATGTCTCCAGCCGTTTCGCCGGCGGTGGCACCCGCGCCTCCGTGGAGGACCTGCTCGCCTTCGGTCAGGCCATCCTCCAGCACAAGCTGGTGCCCGCTGAAACAGCACGGATGATGCAGGCCTCCCTGAGCACCCGCGAGGGCCAGCTCACCGACTACGGCCTGGGCTTCGCCACCTACCCGCTGCGCGGCCACTACATGGTGGCCCACGCCGGAGGCCAGCCGGAGACCACCTCGCTGCTGGTGATGCTGCCCGCCGAGGACGTCGTCATCGCGATCGCCAGCAACCTGGAGGGCGAGGCGAAGCGGCAGCGGCGCATCTCCACCCGCATCATCGAGACGCTGCTGGAGGACGGGCTCGTCCGCCGCGACGCGCACCTGGTGGACCCGGTGGACGCCGTGGTGCACGAGGGACTCGCCCGGCTCTTCACCTACGGGCTCGCCTACCACCTGTGGGCCACCCGCGGCCCCGGCGCGCTCCCCGAGCCGGGTGACCTCTCCGAGGCCTTCACCCGCATGTCCGCGCTGCTCGACCGCGCCACCATCGCGCGGGACCCCGAGGCCGCGCTGCGGCGCGTGCGCGACGCCCACCACCCCCGCGAGTCCTCGCTGCTCATCCGCGTGGGCGCGCACATGGCCCTGACGCTGGAGAAGACGCTGGGGCCCGAGAAGCTCCGCGAGTACCCCCAACGCGGCGCGCTCGCCTTCTTCACCGACTACCTCGCCGCCTGCGAGCAGGTGCCCTGCCCCGCCCCGTTGCGCTTCAGCGAGGCACTCCAGAAGGACGCGCGGCACTTCGACGACGTGTGGCAACGCGCGCAGGTGGCCGAGCTGCGGCGCGTCCGGCTGGACGAGGTGAAGGACCCCGAGGCGCTCTGGCCCGCGCTGGAGCTGGCCACCGCCAACACCGCCCTGCATCCGGACTACGTGGATGAGATGCTCCGCGTCGCGGGACTGCTCGGCAAGCGAGGCAGGAAGGAGGAGCAGTTGCGCTGGCTGGAGCGCACCGTGGCCCTGCATCCGCAGTCGGCGCCGGCACGCGAGGCGCTCGCCAAGGTGCAGGCCCCTGGGACGCAGGCGCCGCAGACGCTCCCCGCCGCCACCGCGCCCCTCCGCGCCACCGATGGCAGCAGCCCCGTGCCCGATGACGCCGGACTCCTGCCCGCCTCACGCCCCGCTCCGAAACCGGCACAGGAACGCGCCGCGGACCAGGGGGGCTGACCCGCGGAGTTCACGCTGTGCAGGCTACCCCGCCCTCCACCTGGAGCCACCGACGACCATGATCGAGCTGCGCGCCTGTATCGATGTCGAGGACCTGGACAAGGCCATTGCGTTCTACACCCAGACGCTCGGGTTGAAGCCCGGGCGCCGGCTGGGCTCCGACTGGGCCGAGTTGCTCGGGGCCACCTCCCCCATCGACCTGCTCGCCCGGCCGGCGGGGAGCCCGTCCAGTCCCGGGGCCTCCACCGTGCGCGACTACCGCCGGCACTGGACCCCCGTCCACCTGGACTTCACCGTCACCGACCTCGACGCCGTCGTCCAGCGCGCCCGGGCCGCCGGCGCCACGCTCGAGCGCGACATCCAGGAGCAGAAGTGGGGACGCATGGCCAACATGGCCGACCCCTTCGGCAATGGCTTCTGCCTGCTCGAGTTCCGGGGCCGCGGCTACGACGAAATCGTCGGCGCCTGAGCCACGCCCGCCCGCCCGCCGTGCTCGCGGCCTGACGTGCCGCCGGGTGGCGTTGATTCCGTTCGGGCCAACCGGCCCCCTCCATGGAAGACTGCGCCGCCATGCGAGCCTTGCTCCGTTCATCGCTCATCGCCCTGACGCTCGTGCTGTCCACCGCCGCCGGTGCAACCCCGCCGGCCGGCAAGCCCAAGGCCTTCCACGCCCGCGTCCCCGAGGAGGCTCGCGTGGAGCGCGTCCTCCAATCCCTGTCCCCGCGCGAGAAGGTGGGACAGTTGCTCCTCGCCTACCCGCAGATCGGCAAGGAGAACCCCGTGGAGGTGGGTGGGGTGCTCTTCGTGGGCGGGACGCTCAAGAAGCTCGACGCGGCGAAGGAGCGCATCCGCTCCTCCAGCGCGCGGGCGAAGATTCCTCCCTTCTTCGCGGTGGACATCGAAGGGGGTGGCTTCAACCGGCTCAAGGCGCACCCCTCGCTCAAGGAGCTCCCGCTGGCCCGGGACATGGCCACCCTGGCGGACGCCGAGGTGGAGGCGTGGGGCGTGCGCGTCGGCAAGGCGATGCGCGAGGTGGGGCTCAACATGAATCTCGCGCCCGTGTTCGATGTGTCCCCCAAGGGCCACATGTTCCGCAACGGCCGCGCGTTCTCCGGAGACCCCGAGGTGGTGAAGCAGAAGGCCACCGCCTTCGCGCGCGGCCTGGCGAAGGCCGGCGTCGTCTCCATCGGCAAGCACTTCCCGGGCTATGGGGACATCGACGCGGACTCGGACCACGAGCAGGCCGTCGCCGACTGGGACGAGGAGCGCGTGCGCCTGGAGGCCGCCGCGTTCCGTGCCGCGGACAAGTACCTGGGCGGGGTGATGCTGTCGAACGTCGTGTACGCGAAGCTCGGAGCGGGGCCCGCGATCCTCGAGCCCGCGCTCGTGTCCATGGCGCACGAGAACGGGTGGATCTCCGTCACCGACGACGTGGCCATCCGCGCGCTCGCCGAGCGCATTGGCGCCGAGCGCGAGGAGGTGGTGCGCCGGGCCTTCCTCGCGGGCAATGATCTCATCCTCACCACCGAGCCGCCGGACTGGTCGGGCGGCCTGGACTACTTCGGCATCCTGACGAAGCTGGCCGGGTCGGACCCGAAGGTCGCCGAGCAGCTGGACGCGGCGGTGCGGCGCGTGCTGCGCATCAAGGACCGGATGGGCCTGCTGGACGGGATGTAGCGAGCACTCCGGATTCTTGAGCCCGAGAAGGGTTCGGACTGAAGTGTCTGCGTCCATGGCACTGAATCCGAACCCGGTAGCGCCTCACCAGAACGCCCGTTGGCGGCTCGCGCGCCTGCTGCTGACCAGCGTCCTGCTCGGCGCCTGCGCCACCAGCCCCGGGCATCCTGGCCCTGCAACTCGCGGAGACTTGCGGCTCGACACGGAGACCGCCGCCCGCGCGCGCTACGCGGGCCTCGCGCGCGGTACGGGCACCACGGTCTCTGGCAAGGCCTTCATGCTCACACCAAGAGGGTTCTTTTGATGAAGGAGCACATTCCCCATATCCGAGTGCGGGCGAACAATGGGTTCCTGGTGGCTCGTGACGGCCTCATTCTCAGCTTCTTCATGCGCCGCTCCCATCAGGAGGTTGCCCCCCTTGTTTGGAGGGCCCTGCAGACGTATCTCGATGCCATCCCGCCTGGGGCTTTGAGCGGGTACGTCGCTTGCGAAGGGGGACTCCTGCCTCTCGATGATGAGGGCTGGGAAGACATCCGTCAGGACATGCTCGAACGCCCCTGTCCAGTCTCTCGCAGCGTCTATCTGCGGGAGCACATCGATCAGGTGGGCAGCTACAACTTCGAGTACTACGGCCGCCGGCTCGATGCGCCCATATTCGCCCGCGACGAGTACTCCACCAGCGCCGTGAGCTTTACCCTTCCCACGGGGTACCTGATGGAGCACGGCCCCGCCCGCATTCGCGCCCTCGCTCTTGAGCTCGCTCGCGAGCTGCCCTTCAGCTTCGGCTACGCCAGCCCCGTTCTCGTCGCGCCCAACTATTGGTGGTACGCGGCTCGCGGCGCGGTTCGAGCACTGCGAGACCGCTACCCGGGATTGGATGTCTACGACCTTGAGGAGACCAGCCGGCGCCTCGGAAGCCGTGCCCGAGGCGTCTATTGGCTCACCTTCCTCGGTCAACCCCTGCTCGGCCATCTCGGCGGGCTCGAGAGTCTGCGGCAGCGGCTTCCCTTCTCAGAGATGTCCTTCCAGGCCCTGGATGGCGAGCGTGCACTGCTCTCCCTCAGCGAATGGCCCGACGCCATCGACACAGAGCAGGAGCCCATTCCACCCCAGTTCCCCGCCCTCGCCCGGCTGCTCGAGCCTTTCATGTACGAGCAGGAGGTCTCCGGCTGGTTCTTCCACGACGACCAGGAAGGACTGGAGGACATGCGCCGGTGGATCCGCCGCTTCTGTCCCTGAGCCGCGCTCCCTGGCTCACCGCTTCCGTCGGCGTGTCTCCCGCTCGTAGCTCTTGAGCTTGCGGTACAGCGTGGTCGCGCCAATACCCAGTTCCTGCGCGGTGCGCGTCCGGTTGCCTCCGTTGTGCGCGAGCACCGCGAGGATGTACTCGCGCTCCACCGCCTCCAGCGTGCGCACCTCTCCCGTCAGCGCCGGCATCGGCAACGCCGCCCGCACATCCTCCGGCAGGTCCTCCAGCTCCACCCGCACACCCCGCGAGAGCGCCACCACCCGCTCCATCGCGTTGCGCAGCTCGCGCACGTTTCCCGGCCAGTCGTAGCGCTGGAGCTGATCCGCCACCTCCGCCTCCAACCCTGGCGCCGCTCGCCCCAACTGCCTCGCCGCGTCCACCAGGAACACCCGCGCCAGCGGCAGGATGTCCTCACGCCGCTCCCGCAGCGGAGGCACCGTCAGCTCCACCACGCGCAACCGGTAGTACAGGTCCTTGCGGAAACGGCCCGCCGCCACCTCCTCGGCCAGCGGCCGGTTCGTCGCCGCCACCACCCGCACGTCGATGGGCCGGTTCGTGTTCTCCCCCACCCGCCTCACCTCGCGCTCCTGCAAAGCCCGCAGCAGCTTCGCCTGCATGCCTGGCGGCATCTCCCCCATCTCATCCAGGAAGAGCGTCCCGCCCGCCGCAGCCTCCAGCAGCCCCACCCGCTCGTGCGTCGCCCCCGTGAAGGCTCCTCGCGCATGGCCGAACAGCTCCGCCTCCAGCAGCGACTCGGTGAGCGCCGCGCAACTGATGGCCACCAGCGGCCCTCCCGCTCGCGCCGACTCCTCGTGCACCAGCCTCGCCACGCGCTCCTTCCCCGTGCCGCTCTCCCCGATGATGAGCACCGTCGCCTCGCTCCTCGCCGCCCGCTGGGCCAGGTCCACCACCCGTCTCATCCCCGGGCTGCGTGCCACCAGCCCTCCCGGCCCCTCCGGCTCGCCCACCACCTGCTCCAGTGCCCTCGCCCGCTCGCGCAGCTTGCGCTCCGTGCGCTTGAGGGCACTCGCCACCTGGTGCAGCGAGGCATCGAGTACCTCTCCCTGGAAGTACGGCAGGTGCTCCTCCAGCTGGCTCCCCCACTCCTCCAGCGTCCGGCCCGCGAAGTGGCAGGCCGCATCCCCCCTCGCCACGCACCGGTCCTCCAGCACGTAGAGGGGCCGGCCCGCCGCCCGGCTCATGTAGCCACTGGCGAAGCCACACTGCGTCCAGCACGAGGGCGCCTCCGCCCGTCCCAGGTGCAGCAGGTGCTGCTCCGCTTCGTACGAGTACTCGACCGTGGCTCCCCGGGGCGCCAGCGGATTGTCTTCCCCCGGCCGGATACGGATGAGCCCCTGCAGCGTGTGGAGGAGCCCCCCGGCCATCTGCCACTCGGCCTCGCTGCTCCACCGGTAGCCCGTGCGCAGCGCCTCCGCCATGCGCCAGCCGTGGGCGAAGCCGAAGCGCGTCAGCACCGCCCTCGCTCCCGCGAGGCCCAGCATCTCCACCAACTGCTTGCGCAGCATCCCCATCGCCACCGCGTCCAGGATGAGCGCCCGTTCTCCCGCGAAGCGCACGCCCTCCCGCGGATCCACCTCCAGCAACGTCTCGATGCGCAGCTCCCCGGCTCGCATGGGTGACCCTTTCATTCTGGAAGAAGGGTCATTCGTTTCGACCGGTGCGTCCAGCCCCACCTTTTCCAAGCCCTCGGACGTCCTGGACCCATGGAATGGCCCGGGGTTTGCTGTGTTCTCGGGACGCCAGGAGGACCCATGTCGTTCAAACGAGAGACGCTGGAGGACGGCGCGGTACGGCTGTCGAGCGAGCGGTGCAGCTTCACCTACCTGCGACCGCGCCCGGGCGTGGTGTTCATGCGCATCGTCGGGACCGACAAGGGCGAGTTCGGCACCGCCCCCATGGACGAGCTGCGCGAGGACATCAGCCGATACAGCCCCATCGAGCTGTTCATCGAGATGGATGAGATCACCGGCGCCAACCTGCCCGTGCAGGAGGCGTGGACCGCGTGGTTCAGCACGCACCGCCCGGCCCTCAAGAGCGTGAGCATCCTCACGCGCAACAAGTTCATGCACTTCACCGCCGAGGTGGTGAAGTTCTTCTCCCGCACCGGCGAGCTCATCCGCGTCTACCTCGAGCCTCGGCCCTTCGAGGAGGCGCTCGAGCGCGCGGCACCCGACTTCCCGGGGCTCGACGCCGCCCGGAAGCTCGGCCCCTAGTCAGCCCCTCCGGAGTCAGGCCCTCCGGAGTCAGGCCACACGGCCCCGCATCACATCCACCAGCCACTGCCAGTAGGGCGTCAGGGGATAGCGGAAGGAGACCAGCGCGCCCACCAGCGCCCATCCCCAGGCCGCCCACCAGAGGCGCGGAGCGGGTGGCGCCGAGGCGGGCCGCTCGGCCGCGAGCACCAGGGCGGGCACCACCAGCGGCAGCACGTGCCAGTAGCCGTGCGAGCGGTCCATGAGAGCCACCATCGCCCCCGCGAGCACGCTGAGCGCCGACCACACGTACCGGTAACGGACCAGGTACCCGGCAACACCGAGCGCCAGGAGGATGAAGGCGGGCGGCGAGGACTTGCCGCGCAGCAGGTGGGAGAAGTGCACGGGGTTGTCGGCGGGGATGGTCTCCAGCGTGCCGGAGAGGGCCGCCGCGCTGGCCGCCGCGGTGAGGACGAGGCCCACCGCCACGGCCCCCGACGCGAGCGCCCTGCCCCGCCCGGCGCGCCACGCCGCGAGCAGCGCCCAGAGTCCCACGGGCGCGAACACCAGCGCGCGGAAGTGCACGGCCGCGCAGAGGCCCAGCAGCACCACCGCGGTGGCGGGCCTCTGCTCGCGGAGCGCCAGGAGCGCCGCGGTGCCCACGAGCACATAGGCCACGTCGTAGAAACCATTCGCCCCCGAGCCCACCAGCCCGGGCCACAGGAGCAGCGCGCCTCCAGCCAGTGCCCACCGTCCATGCGGCCGCAGCAGCACGAGGCCCAGGAGCCCGGCCGCCAGCGCCACCGCGAGCCACTGGAGCGTCATCAACCGGTGCGCCGTCGTGGGCGCGAGGTACCCCGCCCGCTCCAGCCAGCCTGGCGGCCAGTGCAGGAGCATCCCGAGCGGCGGGTACGGCGCGGTCCGGTCAGGGAACAGCCCCTCGTGCTCGGGACAGGGGAACAGGCCACGCGCGGCCTCGCCATACGGCTGCCGGTAGATGGCGAAACCCCGCTCCACGAGCGCCTGCGACTCGGCCATGTGCCGCAGGTGGTCCGTGTAGTGACTCGAGAGGTCCCCGCCCGGTGAGGCCAGGAGCGCCTGCGCGCCCAGCAGCCCCAGCACGAGCAGGGCCACGAGGGCGGTACCGCGGGAGGGCCTGGGCAGCGAGCGCGCCATGGCCCCTCCCTATCAGAAGGCGCAGAAGTACGGGGCCTCGGAGTCCTGGTTGAGCAGCTCCGCCTTGTCGCCGCGCCGCACGGCCACCGTGAAGAGGTGCCCCTCGTAGCGCCGGGTGCCGAGCACCACCACCACCGGCCCCTCCTTGCCCAGCTGGAAGGCCGCTTCCGGGCGAGGCACGCCCACCTCGTCCTTGTCGTAGAGGTTCAGCGGCGACCGCTCGCTGCCCTCCATCTCGCCCTTGGACATGGAGTCCGTCCCCACCTTCTTGCCCCCGAGCAGCACGGTGAGCTGCCCGCGCAGCTTGCCCGTCTTCGTCAGCAGGAAGCCGAGCCCCCCGGCCTCGTAGGCCCGGAGCTCCTTGCTCGCCGCCTTCTTGCCCTTCGGCAGCGGGGCGCCCAGCGAATTCGCGGGGACTTCCTTCACCGGCAGGGACTCGAGCCCCTCGCTGTCTCCGGGCGGGAGCACCCACACGGGGCCCTCGGGCAGCGGCTTCGCGGAGGAGAAGCCGGCGAAGGTGGCCGTGTTCCCGTCACACCCGTAGGACTCATCCGAGGTGCCCAGATAGGTGCCCTCGCCCGGCCCGGCCGAGGAGACGAGCCGCACCTTCGTGCCCTCGGGTACGGACTTCCACATATCCGTGAAGAGCACCACCTGGGCCTTCGGGTGCCTGGGCGTCCAGTACGCCCGGCTCTGCTCCACATCGGGCTTCACCGTGGCGAAGCCCAGCCACCCGGGCAGCCCCTGCCAACGCGGCTCCGGCAAGGAGGCCGGGGCCTTGGCGCCCTGGGCCGCCGCCGGTGCCTGCGCCCGAGGCTCCGGAGCCTGGCTCCCATCCGCGAGCGCCACCACCACGAGAACGACGAGAGAGAAGGTATTCATAGGGGCCAGCAGCCTAGCCGCCCCAAGCGCCGATATGCCCGGGCTTCCCGCGCGTTACCGCCGCGACCCCCTATCGGGCCGGAGGGGGACAGGAGACATGTCCATGTCGGAGCTGACGTCCGAGGTGCGCGTGGTGGTCGCGCGGTTGAGGAATCTCTTCGTCGACATGGCCCGGCAGGGGGCCTTCGCCAACCCGCTGGACGAGCTTCCCCACGCGGAGCTCGAGCCCCGGCAGATGCAGGCGCTCTGGTGGTTGCGAGCCGAGAGCTTCCTCTCCGTCAACGGACTGGCCGAGCGCATGGGCATGGCGATGCCGCCCATGACGCGCCTGCTGGACCGGTTGGAGGAGCTGGAGCTCATCACGCGGCATCGGGGCATGCGCGCGGACAAGCGGCAGGTGGCGGTGCGGCTCACCGCCAGGGGCGGCGCGGTGGCCGACGAGGCCGACGCCGTGGTGCAGGAGCGTCTGGCCCGGCTGCTCCTCCCCATGGAGGGAGAGGAGCGCAGCGTGTTGCTGGATGCGCTGGAGCACTGGGTGCAGGCCCTGGCCCTGGCCCGCACCTCGGGAGACGACAGCCGCACCGCGGCGTGACTCAGCGCTTCTCCAGCTCCTCGGGGTGGAAGACGCGCGAGGCCACCCGGTCCAACACCTCGTCACCCCAGACGACGCTCGCCTTCGCCAGCCGCTTCATGTCCTTGGCGAAGGCGTTGCCGTCCGGCACCTGCGTGTAGTCGCGGCTCAGGAAGAGGCCCCGGTTCTCCCGCTCGTAGTCCACGGTACCGCCACCGGTGTCCGTGCCCTCACGGGCCTCCGCCTGGAAGCCCTCCAGCACGCCCGGCTTGGGCGGCTCCTTGAAGCGGTAGACGAGCGCGCTGCACTCCAGCGTCTTCGTGTCCTCGTGGTACTCGAAGTACACCTGCGCCGGGCCCACGGTGATGCCACCGAAGCCCTGCGCGTTGAGGCCCTCGCTCAGCACCGCGCCCTGTGAGCGCGCGTACCAGCGCAACAGCTCCCGCGCCAGCTCGCGCGTCATCTCGCCCCCGCTCGGAGGCGGAGGCGGGGCCATTCCCACCGCGGACAGAATCCACTGCAGCATGGCGCGGGGCTCCGTCAGTTGAACTGGCCGGCGCGGGCCTGGTCGAAGGGCACGCGCTGCGGCAGGTACGCATCCCCCAGCCCGTGCGCGCCATTGATGCCCGAGCCGTGCTCGAAGCGGTGGATGACCGCGCCCCTGCCGCCGTTGCGCGCCCACTCGTCCACGCCCGAGCCGTTGCCCTGGCCGAACCACGTGGGGACGAGGTCCTTGTTGTTGACGTAGTGCACGTACTGGGGGCCGTCCGGGAAGTTCGCCGCCGCGCCGCCGAAGGTCTCCACCTTCACCTTGCTCAGCAGCTTCTCCACGTCCGCCTTGGACATCCCATCTTCGATGCGCAGCCGGTTGGCCACGTCATTGAGGGCGCGGCTCGTCACCAGGGCGCCCTGGCTGTGGGCGAACAGGTGCACGTCTCGCCCCGCCTTCAGCTCCGAGTAGACGGTGTCCGCCATGGAGTCCACGGCCGGGTTGTGGCCCTTGTCCAGCTTGTCCTTCACGCACTGGGCGAGGTCCGCCACCATGCCCTCGGTGGAGTTGTGGATACCGACGACCTTGGCCCCGGTCCGGTCGGCGATCGCCTGCATGCTGTTGAACTGCTGGTCCTTCGTGTTGGAGATGCCGTTGACGTAGATGAACGTCTCGGAGGGGTTGGGGTTGTTGCGCGGGGTGACGCCCGGGACGTCGCTCAGCGAGGTGCCCGGCGGGAACGTCTGGCCGCCCGCGCCCACCAGGTGCCCGTCGAACGCGCGGTCCGGCTTCGAGCCACCGAAGAACTGGTTGTTCAGCTCACGGGCCTTGCTCGTGGCCTTGTCCTCGAAGCCGTCGACGAACTGGCCCACGCGCTGAGCGCCCTCGGTCACCTTGTCGGTCACCGTGTTCGCCACCTGCTGCGTCTTCTCAACGGCATTCTGCGCGCCAGTGCGCACGGTGTTGATGAGGTTACGGCCGCGGTCGATGATGCTCATGGGGGGCTCCAGCGGTAGGGCTCGGGAAAATCCGTTGAGGGATTATCGCGATCAGCGGGCGGAAGTTGCGTCCCACTCTCCGTGCGGGCTCCCACACCCCGAGTCCGGCCCCAGTCCCCATGACGCCCCGCGTCACACGGCCGCGTCGACGGCGCGGCGGACGCGGGCCCAGTCGAAGTTGTCGGCCGGGTCCGTCTTGCGGCCCGGGGCCACGTCCCGGTGCCCGAGGATGTTCTCCTTCGGCACCCAATACCGCCGGGCCAGGTACGGCACGAGCTGCTCCAGCGCCCGGTACTGCGCCTCGGTGAAGGGCGTCTGGCCGGTGCCGTCGTTGGTGATTTCGATGCCGATGGAACGCGTGTTGACGCTGGGCTCGGTGTCGCCGTGCAGCGAGGAACGGCCCGCGTGCCAGGCGGCCATGCTGTCCGGCACGAGCTGGTAGACGGTGCCATCCGGCCCCACCAGGTAGTGCGCGCTCACCCGGTTGTTGCCGCGCACCCAGCGCAGCGTGGCCAGGTCTATCCGCGCGCTGTTGGTGGCGGTGTGGTGCAGGACGATGGCGTCGATGGGCACGCCCCGGCGAGACTCCTGGTTTCGCGAGGGCTTGGAGACAATGGGGGGCTTCTTCACGGGCACCAGCGCCTTGAGGAGCGCGGCGCGCGTCCGGGGCCCGTACTCACCGTCCTGGGTGAGCCGCCACTCCCGCTGGAAGCGCATGAGGGCCTGCTTCGTCTTCGGCCCGAAGTCCCCGTCCGCCTTGCCGCTCAGGTACCCGAGCTGGATCAACACGGCCTGGAGCCGCTGCACGTCCGGGCCCTTGCTGCCCTCGGACAGCGGGCCCTCGGGGAGGGAGGAAGAGGAGCTGCCAGAAGCGCCCAGAGCGGAGGCATTCGACGTGGCCATACCCGGGATTATCGCCCCGGCCTGACCCCGCCGCGCCTCGGGGCCGGGCCGAGCCTCCGGTAGCCAACACCCGGAAGAGTTCGTGACGGATAGGCCCCACGCATTGTCTCCACGTCAACGAAGGGCCCTGAACTTCACGCCCGCGCTGAAGCGCTGTCGATGATCTGGAGAATCTGCTCGAAGTTGGAGATCCGGTGCGTCGGATGCGCATTCTTACGAGCATCGCCATCAAGGATGCTCGCAGCATGGCGCTTCGTGATGGCCGGAGCCGAGATGATTTCGAGCCGCTCCTTGTACTCCAAAGAGATGTAGGTGCCGTATTCGGCCCAGCAGTCCACTGCACCCACCTCCCGAGCCACGGCCACGTCCTTCTTGAGCGCGTCACCCACAACGAGCGTCTCCGTCGGCGAGACCCCCATCTCCTCACAGATGCGCCGCAAACCAAGCGGATTTGGCTTCTCGTAGTCTCGAGGCAGCTCTGTTACCCGACATGCGGCCCGGTACTCGCCCTGCTGCTCTTTTTTCTCAATGCGCGGAGAGATCTTCTTCTCTCCGCCATCGCTTTTCGGGAACTCGAATCCCGGCAGGCAGTAGATGGCGTCCAGATACTGATCGAGCTTGAGCATCTTCGCCCGAAGTTCCACGGGATTGCGCGGTGCGTCCGTAAGCGCCACCACGGGGATACCCTGCTGTTTCAACTTCTCAAGCGTGTCGATAACGCCCGGGTAGGGCTGGAGGTACTTCTTACGGGCGTCCTTGAAAGCGGTACGTGCGGGCTCGATGATCAGTTTGTCGAACGAGCCGAACTCGGGGAACGCCTCGAAGATCTCCGACTCCTGGAGGACGAACGGATACTCGTTCGATTCGTACTTCGCGTAGACCTTCTTGAGTGCCTGCACAATCTTGATGCGCGGCCAATCGGTCGAACGCTCCACTGAGCCGACCAGCGCCTCCACCGCCGGAACGATGTAGTCAATCCACGAATACAGCGTTCCGTCCATGTCCGTGACGACCAGCCGAATCATGAGGTGCGCTCCAGGGAGACCGCAAAGGGACCCGGACGATCTACACCCCTGCAGAGAACACGCAACGACCCTGACGCTGGGAGGCCTCTCACACGACCCCACCCCATTCCGAGAAGGAACGGTAAGCGCGCCCATCCTCGTACAGTGCCGCAGCGCTTATAGGTGCACGAAGAGCGGGGGACCGCTAGCGGTTGGTGCTGGTGGTGCTTACTCCTACCTGATCTTTGACTCCACCGGGATCCCTGGGAGGATGCCCCCGTGCAAAAGCGTCACCTGAAGAAGGGTTTGCTCCTCGTCATCGAGGGCATTGATGGGGCGGGAAAGACCACTCAGGCCGAGCGCCTGCACAAGATCCTTGCCGAAGATGGCTGGGACGTCATCCGCAGTAAGGAACCCACGGATGGGAAGTGGGGGCGCAAGCTGCGTGAATCGGCCACCACGGGTCGGCTCTCACCTGAAGATGAACTCGAACTCTTCATGCGAGACCGCAAGGAACACGTCAAGACGCTGCTCAATCCCGCGCTGGAGCAGGGCAAGATCGTCATCGTGGATCGCTACTACTTCTCCACGGCTGCTTATCAAGGGGCTCGGGGATTCGATCCTGAAGAGATCCTCCGGAAGAACGAAGAGTTCGCTCCGCCACCAAACCTGCTGGTGTTCCTTGATGTGGAGCCAGAAGAAGGAGTGCGGCGCATCCGCAAGCGTGGAGACCGAGAAAACCTCTTTGAAGAGAGGGACACCCTCGCCGCAGTGGCAAAAGTCTTCCGCAGCATCAAGCGGCCTTACCTACACCCCGTGAACGGCATGTTACCGCCCGACGACATCACCCACGGGCTGATTGAAAAGCTCTATGCAGGACCTCTCTCCTCGGCGCATCCACAGGAATTTGATGCACCGACATCTGGAGACCTCTGGATGGAGCAGTTCGCACTCGTCGGCACGAAGGGCCATAAGCGGTAGCCCCATGCCATCAGGAGTGAGCCTCGGGCTCGCGTGTTGAACCCCGAGAAGCACGACCCAAGCCAGTTCGGAATCAGTTCTCTCAGGGGTGCTCCTGTAGGAAATGGGAGCACCTTCCAGAGCGAGGCATGCCGATTGGTCCGACTATTGGGATCAATTGCCCCCGCTCGTAGCCAAAACCAGGGCAGGCCCTCTGCACAGCGGCTCCCTGTCCCGACAACCCGTCCAACGCCCGAACCACGGAGTATTTGACGCGCTTGGCCAACAACCAAGCCTGCGGCAACACCCGTGTGTGCAGCGCGTAGCGGCTAATGGGACTGGCATCGAAGCCACGGCCCTTGGAACACGCCGTCAGCTCTCAAGGTAGCCCCCCTCCGGTTAGTGCCGAGCCTCCGGTAGCCACCACCTCTCGCCCCAGAGGGAAGGACTGTTGCCTCCCGAACGTCCCAAGGAGGCCTTGCCTGCTCTCCTGCCTCTTCCGCTTGAACTGGACTTTCATGTTTTTGTATATTGGTTCAACTTCATGAACGCGCGCTCAACCACCCCCCGCGGCAAGCCCCAGTCCATGCGGATGCGGATGAAGGAGGAGGCGCGGGCCGCCATCCTCGACGCCGCCGAGCAGGTGCTGAGCGAGCAGGGCCAGGCCGCGCGCATGGACGACATCGCCGCGCGCGTGGGCGTCTCCGTGGGGACGCTCTACAACTACTTCGAGGACCGGCAGCAGCTCCTGGCGGCCCTGCGCGACACGCGTGGGCGCGAGCTGCTCGCCCTGCTCGACGCGGAGCTGGAGCGCAGCCTTCAAAACCCCTACCGCGCGCGGCTGCACGGGTTCCTGCGCTGCATCCTGGAACACTCCCAGACGCACTTCCGGCTCCTCTCCCTCCTGTTGGAGGACTCGCTGCGGCGCGATGCCTCGCGGGAAGAGGACCTGGATCGCCACCTGGAGATGTGGCGCGAGGTCTCCCTGCGCCTCGAGCACCTCGGCGAGCAAGGCATCCAGGAAGGTGCCTTGCGGCCCGAGGATGCCCCCCACTACCCCGGGCTGTTGCTGGACATGATGTATGGCCTCGTCGTGCGCCAGCTCCTCGCGAAACAGCCCTCGCCCACCGAGGCGCTGCTCGCGCCGCTGCTGCGGTGCTTCCTGGAAGGCGCCGCCCCGCGCTGAGCCCTCACTCCTGTCACCGCTGTCGTTCCCACCAAGGAGCCACACCATGAGCCTGTTGGACACGTTTGACGTCCTCAACCCCGAGGTCATCAACAACCCGTACCCCTACTTCGCCGAGCTGCGAGAGAAGGCGCCCCTCTTCTGGCTCAAGAGCCTCCAGGCCCACGTCGTCAGCCGCTACGAGGACGTGACGTACATCCTGAAGAACCCCGCCCTGTTCTCCTCCGTGGACATCCGCGTCAACGGCCAGCTGGCCAAGGAGACCTCCCCCCTGGATGGCTCGGTGGCCAACCTGGTCAACTCGGATCCGCCCATCCACACGCGGCTGCGCGGCCTGGTCAGCCGGGCCTTCCTCCCCAAGCGCATCGCCGAGATGGAGCCCCGCGTGCTCGAGCTGTCCCGGGGGCTCATCGCGGAGATGACCGCCCGTGACGAGTTCGACTTCATGGACGGACTGGCCTCGCCCCTGCCCGTCACCGTCATCTCGGAGATGCTCGGCATCGAGGTGTCCCGGCGCCGCGACTTCAAGCGCTGGAGCGACTCGCTCATCCAATCCGGCGCGCAGACCCTGCGCGATGGCAAGCCCCCGGAAGAGGCCATCCGCAACACCAAGGAGATGAGCGACTACATGTCGGAGATCGCCGAGAAGCGCCGCCTCGAGCCCAAGGGCGACCTCATCTCCCTGCTCGTCCAGAGCAGTGACGGCGTCGAGGCCCTGACGCCCCAGGAGGTGAACTCCTTCGCCATCATCCTGCTCATCGCCGGCAACGAGACGACCACGAACCTGCTGGGCAACAGCCTGGTCTCCCTCATCCGCAACCCGGAGCAGTACGAGTGGCTGCGGCGCAACCCCACGCGCGAGGCCTGCGCCCGGGTGTCCGAGGAGACGCTGCGCTACGACTCGCCCGTGATGGGGCTGATGCGCCGCGCCACGCAGGACGTGGAGCTGAGCGGCGGGAAGGTGCCCGAGGGGTCCACGGTGGTGGCGATGCTGGCGTCCGCCAACCATGATCCGCGCAAGTTCTCCAACCCCGAGCGCTTCGACCCCGAGCGAGAGACGAACGGCCTGATGTCGTTCGGCCACGGCATCCACTTCTGCCTGGGTGCTCCGCTGACGCGGCTGGAGGCCCCCGTGGCGCTCAAGGATCTGATGGAGCGCGCCCCGCGGCTGGGCTTCGCCTCGCGCCAGCCCGAGCGCATCGACTACGGTGGCTCGTTCTTCCTGCGTGGGCCCCGCTCGCTCTGGCTGCGCAAGAACTGAGGCATCCACTCCCGGGAGACGACCGATGACCCCTGAAATCAACCTCAAGACCCCGGAGCTCCGGGCCAACCCGTACCCCACCTACGCCCGCTTGCGGAAGGAGTCACCGGTCGTTCTCTACAAACACCCCATCTTCGGGAAGACCTACTACCTCACGCGCTACAACGACATCGTGAGCTCCTTCACGGACCCACGGCTCGCCAACGACCGCCGCAACGTCCTGGAGGGCAAGGATCCCATGGACCGCTGGTGGGTGCCCAAGCTGTTCCGGATCCTCCAGAACAACATGCTCTCCAAAGACGCGCCGGATCACCGCCGCCTGCGGGATCTGGTGCACAAGGGCTTCACCCCCCGGCGGATCGAGGAGATGAAGCAGGCGGTGGAGAAGATCGTCGGCGAGCTGCTCGACGCGGCCCAGAAGAAGCCGACCGTCGATCTGCTCGCCGACTTCGCGCTCCCCCTGCCGCTGACGGTCATCTCGGAGATGATGGGCGTTCCCGAGGAGGATCGGCTGACGTTCCACCGGCAGATGGGCGGCCTGCTGGACAACCTCGGCACCCCCTCGGGGTTCCTGCTCCAGACGCCCAACGCCTTCAACATGATGCGCTTCTTCCGCAAGCTCATCCGCCTGCGCCAGACGGAGCCCCGGGATGACCTGCTCACGGCGCTCGTGCAGGCGGAGGAGCAGGGAGAGCGTCTCAGCGAGGACGAGCTCATCTCCATGATCTTCCTGCTGCTGCTGGCGGGACATGAGACCACGGTCAACCTGATTGGCAATGGAACGCTGGCGCTCCTGCAGCACCCGGAGCAGCTCCAGAAGCTGCGCGAGAATCCCGAGTTGATCGGCTCCGCGGTCGAGGAGCTGCTGCGCTACGGCAACCCCGTCGACCAGCCCTCGCCCCGCTACGCCCGGGAGGACATCCAGCTGGACGGGCACGTGATTCCCCGGGGAGCCACGGTGCTGCCCCTGCTGGCCTCGGCGAACCGGGATGAGTCGGTGTTCGAGAACCCGGACACGCTCGACATCACCCGCAAGCCCAACCGCCACGTGGCCTTTGGAATGGGCGTGCACTACTGCCTGGGGGCGCCGCTGGCGCGGCTGGAGGGAACCATCGCGCTCCAGCATCTGGTGCGGCGCTTCCCGGAAATGAAGCTCGCCGTGCCCGCGGAGAAGCTGCGCTGGCGCGGCTCCATCGGGCTGCGGGGACTCAAGGCCCTGCCGCTGATCCTGTCGCCGTCCGGAGCCCAGACCGCCGTGCGCGAGGCCGCCTAGCCGCGTACCCACGCTGGATCGCGGAGCGGCGGGTTCGATTCCCGCCGCCTCTTGAAAGTAGCCCGCCACTCTGAGCCAAGCCCACTCCTACCGAGGAGGCGCGGATCGCCTGGGAGACCAAACAGGTTCTTGGCGGAGGGCTGGAACCGAGGGGTCGCGGAGGGCTGCTGCCGAGTGTCACGCGAGCTGTGCGCCGTGCTGGTGGAGAGGCAGTGCAGCCCCTTTGGGCACACGCTGACCCAGGCGGCTCCCCCCCCAGCAGGGGCAGTGGGCGTCTGGGGCACAGTGACTGCTCACCCCAGGCCTTCGAGCGCGGTTGCCTGGTGGGCGTACCGCCCCACCACTGGAAATCCGTCAGCCCTCTCGACCGCATACGGGAAGATCGTGGAGTTCCAGGGCGGAGATCAGTCGTGTTTGCCCACGTGCTTCGGCCCGTGTTCGGGACATTCCCATGCCATGGCGCACGAACATGGAACCTTATTGGCACGAGGACAGCATCGGCCAATGTCATAGTTCGCCCTGCGCATCGGCAAACTATATGCTCTTCCCACTGAATGCTCGACGGCAGCAGGCAGTTCGCGAAGTGGGTCGTTGGCTCGTGGAAAAGCATGACCCTTGAGTGTCCTCGCAGGGGAATGTCCACAACATCCTTTGGCCAAGCATTTTCGGCATAACCTGCGACCACACCCCTCGCACGAGCTGAACGCGGGCTCATTGGGTCCGGTGTACCAGCCACAGCCCTCGCAGCACTCGACCGGTGTATGATTCATACGGATGACAGTATCGGGTTTGGGACGAAGTCGGCGAAGCCGGAGAGGGCCGCGGCTGAGGACAGGTGCCTAGTGCCTTGCCGCCTCGCGGCCCATGGCCGAGCCGGGCAATAGAATCAGTACGCGTTCACTTTCATCCCCTGCTCCGATTGACTCCCACTCCTTCCAGGAGAGGCCATGCCGGATGCAATGCTCAAGCTGGGTGTCGAGCGTCACGAGTCCCTCCGCCTCCATGCGTGCGGAGCCGAGTGCATCGCGAACCGAGGCTTGCGCTGCGGGAGCCAGCGTGAGCAGCTCCGGATGTTTGTCGAGCTGACGGAGAGGCGCCCGCAGCACCTCGGTGAACTGCTCCACCTCTTTCTTCACAGGCAGGAAATGCTCTCGGGCCTGTTGGGGTCCATCGAGCAATGCATCGCAGCGCGCCCGAGCAAGGCCGCTCTGCGCCAGACCCATCAAATGGGCCATGTAGGCTCCTGCGTGCGCATGGACCCGTTTCGCGCTGCTGGCCGCAGTCAACAGTGCGCGATGGTGAGAACAGGCTGCCGTGAACGCATGTCGCAACTGCGTCAATTGCTCCAGCCGACCGGACCGTTCCGCCCAACGCGCTGATTCGATCGCCGCCGCGGAGCGCGCGAAGATCTCGGCATCCGCGCGCCGATCCAGCCAGGACACCTCCACCTTCAATTCGGCGAGTCGATTCAGTGCTTCATCCAATCGTTCCTGGATGCAGCCGAGTTTGCGATACAGCAGCGCGAAACCGATCGCCGTCAGCCCCAACTGAAGAGTGGAAAGTCCGATGGCGCTGGTGGTGGGCACGCCAGCCTGATCCATTGCCCCCTGCAGGGTCCGCTGTGCGGCTTGCACGGGCTGGGCCTCCAGCGCTTTCTGGAGCCCACCTGACTCACGCAGCCACATGACGACGGCTCCATCCGGGCGCTGGATGACCCCGCCCCGTCGAATCAGTTCTCCCTTCTTCAATCCTTCCAGGATCCGTCCAGGGACCTCGAAGGCAACGGAAATGGTCAAGTGGGTCACAGGGCCACCTTGTAGGCCTGCTTCTGGCGCAAAAACGCCACGTGGCACACGCAAGGCAAGGTCACCCGGAACGCCGGGCCCGCGATGTCGATCGCCGTCCACAGCCCCGTGAGCACCCAGCCGATGGGGCCCGCGGCCATTCCCAGCACGCGCATGAGTGCCGCATTGGCACCCACGGACAGCCCCCGGCCAAGAACCGCGCGAGCCACCGCATTGGCGACAATGGCGGCCAACCGGTAGGCCATGAAGCCCGACAGACGCACTCCGCCTTGCAGGATCAGTATGCTCAGTGGGACGGTGGCGCCCTTGTCCCCCACGGCCCGTCCGGCCTCGGCGAATTCTTCATCCAGCCGCTGCCGCTCCTCGGGGGACATCTTTTCCAACATGTCTTCGAGGACCTTGGTGAGGATGCCGCTTTCCATCTCCTCGACAGTGTCGTCCTCCGACACCTGGACCTTCAGTCGCTCGGCGACGTCCGTGACAACCTCCCGATAGGGGACGCCGTCTTCACGGAACATGTTGGCGAAGGTGTTGCCGCCGAATGTCTTGATCTCGTAGACGATCTCCGAGACGTATGTGGACGGAGCCCCAGGCCGGGCTTCGTAGCCTGGGGATGTCGTAAGATCATTGGTCGAGGCGTTCAGGATATAGTCAACGAGTGGCTGGAGATCTTCATCGCCGCACTGATTGAGCAGCGGAGTGAGATCGTGGTCGGTCGCAACCCCCATTACGGGCCTCCGATAGCGCCATCCATCCGTGGCGCGCCGGGAGGTTCTATGCCACCTTGCCCGTACCGTCTCTACCTCTCAAGGGGGATTGACCTCGCGGAAGGGCAGTACCCAGCAGAGGAGGTCGCCCCACGTCCCCACCGCCGCGAGGTCCACCGTCGGGTCCACGAGCCGCTGACGCGGCCAGCCATGAAGGCTCACGAAGACGTCCGCCCGCACCTTCACTCCCAGGTGTCCCTGCTCGGCGAAGTGGCGCGCCAGATAGTGCGCGAACGTCAGCAGCATGTATCGAAACCCTCCCGGGTGAGGTCCCCGGGCAGACGGGCAGGGCGGAAGCGGGAGCAGCGTGCCCGCCGCGGGCCAGGGCCGCGTGCCCATTCCCTGACGTCAGGTCCCCTCGTCGAAGAGGCCGGTCGGCAGCCCGTCGAGGCTGCGCGTGTTCTTCTGGCGCCGGTAGGCGTCGAGTCCCTCCGGGCCCTTGGCCTCGGCCCACTTCGTGAGCGTGGGGCGCTCGCCTTCGTATTCGTAGAGCGGCACGCCGTAGCCGCACGAGGTCTGCACGAGCTCGATGTCGAGCAGGATGAGCTGCCGCGCACCGAGTGGCTCCACGCCGCCGAAGTCCGAGGCGAGCAGCCGCGTGTATTCCTCACCGCCGCGGCGCAGGGCCCGGCCGCGGCCGTAGAGGCGCAGAATCATGGGCGGCCCCTCGAAGGCGCAGAACATGAGGGTCAGCCGCCCGTCCGCGAGCAGGTGCGCGGCCGTCTCGTTGCCGCTGCCGGTGAGGTCGAGGTACGCGACTGCCCTGTCTCCGAGCACCCGGAGTGCGTCGAGCCCCTTGGGTGAGAGATTCACGTGTCCGGTGGGCGCGGCGGACGCGGTGAAGAACACCCGCTGGCGCTGGATGAACTCACGGTGGGCGGGCTCGAGCCGGGGAAACTGTTTCGCCATGTGGGACGGACCTCCACCGGCAGGCTAATCCATCCGCCCGCGTCATGGCTCAGGGGATGACGCGGCGGCCCACCTTCTTGGCGAGTTTGGCGCGCAGGTATTTCATGAAGGAGGCGAGCGCCACGCCTCGGGTCCACACCAGCAGGTGGAAATGGTTGGACGCGAAGATGAGCCGAGGAGTGAGGCCCTGGAGCGCTGGCGTGGCGGCCAGCCCGACGTGCGCCTGCTCGGTGATTGGGAGGCGGCTTTCATCCTCGCCATTCCGGTTCTCATCGGCCTTGCGATGAGCGCGTTGGGGCTGCGCCGGAAGGACAGGCCGCGCTCCCCGTCGCATGAATGAAGAAGGGGCCCTCTGCCCAGCGCCGCCGGACGCAGCCGGCGGCGTGCACGAGCACCGCCACCGGCGCCAGGCCTCTGGGCGGTGGCCGCCGCACAGCGGTTCAGGGACAGCTGGACGGCTCGAGGTTGCCGCTGATGGTGGTGCTGAAGAGGTGGGCCGCCACCTGCGTGCGCAGCGCCATGGCCAGGCACGTGGGCAGCTTCGTGTTGTTCGTGAGGGTCAAGCTCTCCACCCACGACAGCGCGGACAGGTCCAGCGAGGCGAGCTCGGGATTGCCCGAGACCTTCACCGTGTATGCGGTGACGAGATTGGAGAGGCCCCTCAGCTGGCTCAGCTTCGGATTGTCGTTCACCTCCAGCCACAGGAGGCTCCGCAGGTCCGACAAGCCTCCGGCATAGGTCAGATTGGCGTTGCGCTCGAGAACGACGCCGTTCGCACTGCGCAAGGTGAGAAAACGCGGATTGCTCAGCAACAGGTTGTCCGTCAGGACGAGCCATCCTCCGATGGACACCAGCTTCTCGAGGTACTGCAATCCGTAGATGGCGTCATTGTCGATGAAGCGGAAGCTCCCCCCCACGTGCTCCAGGGCGTCCAGGTGGAGCTGATCCAGGAACTGGAACCCTTCCAGATGAAGGTCCCCTTGCACGAGGCGCAGCGTCTCCAGACCCTGCAGCCAGTACAGGACGGGATTGCCTCTCAGGACCAGGCTGCCCGGCAACGAGGTCAACCCATGCACACGGAAGTGCTCGAGCTTGGGATTGTCCTGGACGGTGATGCCTCCACCCATGACCGCCAGCTGCGTGGCAAACTCCGCAAGCTCGGGGTTCTGGAGCACCGTGAGCTGTCCGAGAATGGACCGGGGTCCACTGAAACCAATCGAGGCCCACCCGGAGTGGTGGAGTGAGGCGTTGTTCTTCACGGTCAGGTTTCCACCGATGTGCCGCACCGACGCCAAACCCCAGAGCTCCGTCAGCGACGCGTTATCCTCCACCACGACGTGGCCGGAGATGTCCGTCAGGTCGCTCACACTGAACGAGACGAGGCGGGCGTTCCGGGTGATGATGACGTCTCCCTTGATCGGCCCCCCCGCCAGATCGACGTACTTCAGCAGGGGATTATCCAGAACAACGACGCCTCCGTTCACGTACTCGAGGCCGGACGAGAACCGCTTGAGCAACGGATTGTTCTGGATGACCAGGCCGCGAACGGTCTTGAGCAGCGGCAGATCGATCTGCTCCGCCGAGCTCGCCTCGATGCGCAGCAGCCCCATGATGTGGCCCACGCGCGCGAGCGCCACCACATCCGCCGCGTTACGGATCGTGTATTCACCGTAATAGGTCCAGTAATCCGGGCGGGCACGGCAGAGCGTGAGCGTCTTCTCCACCTCGGAAGCCTCGAGGAAACCATTCGCGTTGTCATCGCGTCCGGCGAACACCCGGGAGCCTCCGTCGGCGCACTCCGTACCGGCCGCGATGGCCTCGGTCCTGGTCAACACGGGGTGCTCGGGCTCGCCACACACGTACGAGGTCGACTCCACCTCGTCGTCCGACAGCACCCCGTCCCGGTTGGCGTCCGCTCCCGCCTGGATGGCCACGCCGCCCTCGGCACAGTGGGCCCCCGGGGGCTCGTTCCTCTCGCGGGTCCGCACCGCCAGGGGCGCCTCGGGCTCGGTCTGGCACCCGTAGAAGGAGCGCGTCACCTCCGCGTCCTCCAGCACGCCGTTGCCGTTGGTGTCGGCGCCCGCGCGCACGAGCACGCCCCCGGCGGTGCAATTCGCACCGGGTGCCTCGGGCGTCTGGGTCAGGAGCACCACGGGCTCGCCGGGTGGAGGCGCTTCGCTCCGGCAAACATGGTCGACGGCTTCCACTTCCGCGTCGGCCAGTTGCCCATCGCCGTTGCGGTCCGTTCCCCGCCGGATGGCCCGGCCGCCGAGCGCGCACGCCGTTCCGGCGGCTTCCTCCTCGACACGAACGAGCACGGCGGGCGTGGACTTCACGGTCTCACGCGGGACGTCTCCACACGCCAATCCAAGCACCGCCACCAGGCTCCACATTCCTCGATATCGCACGGGCACCCCCAAGGTCTCTCGGGGCCATCGTGCCGCCTCGAGACCGATCCAAGACACGTGAGCATCCCTACCGGCCCAGGCGTGACGGAAGCGTGACGGCTGAAACATCCACCCGAGAGGGTGTCCGGCGGCAGCGTCACGCATCGCGCCCCTCAAGGGCCGAAAGGGTGTCAGAGAATTCGAGTGAAGCGACCCGGCACGACACGCGGCGGAAAAGAGAAGAGCGGAAAGCTGGCCAGGAAATCCCCTCGCATCCACCGTTCGAGTCCTTCGACACCGTCTCTGGACACCGTCTCTGGCTCGGTACACACCTACCCCGTGCTGCTGTGGACGGAACTCTTCACCCAGGAAGGGACCGGCATCGTCTTCCCGTTCCTCTTCGCCTCGTGGAATGACAGGAATTTCACTCTGTCCCTGTATTGTCTGGCTGACTGCGCCTTCCTGGGAGTATGTTCTTTCTTCACGCGGAGAGTACTCCGTCAATATCAACAGGTCGGCCTGTATGCACCCTGGCAATGACGCCAGACCACTGACGAGGAGCCATACCATGACGAAGCCATTCATCTGGTTGCCCACCGTGCTGGCATTGATGGCGTGTGGAGGCGAGGACCCCATGCCACAGGGCGAGCCAGTTGCGCGGCCCTTGGCCGGGCGGAGCATGTTGACGCCCAAGCCCTGGGCCCAGCTCGCCCCCGGTGTCTGGGAGCGCGTGCGGGAGGACGGCATCCGTGAGCGGTCCAGCACCGGCGTCGAGGGCCTGGAGTATGAGCTGCAATTGGCCCGAACAGAGCGGGCCCTCATCGCGCAGGTGTTCAAGGCGAACGGCAACGTTTCCGCGCTCAAGGCGAGCCCGCAGGAGAGTGATCAGCGCATCCAATTCTTGGAGAACGCCCTCGCCGAAGAGAAGAACAGCGTCAGGGTGCGGACGCCCAACGAGCGCCTCTCGGCCCAGGGCTTCTACGAGGAGGGCAGTAGCTCGGGTCCATTCTGCGGCGGCACCTACGGCTTCGACGCCCAGTTCTTCATTGAAATGACCGGCGGCTCAGTCTCCATGCAGGGCTACTTTTTGGAGCCCAGCCCGTACTCTCCCTACACGAAGAGGATCTACGTGAGGGCAGCTGCCTGGATGTATGACCCCGATATCGTGAACTACGACGCGGAGTGGAGCCCCACCTTCTCGAACACCTGCTGCTTCAGCACCAACCAGGTGTACGCAGGGATCGACCCGACCTTCAGCCCCGTGCTGGAGGCCTATGGCTACATCAAGTCAGATGGCTGCGGCTCGATTATCTACACGGCCAGGACCTACTGAGCTCTCTCCTTAGGGGCCACATGCTCCAACCGTACGATGCCCGGTACGGGCATCACGGACGGGCGGCCCAGGACGGCGCCGAGTGTGGGCGCGAACTCCGCGTTGGGTAGGGGCTCCGGTGCGGTGACGTTCACCGGGCCCTCCCACTCCGAGCGCTCCAGCAGGAAGCGCGGCGCCGGAAAGGGTGTCACCCAGCTCACGCCGACCGGGCCAGCGCCACGGCATCGGGGCCGGCGGGGAAGCGGAGCGTCCGCGACGTGTCGTTCGCGGCCCGCCAGATGGCTTCGGCCACATCGGACTCGCTCGTCACCGCGGACAGCTGTCCGAACGAGGCGAAGATGCGCTGGGCGAAGGGGGCATAGGCCTCGGGGAAGAGCCCTTCCATGCGGGCGCCGCCGTTGCTCGTGAAACGGGTGTTCGGGCAATAGCCCGGCTCGACCAGCTTCACGCGCACGCCGAACTCCTCGAGCTCGAATGCGAGCGACGCCGTGAATCCCTCGATGGCCGTCTTGCTCGCGGTGTACACGGCCACCAGCGGCATCGGCGCCAGCGTCGCGCTGGACGTCACGTTCACGATCACGCCCGACCCGCGTGCTCGAAACCGGGGCAGCACCGCCTGCGTCATCGCCATCACGCCGAAGGTGTTGGTCTCGAACACGTCACGCACCGTGGTCATCGGCGTGGCCTCGAAGGCCCCCATGAGCCCGATGCCCGCGTTGTTGACGAGCACGTCGATGGGGCCACTCGCTTCGAGCGCCGCCGCGATGGAATCGGGCCGCGTCACGTCGAGCGACACCACGCGCAGCCGGTCCGACCTGGGGAGGGCGTCCTCGCGCGGCGTCCGCATGGTGGCGACCACATTCCACCCCTGCGCGTGGAAGTGGCGTGCGGTCTCGAGCCCGTACCCGGAGGAGCACCCCGTGATGAGCACCGTCTTCATCGCGCACCTCCCACGTGAAGCTTTCCGCCGACAGGCACCTCGTCCTGATACCGGGCATCGCCCATGACGAGCGGGACGAGCTTCGCGAGGAACGCCCGGGCCTCCTGGCTCGCGAAGTTCGCGGTCATCGTCGCTCGAAATCCGTATGTCGCCTTCATGTCGACTCCTTCACTTGCCGCGAATCGCGGCGTCGATGCATGCAAGGTAATTTCGGCGGGCTGGACCATCCACCACGTGGAGTCCACATTTCATTGGCTAGAGTCCAGGCATGAGCGATCCCCTCTCGGAAGTCATCACGCTGCTTCAACCGCGAGCCGTGTTCTCGAAGGGCATCAGCGGAGCGGGACGCTGGGCCGTCCGCTACTCGGACTTTGGCCAGCCAAGCTTCTGTGCCGTGCTCGAGGGGAGCTGCCGGCTCGCTGTCGCCGGCCAGCCTCCCCTCACGCTCGAGGCGGGCGATTTCGTGCTCCTGCCGGCGACGCCGGGCTTCACCATGTCCGGCTTCGAGCCGGTGAAACCCGTGTACATCGACCCCAAGGTGATGGCTTCACCCAGAGGCGAGGTCCGCCACGGCACGCGTGGCGGCCGGCCCGACGTGCGCCTGCTCGGTGGGTATTTCGTCTTCGACTCACCCGACGCGGACCTGATGGTGCCGCTGCTCCCGGCCCTGGTGCACGTACGCGGCGTGGAGCGGCTCTCGGTGCTGGTGCGACTCGTCGGCGAAGAGACGAGCGGGCAGCGCGCGGGGCGCGACCTCGTGCTCACGCGCCTCACGGAGCTCCTGCTCATCGAGGCGCTGCGATCGACATCAGGCGACGACGCGCCTCCGGGACTGCTGCGGGGCCTGGCCGATGCGCGGCTCGCACCCGCGATACGGCAGATGCACGGCCACGTGGCGCGTTCGTGGACGGTGGAGCAGCTCGCCAGGAGTGCGGCGCTTTCGCGCTCGGCGTTCTTCGAGCGCTTCACGCGCACCGTGGGTCTCCCCCCGATGGAGTACCTGCTGGCCTGGCGGATGGCCGTTGCGAAGGGACTGCTTCGCCGCCGTGAGCTCGGTATCTCCGAGGTCGCCGAGCGCGTCGGCTACAGCTCCGCGAGCACCTTCAGCACCGCGTTCAGCCGGCACGTGGGCCAGGCCCCGGGCCGCTATGCGCGGGCGAGCACGAGGGCGAGGCCTCCGAGGTTGCCCGCCGCCTCGAGTCAAACCCACTCCTGACGAGGAGGCGCGGGGGTTCAGAAGGGAGGACCCTTCACCTGCACGTCGACGCCGCCCGCGTTGACGAAGACGGCGAAGCGCCGCCTGAGCTCCTCCCGCTGGGCACCGTTCAGCTCGCGCATGGCGCGACGCATCGCCTGTGCATCCTCCTCCCGCCACCGCTGAGAGCGGCTGGCCTCGTCGAGGAGGCGGTGACCCTCCTGAAGCCCCATCAGACTCTCCGTCGAGGGCTCCGGGACGGGAGTCCGCGCCCCCTTCGCCTCCGCGCGCTGTGAGCCCAGCTCCTCATGGAGGATGCGAGCCAGCTCCGCCTGGAGCCATGCTGCATCGAGCCCGGACGCTCCGGCCGGTGCGGCCACGGCACAGCGCATCTGTTGCGAGGCCGGACCGAGGCGGGCTTCCATGGCCTCGAGCTGCGCCCCCTGCCGTGCGAGCAGGCGCAGCAGTTCATCATGAGAGGACTCGGGGGCCGTGACTCTCCCCGCGAGGAAGCTCAGGGCGCAACCCAGCCCCCCTGTGACCAGGAGCAGCAGCTTGATATGCGATTGCATGGGCCATACCTCGCACGTCAGGGGAGGGGCGCGGCCTCCGCGACCGCGCTCCCTCGTGGATGGGATTACAGCTGCTTCGGCGCGTACTCCGAGCTGTGTCCGATGCCCAGGTACGTGCACGCGCCGCTCGAATCCCACTCGAAGAAGACGAACGAATCGCCGGAGACGCCTCGTGCCGAGTCCACCAGGCTCGCCACCGTCGACGTGCAGTACACGTAGGTGCCCGACGTGTTCTTCGCGGAACAGCTCATTTCCTTGGTGCCATCCTTGTAGGCGTGCACGTCACACGAGATGAACTGGGTCGCGTCGGTGCTGTTCCGAGCGGCCCCGAGCGTGCCGTAGGCCTTCTTCTGGGTCAGGTCGATGAAGACGGGATAGCCATACCTGCTACCCGCCCACGCCGCCGACCCCGCGAGTACGGCCGCCACGGCACACCCCAGCACTGCATTCATCTTCGTCATGTTTTGTCTCCCTGTTGGATTATCGGATTCGGAGAAACCTGCTTCCCAAGACACTGGGGAGCACCCAGGAAATGGGGGCGGAGGAAATCCGCGCCCGTGCAGACGGGCTCCACGGGGAGACATTCAAATTCCAATAGGAGCCGCGCTCGCGGCCCTCACGGCCGTATGCCGGTGAGCGGCTCGTCTTCGTTGGCGACGGCAATCGCGTTCGCCAGCTGCATCAGGTCCTCCGTCGTGGCGCCCGCGTGGAGCGCTCCCACCGATGACGCCCGTGCCACCAGCCCGTTCAACACGTCGAGCACCATGGGGGCTCCTGTCGCAGCATGGCCGTCCCGTACTCCGCGCGCGTATGACTGCTCTCGACCCATGATTCGACCACGAGGGACTCCAGTCCCAGAACTGGAGTCCCGGGCAACCCCAGGCCGCGGAGGGACTACTCGTTGGACCGCTCCTGGCAGTAGCTTCGTCCCGAGCAGCACTGGTAACCTCTCCCCTTGGCTATCTGGACTGAAGTGACTCATCTCAAAGGAGAGGTACCATGCAGGTGAAGAGCGTCATGAGTGGAGTGCTGCTCGCGGTGGGACTGCTGTCGGCCGGGTGCGGCAGCGTTCCGCAGGACGAAAACACGGAGCTCCTCGAGCTCGGCACCCGTGAGGATGCACTCCCGGCGTGTAACGGCAGCGCCTTCTTCTATGACTATTACAAGGACGCCGCGCTCACCCAGTATACGGGTTCGGGTTGGTGCGACTGCGGTGACAGCACCATGTGGCTCTCCGGCAGCATGGCTCGCTACAAGGACGTCGTCTTCGAGTCGGTGTGCGCCGAGGCGCCCGCTCCCACGAACTGAGTGAATCCGCGCGGGAGCCGAGCTGAAACGGTTCCCGCGCGCTCACCTCCTCGCCACGGACGGCCGGGGCGGCCCCGTGGACAACGGGTGTCACTGGCGCAGCGTGCGGAAGAAGGCGCGCACGTCCTCCAGTAGCAGCTCGGGTGTCTCGACGGCGGCGAAGTGGCCGCCGCGAGGCATCTCCGTGTACCGCCGCAGGTCGAACCTCGCCTCCAGCCAGCGCCGGGGCGACGCGTAGAGTTCCTTGGGAAACGCCGCCACCGCCGTGGGCACCCTCACGGGCACGCTCAGGTCCAACCGCCGCGAGAAGGTCTCGTAGTACAGGTTGGCCGCGCTCGCGATGCTGTTGGGCGCCCAGTAGAACATCAGGTTCGTCAGCAGCCAGTCCTTGGAGAAGCAGCGCTCCACGTCCCCTCCACAGTCGCTCCAGGTGCGGAACTTCTCGACGATCCACGCGGCGAGCCCCGCGGGGGAGTCCGCCTGCGCGATGGCGAGCGACATGGGCTTCGTGCCCTGCACGTGGCTGTAACCCGCCTCGGCCGCCTGCCAGGCCGCCGCCTTCTGACCGACGGCCCTCGCCTCTTCGCTCTGTTCCTCACCCGCGGGAGGCGCCGCCACGGCCATGTTGAGGTGGATGCCCAGCACGTGCGCGGCGTGGTTCATCCCCAGCGCCGTGGTGACGAGGCTGCCCCAATCCCCTCCCTGCGCACCGTAGCGGGGGTAACCGAGCTCCTCGACCATGAGCCGATCGAAGGCCGCGGCGATGCGCGCGGCGTCCCACCCGGCCTCGCGAGGCTTGCCGCTGAAGCCATAGCCGGGAAGGGAGGGAATGACGACGTCGAACGCATCCGCCACATCGCCCCCATGCGCGGAGGGATCCGTCAGCGGGCCGATGAGGTGATGGAACTCGTACATGGACCCGGGCCAGCCGTGCGTCAGCAGCAGCGGCATGGGCGCGGGGCCCTTGCCCCGGACATGCCAGAAATGGATGTCCACTCCGTCCACCTCGCAGAGGAACTGCGGAGGGCGGTTCAGCAGGGCCTCGTGCTTGCGCCAGTCGTACTGGTTGCGCCAGTACGCGCACAGCTCGCGCACGTAGGAGACATCGGCGCCGCGCGCCCAGCCACCGCCGGGGAGCGGCTCCGCGAAGCGCGTGGCGTCGAGGCGGCGGTGGAGCTCGGCGAGAACACTCTCGTGGACATCGATGCGGTAGGGACGAGCGGGCATGAAGGGAGGCTAGCCTCTACGGATGCCACGTCGCGAGCCCGAGCGCGAGCAGGGCCCCGCCGAGCCGCACGGCCCGCTCGTTCTGCGCGCCCCCGAGAGGGACCTCCGCCTGACGCGCGGCTCGAAGCTCGGCGGGCTGCAGGCGGAGTGCCCCCAGGGCATCCTCGCCGGCGTGGAGTTTCAGCGCTCCGGAGGTGACGCCGAGGTATTGCCGGACGGCTTCGGCGGGCAGCGCGCGGAACTGCTCGAGCAGCAACGCGCCGAGGTGCAGCCGGATCATTCCCCTGCCAACGCCCCCGGCCGCCGCCGCGGCCTGCCCTTCACCGAGCATCGCCGCCCGGAACCGCACCGTCGCCAGCCGCTCCAGGGCGCCGACGACGTCCGCGGGTTGAATCAACTTCTCCTCGAGCAGCAGGTGCTCTGGCGGAAGGCCTCGTTTCGCGGCCGCCGCCCCCAGGGGCTCGACGAGTCCGTGGTCGAGCTGGCCCTCCGAGGCGAGCAGCTCCAGCAGCCCTTCCGACGGGACCGTCGACTCGGAGGAGACGATGTACCCGTTGGCCACCCAGAAACACCGGATGCCCGAGGGACCCCTGGCGACGACACGTGCCGACAGCTTCGACCCGGCGAGCGAGACCGCGGACAGGAAGCGGGGGTTGAGCATGGGGGGGCCTCTCCTTTGCCTCCAAACGACAATAATGGCACTCGGTGCCACCGGCAACATGTCGCGCCAGGATTGCCGGGGTCCGGAAAGTAGGTTCAGCTACGCGGATGAAGGAGAAGGAACCCTCCCCGGCCCCTGGCTCTCTGCAGGAGCGAAAGCAAAGGCTGGTCCGGGCGAACATCGCGGAGCTCGCCGTGGTGCCGCTCATCGCGCACGGCTTCGATGCCGTGACGATCGACGACCTGGCGAAGGCGGCGGGCATCTCCAAGAGGACGTTCTTCCGCTACTTCGCGACGAAGGAGGAAGTGGTCACGTGGGAGTTCGATGAAACAGGCACGGCGCTGCTGACGGCGTTCCGACTTCGTCCCCGGGATGAGCAGCCACTGGTGTCGCTGCGCCTCGCCATGGGCTTGATCATCGACCGCCTCACCAGCGACCCGGAACGCGCCCGGGAGTTGATGCGGCTCATCCACCGGACCCCCGCGCTCCGCGGGCGCTTCCTGGTCACCCAGGACCATTGGAGGGAGCAGTTCACCTCGGCGATCGCCGAACGGCTGCCTGGAGGTCCACGGACCCCGATGCTCGCGCGCCTGACCGCCACCGTGTCGATGGGCGCGGTCGACGCGGCGATGATGGCGTGGGCCGAGAGCAGCGACAGGGACATCGGCACCGTCGTGGACGAAGCGTTCGAAGCGCTCGCCGCCGTCGTCAAGGCGGCAACGCACCCGGCCCAGGGCCGTGGGAGCCGCCCGAAGGCGAAGTGGTAGCGTCGCCGCCGCATGAACGACGTGCGCCCAGATTCTCGCCCGCCTCTGAAGTGAGCCTGCCCCGATTTCGTGGACACACCCAGCGAGTCCCGGCAGCCGAGCCTCCGCCAGTCAGGCCGGTGGGCATGGACGGGAGGGGTCTTGTCGCACCGTCCACACCCGCCCTCCTCCAGACTGACTTCGAGGGCCGCCCAGTGTGCTTCCCGCGCCGTACTGTTCGCGCCGGGGCAGAGGATGCCGTAGCGGTCCGGCACTCCCCAACTTGGAGACGCCGTGGGCCATGCGCCCCGGCGCATCAGGAGGGGGAAAATCATGTTGTCCGTCTGGTCTCGAAGACTCGTACCACTCGTGTTGGCACTGGGCCTCACGCACTGCGGAGGCACGGATCCGGATTCGCAGCCACCCGCGCCCGGGACAGCCTCCAGCGAAGCCGGGATGCGAAGCTCCTGCCCACGCGCCAGGCTCGTCGAGGACATCAACGAGGGCCTGGAGCCCTCGAGCATCGCGAACCTCAAGGACGTGAACGGGAAACTCTTCTTCACGGCCGACGATGGCGAGCACGGCGTGGAGCTGTGGAAGAGTGACGGCACGCGAGGAGGGACGCGGCTGGTCAAGGACATCACGCCAGGCGCCGCGGGCTCGGCCATCCGCGAGCTCACCGAGGTGAATGGCAAGGTCTTCTTCGCCGTGGGCGCCGAGCTGTGGAAGAGCGACGGCACGGAGCGTGGCACGGTGCGCCTGGCCACCTTCGCGGTCGAGTTCGCTGACTTCTTCCCGCGCAACCTGTTCGAGTACCGGGGCAAGCTCGTCTTCGAGGGATTCGATGAAGAGCACGGCACGGAGCCGTGGGTCAGCGATGGGACGTCTCGTGGGACCCGGCTCCTGCTCGACTTCAACCCCGGCCCCGAGGGCAGCGGTCCCAGCGACTTCGTCGAGCTGGATGGAGACCTCGTCTTCGAGGTGTTCGACGAAGCCGCGCTGACGGTCAAGCTGGTGAAGCTCGAGGACTGGAGGCGCGTGGTCGAGCTGGTGGACCTGGGAGACGAATCCAGCGTCCGGAAGACGCTCGTGGTGGGGCACCGGCTGTTCATCTATTACACGGACGAGGGAGATCCGACCATTGCCGTGACCACGGGAAGGCCGGGGACGTTCCGGGATCTCTTCCGCACCCGCCGCTTCGGCGCCACTGGTGTCCGCGATCTGCTGGCCCTCGAGGGCAAGGTGTACTTCCAGGTGGGCTCGGCGCTCTGGGTGACCGATGGCACCGAAGCGGGCACGCGGCTCGTCAAGGACGTCCTGCCCGACTCCGGGGTGGACAAGGTGCTGCTGTTCCTCACGGTGTTGAGCAACCGGCTCTACTTCAGCGCGGATGATGGCGTGGCCGGACGCGAGTTGTGGATCAGCGACGGCACCGAGAGCGGTACGCGGCTGTTCGCGGACCTCAACCCGGGTCCCGCCAGTTCCTCGCCCACGGACCTGCTCAACGTGCACAACAGCAAGCTGTTCTTCGCCGCGGATGACGGAGTGCATGGCCGGGAGCCCTGGAAGCTGCACCGCGGCGGGACTCCGGAGCTCCTGATGGACATCGCGCCCGGAATGGCATCGTCCTCGCCTCGAGGCTTCATCCGCTCCGACGAGGACATCTTCTTCGCCGCCGATGACGGCCGCGGGGGAGAGGAGCTGTGGGCCACGCCCAAGGAGCACAACGACTGCCACCGGTAGGCTGTTGAACCTCTGGGGCCGGCGTCAGGCATCCGCCGCGCCGGCCTCCTCCCCTCCGACACGGTGTCGGAAATCCCCTCCCACTCGAGGTGTGGAGGCAGGCGTCTGCTCATCGCGGACTGACGGGCTCTCTGGCGGTTCCGCCGCGAGCACCTTTTTCCGTCAGGGCCGCGCCGTCTCTTTTTTAAATATCCGAGTGGGACGCGCCCCGCGTTTCTCCGTCCTTACAGGGCAACCGACGCTGGCGCTGACTTCCGGCGTTCATCCACGGAGAAGAGCATGATGAAGAAGCAGACGCGTTCCTGGGTCATGCCACTGGCACTGCTGGGCGTGGTGGGCTGTGCCAGCAGCGGGACCGATGAGTCGAAGCCGAGCGAGCCCGTTGCGCAGGACACCGAGGTGACGGCGTGGGTGCCCGGGACGCCGATGCCCGCCCAGGCGCACGCCGAGGGAACGAAGCACACGCTCGAGATGGATTGGATCCGCCATGAGGGCTCGATCGAGGACCTGACCGACCACTCGGCGTTGGTCATCGGCGGCCGGGTGGAGTCCACGCGCTTCGACGTCATCCGCACCTACGCGCAGTCCAAGCTGGAGGGGCAGCCCTCCGGAGAGGCGAGCGGCATCTACACCGATCTTCCGGTGACCATCGCGACCGTGAGGATCGACGACCTGGCGCGCTCCTCGGTGGCGCTCGAGACCGCCTCGGGCGGTGTGGTCGCGCAGGGCGCCACCGTGGAGGTCATGTTCCCCGGCGGCCTGCTCTCCGACGGCTGCACGCTCGCGCCGCGGGACAACCCGCTGCCGAAGGTGGGCGAGCAGGCGGTCTTCTTCCTCACGCCGCAGGGGGGCGCCAGGCCCATGGCCGCGAGCTCCATGACGGGCGTCTACTCCGTGACCGGTGGACCGCTGGGCCGGGTGCTGGTGCAGGACGGCCTCGCCCAGGGCAAGCCGGTCAACGCACTGCTCGACCGGGTCGAGGCCCGCGCACAGGCCGTCCAGTACCAGGGCCCCGACGAGCGCGAGGAGACGCTGTTGAAGGCGGGCCCCCAGGCGCCGACCGCCCAGGGAGTGACCGCCCAGAGCTGGTGCGGGCTCCAGACCTTCGGCTACAAGTGGTGCCGCAAGCCCACCAACGTCACCTTCACGGACTACACGGGCACGCGTTGGCCCATCGGTGACGCCATGAACGCGTGGATGTACACGGGCATTTCGAACAGCCTGTACCTCTACTGGCGTTCCAGCGGCACCTCCGACGTCTACGTTTACGAGAGCTACTACGGCTACACCGGCTGGTACGGGTACGCGGGGAACAACTGGTCGGGCTCCTGCATGACCCGGAGCACCATCCAGCTGAACAACACGTACTACACGGGCGCGCACTACGCGAAGACCGTGGCGATCCACGAGGTCGGGCACTCCCTCGGCATCTACCACCACCCGAACTGCAACTCGATCATGTACACCGACCCCACCCAGTGCACGGCCGCCCTCACGTCCTGCGACGCGCAGGCGATCGCGGAGCTCTATCCGTACTGAAGGCCTCAGGCCTCCCACACGCCCGGGGCGCGCCGGAGGGCTTCGGAGATGATGACGAGAACGCACATGCTGTGCGCGTCCGTGGTGGGTCGTCAACGCGGGCCCACGGGGCTATCTCTGGGGACCTGGCAATGAGAACGAATCGGAGCTCCCCGTGAAGACCTCCAGCGACGACAACGAGACGCCCCCTGAGGTGCAGGCGCGGTGCGACCCCGAGACAGGGGCGTGCGCGCTGCCCGGCGCCGCGCCGAAGACCGCCGGGCCGGGTGCCAAGGGGCCCTTGGGAGAGGTGCTCTACGTAGGGGA
Organism: Archangium violaceum Cb vi76; assembly: GCF_000733295.1. Lineage (GTDB taxonomy): Bacteria > Myxococcota > Myxococcia > Myxococcales > Myxococcaceae > Archangium > Archangium violaceum. The sequence continues at coordinate 45,179 of NZ_JPMI01000367.1, read as the reverse complement.
CCCGATGTGCTCCTGGTGCTGGGGCGCCTCGCCCGGCCTCCGCCAGCTGGAAGCGGCGGCGAATCGTCGAGGCCTCCCCTTCCGCGTCCTCGTGGGCGGGCTCCGTCCCGGAGGCGGGGACGCCTGGACCGAGCGGTTCAGAGGCTTCCTGCGCCACCACTGGGAGGAGATCGCCGCGCGCACCGGGCAGCCGTTCTCCACCCGGTTCCTCGACCGAGCGGCGTTCAACTACGACACCGAGCCCGCGTGTCGCGCGTTCCTCATCATGCGCGGGATGCTCGCGGAGACGTCCGGACCGGCGACGCGCGCGTACGAGGTGTTCGCCGCCATCCAGCAGAAGTTCTACGCCGAGGGGCAGGACCCGACCGTGGCGTCCTTCTACGAAAACATCTGTGCCGCGCGGAGCCTCGACTTCGGCGTGTTCCTGGAGCGGTTCAGCCAGGCAGCCGCGAAGCGGGCGACGGCGAACGAGTTCCAGGAGGTCAGGGCCCTGGGCGTGAGCGGGTTCCCCACCGTGCTCTTCCGTGGCGGCGCCGGCCTCGCGGTGCTCGCAAGTGGCTTCGCGACCGGAACGCACCTGGTCGAGGCGCTCGTTCGGGCGACGAAGCAGGCAAGGGTCGAACCGTGAAGCTCGGCCGTCGTGAGCTGGTGCGCGGCGGCTCCCATCTGTGGGGGCTCGCCGCGCTCGGCTGTTCCTCCCCTCCAAAGCCCGCGCCCGCGGCCGACGTCCGCTTGCGCCCGCTCTCCTCCCTGCCGGTGACAGAGCTGCCCTGGCTGCCACTTCATCGCCACCGTGGGCCCCCAGGCGGGCAAGGGACGCCCACTCGGCGGCCTTCTCGTCCTGGCCGATGCCACCTTCGCGCCCCGCTCGCGCTTCCCGCTCCACCCGCACCCGGAGATGGAAATCTTGAGCATCGTTCTCAGCGGAGAGCTGAGCCACCACGGGGACCAGTCCCATGGGGCGACGCTGCGCCCGCGCGAGGCGCAGTTGATTTCGGCCCGGGACGGCATGGTCCACGCCGAGGGCAACGAGACGGATGAGGACACACGGATGCTTCAGCTGTGGTTCACCCCCGAGCAGCACGGCGGTGCGCCCGCGTACTTCCGCCGCTCCGTCCCGCCCGCTCCATCGGGAGGCCGCCACCTCATGGCCGGGGACGAGGCGATGCCCCTGCGGAGCGACGCGCGCGTGTGGTGGCTGGACCTGGTAGCGGGACAGGAGACCGCCATCGCGGTGGCCGCGGGACGTGCCGGCTATCTGCTGTCCTTGGATGCCCCCCTGCAACTGGGGGAAGGGCGAGTCCTTGCCAGAGGCGAGGGGGCGCAGCTGAACCAGGGAGGCCTGACGCTGCGAGCCTCGCAGGATTGCGGCGCGCTCTGGATTGACGTCGCGGCCTGACATGTCATTGGTCCGGACGGGCACAACGACACCTGGGTCACGGACGCGCCGGAGCAGGAGCTTCGCCACGACTCCGAGGAGGAGCAGCTCGAGTGCCGTTCCTGGGACGGCACGGCGTGGCGCCCGAGCTGATGACTGGAGGCGGCGGGAATCGAAGCCGCCTGTCACTCCCAGAGCGGGCTTGGCGGAGTCTCATGGGAGCCTGGCGGTCGCCCCCCCTGCTGGGTGGGCCGCGTGGGCCGACGTGTGCCTGAAGAGGGCTGCAGCGCCTCTCCACCGGCCCGGCGCATAGCCCTGGCCGCCCCTTCAGCGGCCTTCGTCGCCCCCCTCCGCTGCCCCATCCTGCCTACACGCCGCTGCCCCCCTATCTCAATCGCCCTGTGGACCCAATTGGCCCTGCTTCCAAAGGCGCTCAAGCCGGTCGAGGAGGTGCTCGCTTGAGCCCGTTTCCAATCGCGCGAACTCATCCCTCGAGAGCTCAGCGAACGGGTCCGGCCCTAGCACCACCTTGGGGGTCGCACGGGGCAGATGGGCTGTCGTGCGACACTCCGGGCACCAGACCCAGATCGTCCCCAGGCGCTTCTCACGCTCGAACGCGTGGAAGTAGGCGCGCAGCGTCGTCTGCTCGCACTTCGGGCAGACGATCCCCCGCTCCCCGCGTAGCGAACGGCTCGCCGCGCCCATGAATGGGAATTGGAAGGCTCCCCCAGCCTCACTCCATCGACGTGCCATCACCGCACCAGTGTCTTCTTCACGAGGGCCCAGAGTTCTTCGCCGGCTCGCTCCGCGAGCGCCTCGCTTGAGGTTACCATTCCTGCGGCGAAGTCCTTGATGTGCTTCGACTCGTGCCCGAAGCTTTTGATGGCCTCCTCCAGGGAGGAGAGGCCCTTGTCGGTGAAGGTGATCACCGGGCGCCCGCGTGCATCTCTGATGAGGGCACCATTCGCATCACGCGAGACCCAGGCATAGATCGTCGACGGCTCGACGCCCGCCTTCTCGAGAGCCTCCATCTCCGCCTTCGCTGCTTTGCGAAGACGGTACCCGGACGGGCTCACGCCGACCTTGCCCAGAACGATGCGCAGCCGCTTGAGTGTTACGGGTCCCGTGCTCTCGACCTTGCCTCCACGGCGCAGGATGCGGGTCAGGCCCAGTTCCTGTTCGGCGGCGCGGAAAACGCGGTTGTCCGCCTCCACCTGACGCAGAATCCGCTGGAGTTGAGCAACCTCCTCGGCGGTCAGCTTCCCACCCGCCTTGAGCGTCGCCTGCCACCGCTCCACATTCGCTACCTCGGCGCCCTGCTTTTCGGCGGCGCGTAGCAGAGCGAGCACCTCGTCCTCACTGCGCCCGATCCTCGCAGCGATCCTGGCCACGTTGGCGCCAGTCCGTGTTATGCCTTTGGCCAGAAGTCCACCGGCAACGGGCAAGAGGGCTGCGAGTCCAGCAATCACTCGCTCCCCAGCGGAGAGCTTGTCACCAAAAATCGAATACCCGGTGACCGCCTCACCCAGCAGGACGATCTCTCCGATGACTGGAATTGCGGTGATGGCGATTTCCCAGGTCGTCTTCGAGGTGAAGATGTCCCCGAGAAAGTCGACGAAGTCGTCCTGCTCGCGGCGTGGAGCCCAGTTGCCTTGGTATCCGTACTTCCATGCATCGTTCTGGATGAAGTGGAAGCCGAACTTGTAGGATTTCTTGTTGTCGTACGCCGTGAAGTTGTACTCGCGGACGGTGTTGCTGGTGGTGAACGAGAGCCGGATGGAGAAGTCGGGCTCCCCATCATTGTTCAAGTCGAAGGTCCACACCGTCGCCTGCTGTTCGGGGAGCCGCTTGAGGTCGATGGGATCGAAATTCGCGCGGTTCGCGAGCTGTATCGTCTGCACGAACGGCTCCGCCGGCACGCTCCAGGTACCCGTCGTTTTCCATCGGTCATCCGGGCCGACCTCCCGGCCCTTGCCGTCCCAGTACTTGAGCTGAGCCTGGTAGGCGCGCGAGTAGTCGACTGGCGAGACCACGACGCGTACGCTTGCTGTTGTCGTGGCACCGGGAAGCAGCTCGAAAGACACGACAAATGCGTCCTGCCCGATGTTGATGACGAAGTCGCTCTGCTTTTCCGGACGCGCCTTCGCCATGGTGGTGGCTGCGGGTGAGGACATGACCCCCAGCGGTGGAATCGCTGTTCCAGTGGAGCGCGCTTGAACGAAGCGAGCAGCCTCGATGACCTGTCCACTGGAACCACCTTCCTGAGTGGAGGAAGGCGGCGATTGCGACGAGCGCGCGACTTCGTTCGTGCGTCGCAGAGCCACGAGCTGCCCGTTCGAGAAGGCACGCAGGACGTATGTGAGGACATTATTTCGCTTCGTCAGATGTGACCGGGGGGCACCTGTGGCGGCGGCCATCTCCTCGAGTTGCCAGTCACGCAGACCGTCGGTCCCACTGTTCAGCGAGAAGAAGGAGCGCAGCTCACTCGGATTCCGGGCCCGGGTCTGCTCTTCCGGTGTGAGCTCCCCCTGGTGGACGATGACTGCTTGCCGCGTGTACCAGCGGTTGTGCGACATCGAGAGTTCCTCCCCCAGATATGGAGACGACACGCAGGAGTCCAGTATATAGGGAGAACGGAGCGGCGGCGTTGCACCCAGGTCGCCCCCCGCTTCCTGATCTCCACCACCCGCGTGGAGTTCGGCAGGATGCGAACGGGCCACCACTCCCACAAGCGGCTGGCGAAGAATATGGAGGCGCTCGGCCTGCGGCATCGGCGGGGCCATGCTCTGCGCCGGACCATGATCTCCCAGGCCCGCACGGATGGAGCCCAGAAGGACCTCCTCGAACTCTGTACAAACACCCCGCCCACGAGAGGCAACACCATCGATTACTACATGCTGAGGGTGACGGTGCTCGTGCGATCCGCGTCCCACAGGACGACCGCACTTCGTGTGACTCAATGGAAACCCCCAAGCAGGTGACCCAACCCTCCACAGGGCCCTCATCCCGCCCATACGCCTCCGGATTTGGTCCAATTCGGTCCGACAAGAACCGATTTGGTCCCCTGATGCGAGCCGTGCCTCCTTTGTAGGAGTGGGTTCGACTCGAGGCGGCGGGCAGCCTCTATTGGAGGCAGCGGGAATCGAACCCGCGCCGGGCGGTGCGAAACTCCCAGCAGAATCGCGCCTCTACCTCGCGACCGCCCGGAATGATTGGGAGTCGATATCCCGCCCCGTTCCGCACGCTCCTGCGACATACGTGCAACATGGCGGGGACCCGCCCACCTCCCCGCCGTTGGGCCATCCCGGGCAGTGTGGCTCCCCGCTCCTGTGGCCGTCCTGAACCTGCAGTTCGTCCCGCTGCCGGGCTCCTGTGCCGGTGCTGCTGCGGCAGGGGGCATCGGCTCTACTGGCTACGAGGACTCAACCTGAGCGATAACAGGGGTGCCATTCGAGGCAGGAACGCCTTGGATGCCCGGCAGCGCTCCAGCTACCGACAAGCGGTCGCCTGTCCCGGCACAGTTCGCGAGAGCGTGCCCGCTGGCACCGCTACCGCCCTGGGAGCCCTCCCCCTTAAGAACTGCCTCAGAGGCCCTTCTTCGTGCTCAGCGCGTTCAGTGTCGCCTCAAGCACCTTCACGATGGCAGCGTCGCTCTCACTGTCTGACTCCCTCACTTCGCTCTTCCCAGATAGGGCTGCAGGAGGGAGAGCATTCGTTCCGGAGCTGGCGGGAGGAAGCGCAAGGAGTTGAGTGACAACTTGGTCCAGCGCCTTCGCGTGGGTGGAGCCAGCCTCGGACTCGATCCGCGCGTATTCCAGCGCCAAGTCCAGTCGCTCAAGGTTCGCAACCTCGCGCGACACCTCACGGTACTGCTCACGGAGTTTCGCCTCGTGGCGGAGCATCGCAGCGCCGAGGAACAGTGGAACCGCCGCCAGTCCTACGCCGCCGAACATGAGGTACCACTCAGCCGCAGCGCCTCGGAGGAACAGAAGCGTAGCCGACACTACTGGGCCACCCAGCGCGATGATTAAGACTCCGACTGCGGTGCGGCCAACCCGCACTGACCGCTTCCAAAGTTGATCGGCATCTGTCCGCATCCTGCCGGCGCCCAGCCGAAGTGCTCGCTTAGCGTCCTCAATACGCCTTCGCTGCTTCGGATCCTCATCTGCAGCGGCAGCTCGGGGCGAGCCCTCGAGATCAAGATGGGGGGGGGATGCCTCGTCGGCGAGCCAAGCGCATGCGCTTGGCTCGTCTTTCCTCTTCAAGGACGAGCTGAGGCATCGCTGCCTCGGGGCGAGCCTCATCGTCATTAGCCGTGTCATAATTAAACCACGCGGCGATACCAACTATTGCGAACAAAGGGATAGCGGCGAAGCCAATCAACCCCGCGCGCCCAAACCTCTCCAACAGACCCTCCGCAATAACAACAAGGGCCGCCAAAATCGTGGCAACTACGACTGCAACCTGCAGCGTCGACCATGCTGCTTTGCGGAGGCGGCGCATGTCGATGCGCGAACGTGGCCGGAAAAGCTCAACATCCTTGAGGCTGACTACCGTGCCGCTGTCGGGCGCTCCCGAGAGCGCCGCCCCAACTTGCTCGAAGAAGGCTTGAGCCATCGCCTTCGGGTCGGACGCTTCCTCTGGCACGCGGCAGCGGATGGCGAGCTTTTGGCCGTCAATGGCCAAGGATGAACGGACCTCCACCTGCGAGGTGCCCGTGAGGCTCTCGAGCTGCTTCTTCCATGTTTCTGGATCCGGGGCGCCGGTGATGTCGTACCGGCCGACGAAGTCACGCATGCACCTATCTCAGCGCACTTCGCGGCACGCCGCCACTCATGGATGTGCGCTGAGTGGTGCGTATAGGAGGGATGGGGGCCCTGTTGAGGGTGAGGGCAGGAGCCGAGGGGCCGAGGAGGGCCGCTGACGGGAGCCCCCCGGGCTGTGCGCCAAGCCGGTGCAGAGAGAGTGCAGCATCCTGGAGACACACGCCGCCCCGCCCCTCGCCCCTCCTCCCCGAAAAGATGTCAGAGAATTCGAGTGACGCGACCCATCAAGACACGCGGCGGAAAGGAGAAGAGCGGAAAGCTGGCCGAGAAATCCCCTCCCCTCCACCGTTCCGCCGCCTCTCGGCACGCCGCGACGATGGGCCGGTATTGCTCACGCAACTCCTTCAAGGCCTGGCGCGTCGAGGCATGCCCCAATGGCTGTGGGCTGCGCTCGAGGTGCTCGGGCCGGGTATGCGGGTGCTGGGCCCCACGGCCCCGGCCCCCAACACAGGCCTCTTCCGTGCACGAGACTCGGCTTCCACCTGCTCCACCAGTCTCCGCACCGCTCGCTGCCTCTCCCCCGCCCCCAGTCCTTCGGACGGCGCGAGAGGCGCGTGCTCCTGCAACTCCCGCAGGGAACTCCGTGACCAGCAGGACGAACCAGGCGCACGTCGCGTTCTCCGCGCCCCACTGGGTTTCTCGCAACTCGGTCTCCAAACTCGGCCACCCGGTGCACGATTCGCTGCCACCGCGCGTGCCCATCTCGAGAGGCTGGTGCTCCATGCCCGGGGGACGAGGTGGATGTCCCCCTCATGGACCTCGAGCGGCGCTGCTCCGCGCCGCGCCCTCTCCTGTCTAATGCCGCCCCAACTCCCTGTCCCAGTCCGACAACTGCGTGGACACCGCATATTTGTAGGCGCTGGAGATCTCCTCGAACTTCTTCGGGGGAAGCGCGGAGAGGCGCTCACGCAAGAAGCCCGGGTCGCCGAGCACCTCGCGGTGTTTGAGATCGGTGTCCACCTCGACCATTCCAGGAATCACCCGGAGCACGGCCTCCAGGCAATCCTCCCGGGTGGCGCGAGACATGCGCTCCACCGTCAGGGCCAGGTGTTCTCGCACAGGGGCAGGGCCTCCGGGGCACCATGCCTCCAGGGTCCTGCGATAGATGTCATCCATGAGCTCTTCCAGCGTGTACTTCTGATCGAACGACCAGAACGCGTAGCGAAGGCCCTGGAGAACCTCCCAGAAGCGGAGCAAGGCGGCGAGCCGGTTCGCCATGCGTTCAGCGCTCCGCAAGGGATGCGGAGACACGGCATGGTCGAGAGCCCCCCAAGGGGTGCTGAGGCAGAAGGATTCGAAGGAGTTCCTCATGCGCGGGCGCTCCTCCTTCGGGACTCCCTCATTCAAATACATGAAGACGTCGCCGAACATGTGCATCCGCCAGCGGGGATCGCCCGTGTCGAAGTCGGCCACCGAGTGCATCACCAGCACTTCGCCGGGTGACACCTGTCGCATCTGCCGGGGCTGGGGAAAGGCGCCGGTCTCGAGATACTCCCGAGCCCACCAGTGGCCCTCGGCCCTCACCTTGCGGAGGATGGCGGCTTTGGTGCCGTAGAGCCACGCCGGAAACTCGAGCACCTGGGAGCGTTCAGTGTTCATCGCCTTGCGGCCCTACCACAGCCGTCAGATGCGCCTCAAGCGACAGACACTTCGCGCACGCCAGGAGCGCAGAGGCCTCCGGCCCGCTCAGTGGCAGTCCACGGGCACCAGGAGAAAACCCGCCATCCCCCAGGTGCTCCTCATCCTGCTTCCGCTGCTTTTCATTGCCGACATGCTCCTCCCAGTGCGGAGTGAGGCCAGGGAGGCAACCATGAGGGGCTGACACATCAATGAGGGCCGTGGACCTCTCCTGGTGGCGCGCAAGCGGCCCATCGCCGCCTCGATCCAATTCACCCATCAGGCCTGTCCCCTGCGGCTCCAGCTGCGCGCGCGCGTCACTACTTCGCGACGATGTCGACCATCTTCGCTTTGAGATCCCTGTCGCGCATCACCTTCTTGACGATCGGGCCCGTCAGGCGATTGCCCATGAGGCGGATGGTCGCCCCGCGAATGATTCGCTGCGCCTCGTTGGCCGGAGTGAAGAGCGCTCTCGCTTTCAGCGAGTCGCGCTGCGTGTCCTCGATGAAGGGGCGCAGCTTCTCCTCCCACCGGCTCAGCGCGCGTTCCATGTCGTCTGGATACATCTCCAGCATGTTGCCCAGGAGCTCACCTCCGGCCAGACCGGTCGACGCGCCCATCCCTGAATACAGGGTCAAGCACCACGCGGAATCGCCCACCAGCACCACCCGCCCCTTGTGCCAGCTCGGCATCCGGACATGGTTGGTCGAGTCGAACAGATATTCGTCCGCGGTCTCGAACTCGTCGAACAGATGGCTCAGCACCGGCCCCGCCTCTTCCGGTCCGTACGCCTCGCGCAGCGATTCGATGGGACGGCCTCGGAACTGCGCGGCCACGTCCTCGACGCGGTAGGAGAAGAGCAAGGTGGGGTTGTGATTCGCGAAGGGAAACACCCACGCCGACCTTCCCGCCTCGGCCAGGACCAGGCCTTCGTGCGTGGCGTAGCCCGGCACCGGGTTGCGCAGGACGCAGGCGGCGATCATGTAGTTCAGCGGGTGCAGGAAGTCCTCGTGCGGACCAAAGACGAGCCGGCGGACCGTCGAGCGCATGCCGTCCGCGCCCACCACGAGGTCGAAGCGCTCGGTCGTGGCCGTGCCGCTCTTCGTGTGGGTCATCGTGACGTCGACCCCACGCTCGTCCTGCGCTATCCGGGTGGGGACCGTCGCGAAGCGGACCTCCACATCCCGCGGCAACGCGGAGAACAAGCAATGCTCCATGTCGCCGCGCAGCATCGGGCGAGGCGCGCCGGGCGCATCCACGAAGTTCATGCCCTTGTGCCGACGGCCGGCCCGGTCGATTTCGTAGGTCTCCATCCTCGGAGAACTTCGATCGACCAGGGTCTCCATCACGCCGAACCGCTCGGCGGAGGCCTTGCCGGTACCGAACAGGGCGATGAAGTAACCACCCTTGCGCCGCTCGGGAGCCCGCTCGATGAGAACGGGCTCCCAGCCCAGCTTGTGAAGCCGGATGGCCGTGGCGATACCGCTGATGCCGAGTCCAACCACCAGGACGCGGCGACGGGGTGTCGTTGAGTTCGTCATGATGCCCAGACAGTAAAGAGCGGTGGTGCCTGTCACCAGAGCGCTGCCTGGGGCGGAAATCGGCTTGGATTGGGGTTGGCGGACAGAACCTACCCGGGGTGGCTCAGTAGGTGCCCTTCATCGTCACGTTGGTGTACGCGCTGTAGCCGTACGAGCAGGCGTACCAGGTCCCCGCGCTCGGGTTGCTGAGGGTGCAGCTCTCGGTGCTGCCCCCGAGGTACGGACGGCAGTTGTAGGAGCTGGTGGTCGGAGCGGAGCCGAACTTCACGTACAGGTCCGCGTCGCCCGAGGTGCCGCTCTTGCCGGTCTGGTTGAAGACCAGGCTCGTCCTCCCCGCCGGCACGGACAGCGTATTGCAGGTCCACGAGCCCTGGGCGCCCGAGTACTGTGCCGACTCCACCCCGTTGCTCAGCGTGCCACCACCGCCGCCGCCGCCACCGGTGCTGTACGCGCCCTTGAGCGACATGCCCGAGGCCGCCGAGTAGCCGTTGAGCTTCACGTAGTACGTGCCGGCGCTCGGGGTGGGGAAGGTGCAGGTCTCCACATTGCCGGACTTGTACGGACGGCAGTCATAGAGGGAGCTGGTCGGCTCGGAGCCGAACTTCACGAACATGTCGGCGTCACCCGTGCCGCCGCTCAGGTCGAACGTCAGGTTGCTGGCGCCCGAGGGCACCACCAGGGTGTAGGCGCAGCTCCACGTGCCCGCGGCCACGGAGATGTTGGACACCGTCACGCCGTTGGAGAGCGTCACCGGCGTGCAGGGCGGGGGCGGCGGGGGGCCGCTATCGTCCACCGGCGGCGGGGTGTTGCCGGTGGTGGCGCCCTTGGCCCGCTCGGCCATGAAGGACACCGCCAGCTTGGAGAACTTCACCGAGTTGCTCGCCGTGCCGCCCATGGCGGTCAGCGTGTCCCCCGTGGAGTGGATCTTCGGGTTGGACGTGCTCATCGTGGCCTCGAAGGGCATCGAGGCCGGGAAGCCCGCGCTGTTCCACGAGGCGTGGTCCGAGCAGCCGTAGCCGCACGTGATGTTGGTGTACGTCATCCCCGGCTGGTACGTGGAGATGAGGTGGGTGACGAAGGTGTTCTGCGCCGCGTGGGTGTTGTCCGTCACCATCGCGAAGTCGTAGCTGGAGCCCTTGTAGTTCGTCATGTCCAGCTGCAGCACGCCCACCACGTTCACCTGGTTGTTCTTGTGCCAGTTGGCGATGTCCCCCGAGCCCTTCAGGCCCACCTCCTCGGCGGCATAGGCCATGAACTTCACCGTGCGCGCCGGCTGGTAGCCCGTGGCCATGGCCACCCGGAAGGCCTCGGTGATCGAGGCCACGCCCGAGGCATCGTCATCCGCGCCCGGCGCCGCGAGGGAGGAGCCACCCGTGTTGATGGAGTCCAGGTGGCCGCCGAGCACCACCACCTCGTTGGGGTGCGTGGTGCCGGTGATGGTGGCGATGACGGACGGCTGCGGCGAGACGGTGCTGGAGTGCGTGAAGAACGCCACCGAGACGTCGGTGCGCCCGTTGGCGAGGGTGGTCCACTCGTTCTTCAGCCACGTGGCCGCGTCGGCACCCGACTGCACGTTGTAGCGGCGCGTGGTCCAGTTGGTGGACAGCGTATTGATGGTGTTGCGGATGTTGAGCTCCTGCACCCCGCCCAGCATCGCGTTCACCGACGGGGCGTTGTTGAGTGTGTAGGCCGCCAGCGACGCCAGGGACGGAGGGGCGCTGCTAGCCTCCACGGCCGCGCGTGCCTGCGCCTCCGTGTCATGGGCGAGGAAGCCCGCGCACCGGTTGAGTTTGGCGTGCATCGCCTCGGACAGCTTCACCAGGTGCGACTCGGGCACGCGCAGCACCGCCACGCCGCCCTTCTCCAGCGCCGGAGCGGGCAGCGCCAGGCCCTTCTCCTTGAACGAGGCACGCGCGGGCCCCAGCGCGTCCGTTCCAATGGTAATCCACACCTCCCTCTCCTTCGGGGGGGCCTCGGCGAACGCGGGCGCGGCCAACACGAGCCATACCGCAACCGAACCAGATTTCCTCATTCCCATACGCATCTCCTCGACTCGGGTATTTCCTCGTGAAAGCTCGACTCGAACGAAGACGCCCGGGGCCATGCATGAGGCTCCCGAGCGTCCGGACTTCACGGCTGATTCAGCGCGCGGTCAGGAGGTGTCCTTCATCCGCACCTGGCGCGCTGGCACTCGGGTGGTGTCGCTGGGATTCAGCAGGAAGCGTGCCATTTCACCAGGGCTCGTCACTCCACGCAGTTACCATCCCCAGGGCGTGCGGAGTGGAGCGAGGAGCTCCCACGGGCCCGGTGCGTTCTGTATCGAGTCATGACAGCACCGTGACCAAGAGCGCGAAATGACGGGAGATTCAGTGCTGGCGCCCCCTGTCCGCGTTTCAGTCACTTCCGGAGGGGCAGGGGTCGTCTTCAACCCATCCTCGTCAGCGGCGGTGCTGCTCGCGCCAGGCCCTGGGCGTCACGCCGTGGACGCGCCGGAAGGTGCGGATGAAATGGGTGACGTCGGTGTAACCCACCTGGCTGGCGATACTCTCGATACTGTCTCCCGTTTCCCGCAGGCGCCGCCGGGCCTCGGCCATGCGGTGCTCGCGCAGCCAGTCCCCCACCGTCAGCCCCGTCTCCTCGCGGAAGACGTTGGCCAGGTGCGAGGGCGTGCACCCCACCGCCGCCGCGACGTCCTGGAGCGAGAGGGGTTGCAAGCAGTGCGCCTCGATGAAGGCGAGCGCCTCGTGCACGAGCCCGCCACTCATGGACGGCGCGAGAGGCGCGCGCTCCTGCAGCTCGCGCAGGAGCTCCGTGACCAGCAAGACGAACCATGCGTGCGCGGCGTTCTCCACGCCCCACCGGTCCTCTCGCAGCTCGGCGTCCAGCGCGGCCACCTGGTGCACGACCCGACGCCACCGGGGTTGTCCGGGCCGCAGCCGGAGCAGTCCCCGGACGAAGAGGCTCCGCGTCGGAGGGGGCTGCGTCTTTCCAGTGCCTCGATGCAGTGCTGGCAACCACTCCGGTCCGAGCGAGCGGAGCAGCAGCGGATCGAACCCCACGATCCACCCCTCGAGGTCGCCCATATCCAGGGGCTGGTGCTCCATGCCCGGGGGGACGAGGTGGATGTCCCCCCCATGGACCTCGAGCGGCTCCAGGAGACGGGCCCGCCCCCTTCCCGCCGTCATCACGAAGATCATGAAGAAGGTCGAGACGAGTGGCCCGGGCGGAATCACGGGCACCTGCCCTCCTGGAATGCGAATGACACGCAAGGGCAGGCCCCCAGCACCCATCTCCTCCAGGGTGACGACATGGGGAGGCGAGCGCGGAGGCGTGCGATTCATGGCCGGTGAGTATGGCCCAGCCCTCCCGGAAGCCTCGACCCCAATCCAGGCCCTGCGCGCGGATGCGGCGGCACGCGAGCTGCTGTTCTCCAACACCCCCGCGAAGCAGCTCCTCGAGCAGTTGGTGGCCCTGCCCGGCGCCGTGGGCGAGCAGATGCGGACGTACCTGGAGTGGGTCGGCTACCGCAGCCTGGGCTACGACCTCGCCGATCAATATGCCCTGGAGGTTCCCGAAGCGATGGTGAATGGCATCCGGGGCGCCGTGACGGGACGCACGCGGACGGAAGACGCCTCGGACCCGGGGCTGCTGGAGCGGGTGCGCGAGGCCGTGCCAGAGGCGCACCGGCGGGAGTTCGATGAGCTGTTCGCCGAGGCGCGGCTCGTCTACCGGCTCCGGGACGAGCGCAATACCTACAGCGATGGCTGGGCCCTGGGTCTGGCCCGCCGGGCGGTGCTCGCCGTGGGGGCTCGCCTGAAGGAGCTGGGGCGGCTCACCGACGCGGAGCTGGCCATCGAGGCGAGCCATGACGAGCTGCTCGGCCTGCTGCGCGCCGCCCACCACCCGGCGAGCGAGGAGCTCCAGCGGCGCGCTCAGTGGAGGAAGACGAAGACCCACGCGGATGCACCCGCCTGGCTGGGCGCGCCTCCCTCGCCCCCTCCTCCCATGGACTTCCTTCCCCCGGCGGCGCTGCGCGTGAACAACGCGATCATGTTCTACATGCAGGGCGTCTTCGATTCGCCCCCGGCCCAGTCGACGGAGACGTCGGTTCGCGGCCTGCCGGTGAGTCCGGGCATCTACGAAGGCATCGCGCGCATCGTGAAGGAGCAGACCGACCTCGGCCGCATCGAGAAGGGCGACGTGCTGGTGGCGAGCACGACGTCGCCCTACTTCAACGTCGTGCTGCCCCTGCTCGGGGCGATGTCCACCCTCCGCTACCTCGGAGGCGTGGCGGGCATCGCGGTGCTCGGAGGGGTGCTGGCCAAGGGAGGCGCGGCGGCGACGCTCGAGCAGCACCGCGCCGCCATGGCCGTCTTCGGGGGAGCGCTGGCGGTCTCGGCCTTCGCGGCCCTCGCGCTTCCACGCCGGGAGCCGGCGGGCTGAGGTTCAGAGGCGGCACCGCTCCGTCGCTCAAGGACGGGGCGGGGCTGCCTGGATGGACTCCAGCAGTTCCTGGGGCGGAGGCGTCAGGACCGGCTGCCACTTCTCCACCGCGCCGCGGGCTCCCTGTCAGCGCGCCCCCTCCGCCCGCGTCCGCCGCGGCCGAGCGCCGCGAATCACTCATGGAGCGGGCATCCCCATCTCCGCCAGGAGCAGAGCGGGTCCATGGGCTGGCTTCAGTCGTCGTACAACGCGTCCATGAGTTCCTGGAAGCTGTTGGCGACGGAGTGGACGGAGCCCTCGACGGAGACGAGGACGATACGAGGCTGTTCGGGCGAGCCTCGGTAGTCGAAACACAGGTCCTCTCCACCAGGGGTCCTGGCGAAGGGGAAGATGCCCGATGGGACATGGGGGCGAATGACTTCGTATGAATTGAAGAGGGAGTAGCTCTCCCTCCCCTCATGTTCGGAGACTGTCAGGAGCACCCCCAATGCATTGTCGCCTCTCCCAACCCTGAACCCATTGGGCTCGGGGGTCATCCCCTGATACATGGATACAACCCGCTTGTAGTCATCGGGAAGTCTGACGCCCCATGCAGACTCGAGCCGCTCCAATTCATGTGGACTGACGGAACCTGGCGCTTTCAGGACGTGCGGTCTCCAGTGAATGCTCATTTGAACTCCTCCCTCTGAAAATCTACTGGTATCCGCCTCCCCAGATGGACATCCCTCCGGTGTGCGGTCTCGCGAGTTGGTGTGCGCCATCCGTAATGAGTTGCATTCTGCATACGTCCTGATGGTGATGCCATGTATAACCACTTGGAGCAGCCGTGCTCGTCGGCAACGCTTCAATCTCTCCTGGAGAGAGATTCAGCTCTCTCGCCAGACGAGGATCAGCCCTGACCGCCTCATGCAGTCGCTGGTTGGCCGCCTTGAAATGCATCCTGTGGCTGCTGCTCCCGATGTGGACGTCATCAATGAGCGTCTCGAACTTCGTCTCGAACTCGGCGAAGCCGTGCTTGCCGAAGCGGACGGTCTCCTTCCCGTTCGTCACCGTTTTGCCCGCACGGTTGCGTCCGAGAATGGCAATGGGTTGAGGCGGCTGCCTTGTCCCCTTGTAGGGCAGCACTCGGCCGTCCGGGGTGAGCCTGGGCTCGCGCCACTCCTCCACCTGCTCGATACGGTGGCGCTTCGGGGCCGGGCCTTCGGAGGAGACAGAGGCCGAGGCGTGCACGCCCTGGCTGCCGCTCATGCCCTGTTGCGCCATGTACGCGGCCGTCGGCGTCAGGGTCACCGTCACCGCAGGCCGGGCCACCACCACTGCTTGTACCTGGCGGGCAACCGCCAACAGGTCCAGCCCCATCTCCGCCTTGAGCAGGTGCGCTGCCCGGCCAAAGCCCGGCAGCCCCGGGCCCCTCATCATCCCGTGCGCCGTCCACCCCAGTGCCGCCGTCGCCACCAGCACCAGCACCCGCCCCACCTGCTCGCCCAGCACTCGGCCGTAGCGCTCTCCGATGCTCCTCAACTCCAGCAGGGAGCGAGCGCTCCGGACCGCCGCCTGCAACTGCCGGTAGCCCTCTACCACGTTGAAAAGCGTGTTCGCGCCCAGGTACGCGATCAGCGTCACCGTCATCCCCAGCGCGATCAGCTTGGAGGTCGGCTCGGGCAGTAGCAGCAAGCCGAGGTAGGTGGAGAGCGAGGTGTAGACAGCAATCTTCAATTGCTCCGGGTCTACCGAGGCCTCTACTACTGACTGAACGCCGGGCCAGAGGCTCTCGAACGCGAACATGAGCGCCATGTCCGCCCGCTCCTCCTCGCCCAGGTGCAGTTCAGGCTCTCGGAGAGTCACGCAGCGAAAAGGGGCCTCGTGCTGGGAGCACGGACTCGACCAGGCGAACTGCTGGGAGCCTCGCCAGGCCGCGGAGAGCCTCGGAGTCTTGCCCGGCCGGTGGAAGAGAGGCTGGGGCGGACCGGGGAGTTGCGCCACCAGCAACCGCATGGCGTGCTCGAACTCGGACTGGGAGAAAGGCACGGGCTCGCGCCGGGGCAGGGTGGGGAGCACCACCTGTCGGCCTTCCGCCTCAAGCACCACCCGCGAGAGCCCGGCCACCGACTCGCAGGACTCCTCCGCCACCGCTCTGGCGGGCTCCAGCTCCCACCGCAGTCCATCGTCCGTTGCGCATGCGGCCAAGGCCAGTAACAGCGTCACAATCCACGGGCGCAGCCCTTGAGGGCCTCGGCTCGTGCGCTCATGGCTCGGTGGCGGCCCGCGCCCTCTCCTGCTCGTGGTCGGCATGAGGGCGGAGCATGTCATTTGATTGGTACAAACCGGAGCACGAGCGTAGAGCAGCGCCTCGCGCGGCCCGGGTGCCAGGCGGCTGGGTGCGCTTCCGTGGCTCAGCGCCGGGACACGGTGGGCAGGGCGCCTGCGGCACGGTGAATCGGCGCCAGAGCGCTACAGGGACATGGCGGGAAGGGGAGCGGCCTCGTCGGCGCCCCAGAACCACTCCACCCGAGCGCTCCGCCGCTTCTCCTCGAGCCAGGCGTCGAACAGCAGGCTCGAGATCCGCTGGCGCGTCGTCTCGTCGAACCGCCCTGGCAGCACTTGCATGACCCACAGCAACTCGTAGCCCTCTCCGCTGGGGACGGGCCCGGTCAGCTCGCCCGGCTTCGTGCCGAACACCAGCGCCGCCTGCTCCGCGTCCAGTTCCCTCCGCTCCAACGTGGTGAAGAGGGTTTCCTCGTCTCCTGTCTCCACGAAGCGCGCCTGGGCCACGGCCAGCAGCTGGCTCGGATTTCCCCGGAGCTTGCCGTACAACCGCAACGCCTCGTCCCGCTCGGGCACATACAGCCGGGCGGCCCGGACCCGATCGAAGCCGGAGCGGTGGTCCTCGAAGTACGCCGCCTCCTGTCCGGCGACCACCTGCTCCTTCAACTTCTCGCGGCCCTGCTCGTCTCGCAGGTGCCTCTCGAGCTCCGCCTGCGTGGTGCCATGCTCGACCATCCAGCGCTCCACCTGCGCGGGCGTGAACAGCCGCCGCTTTCCCCTGAAACGGACCAGCGCCTCGGCGAGCTCTTCGTCCGAGGTTTCAATGCCGCGGGAGCGCGCGGACGGAGGCCACGAGCAGATGGGCATCGGCGTCCAGGCGCTCGAGTCCGAGCTTCAGCGGCTTCGGGTACAGCGGGCCCTGCTCCAGCAGGTGAGCGGGATGGGCGGCACGTCTGGCGCGCTCGCCGGGTACCTGCGCGAGAGCGACAAGCGCATCCAGTTCCTGGAGACCCACCTGGAGGAGGCCCGGATGGAGGAGCCGCTTCGCCTGGCCCTGGGCGGCAGCGAAGGCACGCCCTCGGGCGCGTTCTGCGGGGGCTACTACGGCTTCGAGGTCGAATTCTCGTATCACATGGCCGGGGGTGGCGTCACCACTCGGGCCGGGTGGACGGAGTTCGGCCCCTTCGGGCCCTACACGAAGCAGCTCTACGTGCAAGCGACCGGCTGGGTCGACGGTATTCCACCGGACCAGACCTCTCAAATGAGCGACCCGTTCACAGCGACCTGCTGTGTGAGTATCGAGACGAGCGCGGGCGCCTACCCGACCTTCACGCCGGGGCTCGAGGGCGTTGGCTACATCTTCGGGTCGAGCGGCTGCGGCTCTCCCCGCTACTTCAGGGCCTGGAACTACTGAGTGAGCACCGGTGGCTCGGAGCCGGGACATGGCGGGCAGGGCCGCCCGCCATGCGGTGAACCGGCTCAGCCGCCCTTGAGGTTCTGGAGCGCGAAGTCCCAGTTCACGAGCTTCTCGAGGAACGTGCTGATGTACTTGGGACGCGCGTTGCGGAAGTCGATGTAATACGCGTGCTCCCACACGTCGATGGTCAGCAGGGCCTTCTGGCCGTGCTTCATCGGCAGGTCCGCGTTGCCCGTCTTGGTCACCTTGAGCTTGCCACCCTCGAGCACGAGCCAGGCCCAGCCGGAGCCGAACTGCGTCGCGGCGGCGTTGGAGAACTCCTCGGAGAAGCGCTCGAACGAGCCGAAGTCGCGGGTGATGGCATCCGCGAGCTCCCCCGTCGGCTTCCCGCCACCGTTCGGCTTCATGCAGTGCCAGTAGAACGTGTGGTTCCACACCTGGGCGGCGTTGTTGAAGACGCCTCCGTCACTGTTGAGGATGACCTGCTCGAGCGACTGGTTCAGCTCGGGCTTGCCATCCAGCAGCTTGTTCAGGTTGTTCACGTACGCGGCGTGGTGCTTGTCGTGGTGGTACTCCAGCGTCTCCGCGCTGATGTGGGGAGCGAGGGCGTCCTTCTTGTAGGGCAGTTCGGGCAGGGAGAACGGCATGGGGTCGTCCTTTCGGGTGAGGGTGGTGATGAGATGTGCCTACGTAATGGTTCGATACGCGCGGTTCCAGTACAGAAGAGGTTCCCCCTCCTCTCCGCGTCGGATTCCCACCACCCGCCCGATGAGCAGGAAGTGGTCTCCATAACGGGGCGTGTCGAGGAGTGTGCAGGAGAGGCCCGCCAGACAGTCTCGGACGAAGGCGTCCTCGTCGAACGCGGCGTCCCCGGCCTCGCCCTTCGCGCACCGCACCGAGATGTCTCGCTGGGCGGAGGAGAGAATACTCACGGTGAAGCGTCCGGAGTCCTGGACCCGCTTCAGGGTCCTCGAACTCTCCGAGAGGGCCACTAACACGAGCGGTGGCTCCAGGGAAAGCGAGCTGAAGGCGCTCACCGTCGTCGCCGCGAGGCCGTGCGCATCACGGACCGAGACGACCGACACACCACTCGCCCACCGGCACAACACCTCCCGGAAGTCGGGAGCGCTCACGCCCTCTGGAGTACCCTGAGCCATGTCCCGGCTCTACCGGCTTCCCGCTCATATGTCAGCGGCCTTGCCAATATATTGGCGGATTGTCATCCCGTTGGCGGAGCCCGGCGGTGCTCGCGCCGGTACGCACCAGGTGCCACCCCGCCCCAGCGCTTGAAGGCCCGGTTGAAGGAGGCCTCGCTCTGGTAGCCGATGGACTCGGCCACCTCGAGCAGCGGCAACTCGCTCTCGCGCAGGAACTGGGCGGCCTTCGTCATCCGCCACCGCGCGAGGTACTCCAACGGCGGCTCTCCCACCATCTCGCTGAAGCGCGCGGCGAAGCTGGAGCGCGACAGGGCCACCGCCGTCGCGAGGCTCTCCACCGTCCACGGCTCCGCGTGCCGCTCGTGGATGAGCGAGAGCGCCTTGCGAATCTGTGGATCCGCGAGCGCGCACAACCCCCGCTCCTGGCACTGCCCCGCCGCGATGTGCGTCCGCAGGGCCTGCACCAGCAGGATGTCCGCGAGCCGGCTCATGACGACCGTGGCCCCCGGGCTGGACGAGGCGCTCTCCGTGATGAGCAGCTGCACCAGCGCCGGCAGCGAGGGGGACGCCTCGGCGTGGTCCGCGGTGATGTGGATGACGCGTGGAAGCCCCTCGAACAGCGGGATGCGGGACGCGGCGCCGAGCCGGAAGGACCCCACCACCAGCACCGTCCGGGCCCCGTCGCCGCCGAGCCGGTGCGTCCCAGGTCCCCCATGCCCCCGCGTACAGGAGTCCTTCCCGAGGATGTGGAGCGGGCTTCCCTCCGCGTCCCGGATCGCGTGCTCTCCCCCGTGCGGCAGCAGCGCCAGGTCCCCCGCCGACAGGGCGATGGCCCCCTCGACCCCCTGCACCTCCAGGCGGGCGCTTCCCCGCGCCACGACGATGATGTGCGCGCCCGGCAGCTCGGGGAACTGGACGCCCCAGGGCGCGAACAGCTCCAGGCGGCCGTACACGAGCGTCGTCAGGCGCATCGAGTCCAAGACCTCCGCGAGGACGTCGGTTACCCGCTCGTCCCCAGGCGCTGGACGATCGGTCAATTCTTTCGGACTAGAGGTCATGGCACGTCCATAGCGACCCCGGCATTTTCTGGCCATGGCAAACGCACACCTCTTCTCTCCCTTCCGCCTGGGCCGCCTCGACCTGAAGAACCGCATGGTGATGGCGCCCATGACGCGCAGCCGGGCCCTGGTCGACGGCAACGTGCCCAACCCGCTGGCGGTGACCTATTACGTGCAGCGCGCCTCCGCGGGGCTCCTCATCACCGAGGCCACCCAGGTCAGCACCCAGGGCGTGGGGTACATCCGCACGCCCGGCATCCACTCGTCCCCCCAGGTGGCGGGCTGGAAGACGGTGACGGACGCCGTCCACGCGGCGGGCGGCGTCATCTTCGCCCAGCTGTGGCACGTGGGGCGCGTGTCGCACCCGGACTTCCATGATGGCCAGTTGCCCGTGGCGCCCTCGGCGATTCCCGTGGAGGGCGGCCAGGTCTTCACCTTCAAGGGCCGGACGCCCATGGTGACGCCGCGGGCCCTGGAGACCCACGAGCTGCCCGGCATCGTCGAGCAGTTCCGCCTCGCGGCCGAGAACGCCAGGGCGGCGGGCTTCGACGGCGTCGAGCTGCACGGCAGCAACGGCTACCTGCTGGACCAGTTCCTGCGGGATGGCTCCAACCAGCGCACGGACGCGTACGGCGGCAGCATCGAGAACCGGGCGCGCTTCCCCTTGGAGGTGGCTCGGGCGGTGGTGGGCGTCTGGGGCGCCGAGCGCGTGGGTTACCGGCTCTCGCCGCAGCCCTTCCCCTACGCGGGCATGACGGACTCCACCCCGGCCGAGACGTTCACCCATATGGCCCGCGAGCTGGGCCGGTTGGGGCTCGGCTACCTGCATGTGACCGAGGCCGTGTCCGGCAAGGACGTCCCGGGCCCGGAGCGGCGCATCACCCCGCTGCTGCGCGAGGCCTTCCCGGGCGCGCTCATGGTCAACGGCGGCTACGACGCGCAAACGGGAGAGGCGGCGCTCTCCCGGGGTGAGGCGGATCTCGTCTCCTACGGCGTGCCCTTCCTCGCCAATCCGGACCTGGTGGAGCGCTACCGGAGTGGGGCCGGGCTCAACGCGCCAGACGCCGCCACCTTCTTCACCGGCGAGGAGAAGGGCTTCATCGACTACCCCGCACTGCGTTGACGGTGGGAGCTGGCTCCCACCGCCCGTCCTACCCGGAGCGCTGCTCGTTACGGGTAGCGCACCGCCATCATGTCGCCGACGACAGCGGTGACACCGCAGGAGCCGCCGCCCGTCACATTGACGACCTGGTCATTGGAGGAGCGCGTGTACCCCCCCTTCGCCTCGTAGCCGGTCGTCGCCCACGTCGCCGTCACGGCGAACGGCGTCCCGCGCAGGTCCACGTTGGCCCGGCCCGTCGAGGAGCCCCACCCGACGCAGTCTCCCGCCTCGCCAAAGGACGCGTAGTACTTGTTCCACGCCGGGATGGCTCCGACGGACGTGGCGAAGCGGGCGTCGTAGATGTCCACCTTCTCGGCCACCGTATCCAAGCGGACCTTGCTCCACGTGGTGGTGACCGAGGCCCCCTCCACCTTCAGGTACTGCGAGAAGTTGCTGCCAGCCGCGTTCGACAAGGTCAGGTAGGTGCCGCCGCTGCCGTGGCAGTACGCCGTGAAGGGCTTCGCCGGGTTCAGGCCGAAGTACAGCGTGTAGTCCTGGTTCGGCGTACCGCCCCCCTTGATCACATCCAAGCAGGCGGAGTAGCCCGTGTAGCGCACCGTCAGGGCGCCGCTGACAGCGGTGACGCCACAGCGACCGCCGCCCGTCGCATTGACGACCTGGCCATTGGCGGAAATCGTGGACCCACCGGTCGCCTGGTAGCCGGTCGTCGCCCACGTCGCCGTCACGGCGAAGGGCAGCCCGCTCAGGTCCACGTTGGACTTGCCCATCGAGGAGCTCAACGTGTCGCAGTCTCCCGCCTCGCCATAGGCCGCGTAGTACTTGTTCCAGCTCGGGATGCCCCCGGTGTTCGTGGCGAACTGGATGTCATTCATGTCCAGCGTCATGGCCACCGGATCCAGCCGGACCCTGCTCCACGTGGTGGTGACCGATGTCCCCTCCACGCTCAGGTACTGCGAGAAGTTGCGGCCAGGCCCGGTCTGCAGGTTCAGCCAGGTGTCACCGTCGGTGTCGCACCAGGCAGCGAAGGGCTTGCGGAGGTCCCCGCCCACGTACAGCGTGTAGTAGCGGCCCATCGGCTGCCCCGCCGCCATCAGGTTCGCGCAGGAGTTGGCCGTCATCGCCATCGCCTGGATGCCCACCTCGTCCACCACCTCGTCCTCCTGCTGCTGCGTCTGGGCCACGGAAGCAGGTCCGCAGGCGCCGAGCAGCAGGCCTCCCGCCAGCAGGCTCATGGACAGGTAACGGCGCTTGGAGTTGTCAGGATTGAAAGTCGTCATCGGGTCCCCCTCATGTGGGTACGGAGCGGGTTCGTCCCGCTTCCTGTCCCTTCATCCGAAAGCGGCGGAAAAGACCCGACATGGCCCCGTTCATTTTTTTCCCAGAGCCCCACCCCAGGCCCGGGGCCCGGGTCAAGACCTACCCGCCGTCCCCGACTTCTGCGAGATTCCCGGCTCATGGCACGCGACGTGACGCAACTCCTGGAGGACGCCAGCCGAGGTGAGGCCCGGGCCGCCGAGGAGCTGCTCCCCATCGTCTATGACGAGCTGCGGCGGGTGGCCGCGGCGCAGATGGCCCACCTGAGGCCCGGACAGACGCTCCAGCCCACCGCGCTCGTGCACGACGCCTGGATGAAGCTCGTGCGCAACCAGGAGCCGGGCTGGAGCGGCCGCGCCCACTTCTTCGGCGCCGCGGCCCAGGCCATGCGCGAGCTCATCATCGACCACGTGCGCCGCAAGGCCGCGCACAAGCGGGGCGGCGGTCAGCCAGGCGAGGCGCTGGAGGCGGCCTTCGAGATCGCCGCGGACGGGCTCCCCACCGAGGACGTGCTCGCCGTGGATGCGGCATTGAAGCAGCTCGAGGCCGAGCACCCGCGCAAGGCCCGGGTCGTGCTCATGCGCTACTTCGGCGGCCTGTCCGAGGAGGAGATCGCCCAGGCGCTCGGCGTCACCACCCGCACCATCGAGCGCGAGTGGCGCTTCGCCCGCGCCTGGTTGCACGAACGGCTCTCGGCTCCGGCGGGGTGAGGACGTGGCGCTGGACGCACGGAGGGTCGAGGAGCTGTTCGACGCACTGGCCGATCTGCCGCCGGAGGACGCGGCACGGCGGCTCGACGAGGACTGCGTCGACGATGCGGCGTTGCGGGAAGCGGTGGCGAAGCTGCTCGCCCACGACCGCGCGGCGGGAACGGACTTCCTCGCGAGTCCCCCCACCCTGGTGGCCGAGGCGATGCGTGCGCGGGAGCCCTCCGCGAGCCCACCGTCCGGGCTGCCCGACCGGCTGGGGCGCTTCGCCGTCATGCGCAAGCTGGGCGAGGGCGGCATGGGCGCCGTCTACATGGGCCACGACGCACTGCTGGACCGGCGCGTGGCGCTCAAGCTGCTCCACCGGGACACGGACGCGCGGGAGTGGCTCCTGCGCGAGGCCCAGGCCTTGGCGCGGCTCTCGCACCCCAACGTCGTCGCCGTCCACGAGGTGTCCGAGCACGAGGGCCGCGTCTTCGTCGCCATGGAGCTCGTGGAGGGCCAATCCCTGCGCGAGTGGCTCGCCGCCGGCAAGCGCACCGTCCCGCAGGTGCTGGCCACTCTGGTACAGGCCGGCAAGGGGCTCGCCGCCGCGCACGAGGCTGGACTGGTGCACCGCGACTTCAAGCCCGACAACGTGCTCGTCGGCAGGGATGGTCGCGCACGGGTCGTCGACTTCGGTATCGCCGCGCTCGCCCCCCGCCCCGAGGAGCCGCCGCCCGGCACGGTTCCGAGTGCGTTCGCCCGCCAGTTGACCCACCGGAGCGCGCTGATGGGCACGCCCACGTACATGGCGCCGGAGCAATTCCTGGGCGAGCGCGCCACCCCGGCGAGCGATCAGTTCGCGTTCTGCGTCACGCTGTACACCGCGGTGTATGGGGAGCCGCCCTTCGCCGGGGAGGACCTCGACTCGCTGTCCCGGAGCGTGCTCGCCGGCCAGCTCCGGGCTCCCCCCGCGCTCCCGGGCACGCCCGAGTGGCTCGTGCCCCTCCTCCGCCGAGGACTCTCGCGCGAGCCGTCCGAGCGATTTCCCTCCATGGCCTCGCTCATCACCGCGCTCGAGGAGCACCTCGCACGGCTTCCCTCGATGGATCCAGAAACGGCGCGGAGGGACCGGCTGCGCATCACCGGCGTCGGCCTCCTGGTCATCCTGGGCGTCGGCACCGCCGTCATCCTGCGTGTCGACAGACGCTTCCATCCGAGCCACGCGGATCTCCTCGTCCTCCCCATCGTGATGATCGCCGTCTCGAACATCGTCCGCGTGGTGCTCCGCGAGCAGATCACCCGGCTCGTGAATGGCAGACAGTTCGCCCAGCTCTTCCTGGTCATCGGCCCCACGCTGCTCGCGCACCGGTTGCTCGGGTTGCGGTTCGGCATCCCGCCCCTCCACATCCTCGCGGTGGACCAACTGCTGCTCGCGGCCATCTTCGGCGTCACGGCGCTCGTGCTGGATCGGACGATGGCGGCCTTCTCCGTCATCGCGCTCGCGGGCGCTTGCGTGGACGCCTATGAGCCTCGCTGGGCCGGGGCCGTGTTCGCCGCCACCTGCCTGCTCGCCCTGCCCGTCGCCATCCTGCGCTGGGCGTACCGGGAGCCGGGCTGAGCATGTCCGTCAGGAGGCCCCTGGGGAGCCCCCTGGCAAAGCCCCTGGGAACAAGCGCGGCCACTTCCCCTCGCCCTCCGGGAGAGGGGATGGTGCCAGGGGATGGTGCTCAGAACGCGGAGCCGTTGGCGCGCGTCCCCGGTGACGAGCCCGCCGTCGACACAGACGTGTGCAGCACGAAGCTCCCCGTCGCGCTGGCATCCGGGCTCCGATTGGCCGAGACGCCGTCAGTACCCGCCAGCGTGCTCGACACCACCAACGAGTCCACGTTGGCGCTGCCCGCGTTCTTCACCGTGACGGTGTCCCCGCTATTCCCCAGGCCCAGTGTGCCGGTGGAGGCCCCCACCGCGTTGGGCGTCCCCGCCGGAATGCCGCTCGTGGACCCGAACACCACGATGGCCTTGCCCGCCCCCAGCACCGTCCCCGTGGCGAACGTGTGCCGCTTCGCCGTGGAGTCCCAGATGCTCCAGCCTCCGATATCGATGGAGGTGCCACCCACGTTCACCAGCTCGACGAACTCCTTGGTGACATCGGAGCCGGGCTCGTTGACGAGGAGCTCATTGAGGATGACCCGGGCGGCGCTGGTGGTCGCCGGAGTGGTGGCCGAGGCGGTATTGCTCACGGCGGATTCGTTGTTGGCCGCGTCGTCGGCCGACACACGGTAGTAATAGGTGGTGCTCGCGGTACGGCCGGTGTCCGAGTGGCTGGTGCCGGAGACGCTCGCCACGGCCGAGAAGCTGGCGTTGTCGGTGCTGCGGTAGACGTTGTAGCTGGCCACGCCCACGTTGTCGGTGGAGGCCGTCCAGCTCAGGTTCACCTGGCTGGAGGAGACCGCCGAGGCGCTCAGGCCGCTCGGAGCGGTGGGCGGAGTGGTGTCCGAGGTTCCGCCGCCGCCACCCGCGCCCGCCAGCCACGCCACGGCGTTCAGGTGGATGAGCGCGTTGTCGTACAGCGACTCGTTCCAGCCGTTGTGGGTGGTGTGGCCGCAGCCGTTGGTGGCGTCCTCGGAAGGCGAGGAGTCACCGATGGCCGCGATGCGCCCCGTGCCATCGGTGGAGGTGGCGAACGTCACCCGCGAATTGGAGCCCGCGGTGCCGGTGGTCATCCACACGTGCCCCTTGGCGTTGGGGTTGGCCGAGGGGTTGAGGGTGATGGACGTGGAGCCGAAGAGGCCCAGGCCCTTGCCCACCGTGGCCTTGCCATAGGCTCCCGCGTGGACGATGGGCGACGTGGTGTCCGTGGTGTACCTCGAGTCCGGGTTGTCGTTGAACCAGTTGTCCGATTCGCCCATCACCTGGAAGCGCAGGCCCCAGGAGACGCCCGTCATCAGCTCGTTGAGGATCTCCGGCGAGTC
Source organism: Archangium violaceum Cb vi76 (assembly GCF_000733295.1). Lineage (GTDB taxonomy): Bacteria > Myxococcota > Myxococcia > Myxococcales > Myxococcaceae > Archangium > Archangium violaceum. The sequence goes on along the minus strand of NZ_JPMI01000367.1, from coordinate 19,376 downwards.
CCAGCCATCGTTGTTGCGGTCCGAGTTCCCGTGGTCCGAGATGAGGAACACGCCGCCCCCGTTCTTCACGAAGGCCTGGATGGCCGTGCGCTCCGCGGTGGTGTAGCGGATGTTGGGCTCGGGCAGGATGAGGACCTTGTAGTTCTTGAGGTCCTGCGCGTTGGAGGTGTCGCCGTAGGTGATGCGGCCGCCGCCAGGCAGGCTCTCCACCGAGAAGCCCTTCTTCACCAGGGCCACGCCGAAGGACGAGTAGGCGCCGCCCCAGTACGTCTCCGGGGTGGTGGCGGTGATGCCGCTCTGCGCCGGCGTGGGGTAGCGCTGGGCCGTGCCGCACGAGTCCTCGTCCAGCACCCAGTCCGCGTTGCCCGCCGTCTGCGCGTGCATCGCCTCGAACAGCACCTTCGTCTGGGCCCACGCGCTGGCGGGCTCCATCAGGCCCATGACGGACAGGGCGAAACACAGTGACCGGAGCAGCTTCCTCATACGACGCCTCCTCGGCTGGGGGGGAGACGACAGGGAAGCACCTGTCTTCTCGAAATTCAATACAGCGAGAAATCCACCCCCGGTGCTGAAAAACCCGTGCTCGATTCACGAATCACCGGGTCATGAAAGGGGCTCAGCCCATGCCGGTGACACCACCGGGTGACGTGGGACCCATGGGGCATGCTGTCCTCTCGAAGAACCCCCCACCGCCCAGCACGAGGCACCCGTGAGCACCCAACGAACCGAACGGTGGCAGCAGCTCCTCTCCCCGCACCGCGTGGGGGACAAGAAGGACCGGCCCCTGTCGCAGGACCTGCGGGACGAGCGGACGGCGTACGACGTCGACTACGACCGCATCGTCTTCTCCAGCGCCTTCCGGAGCCTGCACGACAAGACGCAGGTGTTCCCGCTGTCCTCGAGCGACTACACGCGCACGCGGCTGACGCACAGCATCGAGGCCTCGAGCGTGGGGCGCTCGCTGGGGCAGTTGGCGGGGCGGGCCTTGAAGCAGCGGGACGTGAAGGTGGAGCCGCCGCACCTGGGCACCATCGTGGCCGCGGCGTGCCTGGCGCACGACATCGGCAACCCGCCCTTCGGGCACTCGGGAGAAGCGGCCATCCAGCACTGGGTGGAGAAGCGCTACCGGCCCGGCAAGCCCGGGGAGCGCACGGAGCCGGTCTGGCCCTTCGCCACCTGGAGCGAGGAGCAGGACGTGACGCGCTTCGAGGGCAACGCGCAGGGCTTCCGCATCCTCACGCGGCTGCAGGCGCGCAACCGGGACGGAGGGCTGCGCTACACCGTGGCGACGGTGGGGGCCATGAGCAAGTACCCGAGGCCCTCGGTGCTGCCGGGGCGGCGCCCGAAGGACAAGGCCCGCGTCTCGGAGAAGAAGTTCGGGTTCTTCCAGGAGGACGCGCAACTGGCGCGCGAGGTGTTCCGCACGCTGGGGCTCACCGAGCGCGAGCCGGACGTGTTCAGCCGCCACCCGCTGGCCTTCCTCGTCGAGGCGGCGGATGACATCTGCTACGCGCTCATCGACCTGGAGGACTCGGCGAAGCTGGGCCTCATCTCCATGGAGGAGGCGTGCTCGCTGCTGGAGAGCGTGGCGGAGCTCGGCGGCCACTTCCGGGCCCTCAAGGACAAGGTGGACTGGGAGTCGCGCATGGGCGTGGCGCGAGCGGGCGCCATCTCCGCCCTCATCCAGGAGTGCGTGGCGGCCTTCGAGGAGCACGTGGAGGCCATGGAGGTGGGGCGCTTCGAGCAGCCCCTGGTGTCGGCCCGGCCGGAGGTGGACGCCCGGCTGAAGGCCATCACCGGCATCACCCGCAAGAAGGGCTACGAGAGCGAGCGGGTGCTGCAAATCGAGGCGGCGGGCTTCAAGACGCTCGGGGGCCTGCTGGACATGTTCGCGCCCGCGGTGCTGGCGGACTCGCCGGACCTCCAGGAGAAGAAGCTGCGGCAGCTGCTCCCCATCGAGTTCTTCCAGCGCCCGGGGCCCTACCTGGAGAACCGCGACGAGGCCATCGAGCGGCTCACCCCCTACCAGCGGCTGCTGTGCGTGACGGACTACGTGTCCGCCATGACGGATGGCTTCGCCGTGGAGCTCTACCAGCGGCTCTCCGGCATCAAGCTGCCCGAGTAACCCCTCTTCCTTTCTCAATCCCAGACATCCGGCTGTTGCCCGCGGAGCAACACGATTGCCGTTGCACTCCGGGCAACGCCCCTCACTCCCTCTCTGTAGCCGCCAAGGCAACAATCCTGGAATACTCCGCCATGCTTGCAAAACAAACCCAGACGTGAGAGGTTTCCCCTACGCCAGCCGGACGCGGTGTTTCGCGCGGTCCGCTCCATCACCCGGGAAGCCGTGGACCGGCGGGCGTCCATTCAAAGAGGGGAAAACCATGACCTGGAAGAATCTCGCCCTGCGCCTCGGCGCGGGCCTGGTACTCGTCACCGGAGGCGCCGCGTCCGCGCAGGAGGTTCCGGAGGACAAGTACTACGCGGAGAAGGTGCTCGCCGAGGGCGAGGGCTGGCAGCTCAAGAACATCAGCGGCTATGCCGTGGATGACGACGGCCGCTACTACTCGCAGGACATCTACAACATCAAGAGCACGGCCCGCGAGGCCTTCTACCAGCTGCCGCTGCACCCCTACCTCCAGGAGGAGCTGTCCGCGGCGGCCACCGAGTCCAAGGACGAGACGATCTTCGTGCTCGACAAGAAGATCGTCGATGAGATCGCCCTCTCCTACGAGAAGGGAGAGCTCACCGAGGCGCTGAAGGCCATCGCCGAGCCGCCCGACGAGGAGTCCCCCACGGGCGTGCACAAGATGGGGCCGTTCGGCTCGTGCTCGGACCAGACGTTCAGCCGGAGCAAGAGCTTCAACCTCAACACGCCCATCTCCACGAGCCACAACTTCGGCTCGGGCTTCTCCGGCACCCTGAGCGCGACGGGCAACATCAACGGCAGCGCGACGGGTGAAGTGGTGCTGAAGGTCAAGCGCCACAAGATCTTCTGGGTGTGCGTGCCCTACGGCGTCAACTTCCAGCACGCGCGGGCCTGGGGCAACGTGAGCGTGGCCAACGGCTCGGCGGTGAACGGCACGCTCAGCTACAACTGGAGCTGGAACGGGCAGATCGCCAAGCCGTCGCTGGGCTCGCTGAACTTCTTCATCGGCCCGGTGCCGGTGCACATCGGCTTCAACCTGCCCATCAACCTGGGCCTCGAGGTGGCGGCGAGCGTCACCGGCTCGGTGAACTACAACGGCAACCAGACGGCCACGGGCGCCTTCGACTACACCTGCACGCTGAGCTCGTGCGGTGGCTGGGCCAACTACAACCTGGGCACCAACTCGCTCCAGCCGCTGACGGGCAGCGTGTCGGGCCGCATCCAGCCCACCGTCTGGGTGCAGGTCGCCGTGCGCGCCTACCTGTACTCCGAGTGGCTCGCCTATGCGCAGGTGGGCGTGCGTCCCTACCTGTACGGCGACCTGTGGGGCTACTACGGCAACGCCTGTGGTGACGCGGATGGCAATGGCCTCAACGAGACGGTGAGCGCGCTCACCTTCAACCTCGACTGGCGGCTCTTCATCACCGCGCAGGCCTCGGCCTTCGGCGGCAACCCCCGGCAGTGGAACAACCTGTGGAGCACCCAGCGCCGTCACATCAAGTTCTGGGATCTCATCAGCGGCGGCTCGAGCGCCATCCGCCCCATCCTCGGCGGCCCCGCGAGCACCAACGTGAACACCTCCACGGGCTACACCGCGAAGATGCGCCCCTGCTGGCCGTACGGCGACAACGTGAACTACCGCTTCAACTGGGGTGACAGCACCCTCACCAACGTGAGCGGCGCGCCGCAGACCGCCACGGCCGCGGGCAAGGCCTGGTCCTCCTCCGGCGCCAAGACGGTGCAGCTCACCGCGCTGAGCGACTCGTGGGGCCGGCAGCTCAACGCCACCACCTCGCGCTCCGTCCAGGTCAACGGCTCCACCGGCACGTGGACGGGCTGGTTCAACCGTGACCTCCCCAGTGGCAGCGGCGACTACGAGACGCTGAGCGACCTCATCGCCGGCGGCTACCCGGTCTGCGCCAACCCCATCGGCGTGGAGTGCCAGACGGCCAGCGGCGCCCCCTACACCAGCACGGGTGAGGTCTACAGCTGCACGCTCGCCGGCGGCACGTGCACCAACTCGCAGCAGTCCGATGGCAGCTGCCAGGACTACCGGGTGCGCTTCCTCTGCCCGTAGTACCCGAGCCCTTCATCCGTGAATGAAGGACGCCGCCCCCTCTCGCTCACCGGGAGGGGGCGTTGTCATTTCGAGGGGGCCTTGGGCACGGACAGGACCTCGATGCTCGTCACCGGGTTGCCCCGGGCGTAGAGGTCCGCGGAGGTGCGCACCAGGGTGCCCTCGCCGAGGTTCTTCAGGGACATCTGCTGGCGGCCCTGGGTGACGCGCACCTCCTTGGCGAGTGACAGCGTGCTGGTTCCTCCGTCCTCCTCGTCGAGCACGAGCTGCTGCTGGGTGACCGAGCGCACACGGCCCCTGTGGATGACAGTGGCCACGGCGTAGCCCTCGTTGTTGCTGGGGTTCGTCGCCGTGCCCGTCGGCGTGCCGGTAGGAGTGCCGCCACTGCCCACGCCCTCGGCCGTGGAGGAGCCGACTCCGGTGGCGCCCGCGGGGGCCTCCGCGTTCGGCTCGCCAACTGCCGGGCTCCCGGTCCCGCCGCCGCCCGTGCCCGTCTCCTGGCCGCTACCGCCCGTGCCCTGGCCGGCCTGGACGCGCGCCAGGTTGACCCGCATCTGCGCCAGTTGCTGCTCGAGCCCAGCCACCTGCGCGCGCAACCGGGCGATCTCCACCCGCTGCTGGGCCTCCAGTGTCGACAGTTGTTGCGTCCCCGTCCCCGTGCCCTGCCCCGCGTCCACTCCGGAGCCGCCCGTGCCCGTCTGGGCCGTCGTCGGCAGCCCCTGGTCCGAGCCCATCCCGTCCGACGTCCCCGTGATGCGCGTGTCCTGGGTGACATCACCCACCGAGCCCTCGGGGGACTGCTCCTCGGGGTCCTGAGCCCCGGGATACTGAGCAAGGGACACACCCTGCGTGGCGCTGCACACGAGCACCAGGCCGAGCACCGCGATTCCCAAATCCCACCAGGTCGGCTTCCGCATCTACGCCGCGCTCCCTTCTTCCGATAGAACGTTGGGCGGCGGACCCCCGCGAGCAACCGGCTTGGAGCTGGAGGCACGGGACGACTCGAGCGGAGCATCGGCCGCTCTCCGAGCCTCCGAGGAGGCTCCCGACACACGGATGCCACCTCCGGGTGTCGGGCCGGTCTCGCGTGGCACATGGGGGCGCAGCGCTTGTCGACTCAGGATCCATCGTCCAGCAACCCGGGTGGTACCGCTCCGGCAGGCACCAGCACGTCCGGCCCCCTGCCCTCGCCTGCGTCCCCCGAGCCCACGGGCCGCCTCGAGGCCGCCCGTCCCCGCAACGTCCTCCGCGCGCCCGCCCCCTGGCTGGTGGCCGACTCGTCCCGCGCACTGGACATCAACCACCGCATCACCCAGGGCTACATCCAGCTCGCCCATGACCTCCAGACGCTGCTCGACCCGGAGCACCGGCCTGGCGGAAGCCCTCGCGTCCTCTGCAACTGGTTCGCCTTCGCCCCCCACGCCTCCCTGGAGGCGGGCAAGGGAATGCTCGGTGCGTACCTCGCCCGGGCCATCATCGACACCGCTCAGGGCGAGCCCGCTCCCTCCATCAAACAGGCGCTCGACCGGGGAGGCCTCACCGGGCCGGACCGGCTCGTGGCGGAGAAGGTGGCGGGCACGTTGCGTTTCTTCGGCCTGTCGCACGACGTGGCCGCCTCCCTGGGCACGCTGCTGAGCGCGGCCAACCTGGACGTGCTCGCGGACCCGCGCACCCTGTGGATCACCACCTGGCGTGTCGCGCGCGTGCTCCATGACGCCCCGGGCGCCACGCCGCTCGACAAGGCCGAGGCGGTGGCTCGCACGCTGGAGCAGCTGCTGCTCGATGGGAACGTGGCCATCTACGGGGACATCGCGGCCTCGGCGCGCGCGTACCTCGATTGGCGAGGGCAGTCCGGTGGAAACGAGGTGAAGCCACTCCAGGTGGTGGAGACCTTCGCGCTGGACGGAGCCTCCGCCAGCGAGGCGCGCCGGGCCCGGGAGTACGCGCTCGAGCACGTGAAGGACTCACCCCAGCCCACCCACTTCGGAACCGTGCTGCCCGAGGTGCGCGGGCGGAGCTTGCTGGTGGCCGCCTTCGCCCTCTTCGAGGAGGCGCGGCGGACGGCGGAGGCCTCGGGACGGAATGCACTCATCGCCTTCGCCAACAACTACCTGGCGTGGCACGAGCAGCACAACGCCGTGCAGCCGGCCTTCACCCCGTCCTCCCCGCGCGCGGGCGAGGTGCCCCGCGACGCCCTCATGCACGCGATGACGCCGACCCTGCGCCTGCCCATGGGCCCCATCGCCTGGGAATTCAGCGACTACACCGAGCGGCAACCGGACCGGGACCACAACTTCCTCACCTCGAAGCCGACCGAGTACAACTGGGCCGTCTTCGCGGATCGCTGGCCCGCCATCCTGGATGCCTTCGAGGTCGGCTACCAGCACCAGGCGGGGCTGTGGCAGATGCCGCCGCCCCTCATCCCATCGCTGGACTTGCTGGAGGTCGACTGAGCCAGCGGCACCCTCCGGCCGCGCGGCGTGCCAACTTGTCCAACAGTCGGACAAGTTGCTCCCCATCGCCGCCGGACCCTCCCCCCTGACAGGCCCGCCCCCTCCTGGCCTGTCCTACTGCTCCGGGGTCGGCTGCGGCGGAGCCTCCCTCCGCGGCCCGGGCCCCCGCTGCTGCTCCTGCTGCCACCGCGGCGCCCGCTGGGGGTTCGTGACGATGTTGCGCGCATGCTCGACGCCGGAGATGAGCGCGAACGAGGTGCGCACCGGCGTCCCCTCGGAAATCTGTCCCACGGGGATGCGCTGGAGGTCCGGCCCCACGAAGGCCTTCGTCTGGGCATCGACGGTGAGGCGATAGAAGGTGCCATCCGAGGTGTCGACGATGTCGATGTGCTTGCGCGCGACGTCGACCACGCGGCCGTCGAACACCGCGGTGGCCACGGTGACAGGCCCCTGAATCCTCATGTCCTCCGGATCCGGACCCGGGGTGCCGGTATCGACTCCCGGGGTGGCGCCGCCGGTGCCCCCACCACCCGTGCCACGCAGGGCATCCACCTCGGCCTCCAGACGGGCCACGCGCTGGCGCAAGAAGGCCAGCTCCCGCTGCATCGCCTCGGAGCCCATGGGCGCCTGCTGCATCGCGGACTGACCGCTGGCGCCTCCACTCCCCGTCCCCGTACCGCCGCCCACTCCGGTGCCGCCCGTGCTGGTACCGCCACTGCCTACCGAGCCCGTCCCGGTGCCGCCCGTCCCCGTCGCACCGGTAGCCCCGCCTCCGGTGCCACCGCCACCCGTGCCGGTGCCCATGTCCGCGCCCCCTGCCCCGCCCACTCCACCGGTCTGCCCGGGGGTGCCGTGCGTCCCAGCGGGGCCTCCGGTGGCGGGCTGGCCCTGAGTGCCGATGGTCCCGGCCGACTGCTGCCCTGGCGCCCCGGGGGCCTGGGTGGCTGTCGTGTCCTGGCCCTGCTCGACGCTCGCCGCCCCCGAGGGACTCGCCGCCGGGGCATTTCCCGTGTTCTGCTGCTGCGCCAGGGCCACCAGAGGGGCAGTCCCCATGAAGGCCAGCGCCATCCAGATGGCTCTCCGCATGCCGTTCTCCTCGTTGACCCCTCCCCGTGGCGAAAGGTGGGAATTGTTCTCGAAGGGACACACCCGGCCTGGGGCGGCACCCCGCCTCCCTGGCGGCTCTCGGAGCGGGCGTGTCCGGTTCGACCCACGGGGCCGGCATGAAAGAGAACGAGCGGTGAAACTCCCGGCGGCCTCATGTCACCACGGCGCGTGAGCCACCTTTTCGCGGTCCGATTGCCCCTGGTGGGCGGTGCGCCCTCGGCCGGGGACGCCGAGCGCCGGCTGCTCACGCGTGCGCGCAAGGGGGACCCGGTCGCCTTCCGCACGCTCTTCGAGCAGCACTCGCCCGCCGTGTGGCGCTTCCTGAGAGATCTCTTCCGGGACGATGCCGCCGCGGACGAGGCCACCCAGGAAACCTTCGTCCGGGCGCACGGGAAGCTCGGGGCGCTGCGGGACGATGCGCGCCTGGCCTCGTGGCTGCTGGGGATTGCCCGCCACATCTACCTCGAGTCGCGGCGGACGCGGGGCACGCACCTGGACATCGCCTCCGAGGAGAACGAGCCACTGCTGGAGGCCAGCCTGCCCTCGCCCACGCCGGAGGAGCTGCTGCTGAACCGGGAGATGGAGGGGTTGTTGGCGGAGGCACTCGGGGAGTTGCGCGAGGAGCGGCGCTCGGCGCTGCTGCTGCGCATCGATCATGGGCTGGCGTACGAGGACATCGCCCAGGTGATGGGCTGGTCGCTGCCCAAGGTGAAGAACGAAATCCACCGTGCACGGCTGCAGTTGCGCGAGCGGCTCGCGGGGCACGTGGGAAATGGAGGACATTCATGAGCACCCCCTGCCGCGAGTCGGAGTTGGACGCGCTGCTCGCCGGAGAGCTCTCCGCGGAGGACGCCGAGCGGGTGAGCGCGCATGCGGCCACGTGTGCCACGTGCACACGGGCGTTGGCGTGGCTGCGCACGGAGCGCGGGTGGATGGCGCAGCGGGCCCGGCGGATGCCGTCGCGGCCGGCGCTGCGCTTCGAGGCACTGGAGGCGAAGCTGCGTCCGGCGCCCGCGCCGCGTCAGCCGCGCCGGGAGCACCGGGGGTGGGTGGCGATGATGGGAGCGGCGGCGGCGGTGGCCTTCATGGCGCTGAGCATGGCGCCGCGCTCGCATTCCACGTCGCACGGCGCGTTCGCCTCGTTCTCCTCGGAGGACGCGTGGAGCCAGGGAATGGTGTCCATCGCGCGCGTGCCGGCGTGCATGGACCCCAGCGTCGAGGCCGTGGCGCTGGTCGAGGCGAGCTTCGGGGCGTGCCTGCTGGCGTCGCCCGCGCGGCCGCTGCCCTGAAAATGAAGCGGAAAATGGCGCGCTGAAACCCAGGCGCCGTGAGTGTCACTTCTGGGGGCAGGACAATCCCAACCACTCCAGAGGTCACTCATGAAGCGCATGCTCACCGCCGCGCTCGTCGGCGCGTTCGTGTCTGGTTTCGTCCCGGTGTCGTCGGCCGAGGCCTGTGATGGCAACAACTGCAAGACTCCGCACCCCGCGGCACCGCGGGCGGCCACGCCCCGCCGCGAGGCACCGAGCCAGGGCCCGGCGGACGCGAAGGTGACGGTGGAGGTGTGGTCGGACTTCCAGTGTCCCTTCTGCTCGAAGGGCAGCAACACGCTGAAGCAGCTGCGCGAGAAGTACGGGGACAGAATCCGCATCGTCTTCCGGCACTCGCCGCTGCCCTTCCACGAGCACGCGCGGCTGGCGGCGGCGGCGAGCATGGCGGCGGCGGAGCAGGGCCGCTTCTGGGAGTACCACGACGCGCTCTTCCAGCAGCAGAAGGAGCTGGACCGGGCGTCGCTGGAGAAGCTGGCGAAGAAGCTGAAGCTGGACGTGGAGCGCTTCAACCGCGCGCTGGACAGCGGGGCCTACGACAACTACCTGGACGCGGAGGTGACGGAGGCGCGCCAGCGGGGCGTGTCGGGGACGCCCACCTTCTTCATCAACGACACGGCGGTGGTGGGGGCGCGCCCGATGGAGCAGTTCATCGAGGCCATCGACGCGGAGCTCGCGGGCTGAGGCTCCGGGGCTCCGGGCCGGGCGTGGGCGCTCCCGCGGGACACGGGAGCGCCAGGGGACACGAGCGTCCCGGAGCTACGGCAATTGCCTGTAGGCCTCCTCCACCGCGGCCTTGGCCTGCACCAGGCCGTAGCCGAAGACGGGATCCTTGCCCACGGTGGAGTCCGGCGAGTCGATGGGATCCACGAGGTCCTTGGCGGTGCTCTCGAGGATGCGGCGCACATCGGCGTTCTTGAGGCCGCGGTTGGCGCTCCACACCAGGGCGGCCACACCGGCGACGTGGGGCGTGGCCATGGAGGTGCCGGAGCTGAAGGCGTAGTCCCCGCCGCGGATGCCCACGCGCACCGTCTTGCCGAACTGGCCGCGGAGGAACTGCGCGGTGCCGGTGGGAACGGCCGTCACGGGCGGCCATTCGGCGGCGTTGCCCAGGGTGAAGCCGAGCGAGTCATCATCCTCGGGGTCGTTGTTGCCGATGATGACGGCGCGCGCGCCCTGCGAGCGCACGTTCTTCACCTTGTCGTTGAAGCGGATGTCGCCGCGGTCCACGTAGGCGACGAAGCCCTCGCAGGTGACGCTGCCGCCGAGGCACGAGCGCATGCTGGCGCCCAGGCCGCAGTCCACGAGCGTGCCCTCGTACTCCTCGAAGGGGACGTAGTCGAGGGAGCTCGATTTGTAGAAGGTGCCATCGATCATCAGGTTCGCGAAGGGCGAGTTGCCCCGCGGGTAGGTGGAGTACACGCCGCTGCCGGGGGCCACGAGGCTCAGGTGCTCACCGCCCTGCGAGTAGCGGGCGTGCTTCATCTCGGAGTCCACCGCGCCCACGGCGATGACGGTGCCGTAGGCGGCCGGGTACATGGGGTTGTACGGGGTGGCTTCGCCGGAGTTGCCGCTGGCGGCGATGGCGAGGATGCCCGCGTCCCACAGAGCCTGGAAGGTCTCCTCCTCGACGGGGTCCGGGGTGGACGAGCCGAGCGAGAGCGAGACGATGTTGGCGTTCTCCTCCTTGCACCACTTGAGGGCCTCGATGACGTCGGAGGTGCGCCCATCGCCGCGCTCGTCGAGCACGCGGGCCACGAGGAGCCGGGCGCCGGGGGCCACGCCCACCATGCCGTTGGGGCTGAGGGTGGAGTCGTTGAGGTCCACCTGCCCGCCGGAGCCGAGCTGGGCGAGGATGGTGCCAGCCACGTGGGTGCCATGGCCGCCGCCCCACGCGCCCGAGGCGTCCTTGTCCTCGGGGTCATCGTCGTCGTCGATGTAGTCCTTGCCCTTGACGTACGCGGCCTTGAGCTCGGGGTGGTCGCGGTCGATGCCGCTGTCGATGACGCACACGGTGACGCCGGAGCCATTGGGGGCGTCGGTGTCGAGCGCGCCGTCATTGTTGGCGTCCCACACCTCGTTGGCCTGGGACATGCGGACGGACCAGGTGTACTCGGAGGGAGGGGCGGGGGTTTCGGGCACGGAGGCCAGGGCGGAGACGGGCACGCGGGACGGAAGGCCGAGCGCGCGCACGGTGCGGTCCGGGGTGATGGAGAGGACGTCGGGGTCCTGGGCGAGCCGGGCCTGGGCCTCGGGGGTGAGGGAGAGGGCGGCGGCGTCGAGCGAGGGCCAGTGGTACTTGAGGTGGCCGCCGGCCTTCTGGAGCGTGTCCTCGCGCTGGCGGAGCGCGGCGGCCGAGCGCATGCCGGCCCGCGAGCGGAAGCGCACCAGCACGGGCTGTGCGGTGGTGGACGAGGCGCTCAGCGCGGAGGACGCGGTGCCCACGGAGAGGCTCTGGCTGGGCGAGCGGCTCAGGTCCGAGATGACCAGCTCGGGGCAGAGCGGCTTCTCGAGCTGCTCGGCGCCACCATCGGGGGGCTCCACGGCGCACCCATTCACACCCAGCCCCAGCAGGCCCAACAGCACCAATCGCCTCATATGTACGTCTCCCTACCCCCGTCTGGGGGATGGCACCGCCTGGCGGAACCGGGCGGAGGACAAAGGCCCGCGAAACGCCTGGAGGACGGGCCCATTCCGTATTGAATCACGGTAGGTCGTCCGCTTGCAGGCCGGTAGGGCGGACGGGCGGAAGTCCCCCGGTCGGCTGAGCGCTGGTGGACGTCAGGCGTCGGCGGGGTCGATGCCGAAGAGCCGCTCCACGTCGCGGGAGTAGTCGGCCAGTTGGCGCTCGACGTCCTGGGGGCTCCACCCGAGCAGGGGGGCCATGTCGGAGGCGGCGATGCGGGCGGCGGCGCGGCCGAGGTCCCGTGTCTCGAAGGCGACCTTGAGGCGGCGCACGAGCAGGTCGGACAGGGTGTGGACGAGCTCGTGGGTGACGCCGTGGACGGCCTCGGCGCGGAGGTAGGGGAGGCCGGGGGCGAGGGGCTCGGCGAGGAGGGGCTGCGCGTGGGTGAGGGCCCAGACCTGGCGCCAGCGGCCGCCGTAGGCGTGGACGAGGTGGGTGGCGATGTCGTCGCGGCCCACGGTGGAGCGGGCGGAGGCGAGCTCGGCCTCGAGGGAGGGGATGTCGCCGCCGGGGAGCGGGAGGGCGTGGGTGGGGGCCTTGCGGTGGGGGAGGCCGAGGGCGTGCTCGACGGCGTCGACCATGTCGCGGGCCATGACGCGGTAGGTGGTGAGCTTGCCGCCGGAGATGGCGAGGACGCCGGTGGGGCTGGTGTGGATGGCGTGCTCGCGGCTGGCGCTGCCGGCGTCACCGGAGCCGGAGTAGGCGCTGGCGACGAGGGGGCGGATGCCGGCCCAGGCGCTGACGACGTCCTCGCGGGAGAGGTGGGCGGTGGGGAAGAAGCCGTTGGCGGAGGCGAGGAGGTAGTCGACGTCGGAGAGGCTGGCGCGGACCTCGGAGGGGTGGGCGCGGGTGGCGGTTTCGGTGGTGCCGATGATGGTGTGGGAGTGGGCGGGGAGGATGAACATGACGCGCCCGTCGACGGGGGACAGGAGGGTGAGGGCGCAGTCGGTGGGGAGCCGCTCGCGGGGGACGGAGATGTGGACGCCCTTGGAGCCGCGGACGGTGGGGCCTCCGCCGTTGGTGGCGTCGAGCTTGCGGATTTCATCGGACCAGGGCCCGGTGGCGTTGACGATGGCGCGGGCGCGGACGGTGAGTGGCTGGCCGGTGAGGGAGTCGACGACGGTGGCACCGCGGGCGCGGCCGTCCTGGACGACGAGGGAGCGGACGGAGACGTGGTTGAGGACGATGGCGCCGGCCTCGGAGGCGGCGAGGGCGTTGATGAAGGTGAGGCGGGCGTCGTCGGTGGCGGCGTCGTAGTAGCGGGAGCCGCCGCGGAGACCGTCGGTGCGCAGCCCGGGGACGACCTCGGAGACCTGGGAGGCGTTGAGGCTGCGGGAGCCCTTCACGTTCCGGAAGAGGGCGAGGGCGTCATAGAGCTTGAGGCCGGCGGCGAGCTTCCAGCGGGGGATGCGGGCGCCCTGGTAGACGGGCCAGACGAAGGCGAGGGGCCGGACGAGGTGGGGGGCGAGGCGGAGGAGGCGGTAGCGCTCGATGGAGGACTCGAAGACGAGGCCGAGGTGGCCGTGCTCGAGGTAGCGGACGCCGCCGTGGATGAGGCGGGAGGAGCGGCTGGAGGTACCGGAGGCGAAGTCCTCGCGTTCGACGAGGGCGACGCGGAGGCCGCGGAGGGAGGCATCGCGGGCGATGCCGGAGCCGGTGACGCCGCCGCCGATGACGAGGAGGTCGAACTCGGTGGAGGAGAGGGCGAGCAGGCGCTCGGAGCGGGGGCGAGGGGGCTGGGGGAGCGAAGGGGAAGCGACGGCGAGCGAGTCGCTGGAAGGGACGGGGTGGGAAAGGGCGGCGGATTCAGGACGCACGGCGGGAGTGTAATGGCGTGGGGAGGGGGCAGACAGCAGGAAGCGAACGCGGTGCGTCAGAGTCAACGCCCTCTCCCTCTGGGAGAGGGTTGGGGTGAGGGAAGAAGAACACTCGGAGTTCCAAGGAAGGAACACTCCCCAGGAAGGAACACTCGAGCGGGAGCAATCTCCCCTCGCCCTCCGGGAGAGGGACGGGGTGAGGGTGCCGGGCCCCCCGGGTTCCCCCCGCTGGACCCCCACCGTGCCCCGGCGAGGGAGCAAGCGAGCCACGAGCCGGAGAAGTGACTACCTCCACAAGGCGGAGCCCGTAGGCCGAGCCGGGGGAGGTGGAGCGTGAAGACGGTGACGTACGAGCGCAACGGGAGGACGAACACGGGGGCGCAGGCGGTGCGGGTGGAGAGGCTGAGGCACCTGAGGGTGCTGGAGCAGGGCGAGACGGTGGTGGAGCGGGAGCTGACGGAGGAGGAGATCGAGCGCCTGGGGCCGCTGGTGGAGGAAGCGGAGAGACAACCGGCGCCGGCGGTGGTGGAGCCGGTGGCGGGGGGCCCGAGGGGGATGGCGGTGAGCCTGGCGTTCGAGGACGAGGAGACGCCGAGAGTACGGCTGGAAGCGCACGCGGGGCAGCGAGCGAGGGGAGACGGAACGCCGTACGACGAGCTCCTGGAGGAGTTGGACGAGCTCCTGACGGAGGAGTTGCACCTGAGGGCGCCGAGGCACGCGCACGCGGTCTTGCCGCACGAGCTGCGCGTGGAGGAGTAATCCCCTCCCCCACTCCGCCACGAGAGGCTCAGTTGGCGACGTGGGAAGCGGGAGCGGAGACGGCGTCGGAGCGGCCGCTGGGGGGAGGCGCGAGGGGGAGGGCCACGGTGAAGGTGGCGCCCCGTCCGGGCTGACTCTCGACGCGAATATCCCCGCCGAGCGACTCGACGATCTGCTTGACGATCCACAACCCGAGCCCGAAGCCGCCGTAGTGGCGTTCGGAGACAGCGCGTTCGAAGCGCTGGAAGATGCGGGCCTGGTGCTCGGGGGCGATGCCGATGCCGTGATCTCTCACGGTGAGGAGGGCGAGGTCGCCGTCCTGGACGACGGTCATCTCGACGGGGTGGTTGGCGCCGTACTTGATGGCATTGGAGAGCAGGTTGGTGACGACCTGCTCGAGGCGGAGGCGGTCCCAGCGGCCGATGACGGGGGACTCGGCCCGGAGGAGCAGGGTGCACCCGGCGCCGGCGGCATCGGCCTCGGCGCGGGTGACGACGTCCTGGAGGAGCGAGGAGAAGTCGACGGTCTCGTGTTCGAGGGCGAGGCGGCCCGCGCGGATGCGGGAGACGTCGAGCAGGTTGTTGACGAGCTGGTGGAGCCGCTCGGCGGGGCGGCGGGTGGCCTCGATGCGCTTGCGAGCGGGGTGGGTCTGCCCATCGGGACCGGACTCGGGGAGCGAGCGCCAGAGCAACTGGAGCTGAAGCTGGAGCGAGGTCAGGGGCGTCTTGAGCTCATGGGAGGCGACGGAGAGGAAGTCGTCGCGAATCTGGAGGGCCTTCTGCAGGTCGGAGGCGAGGGCTTCCACCTCGCGTCGGGCGAGCACCTGTTCGGTGACCTCGGCGCACAGGCCCATGGTGCCGAGAATCGCCCCGTCGTGACCGCGCCAGGGCTGCCAGGTGAGGTCGAAGTACTTCACCTCGGGGTGGCCGGAGCCGGAGAAGTCGGCGCGGAGGGGGACCTCGTGGCCGGTGAAGGGGGTGCCCTTGCGGAACACCTCATCGAGCAGTTGGAGGAGGTGGGGGTCGAGCCCGGAGATGGACTCGCGGACGGAGCGGCCGGGGGTGAGGAGCTCGCCGACGAGGGTTTGTCCGAGCGGGTTGACGAGCTCGACGACGTGGTCATCGCCGCGGGTGAGGCAGATGGCGACGGGGGCCTGCATGAAGAGGGTCTCGAGACGTTCGCGCTGGGACTCGGCCTCGAGGTGGGCGTCGTGTTCGCGGGCGAGGAGCTGGGCGTGCTCATGCTCCTCGCGGAAGCGGGCGGAGATATCGCGGAAGACGATGACGGTACCGAGGGAGGAGCCGTGGGGGTCGGAGATGGGGGCGGCGGTGTGCTCGATGGGGAGCTCGGCGCCGTTCTTGGAGAGGAGGAGGGCGGGGAGGCCGAGCTGGACGGGCCGGTCCTCGAGGGGTGCGAGGAGGGAGGAGTCGAGGGGCTGGCGGGAGGAGGGGTCGACGAGGCGGAGGACGCGGGAGAGGGGCTGGCCGATGGCCTCGGTTTCGCGCCAGCCGGTGAAGTAGGAGGCGACGGGGTTGATGAAGCGGACGAGCCCATCGGGGCCGGTGGTGAGGACGGCGTCGCCGATGCTGCGCAGGGTGATGGAGAGGGTCTGACCGTGGGCCTGGGCGGAGGCGCGAGCGGAGTGGGCCTCGTGGAGGAGGAGGCGGACGCGGGAGGCCACCAGGGTCATCAAGGCGGAGACGCCGGTGAAGAGGGCGCAGGAGACGAGGTGGTGGGAGGGGGAGCCGCCGGGGGGCCGGAAGAAGAAGAAGGTGAGGACGAGGGCCAGGAGGGTGGAGAGGGCACCGGGCCCATGACCGCCGAGCCAGGCGGCGAGGAGGATGGAGGAGAGGAAGAAGAAGGAGGGGGAGGGAGGGAGCCAGGGGGCGAGGAGCCACTGGAAGGAGAAGGCCAGGCCGGTGAGCAGCAGGGCCAGACCGTAGCGGGCCCACAGGGGAGCGCCATGGGGCTGGGAGGGGCTGCTGGAGAGGAAGGCCACGGCGTCTCCGAGGGGAAGCGACGGGGGAACAAAAGCCGGCAACGGATAGAGGGAGGAACGCTGGGAGGGAACCGGAGAAGTCCCCTCGCCTTCCCGACTGAGTTCTAAACCGAGCAGAAATCCCCCCTTGATCGGCACAGTGTACGCGGCAGGCCGAGGAGCAGGCCAGGGAGGGAGCTGAACTCGTGAGGTGGGGACGGGTGGAGGGGGTGGGTTGCGGGGAAGGAGGGCGGGTGGGTAGAGAGGGACGATGAAGCGAGTGAGGTTTTCGGTACACCGGACGGCGGGGGAGGCGCGCTTGAGGGCGGGGTTGCTGACGGGCTCGGGGTTGTCGGTGGAGGTACGAGGGGAGAGCCTGGCACCGTTGGCGGGGGAGATACCGAGCACGGAGACGTGGGTGGAGTTGTGGGTGCCGGAGGAGGAGGTGGAGAGGGCGAGGGAGCTGGTGGAGGAGTTGGAGGGGGATGAGGAGAAGGCGGCGAGGGAGGTGGAGTGCCCGGGGTGTCGGGAGGAGAACCCGGGGAACTTCGAGCTGTGCTGGAGCTGTGGGGAGGAGTTGCCGGAGAGGCCGAGGCCGAGGCTGAGGGCGGTGTCCTGAGGTGAGGGGGGGATGAGCCTGGCTGATTGCTGCTGGCAACGGGTGTCGGACAGTGACCAGGGGAGTGGGCGGGGGGCGCTGCGAAGGGAGCGGCGAGTCCCTTAGAGTCGAAGGGCCGTGTTGAACGTACCGCCGCCCGCCGAAGAGACCCGGAAGCACCGAGGCCCCGAGCAGCCCCCGGAAGAGAGGGGAGCGCCGGAGAGGCCGCGCCACTGGTGGCTCGAGCGGGGCATGAAGGGAGTGCTGATCGCCTGCACGGTGGCCTTCGTGGTGCATCTGATCCCGCTCTTCCTGCCGAGGAACATGCCGGAGCAGGAGCTGGCGATGGCGAAGGCGATTCCGGACGCGGTGCAACGGGCGCAGGTGCTGAAGAAGCTGAAGGAGAACCCGAAGACGAGGGGTGAGCACCTGAGGGCGGGGGCGGAGCTCTTGCTGGAGGGAGCGCCGTTGGACGCCTACGAGCTGGCGAAGGAAGCGGAGCGGCTGGAGCCGGGGGACGTGGAGACGCAGCTCTTGCTGGCGAGGGTATGCCACGAGCAGCGGATGAACCGGTGCGAGGAGGAGTCGCTGGCGAGGGCGGAGGAGTTGGCGCCTGGGGATGTGAGGGGGGCGCTATTGAGAGCGGACTTCGCGGAGAGGGACGGGGACGTGGCGGGGGCGCTGAAGGCGGTGGAGGAGGCGTACGGGAAGGCGCCCGGGGAGACGGGAGTGGGGCTCAGGTACGGGAGGCTGTTGAGCGCGGCGGGCCGTGGGGAGGAAGCGCTCCAGGTCTTGAAGAAGCTGGAGGAGAAGCTGGGGAGGGCGAGGCTTTGGGTGGAGGAGGGGCTGGTGAGGGTGGCGCAGGGGAGGATGGAGGAAGCGAGGGAGCTGTTCGCGAGGGCGGTGGAGGAGGAGCCGGGGCTGGTGATGGGGCACTACCAGTTGGGGATGGCGGCGTACCGGGTGGGGGACGTGGAGGGGGCGGAGGAGGCGTTGAGGGAAGCGGATCGCCTGGACATGTCGGACATGAGACCGCTGTCCGCGCTGTGTGAGATTCAAAGACAGACAGGGCGGCTGGACGACATGAGGGCGACGAGGATGGACCTGGAGAGACGGTTTCCGGAGCGGATGGACGCGGTGAGAAGCGCCTGCCGCACGCCGTAGCGCATCACCCTCTCCCTCTGGGAGAGGGCCGGGGTGAGGGTCTACTCCTCGGGGATGCCGCGGATCCGCCGGAGCAACCGGGCAGCGGCCTTGACCTCGAGATCAACAGAACCATCCGCGATCTCGGTGCGAACAACGGCCTGGAGGAAGGGGATGGCCTCGTCATCGCGGCCCTCGGAGGAGAGCAGTTCACCCAGGGCCATGCGAGCGCGGGTGAGCATGACGAGGTCCTCGGCCTGGATGGAGGCATCGATGGCATCGCTCAAGGCGGACTCGGCGAGCTCGGGCCGGCCGCGCTCGAGGAGTTCACGGGCGCGGAGGAGGTGGCGGGAGGCATCCATGGGGAGAGCCAGAGGGCAACGGAACCGCGACCCGGGACAACGAGCTCGAGACCGGGTTATCCCAGGGGAATGGAAGACGAGTCGCGGATCGTGGAGTTGGAGCTGCGTTACATGCAGCAGCAGGAGCTGCTGCAGGAGCTGAGCGAGGTGCTGTACGCCCAGCAGCGGGAGATGGACGTACTGAGGGCGGAAGTCGAGCAGCTGAAGAAGAAGCTGCAGGACGAGCCGGGCCTGGTGGACGCGAGGCAGCACGAGAAGCCGCCGCACTACTGATACGCGCCTGGCCAGGCCGGGCCCTGCGAGGACTAGAAGCGCCAGCCGAGGCGCAGACCGATATGAGGACTCGGCTGGAGGTAGCCGACCTCGAGGCCGAAGCTGACGGAACGGCCCTGATAGCCGAAACCAAAGGCGGCGTGGGCGCGGAAGACGTCCCCCTGGAAGAAGATCCACGGACCACCGAGGAACTCCACGTACAGAGGAGTGCGCCGAGGGGTGAAGCGGATATTCAGGTCAAGAGGGACGCCGAAGGTATTGGGCTGGGTGGCGAGGAGGGCGCCGAAGCGGGTGCCGATAGAGAGGGGGCCGACGAAGATGAAGTCGACGGAGCCGGTGAGGTGGAAGAAGGCGCCGGAGTTGATCTGGTAGTCAGCGCCGAGGGTGAGCCGGAAGTCAGTCGCCTCGGCACGTTCGGGAGAGAGGAAGACGGCGAGGGCGAGGAGACCACCAAGGGCGGGGCGCAGCAGCTGCTTCATGGACGAGGAGCTCCTGGACTTGAAGAGAGGAACACCAATCAAGCAAGCCTGGAGAGGCATCGCCAGCGCGAAGATGGAAACGGTGTGAAGCAAGGCACTGCGCTGCGGAAAGACACACGCGGAGCGGAGAAATGCAGCAGCCCGCAAAGGCGAAGGCCCCGAGTCTT
>NZ_JPMI01000366.1 GCF_000733295.1 Archangium violaceum Cb vi76 | reverse complement strand
CGGGGCGACTTGGGGCGCAGGGTGTGAATGATCGACGAAACACGATACCCATGTCAGGGACTCCGGATATGTGCCTGGACGTCGAGCGATTACGCGTCCGGCACAGGGAGATCCCAGGGTGTCGGTCGTCAAAAAGAAGACGGGAAACGTCTTGCCAGTTCAAGCCGCTCGCAGCTTAGGCCGGTCGCCTAACGGATAGAGTATCAGGCCTAGCCGGCGACGCAAGCTTCTGCACGAATGAGGATGTGCAGCGGCTCGCATCCCGAGCACGGCAGTAGGTATAATGCCGTCGCCCTATGCAATAAGGTCTGCTAATACTGATTATGTCAACTAAGACGTTAGAGCAGTTCCGAAGCGAGTCCCTTCCGGCTTGGCGTTCGCTCGTCGAGGAGCTGGTGCGAGGCCGTAGCACGGTCTCGTGGGGGTCTCTGGCGGAGGTTGTCAGCGTCCTCAACCAAGTGGCCGAGCGCGCGCCGCACAACACGA
>NZ_JPMI01000365.1 GCF_000733295.1 Archangium violaceum Cb vi76 | reverse complement strand
CGACAGTCTTAGCCCTGATCGCTGCGGGCATTTGGTCGGCGTTCTTGCGCGCAACTTCCTCGAATGTCTGCGCATCCATCGCCTCAAGGACGCGGGTCAGAGCGTCGTCAGACCCGGTCCATATGAGACCGGACACCGCCGCCTCCTTCACCGCGATGCTACTGTCCTCCGCGGCGAAGGCCGCGACCTCGCCATCGATACGATGATGAAGCAGTTCCGAGACGAAATCCGCTCGTGCTTCGTCGCTCCAGCCGCGCACCTGCTCGCGCCAGTTTGGTCCAAGCGACGAGACCTGGAAGTCCGGCCAGAG
>NZ_JPMI01000364.1 GCF_000733295.1 Archangium violaceum Cb vi76 | reverse complement strand
TGTCCGGGGTATCCGAGTCGTTGTCCAGCACGTTGACCACCGTGGCCGCGCAGTCCTCCGCCACCGTCAGGCTGTCGTTGACCACGGTGGGCGGGTCGTTCACCGCCGTCACCGTCACCGTGACGGTGCCCGTGGCCGTGCCACCGTTGCCGTCCGACACCGTGTACGTGAAGCTCGTCGTGCCGTTGAAGTTGGCCGCCGGGGTG
>NZ_JPMI01000363.1 GCF_000733295.1 Archangium violaceum Cb vi76 | reverse complement strand
CCCATGTCCCTCTGTTATGATCTTGTACTTCCCGACTGCAAAGCAGCGTCAGCAGATACGGATGGATGCCGACAACTCTGATTCAGGCTGAAACGATGAAACCCGAAAGGGAGCCAAAGGATGGATCGGAGAGGTCGAGGAGGAGCGCTGACGGAGGCAGGAGGGCCATGCGCCAGGTTGAAAGTCGCATGGGTCACGAGTATCCACAG
>NZ_JPMI01000362.1 GCF_000733295.1 Archangium violaceum Cb vi76 | reverse complement strand
GCCGCCCCTGCAATAGCCCCGGGACTCACTCTCGTACCTGAAGAGGGCGGACTCTTATGGCTGGTGGCGTCAACAAGGTCATTCTCATTGGCAACCTCGGGGCGGACCCCGAAGTGCGCTTCACCCCGGGCGGCCAGGCAGTGGCCAACTTCCGCATCGCAACGACCGACACCTGGACGGACAAGAACGGCCAGAAGCAGGAGCGCACCGAGTGGCACCGAATTGTCGTGTGGGGCAAGCCCGATGAGAACTGTGGGGAGTACCTCAAGAAGGGCCGTCAGGTG
>NZ_JPMI01000361.1 GCF_000733295.1 Archangium violaceum Cb vi76 | reverse complement strand
ACGCTCCTCATTGTTGGCGGTGGCGGAGGCCCGAGGCCGCCATCCACATCCGGGTGAAAAACCGCGCGTCGGAGAGCTGGGAGATTGAGGAGGCGACGTTGGTGTCCGGCGCGGGCGAGGCGCTTGCCCGTGTGCGGACGCTGACGCCGGTTGTCATCCCGCCCGGGATCGACGCGCCCTTCTACGTCGTGAGCGAGCCGACGGCCCGTGCAGTGCCGGGCGCGTACACGCTCAAGCTGAGAGGGCGCGGCCGCGAGCTCGTCGTGGAGAACGTTACATTCCATTAGGGGCATAACGAGGTCGTCGGTACCCACGCCTCGCTAACATGCGGCACCCCACATAGAGCCACAACCCGCAGCTAGGAAAACGCGCATGGCCACCTTGTATGACTCCACCGGAAGCGAGAGCGGACGAGTCTGGGTAGACGGCACTTTTATTGGCGCCGGCAATCATAGGCCGGGCGCCCGCATCGACATGGGCAGCCCGGAGGGCTACG
>NZ_JPMI01000360.1 GCF_000733295.1 Archangium violaceum Cb vi76 | reverse complement strand
ACCAGAAGGGTGACGGTGAGGCGCGACTTGAGCCGCACCGTCACTGTCATCTGAAACTCTTCGGCAGGGGGGCCATCCCCTCCCTCCTCGCGAGAGAAGCGCAGGGGCTTCACGGCGATGTAGTTGTCGTTGTCGAAGGCCTGGAGGACGAAAAGCGCCGGGCTCTTGTCGATGCTGGGGGAGGCGCCATCCACGCAGTCACCACAGGAGGGCGGCGAGGCGAAGCCCTCGGGAAACTCCACCACCGTCTGGAAACCAGGCGCGGTGCGGATCCGGTACACCTTGTTGGCGCGCTTCT
>NZ_JPMI01000359.1 GCF_000733295.1 Archangium violaceum Cb vi76 | reverse complement strand
GGGGGAAGACGACGAGGCGGCCGCCGAAGATAAGGGTGCCCCAGACCTCGAGCGTGGTGGCATCGAAGGAGATGGGGGAGTGGTGCAGGAAGCTCGTCTCGGGGGTGAATTGAGCGAAGCGGGCGCCGTGGAAGAGGCGGACGACGGAGCGGTGCTCGATGGCGACGCCCTTGGGCCTGCCGGTGGAGCCGGAGGTGAAGTTGACGTAGGCGAGGTTGCGCGAGGTGACGCCGGAGTCCGGAGCGGACGTGGGCTGCCC
>NZ_JPMI01000358.1 GCF_000733295.1 Archangium violaceum Cb vi76 | reverse complement strand
TTTCGCTGGGTTGCTGTGGCACATGCCTTTAATCCCAGCGCTCAGGAGGCAGAGCCAGGTGGATCTCTGTGAGTTCGAGGCCAGCTGGGCTACCAAGTGAGTTCCAGGAAAAGGGCAAAGCTACACAGGGAAACCCTGTCTACAAAAAACAAAAAAACAAAAACAAAACAAAAAAAACAGGTTAAATCTCAACATATGAGTTCCCATGATGACATTCAAACCATAGGTTCTTTACAAAAACTTAGATGTTGTGCAAAAGTAGAGATGAATCTTATGCTGGCCATTGTTTAAAACAATGTATAAAGGAAATATGGATCAGTGGGTATTATGTATTGAAAAGAAATGTTTTTCTTTTAAGTAATACTTTCAGAATCTTGGATATGGAGCTGGAGAAACGGCTTGATGGTTAAGAGCACCGAATGCTCTTCCAGAATACATTTGTACTCTTGAGTCAATGACATCTTCCATCAAGTTT
>NZ_JPMI01000357.1 GCF_000733295.1 Archangium violaceum Cb vi76 | reverse complement strand
GGCGTGAAGTAGATGCTGCCGCGCTCGAAGTGGTTGAAACGGCCCACCCCATCCGCCGCCCCCTGCTCGTCCGTCGTCGGGTAGCCCAGGTAGCTCGTCTCCCAGCCCAGCTCTCCCCACTTCGCCTTGATGAGGCCACGCACCTCGTGCGCCCCCGTCGCCTGCGTCCAGTAGATGCTGCCGTTCTGGAAGTGGTTGTAGCGGCCCGCTCCGTCCGGCGTCTTCAGCTCACCCGTCGTCGGGTAGCCCAGGTCGCTGCGCTCCCAGCCCAGCTGCTTCCACTTCTCGCGGATGTCTCCGTGGATCTCCCAGGCACCCGTGTTCGCCGTCCAGTAGATGCTGCCGCGCTCGAAGTGGTTGTAGCGGCCCACCCCATCCGGCGTCGTCAGCTCGTCGGTGATGGGGT
>NZ_JPMI01000356.1 GCF_000733295.1 Archangium violaceum Cb vi76 | reverse complement strand
GCCGTGGAGCAGTTGCTACGCAAGCGCCCCGAGCTCGCTGCGGCCGCGCCCGACGCTCCCAAGCCTACCGGGAAGCAGTGCCCCCGATGTGGTGACGGCGAGCTGCTGCTCTGCCCGGGCAAGCGCGGCGAATTCCTCGCCTGCAGCCGGTGGAGGGCCACGCCCAAGTGCGACTACACGGCCCCTCCCGACGTGAAGGCCGCCGCGCGCCCCTGCCCTCGGTGCAGCAAGGCCATGGAGGAGGTGCAGGGCAAGACTGGCCCCTACGCCCGCTGCCTCGACAAGGACGGCTGTGGCTACATGGGCGACGTGGACGCCCAGCCGCACCCGGAGCCCTGCCCCAAGTGCCAGGGCGCAATGGAGAGGGCACGTGGCAAGCACGGGCCCTACGCGCGCTGCCTCAAGAA
>NZ_JPMI01000355.1 GCF_000733295.1 Archangium violaceum Cb vi76 | reverse complement strand
TTCAGGCTGAGCCTCCATGACGGGCTGCTCTTCAGCGGGAGTGGCCCACTCGGCCTGGGCCTCCATGACGGGCTGCTCTTCAGCGGGAGTAGCCCATTCAGTCTGCGCCTCGAGAACCGGCTGCTCTTCAGCGGGAGTAGCCCATTCAGTCTGCGCCTCGAGAACCGGCTGCTCTTCAGCGGGAGTGGCCCACTCGGCCTGGGCCTCGAGGACTGGCTGCTGCTCGGTGGCGGCTGTTCCTCGGCGGGAGTTCCCCACTCGGGCTGAGCCTCCATGA
>NZ_JPMI01000354.1 GCF_000733295.1 Archangium violaceum Cb vi76 | reverse complement strand
GCGGGGTCCCGACGGGGGTCACCCGGGTCATCCGCATCGGTGATTCGAGCATCCATGAAGAAATAGCGTTGCCCGTGCTTCAGCAGCCCAACACAGGCTTGCCAGCTTTGCAGCAGCGCGCCGAACGAGTTCGGACTCTCTCGCGCCCAGTCGCGGGGGACGAGGCCTTCAAATCCGACCCGGCGGACGATCGCGTCGAACAATGCTCCGGAATCATCGCAGGTGAGTTCGAGGCCCATTTCATAGAGGATCTCTTCCGGCCCCTCCGACTCGATGAGATACCCGCCCTCCGCAGAGCAGTAAGGAACACTCTCGGCCGGGTCCTCGTAGAGGTGGCCGACAGCCATCTCGATTTGCTCCACGACTTCGTCGAGGCACGCAGCGGGTCGCGTGGAGCGACAGAAGCCACAGCGCACGTTGGTGGCCTTCGCCGTGACGAGCGTCTGCAGCTCC
>NZ_JPMI01000353.1 GCF_000733295.1 Archangium violaceum Cb vi76 | reverse complement strand
GCACGGACTCGAGCCCGGCCCGGGCCTGGGCCAGCTCCGACTCCAGTCCGGTGCTCCGCTGCCGCTCGGCCTCGAGCCCGGCCTGGACCTCGGCCAGGGACGCCTCCACCTGGGCCCGCTGCTGGCGCTCCTCCTCCAGCCCAGCCTGGAGCCGGGTGCGCTCCTCCGACTCCTGGGCGCGCTGCTGCCGCTCGGACTTCAGCTCGGCGCGGACACTCGAGAGCGCCTCGCGGGCCTCCTCGAGCCGCTGGTGCTCCGCCTCCAGCCGGGCCTGGGTCTGGGCCACGGCCTCCTCCAGCCGCTCCCTCCCCTCGCGCTCCTGCTCCAGCCCGGCCAGCGCCTGCTCGCGCTCCGCGTCGGCCCGGGCCCGCGCCTGCTGCTCCGCCGTGATGGAGCCCTGCGTCGCCTTCAGCGCCGAGTCGAGCCGGGTGATCGACTCCACGTCCGAGGCCCGCACCCGCTCCAACTCCGAGAGCGTCTCCTCGACCTCCACCACGCGCCGCCGGAGGGCCCCGCGCTCATCGGCCCACTGCTGCCGCTGGGCCTCCAGCCCGGCGAGGGCGCGCGAGGCCTCCTCCCGCGCGGCGGCCTCCACGCGTACCTGGTTCTCGAGCCCCTCGGCACGCGACGCCTGTTCTTCACGAGCGGCCTTCTCGCGGGCGGCCTCGGCCTCGGCCCGCTCCGTCTTCGCCCGCTCCTGCGCCACCCGCGACTCCGCGCGCTGGCGCTCCTCCTCGATGGTCTCCTCCAGCTCCGCGGCGGAGCGGACCCGCTCCTCCTCGAGCGACTCCAGGCTGCCCCGGGCCTCGTGCAGCTCCTGCTCGAGCCGGGCCGCCGCCGAGCGGACGTTCTCCTCGGAGCGAGTCCGGGCCTCCACCTCGGCCGTGAGCCGCTCCAGCTCGGCACGCGCCGCCGTGAGCTCCGTCTCGAGTCCGCGCCACTCGGCCTCGCGGGCCGTCAGGCGCACCTCCGCGTCGCGCCGGGCCGCCTCCGCCCCCGACACACGCCGGGCGCCGTCCTCCACCTCGCGCGTCAGACGCGCCAGGTCCGCGTCGCGCGAACGCAGCACGGACTCGGACGTCTGGCGGGCCTGCTCGGCCCTGGCCACGTCCGACTTGAGCAGCTCCACCGCGGCGAGTGACGTCGAGTACTGCTCGGCCAGACGCAGCTCGCGCTCACGGGCCGCCTCCACCTGGCGCCGCAGCTCCTCGGACTGCTCTCGCGCGCGCTCCGAAGAGAGCCGGTCCTTCTCGCGCTCGACGCGCAGCCCGGCCAGCTCGTCCTGCAACTCGCGCAGCTGGGTATAGGCCTGGGTGAGGCGCTCGCGGGACTCCTCCAGGGAGGTGTTCAGCTCCTCGCGGCGGGCGCGCTCCAGCCGCAACGTCTCCTGGGAGCCCAGGGTCTGGACCTCGGCCTCCTTGCGGGCGCGCTCCGCGGCTTCCATCTCCAGCCGCTGCTGGCCGAGCCGCCGGTCCGCGTCGGCCACACGCTCCAGGGCCACCTGCAACTCCAGCTCGGTGCGGCGCAGGCGGGAGGACAGCTCATCGCGCTCGCGGGTGGCCTCCGGGGTGCCGCGCGCCTGCTCCAACTGCGCGGTGAGCCGGGCCACCTGGTCGCGGGCGAGCTCCAGGGCCGGCTTGAGCTGCGTCACCTCGCTCTCGCGGTCGGTCAGCTCCGCGCGCAGCCGGGTGAGGGACTCCTTGAGGCGGCCGGTGCGCTCCTCCCAGCCCTTGGAGCGCTGGGCCACCTCGTCCAGCTTGCCGCGGGTGAAGGCGAGCGGCTCGGGAGGCAGCTGCACCCAGGTGGGGTCCACGATGCGGGCGGGCTCGGCGCCGGCCATCACCACGTAGTAGGCGGCCTCGCTGCCGCGGATGAGGGAGCCATCCACCTGGAGGCCATCGCCCTTCTCGAAGGCGAGCTGATAGCCCAGCACGGGCGCCTGCGTGGCGACTTCCACGTTCGGGAAGTGCGGCGAGAGCGCGTCGAGCAACTGCCCATACGTGGGCGGCACGCCCTCCTCCACGTCCATGAGCTGCCAGAGGGCGAGCCCCGCCGTGTTGCGCAGGCCGCCGATGAGGTAGCCCTGCCGGCTCACGAGCCGCGCCAGCTCGGCCAGGAGCGTGGGGGCGCGCACGTAGGGGGCGAGGTCGGCCACGAGCACCAGATCGAAGCTGCCGGGCTCGAGGTCGTCGTAGACGTTGGCGCGGTAGCGCAACGAGGCGCCGCCATGGGCCTTCTGGGCCGCCGCCACGGCCGCGAGGTCCGCGTCACAAGCCACGACGGTGCGGGCGCCGCGCTCCAGGAGGAAGCGCGCGCTCTCGCCGCCGGTGGTGGCGACCGCGTCCACCTCCAACACGCGACGGCGTGCGAAGAGGCTCTCCGCGAAGATGTACCGGGGCAACAGCTCGCTGGTCCCCAGGCGGCGGAATGTGGGATGCATGAGTAGGGCCAACCGAGTATAGCCCTTGGGACGGTTGTCCCAAGGAAAGCACTGGGGCCGGGAAATCGGCTCGCCGCCTGGACGTCTGGGGAGCAAGCACCATGAATCCCATGATGAACCCACAGCAGAACCGGCCGGGCTTCGGCCGCCGGGCCACGAGCGCCTTCACGCGGCTGCTCGTCACCCTCATCATCCTGGGCCTGGGAGGGGCGGTGGCCTTCCTGCTCTCGCAGCTCAACGCCCGCACCTTCACCCTGGCCCAGGAAAACGGGCAGTTGGTGGTGATGAAGGGGCGGCTGCTGCCCACGGGGGCGGCGCCCTACCGTCCCGGGGACGCGCGGCTGGCGGACGCCTACGCCCCCCTGTCCACCGAGGGCCGGGACGTCTCGGCGCTCCTGGAGCAGCGCTTCACCGAGCGGGACGAGCTGGACCGGGCCCTCTTCCCGGTGTTGGAGGGGCTGGCCCGGCCGCGGGTGCAGTCGGACGATCCGGCGGTGCTGGAGAAGGGGCTCTACTTCCTGCGTCGGGCGGAGCTGCTGTCCGGGCTGACGGAGGAGCAGCGCCGCACGCTGGAGACGATGAAGGCGGACGTGGCCTTCTTCCAGGCGAGGCAGAAGCTGGAGCAGGCGCGGCGGGACGTGACGGAGGCGCTGACGCAGCTGAAGATCGCGTCGGAGAGCCGCAACCGGAACACGCAGCGGGCCAACCAGATGCTCAGCGTGGTGGGCCCGGCGGCGCAGGCGCTGGAGAAGGCGCTGAGGACGGTGGACGCCAGCCTGGCCGAGGCCGGCGCTTCCCCGCAGCCGTCCGGAATGGGCCTCCCTCCTCCGGCCCCCGAGGGCCAGCAGGCGGCCCCACCCCAGGGCACCGAGGCCACGCCGCCGCCCACGACGGCGCCTCCGGCGGGAGTGCGGACCAGCGACACCGAGACGCAGCAGCGTCCCCAGTAAGACCGAGGAATTTGCCCTGTCACCCTCCGGGCGCTAGGTGCGCGGGTTGGCTCCAAAGCGAGCCACCCCAAGGAGGGACCAGATGCGCAAGATGCTGCTCATGGCTGTCTTGACCGCGGCACCGATGTTGAGCTGTGTCAACAACGCACCCGCGGAGGAAGCCTGGACGCTGAACACCATCGCGGATGCCCGCAGCGGCATCGCCACGCCGGTGGATCTGGGTCCTCCGGGTGACTCGCCGGGCGACATGTTCGTGTTCGACCAGCCGCTGTTGAACGAGGCGAAGGAGACGATCGGGAGCAACAGTGGCTACTGCATCCGGACGCTGCCGGGGCAGTTCAGCGAGTGCCAGTGGACGCTGACGATGGCCGAGGGGACCATCACGGTGGCGGGCCGGGAAGCCGAGACGGGCACGTCGCTGATTCCGATCATCGGAGGCACGGGCACCTTCGAGGGAGCGAGCGGCGTGCTGAGCACCACGCCGAATGGCGACAGGACGTTCACCCAGGTGCTCACGCTGTTGAAGCCGAAGAAGTAAGGGAGGCGTGTCCGCGTGGGGTAATCTGGCGCCCCACGAGGAGACGCACGCCATGACGATGACGCCGGTTCCCCCCGAGATGAAGCGGCTCGAGCCCTTCGAGCTGGCCCTGCGCGAGGCGGGCATGGGCTACCCCGAGGTGACCGAGGACTTCCCCTGGGGGCACCGGACGCTCAAGGTCAAGGGGAAGGCCTTCGTCTTCCTGTCGCTGACGGGCGAGGGCCTGTCGATGTCCATGAAGCTGCCGCAGTCGAACGGGGCGGCGCTGATGCTGCCGTTCGTGCAGCCGACGGGGTACGGCCTGGGCAAGAGCGGCTGGGTGTCGGCCAGCTTCGGTGCGCGTGACACGCCGCCTCTCGACATGCTGCGCAAGTGGCTGGACGAGAGCTACCGCGCGGTGGCGCCCAAGAAGCTCGTGGCGCAACTGAGCGGTGCGGCGGAAGCGCCCAGGACGAAGGCCGCGCCCACCAAGGCCCGGAGTGCGCCAGCCCGGAAGTCCGCGCCATCCACCACGAAGAAGGCGCCCGCGAAGAAGTCCGCGGTGAAGAAGGCACCCGCGAAGAAGTCCGCTACCCGGAAGACGGCGGCGAAGAAGGCCCCAGCTGGAACGCGGGCCCGGCGCGCTTGAGCACGGCCCCGGCTGCGAACAGGGAGGCCTTATGCCAACAAGACCGTTACTGGTGTTGTTGCTGCTCACCGTGATGATGGGCTGCACGGCCTTTGGCCCGGACGGAACCATTCCCATGGCACTCCACCGGGACATGGTGAACCTCCATCCGCAATGCCACATGAGCACGCAAGAATGGATGGAGAAATGCGGTAATGACTATTGGACCAGACTGTCCTCGAAGCAAAAGGACTGTCCAAGCGTATGTAGACCCGCCAGGGAGTAGCAGGAGTGGCACGTGAAATGGCGCACGGTGCTGCCTACATTGCTGTTGCTTCTCATCCCTCTGCCCCTGATGTGGCTGCTCCTCGTCGCCATGTCCGGGCCTGGGGCCGGTGCGCGGATGACACTGCCCCACGGCAGGACACTCATCCCCAGGCTTTCGCATGAGGAGCGCCTGCGCCTGAGCACCTACGAGCATGACTGCCGTACGGACACGGACTGCGCGCCTCAACTCCGCTGCGTCTCCGATGCACGGACAGCGCGGCACTATTGTACGGACAGCTTGTGCACGGAAGACGCGCATTGCCCACAGGGCTTCACGTGCAGACCCTGGTCCGCTGAAAACGGCAAGGATGTCATTGGTATCTGCTCCCTTCTCGGTGTGCGCCAGGAGGGAGAACTCTGTGAAAGCCTACCTGAAAGCCCGAAGGAGGGCTGTGCGAAGGGCCTCTTCTGCCAAGGATTCTGCGGCCGCCCATGCCGGGCGGACGAGCCCTCCAGTTGCCCGGAAGGGTACTCCTGTCATGCAGGCGAAGAAGGACCTTACTGCATGCCCACGTGTAAAGGCCGGCCCTGTCCGGCGGGCCAGCGCTGTGTCGAGCTGATGGGAGGGCAGGGCTCCATCTGCATGACGATTCACGGACAGGACTGTCAACAAACCCCATGCCCGCAGGACCTGGCCTGCACGCTCAACGCCAATCCTCGAACCCCAGGCCATATCTGGATGGAATGTTTGAAGAACTGTGGTGAGGGCGAACCGCCTTGTCCGGAGGAAACAGCCTGCTTCCTCTTTCAATGCCGCAGGGCATGCAACCCCGAAAACTCCTCTGCCTGCGGTCCGGGTTTCCGCTGTGGCCGCAACCATCCGAGCCAACCCTGGGTGTGCGTTCCCGACCCCGCCTCCGCGAGAAAAGATTCGTGAAGGCTGGAGGATGTTTCCCACTGGCTCTGTTCATTGGTGCTCGTGCCAGCCCACGTGCGCGAGTTCCGCTCGCGCCATTCACAGCCAGGCCCCCTGCTGGCCCTGGCACGGGAGATTCCCGCGCCGGAGCCGACGGCGCCGGGAGAGTACGGCGAATCGGGTGCGGAGGGCACGGAGCGGGAGTGGCTGGCATCGCCCCTCGGAGGGCTGGACCTGCACGCCAGCATGGGTCAGACCATGGGGAGGAGCGGACTACCTCGCCAGGAGCACCGGGACCCTGAGCAGGCCCCGAACGCTGCGGAGGACTTCGGAACTACTTCCCCTTCATCACGCCGATGAAGGGCAGGTTGCGGTAGCGCTCGGTGTAGTCGAGCCCGTAGCCCACCACGAAGACGTCGTCGATGACGAAGCCCTTGTAGTCGATGGGAATCTGGGTGCGGGCGCGCGCGGGCTTCTCCAGCAGCGAGCACACCTTCAGGGACGCCGGGTGGCGGGCCTTGAGGTTCTCCAGCAGGAAGCTCATGGTGAGCCCGGTGTCGATGATGTCCTCGATGACGAGCAGGTGCTTGCCCGCCATGGGCTTGCTCACGTCGGTGGTGATGCGCACCTCGCCCGTCGTCTCGGTGCCGCCCTGGTACGAGGACACCCCGAGGAACTCGATCGTCAGCGGCAGGTCCACGGAGCGCGCCAGGTCCATGGCGAAGAACGCCGAGCCCTTGAGCACGCAAACGAGCGTCAGCTCCTTGCCCTGGTAGTCGCGGGTGATCTGCTCACCCAGCTCGCGCACGCGCGCCTGGAGCTTCTTCTCATCGATGTGGACGCCGACATCCTGCTCGTAGAAAGCCACGGTCGTACCTCTACACGTACGCGTTGTTCATGATCTCCCCGAAGCCGCCGCCACCGGGGACGATGTATTGCCGGTCATCCAGCCCCCGCTCCTTCTCCCACAGCTCGCCGGGCACCGTGCCGAACACCTCCGGCGGTGACAGCCCGCGGTCCAGGCGCAGCGCGTACACCACCACATCCGGATGCTCGCGGGAAATCCTCCGCAGGAACTCGGGGGTGACGATCAGGTTGAGGCTCAGGATTCGCCGGGGCGTGCCGGGGACCTTCTCCTTGTACATGGACACCGCGGTGCTCAGGCTGCCGCCGGTGGCGCCCATCGGGTCCGGGAAGAGGACGATGGCGTCGTCGATGTCCCCGCCAATCTTGGCCCCGCCGATGTTCGAGCCCACCACCGCCTCCTTGGCGTCGATCATCCGGCTCATGATGATGTGATCCTGGCGCACCAGCACCGGATCCACCGTGGTGTTGAGCAGATCGTACGTCACCTGCGAGGGCAGCGTGCCGGCGCGGGCGATGTTCACCGTCACCGCGCGCACCGCCGGATCGATCACCTCGCCCTGGTACATGCCCTGGGGCGTGTGATCGATCATCCGGGTGGGCATGGCCACCATCTTGCGGGGGAACTCCGCGTTGATGACCGTCTTCACCAGGTCCGTGTAGAGCAGCGCCACCAGCCGGTTGATGTCCGGCTGCACCGTGCCCTTGCTGCACAGCTTCGCCAGTTGCGAGAGCAGGAAGGGGTTGCCCACCAGGTGCACGTTGGGGCCATACCGGTGGGGCATCTCGCTCAACTGGAAGGGAACGTTGGCGTAGAGGGTGTCGCGCATGGCCGGACCTCTGGAGCTGCAGTCAGGGCTTCTAGTGTTCGAACAGATCGAGCGTCTGGGGAGGCGTGGCCTCGGTGGGCTCGGCCCGGTGGCACTTGCGGCAGCGGGCCTCGTAGGCCCCGGCGGCGCCCACCACCACGCGCTCTCCACTATCCACGAGACGCTGCGAGCGGTTGGCCGGATTCCCACACACCACACAGATGGCCAGTTGCTTCGTCACGTACTCGGCGATGGCCAGCAGCTGCGGCATCGGCTCGAAGGGGCGGCCCTGGTAGTCCTGGTCCAGCCCCGCGACGACCACGCGGATGCCGCGGTTGGCCAGGGCCTCACACACCGCCACCACCTCGGTGCCGAAGAACTGCACTTCGTCGATGCCCACCACCTGCGTCTTGGGGGACAGGTGATGGAAAATTTCTTCAGCCCGTTCGATCGGAATGGACGTCAATTTGAGCTGGGAATGGCTGACCACCTGGGTCTCGTCATAGCGGTTGTCCAGTCGAGGCTTGAACACCTGGACGACCTGCTTGCCGTAGACGGCCCGCTTGATGCGGCGGATCAACTCCTCCGTCTTGCCGGAGAACATCGAGCCGCAGATGACCTCTATCCACCCGATGTCATTGGGAAATTGTTGCACGCGGAGGGCTCGTCGGGAGGCTGTGCGGGAGCGCGGGTCTCCTCTGTCACGCCCCTTCTGGCACGTCAACTTTCAAAAGCCGCCCGCGCTTCCCGCACCGGGCCTCCCGGACCCCCGCGCGTTGGCAAGCATCTTGAAGAACCCCGCCCCGGATTCCAACGGGGAGGTCCGGGTGGCGGCGACGACGCAGGCATCACGGTGGGCAGGTATCGAGGGAGCTTCGTTCCACATCACGCCAGCGGCGGTACTTCTGTTGGTGCTCAACCTGCTGGACGGGCTCTTCACCCTCACCTTTTTACAGCTGGAGGTGGCCGAGGAGCTGAACCCGCTGATGCGGGTGGCCTACGAGCACTCGCCCCTGGCCTTCATGGCCATCAAGGTCACCATCGTGAGCCTCGGGCTGACGCTCCTGTGCCTGCACCGCTCCATGCGGCTGAGCCAGCGGGCCATCCAGGCGGGGGCCGCCCTCTACGTCCTCATCGACGTGTACCATCTCGCGTTCCTGGCCCACATGTGTCACCGAGGCATCGGTTGACGCACAAGAAGCCCCGCAAGACTTGCTTTTCCGGCCCGGTCCGATTCAGGCTCCCCCTCAGCTCGTACCTCGAGGGTCTGTGGGGGGACCATGAACATCACCGACGTCAAGGTGTACCCGGTCGACGAAGATAAGCTGAAGGCCTACGTGACCATCACGCTGGATCACTGTTTCGTGATCCGGGACTTGAAGGTGATTCACGGAGCGTCCGGCTTGTTCATCGCCATGCCGGCCAAGCGCCGCAAGGACGGGACGTACAAGGACATCGCCCATCCGCTCAACGCGGACACGCGCAACCAGATGGAGCGGACGATCCTCCAGGAGTACGAGCGGCAGCAGCACATGCCGGGCGGGGCGCCGAGCCCCTTCCTGGCCGCCGCGGGCGACCACGACTGAGCACCGGCCCGAGGAAGCAGGTGGAAGGGGCTTCCCTTCCGCCACGGGGCGCGTTAGTAGCGCGCCCATGCAGCAGCCCCGCGACTTCAAGGTGTTCACCGGGAGTTCCAACCCCGGTCTGGCCCATCGCATCTGCGACTATCTCAAGCGTCCCCTGGGAAAGGCCTCCGTGGGCCGCTTCTCGGACGGGGAGATCCACGTGGAGATCGGCGAGAACGTCCGCGGCCTGGACGTCTTCATCGTCCAGTCCACGTGCCCGCCGACGAACGACAACCTGATGGAGCTGCTCATCATCTGCGACGCCCTCAAGCGGGCGAGCGCGGGCTCCATCAACGCCGTCATCCCCTACTACGGGTATGCCCGGCAGGACCGCAAGGTGGCGCCGCGCACGCCCATCACCGCCAAGCTGGTGGCGGATCTGCTGGAGGTGGCCGGGGCCACGCGCGTGGTGTCCATGGACATGCACGCCGGGCAGATCCAGGGCTTCTTCAACATCCCCTCGGATCACCTCTACGCCTCGCCGGTCTTCCTGGATGACCTGCGCAAGAAGTTCCCGGACACCCAGGACATGGTCATCGTGTCGCCGGACGCGGGCGGCGTGGAGCGGGCGCGCGCCTACTCCAAGCGGCTCAACTGCGGCCTGGCCATCATCGACAAGCGCCGGCCGCGGCCCAACTCCTCCGAGGTGATGAACCTCATTGGAGACGTCAACGGCAAGGACGCGGTGCTGGTGGACGACATGGTGGACACCGCGGGCACGCTCACCCAGGCGGCCGCCGCCCTCAAGGAGCGGGGCGCTCGCCGGGTGGTGGCCTACGCCGTCCACCCCATCCTCTCCGGGCCCGCCATCCAGCGCATCCAGGACTCGGTGCTGGAGGAGCTCGTCATGACGGACACCGTCCCGCTCTCGCCCGCCGCCCAGGCCTGCGGCAAGCTGAAGATCATCACCACCGAGCGACTCTTCGGTGAGGCCATCGCGCGCATCCACCGCGCCGACTCGCTCAGCTCCCTCTTCGTCTAGGCGAAGAAGGGCCCTCCTGTCCGCCGGGCGGCTTGACTCTGGCCGCCCGCGCTGGCATGTCGCACCCACACCACGCTGGCCCTTCGCAGTCTGGAAGGCGCCGTCTCGGGGCCCGCCACGGGGGCGGGATGCCAGAGGCGCCAGGGCTCGGCGCGGTCACATCGCAGTCCCCATACCGAGGAAATCCATGTCCATCGACAAGAGCACGCTCGAGGTGAAGACGCGTGAGGGCGCCGGCAAGGGCGCCGCCCGCCGTCTGCGCAGCCAGGGCCTGGTGCCCGCCGTCGTCTACGGCAAGCACCTGGAGAAGCCCCTGAGCGTGGCCGTCGACCCCAAGGCCGTGCGCGCCGCCATCAACACCCCGCACAAGCTCAACACCCTCATCACCCTCAAGGGTCTGGGTGCCGACCAGCAGGTCCTCTTCAAGGACTACCAGCGGGATCCGGTCTCCCGTGACATCCTCCACGTGGACTTCATCGCCGTGCGCGAGGAGGACCAGGTGAAGGTGAACGTGCCGCTCGTCCTCACCGGCAAGGCCGAGGGCGTGGCCGATGGCGGTCTGCTCACGCAGATCCGCCGTGAGATCGAGGTCTACGCCAAGCCGCGCGCCATCCCCGTGCAGATCGAGGTGGACGTGACGCCGCTGAAGATCGCCATGGCCATGCACATCAACGATGTGAAGCTGCCCGAGGGCGTGGTGGTGAAGTCGAACGTCAACTACACCATCGCCGTCGTGAGCGCGCCCGAGGGTGCGGTCGAGGCGGCTCCCGCGGCGGCGGCTGCTGCGGCTCCCGCGGCGGCGGCCAAGCCCGCGGCGGGTGCGGCGGCGGCCAAGCCCGCGGCCGGTGCGGCGGCCAAGCCCGCGGCCGGCGCGAAGAAGTAGTCTCTTCGTCCTGCCGTACACGCGGGGTCAGCTCGTTCGGGCTGGCCCCGTCTGTTTTTCGGAGTCACCGCCATGAAGATCATCTGTGGACTGGGCAATCCCGGGCGCGAGTACGAGCGCCACCGTCACAACATCGGCTTCATGGTGGTGGAGGCGCTGCTGTCGCGCGCGCGCGCCACTCTCAACCACGAGAAGTTCCAGGCCCGGGTGGGCCAGGGCACCCTGGGCGGCGAGAAGGTCCTCTTCCTGGAGCCGCAGACGTACATGAACCTGTCCGGCCGCTCGGTGGCCGAGGCGGCGCGCTTCTACAAGGTGGCGGTGGAGGACATCCTCGTCATCCACGACGAGCTGGATCTGCCCTTCGGGCGGCTGCAGCTCAAGGCGGGCGGGGGCAGCGGGGGCCACAACGGGCTGAAGAGCACCGTCTCCAGCCTGGGGGCGGACGGCTTCATCCGGCTGCGCTTCGGCATCGGCAAGCCCCAGGGCCCCAACGCCAAGGAGCGGGTGGCCGACTACGTCCTGTCCAATTTCGATGACGGGGAGCGCCGGCAGCTGGATGACCTGATCGCCCAGGCGGCGGACGCGTCCGACACCTGGGTCCGTGACGGGCTGGCCACGGCGATGAACCGGTACAACAAGCGGGCGCCTTGACTCGGGGTCCTTCCCCCCATAGAAGGCCCCTTCCCCGCTGGCCGGAAGCTTCGACCGGGTGGGGATGTTCTTTTCCAATACGCGAGGGAGACGGGCGCGTGGTTTTCCCGTTCCCGGCGGACGGTCCCCCTTGGACCGGCTGACCGTTTCCCCGCTCCTCGGATTTCCGGGGGGCACTCAACCCCAAGGGGAGAGAAACATGGCTGAGACGCAGGCCGCCAAGCGGCTTCGTGAGTACGAGACCATCTTCCTGGTCAAGCCGGACCTCACCGACGACACCGTGGACAAGCTCAAGGAGCGCGTTCGCGGAATCGTTGGCCGTGAGGGCGGCAAGGTCCTCCGCTTCACGGTGTGGGGCAAGAAGAAGACGGCGTTCCCCATCGCCAAGCAGCCCCGCGCCATCTACGTGCACGCCAGCTACCTGGGCGGCACGAACCTGGTGGCCGAGCTCGAGCGCAACCTCCGCAACTACGACGAGGTCACGCGCTTCCTGTCCACCAAGCTGGCGGACGAGGTGGATCCCGAGAGCCGTCCGGTGCTCGAGGATCTGAAGCTGGCCGGAGACGTCGAGGAGACCCGCCCGGGTGCAGCTCCCGGTGGCGAGCGCGCCTCGGCCGACGAGGGTGGCGAGACCGAGGAGGAGGGCACCGAGGAGGCCTAGTGCCCCCGAGGTCGTCTTCCACGGAACCCTTCCAGAGAAGAGGAAATACTCATGATTGGTAACGACAGGAACGCTTCCCGCGGTGGTGGTGACCGGGACCGCGGCGGTGACAGGGACCGGGGTGACCGCGGTGACCGCGGCGGCGCCGGTGGCGATGACGAGAAGCGCGGCGGCCGTGGTTTTGGCCGCAAGAAGGTCTGCCGCTTCTGCGCCGAGAAGAACTCCAAGGTGGACTTCAAGGATCAGCCCACGCTGAAGTACTTCGTCACCGAGCGCGGCAAGATCATCCCCCGCCGCATCTCCGGCAACTGCGCCAAGCACCAGCGCGAGATCGCCACGGCCATCAAGCGCGCCCGCGGTCTGGCGCTGCTTCCCTACAACGCGATGGTCGGCTGATAGCCGGCTCCCACGCACCAACGGAGACATCACATGAAGGTCATTCTTCGTGAGGACGTCGCGAACCTGGGCAAGTCCGGTGAGCTCGTGACGGTGAAGGACGGCTTCGGCCGCAACTACCTGCTGCCGCGCAAGATGGCGGTGCTGGCCACCGAGCAGAACGTGCGCCAGCTCGAGCACGAGCGCGCGGTCATCTCGGCGCGCAACGCCAAGCTGAAGGGCGCCGCCGAGGAGCAGGCCAAGAAGATCGGCGCGGTCAAGGCCGTCATCCGCCGCAAGGTGGGCGAGCAGGACAAGCTGTACGGCTCGGTCACCGCGCTGGACATCGCCGAGGCGCTCGCCGCCCAGGGCCAGACGGTGGACCGCCGCCTCATCCACCTGCCCGAGCCCATCAAGGCCACGGGTCAGTACGAGGTGGAGCTGCGGCTGCACCGTGACGTGGTGGCGAAGATCAAGGTCGAGGTCGCCGCGGAGGCCTGAGCCCCCACTCCCTCTCCCTCCGGGAGAGGGTCGGGGTGAGGGTATCCGTCACCGTCTTCTGTACCTGTGAAGACAAGGGCCGTCCGGGAGTCAACCCCCGGGCGGCCCTTTCGTTTGCGGGAGGAAGCCAGTCCCGGGGCCCGGGCATGTCAGAGGGCACGATCAGGCTGCCGCGCTACATCCCCGTAGCGGAGCCTGTAGACTGGCCGGGCACCATGGACAACATCCTCGACATTCGGACGGGCGGGCGCAGGTCTCACGAGGACCTGGCCGCCGAGCGCGCGGTGCTGGGTGCCGTGCTCGCGGACAACAGCATCATCGACAGCCTGGCGGAGGTGGTCCACCAGGACGACTTCGCCAGTCCGGCGCATGCGCAGATCTTCGCGGCGATGGTGAAGCTGGCCGGCTCCTCGCGACAGGTGGATCACCTGACGCTGGCCGAGGAGCTGAAGGTGCTCGGGCAGCTGGCGGCTGTGGGCGGCCCGGCCTACCTGATGAGCCTGGATCAGGTGGTGCCCGTGCCGGGCAATGCCGTCCAGTACGCGAAGATCGTCAAGGACCAGGCCCTCCGGCGGAGGCTGGCGAACGCGGGGCGGGAGATCCAGGAGCTGGCGAGCCAGGAGGTGGGCGAGCTGGACGTGCTGCTGGACGAGGCCGAGCGCAAGGTCTTCCTCCTGGCCGAGAAGAAGCGCGTGGGAGATCTGCGGCCCGTCAGCGAGCTGATGGAGCACACGCTGGACCTCCTGGACAAGATGAAGACGGCGACGACGGGCATCACCGGCCTGTCCACCGGCTACGCCGACCTGGACCAGGCGCTCACGGGTCTGCACGCCGGCGAGCTCCTCATCCTCGCGGCGCGCCCCGGCGTCGGAAAGACGTCCTTCGCGATGAACATCGCCACGCACGTGGGCCTGGCCGAGGATCCCAAGGCGGCGGCCATCTTCAGCCTGGAAATGCCCGCGGATCAGCTCCTCATGCGTCTGCTGGCCTCGAGCGCCCGCGTGGACATGAAGAAACTGCGCGGCGGCCGGCTCACCCCGCACGACGAGGAGAAGTTCCAGGAGATGGCGGGCAAGCTCTACAACGCCCCCATCTACATCGACGACTCGGGCGGTCTGTCCCCGTTCGACCTGCGTGCCAAGGCGCGGCGGCTCAAGCAGCGGGATCCCCGGCTCTCATTGATCATCATCGACTACCTCCAGCTCATGCATCAGAAGGGCAAGGTGGAGAGCCGCCAGCTGGAAATCTCCGAGATCTCCCGAAGCCTCAAGCAGCTGGCCAAGGAGCTGGAGGTGCCCATCATCGCGCTCTCGCAGCTGAGCCGTAAGGTAGAGGAGCGCAAGGGCGGCAAGCCGATGCTCTCGGACCTCCGCGAGTCGGGCGCCATCGAGCAGGACGCCGACGTGGTGATGTTCATCCACCGCGAGGACCAGGGCGAGAACGCTGAAGGCGGCGAGGTCCAACGCACCAGCTCGGCCATCCCCGTGCAGCTCGTCATCGCCAAGCAACGCAACGGCCCCATCTGCGACATCGACCTGGTGTTCCTCGCCGAGTACACGCGCTTCGAGAGCCGGGCGCGCGTCGAGTAGCGCTCAGACCACGAACACGGCCCGCACGCGCCTGCGTCCCTTCTCCAGTTGCCTCACGAGGGACTCGGGCGTGTCGCCGGATTCGCTCCAGGCGTCGATCTCCTCCAGCTCCCACTCCTCGAAGATGCCCGCCCCGGAGAAGCCGGGGATGAAGCCCTCGCGCATGGCCTGCTGCACCCCGCGCAGCGGCCCCACGACGACCACGTCTCCGAAGCCGAAGAAACGCATCGGCGTGCCGGTCGGCTCCAGCGCCGCGTTGAGCAGGGCCAGCACCGCGTTGATGTTGAAGAAGTCCGAGAAGTCGTGGAACGTGACGCTGTACCGCCGCCCCGCGTGCCGCAGGCGCAGCGTGTACCGGGTGTCCCTTCCGCGCGCCTCCTTGTCGGCGTCCTCCGATGGCGGGGCGTGCTCCTCCCCTTCCGGATCGGCGTCTCCCGGCAGCACCTGCGTGAAACGCGCTCCGTCCAGCAGCGGCGCCACGAGTCTCGCGAGATCCATCACCAGCTGCCCGTGATTGACGGGGTATTGGCCCGCCTCCGGGTCGAAGCCGTAACCGCGCCCCAGGCGCATGAAGGTCTCGTCCCAGTACTCGGGCCTGTCGTCCTCGGGTATCCAGGCATCGCGTGGAATCTGCAGCAGCTCGCGCAGTCGGTGCTCGTTCTGGATGGCCATGTCTCCTCTCCGGGCTCGGGACCTCCTGTGTCCCATACCGGTCTGACAGTCCTTGCACGGATGTCCTGACTCGAGGAGGTTCAGTCCCGGCCGGTGCGCAGGTAGCGCGTCACGTAGGACTTCGCCCGGCGCGCCGCCGCCGTGGGCGTCCTGCCCCGCCCCAATTCCACCGCCAGGGCCGAGGCCAACCGGCACCCCGTTCCCCGGCGATCGGGCGCGCGCTCCAGCCGCTCCCCTTCCAGCAGCACGTCCCGGTCCGGCAGGCCCAGCACGTCCACCGCCCCCGTCTCCCGGTGCCCGCCCTTCACCAGCACCGCGCCGAAGCCGTGGGCCACCAGCGCCCGCCCCGCCTCGCGCGCCTCCTCCACCGAGCTCACCTCACCCCCTCCGAGCAGCCACGCCGCCTCGTCCAGGTTCGGGGTGAGCACCACCTTCGGCCCCGCCAGGCCCAGGTAGTGCCGCCGCGTCAGCTTCGAGAGCGGCTCGCCCCGCGACGTCCGCACCACCGGGTCCACCACCCACCACGCGTCCACGCCGTCGAGCGCCTCGCGCAGCGCGTCCAGCAGCGCCGGCCCGGGTACCTGCCCCAGCTTCACCGCGTGCAGAGGCCCCAGCTCGAGCGCCGCCTTCACCTGCGCGCCCAGCACCCGCGCCGGCGTGGGCTGGTACAGGAAGGTCTCCCGGCCCTGCGCCGTCTGCGCGGACGGCACGGCCACCGGGGCTCCACCGAGCGCCCGTACCGCGGCCACGTCCGCCAGCAGTCCCGCGCGGCCCGTGGGCTCATGGCCCGCGCACAGCAGCACGCGCGGCGCTCCGCTCACCGCCGGTGCTCTCGCGCCTTCTGGATGAACAGCCGGTACACGCCCACGTGGATCGGCACCGTGTGGAGCATCAGCTCCGGGTGCCACTGCACGCCCAGCGCGAAGCCGTATTGGGTGGACTCGATGGCCTCCACGATTCCATCCGGCGACACCGCGCTCACCACCACCTGCGCGCCAATCCGCTGCGCCGCCTGGTGGTGCGTGGAGTTCACCATCAGCTGGCCCTTGCCGAGCGCCTCCGCCAGCAGCGTCCCATCCTTCACCTCCACCGGGTGCTGCGGGTGCGTCCGGTCGTGCTTCTGCTCGTGCTCGTGCGCGCCCTTCACCTCGCGGCCGATGTCCTGGTGCAGCGTGCCGCCCAGCACCACGTTGAGCAGCTGCATGCCCCCGCAGATGCCCAGCACCGGCATGTTCCGCTTGAACGCCCCGCGCATCAGCGCCGTCTCGAAGGCCGTGCGCGACAGCTTCAGCGGCCCCATGCCCTCGCGCGCCGTCTCGCCATAGGCCTCGGGCGGAATGTCGAAGGCCCCACCCGTCACGAGCAGCCCGGAGATGCGATCCAGGTACGCGTCCACGCACGCCAACTCGTCCGAGTACGGCAGCACGAAGGGCAGGCCCCCCGCGCGCAGCACCGCGTCCGCGTAGGGCACCTTCAACTCGTAGTACGGGAACGGTGAGTCCGGCCGGCTCGCGCTGAAGTCCGGGGTGATGCCGATGTTGGGCCGGCGCGGTGCCTGGCCATGGCCATGAGGTTTCATACGTCTCCGCTCACGAGGCTAGCCCCCTGGGCGCCCCTGTCAAAAGCGGCGGACAGACGCCGGACACGCTCGGCGATGTCCTCGGCGAGCAGGGCATCGGACGCCACCGCTCCACCGTGCGCCCCCGTGGCCGCCAGGCTGGCGATGTTCTCCAGCTTCACCCCGCCAATCCCCACCACCGGCAGGGGACTGGCGCGCACCACCGCGGCGAAGCCCTCCAACCCCAGCACCGGCGCGGGCACCTGCTTGGTCGTGGTGCCGAAGACCGGCCCCAGGCCCACGTAGTCCGCCCCGGCCGCCCTCGCCGCCCTCGCCTCCTCCAGGCCTCGCACCGTCACCCCCACCACGGCCTCCGGGCCCAGCAGCGCCCTCGCCTCCTCCGCCGGCAGATCCTCGTCTCCCACATGTACCCCGTGCGCTCCCGAGAGCAGCGCCAGGTCCACCCGGTCG
This sequence comes from Archangium violaceum Cb vi76, assembly GCF_000733295.1. Classification (GTDB taxonomy): domain Bacteria; phylum Myxococcota; class Myxococcia; order Myxococcales; family Myxococcaceae; genus Archangium; species Archangium violaceum. Next base: position 36,491 of record NZ_JPMI01000353.1, on the reverse strand, counting down.
TTCACCAGGCACACCGCCCCCGCGCGCCGGCAGACGGCCACCACCTCGCGCGCCGCCGCCAGCGCCTCTCGTAGGGGCGTCCGCTTCATGCGCAGCTGCATCACCCTCGCCCCTCCGGCGAGCAGGCAGGCCGCCTTCTCCCTCAGGGGCAGCTCGGGGCGCACGGTGTCATCGCAGAGGACATACAGGCCTCGGGGAAGGGACGGACGGACGGGGGTGTTCATCGGCTCCGGACGGGGGTGGGTACAGCGGCGTTGACAGAGGGTAGCCCTGCTATAAGGTGGCGCGCCCTTTTCCAAGAGATTCCGAGGAGTTGACCATGGCCAACCCGACAGACCCCAAGCAGCTCGACAAGCGTACGGCCGAGCGTTACCTGCGCTCCGGCGCCGTGGACGAGAAGGCGTACCAGCGCCACCTCGAGTCCCTCCCGGACGTCTCCGAGAAGAGCGTGCCCGTCGAGACGGTGATGCACGACGAGCTGGAGAACGACGAGGACGACGACTTCGAGGACGAGGACGAGGACGAGGACGAGGACGAGGACGAAGGCGACGAGGACTCCGAGTCGGACGAGTGATGCCATGAGCGAGGAGAAGCGCGGAGAGACCTTCGTGATGAAGGGTGAAGTGCCCGAGGCGGCCATCACCTTCAGCACCTTCCTCATCGGGCTGGCGTCCAGTGCCCTCATCCACCTGGGGGAGGCGCCCAACCCGGAGACGGGCCAGGCCGGCAAGGACCTCGTGCTCGCCCGTCAGAGCATCGAGTTGCTGGGAATGCTGCACGAGAAGACGCGCGGCAATCTCACCCCCGAGGAGAAGCAGCTCTTCGACAACCTCCTCGCCGACCTGCGCCTGCGCTTCGTGGAGGCGAACAAGCGGTGACGTCCCCAGGCGCCCCCACCCCGCTCCTGCCGCGGCGCATCCGCTTCGCCGCGGCGGTGTGCCTCGTGCTCGCCGCCCTCACGGGCTTCTCGGCCCTCCGGGAGACCCTGGAGCTGGGCCACCTGGGGGAGCTGCGCGACGAGGTCAGCAACCTGTCGCGCTTCTCCAGGGACCCGGATGTGCTCGTCGCCGCGCACATCTCCGAGGCGCAGATCGCCGCGCTCGAGCCCATGCGCGAGTCGCGCTCGCTGGTGCTCGGGGCGCTCTCGGTGGCGTGCTCCTTCGCCTTCGTGGCCGCGGGCCGGCTGCTCCGGCCGGGAGGACTGCCCCTGGAGCGGATGCGCCGGGTGCTCTCCGTCTCCGCCATCCTCGCCGCCCTGCTGCGCACCATCGACGGTGCCCAGTGGGCCGTGGTGGCCCGGCGCATCGGCCCCGTCATGGCCGATCACCTCAGCACCCTGCCCGCCTTCCAGAATCCCCAGGCCGCCGCCCAGCTCAAGGCCATGCTGCCCGGGCTCGCCGCGGCCTTCGCCATGGGCATGACGGCCCTCATCGCCGGCACCTTCGCCCTGATCGGCCAGTACTTCCGCTCCGAGAGCGTCCGCCAGGCCATCACCGCCCAGGATGGCGAGCTGGCCGTGGAAGAAGAAGACTGACTACGCCGCGACGCCCCTCAGCAGGTGCTCCAGCGGCCGCTCCGACTCCGGCTCCGAGCCATTGAGCCCCAGCCGCGCCCCCTGCATGCGGTGCAGCTGCAGCAGCAAGTCCCGCTCCACCCCGTACACCCACGCCAGGTGGCCCATGGGCCAGCGCTCCTGCATCCGCGCGAAGGCCTCGTCGTCGAACTCCCCGTCCAGGCACTCGGGCAGCTCCACCTCGTCATAGAGGAGCCGCTCCCCTCCCACGTTCTGGCCTCCACCGAAGGCCATGACCTCCTCGTACTCCTGGGGATCGTACACGTAGGAGTGGACGGTGATGCCCGCCTCCTTGGACAGCAGCCGGGCGAGCGCCTGATGCTCGCTGTACCAGTGCGAGCCCCGGCGTCCCGCCGTGTGGGGGCCGTCCAGCGCCAGCCGGACGATCTTCCGCCGGCGGTAGACGCACACCGACAGCTGGGTGTCCGCGGGAGCGCCGTCCTCGACGAGTGCCCGCCGGGCCAGCTCCAGGAGCTTCAGGCCTCCCAGGGATTCAGTTCGGATGAGATAGCCGCCGTGCGCTTCCAGAGGATGCCCCCCAAGATGGGCGCGCATATATCCGGCCTTGTAGGAGAAAGGCAACTCCCGGAGAGCCTGGAAGTTCGTGGAGACTCCAAGCATCCAGGCTCACGCCACAAGTGAAATGTGGGCGGTCCCCCAGTTCTTGCCAAGGCTCCCCCGACCCTTACGTTGGGGACATGAGACTCGACAAGTACACAGTCAAGGCCCAGGAGGCCATCCAGGAAGGCCAGTCTCTGGCGCGCCGGGCTGACAACCCGAACTACGAGCCGGAGCATCTCGTCACCGCGCTGCTCGGGCAGAAAGAGGGCATCGTCGAGCCGCTGCTGCGCAAGATTGGCGTGGACGTGAAGCTGTTCGCCGGCCGGTTGGGCGAGGCGCTGCAGAAGCTGCCGCGGATGCAGGGCGGCGAGGGCGCGACGCTCAGCCAGCGGCTGCTGAAAACCTTCGACAAGGCCGAGGACGAGGCCAAGTCGCTCAAGGACGACTTCGTCTCCAGCGAGCACCTGCTGCTGGCGCTCGCGCAGGACAAGGGCGCCGTGGGCGAGGTGATGAAGTCCTCGGGCGTGACGCGTGATCGCGTCCTGTCCAGCCTGAAGGAAGTGCGCGGCTCCAGCCGGGTGACGAGCCAGGACGCGGAGTCCACCTACCAGGCGCTGGAGAAGTACGGGCGGGATCTGACGGAGGCGGCCCGGGCCGGGAAGTTGGATCCCGTCATCGGCCGGGACGAGGAGATCCGCCGCTGCATCCAGGTGCTCAGCCGGCGCACGAAGAACAACCCGGTGCTCATCGGTGAGCCGGGCGTGGGCAAGACGGCCATCGTCGAGGGCCTGGCGCGGCGCATCATCGACGGGGACGTGCCCGAGGGGCTGAAGAACAAGCGGCTGGTGACGTTGGACCTGGGCGCGATGGTGGCCGGGGCCAAGTTCCGCGGCGAGTTCGAGGAGCGCCTCAAGGCCGTCCTCAAGGAAGTGGCGGACGCGGCGGGGGAGATCATCCTCTTCATCGACGAGCTGCACACCCTGGTGGGCGCGGGCAAGGCCGAGGGTTCGATGGACGCGGGCAACATGCTCAAGCCGGCACTGGCGCGCGGTGAGCTGCACTGCATCGGCGCGACCACGCTGGACGAGTACCGCAAGCACATCGAGAAGGACGCGGCCCTGGAGCGGCGCTTCCAGCCGGTGGTGGTGGGCGAGCCCAGCGTGCACGACACCATCAGCATCCTGCGTGGCCTCAAGGAGCGCTACGAGGTGCACCACGGCGTCCGCATCCAGGACTCGGCGCTGGTGTCGGCGGCCAACCTGTCCAACCGCTACATCTCCGACCGCTTCCTGCCGGACAAGGCGATCGATCTCGTGGACGAGGCGTGCAGCCGCCTGCGCATCGAGATCGACTCGATGCCCACGGAGATCGACGACATCCGGCGGAAGATGAACCAGCTGGAGATCGAGCGCGAGGGCCTGCGCAAGGAGACGGATCCGCACTCGGTGGAGCGGCTGAAGAAGATCGAGAAGGAGCTGGCCGAGCTCAACGAGCGCTTCACCGGGCTGAAGGCGCACTGGGACTCGGAGAAGAAGGCCATCGCCGGCATCCGCGAGCAGAAGGAGAAGCTCGAGAAGGCGAAGAACGATCAGGCGGCGGCCGAGCGGCAGGGCGACTTCAACAAGGCGGCGGAGCTCAAGTACGGCGTCATGCCCAACCTGGAGAAGGAGATCTCCCAGCAGAACGAGAAGCTGGCCGAGCTGCAGAAGAACCACAAGTTCCTCAAGGAGGAGGTGGACGCCGAGGACATCGCCGCCGTGGTGGGCAAGTGGACGGGCATCCCCGTCTCCAAGTTGTTGGAGGGCGAGGTCCAGAAGCTGGTGCACATGGAGGACCGGCTGGCGAAGCGGGTCATCGGGCAGCGCAGCCCCATCGAGGCGGTGAGCAACGCGGTGCGCCGGGCGCGCTCCGGGTTGCAGGACCCGAACCGGCCCATCGGCTCGTTCATCTTCCTGGGCCCCACGGGCGTGGGGAAGACGGAGACGGCCAAGGCCCTGGCCGAGTTCCTCTTCGACGACGACACCGCGATGGTGCGCATCGACATGTCCGAGTACATGGAGAAGCACGCCGTGGCCCGGCTGGTGGGCGCGCCTCCGGGGTACGTCGGCTACGAGGAGGGTGGCCAGCTCACCGAGGCGGTACGGCGCCGGCCGTACACGGTGGTCCTGTTCGATGAGATCGAGAAGGCCCACCCGGACGTCTTCAACATGCTGCTCCAGATTCTCGACGAGGGCCGGCTGACGGACAGCCAGGGCAGGACCGTGGACTTCAAGAACACGGTGCTGATCCTCACGAGCAATATCGGCTCGCAGGCGCTGCAGGAGGGAATGCAGGGCAAGGAGGAGCTGGACGAGGCGACGCGCGAGGACGTGATGGGGATTTTGCGCCAGCACTTCCGGCCGGAGTTCCTCAACCGCGTGGACGAGGTCATCATCTTCGAGCCGCTGCGCAAGAAGGACATCCGGCGGATCGTCGAGCTGCAGGTGGCGCGGCTGCAGAAGCTGCTGACCGACAAGCGGCTGACGCTGGAGCTGACGGAGAAGGCGCAGGATCTGTTGTCCGACCGCGGTTACGATCCGACGTACGGCGCGCGGCCGCTGAAGCGGGCCATCCAGAAGTACCTGATGGATCCGCTGGCGCTGAAGGTGCTCGGGGGCGAGTTCCTGCCCGGGGACCACATCGTGGTGGACGCGGGCAAGGACGGGCTGACCTTCGGCAAGGGCCAGGCGAAGGCCGCGTAACCCTCCCCTCGCCCCCCGGGAGAGGGACGGGGTGAGGGTATCGAGGGCCCCGGGATTCAACCCGGGGCCCTTTCTCATTTCGCGAGTCTGCTCGCCTGGTGTGCGCCCATTGACGATCAGGGGCATCCGGCCGAGAGTCACCCCGTGCTCCTCCCCCTGGTGGCCGCCCTCGTGGTGAGCCAGCCGATCGACCCCCAGCAGCCCGGCGCGGCCGTCTCCAGCCCCGACGCCGCCGGGCCCGTCATCTCCGAACCCGCCCCTGCCCCGCCCCCGGCGGCCCCCGAGCCCGAGGAAGCGGACCGGCGCAAGCAGACGGTCATCACCGCCACACGCTCCGAGCGCAAGCTCGAGGACGTGGTGGTGGCCACCGAGGTCATCACCCGCAGGCAGATCGAAGCAGTGGGTGCGCGGGACCTGGGCCAGCTGCTGCAACAACACCCGGGCGTGGAGCTCGTGCAGACCTTCCGGGGCACGGGCATGCGCCTGCAGGGACTGGATCCCGAGTACGTGCTCATCCTCGTGGACGGTGAGCGCGTGAGCGGCCGGGTGGGCACCACGCTGGACCTCGGACGCTTCAGCCTGCGCGACGTGGAGCGCGTGGAGATCGTCAAGGGGCCCGCGGCGGCGCTCTATGGAGCGGATGCCATCGGCGGCGTGGTGAACCTCATTTCACGGCGCGTGCAGCGCCCGTTGGAGCTGGGAGTCCGAGGCTCGTTCGGCACGCTGCTGGAGGGCGACGTCCGCGCGAACGCGGGCACGAAACAGGGCCCCTTCGAGGTGCGCGTGGGCGGCGGTTACCGCACCCGCAACCCCTACGACTGGGTGCCCGCGGATGCGGCGACGAGCGGCTCGGGCATCCGCCGGATCGACGGCGACGTGGCCCTCGCCTACGCGCCGGATGACCGGTCGCGCCTGTGGCTGCGCAGCCAGTACACCTTCCGCGACGAGAACGCCGTCGACCTCAACCCCTCGGGCGCCGTGCTGGACCGGCGGCAGCGGCAGGAGCAGTTCGATGTGTCGCTCGGCGGCGGGAACCGGCTCGCCAGCGACACCTCCCTGCTCATCCGGGGGCACTTCGGCCTGTTCCGCGACCAGTTGCTGCAGGACCAGCGCGGCTCGCGGGCGCTCGACGACTACACGCAGAACGTCAACCGGCTCTACGAGGGCGTCGTCCAGGCGGATCACCGGCTCGGAGACCACGCGCTCACCGGCGGAGTCGAGGTCCTCGGCGAGCGGCTCACCTCGGCGCGGCTCGAGGAGAGCCCGGTGGCGCGCATCCGGGGCGGCGTGTTCCTCCAGGACGAGTGGGACGTGGCACTGTCCTCGGAAGACTCCGGACCGAGGCTGAAGGTGGCGCCGGGCTTCCGCTTCGATCTGGACTCGCAGTTCGGCGGAGCCCCTTCGCCGCGGCTGGCCCTCAAGCTGGACCCGAACCCCGCGGTGACGGTGCGAGCCTCGGTGGGACTCGGGTTCCGTCCGCCGTCCTTCCAGGAGCTGTACCTGCTCTTCACCAACCAGGGCATCGGCTACATCGTCGCGGGCAACCGGAGCCTCACGGCCGAGCGCTCCGCGGCGGTGAACGCGGGCGTGGATTGGCGTCCTCCCATCGACGGGTCGGTGCTCTCGGCGAGCGCCTTCCACACCCGGCTCAACAACCTCATCAACATCACGGCCGGAGGGACGCCGGACCCGGACAACCCGGTGACCTTCAGCTACGAGAACGTGGCCAGGGCGTACACGCAGGGCTTCGAGGTCAACGGGCGCTTCAAGCTGCCCATCCGGTCCACCTACCTGGACCTGGCGTACATGCTGCTGGACGCGAGGGATCAGACGCGCAACCGCCCGCTGGAGGCGCGCTCGCGGCACCGCGTCAACGCGCAGCTGTCCACGAGGTACCGCCCGTGGAACCTGGAAGCCACGGTCCGGGGCTCGTGGGTGAGCGGACGGCCGTACTACCTGGGCACGGACGGCGGAGGCATGGTCAACGTGATTGGCCTCGGCGAGGAGCGCGAGGTCTGGGCGCCCGCGTATTTCGACCTCGAGGCCCATGTCACCTACAGGGTGCGGGGCGGGTTCGATGTCTTCATCAACGCCTACAACCTGCTCAACGCGGGCGACCAGCAGTTCAACCCGCGGCCCCCGCGCGGCGTGCTGGGCGGAGTCCAGTGGGAGTATTGAGCCCGGAGACAGGAGCCGAGCCCCCTCGGCGCCTACTCCTCGGAATCATCCTTCCATTCGTCCGTCTCCAACTCCTCCGGGAGAGGGGCGATCATGAAGTAAAACTTCCCTGACACCTCGACCACCATGAAGCCCTTGCCAGCGATCTTCACGCGCTCGGTATGAACAGCCTTTCCGCTGGCAAGCCATTGGTCCGCCTCTTCCCGCGTCGCGAACTCATGAGCAACCTCGACCGTGAAAGAGGTGTCAAAGCATGCTTTATAGAACTTTTCGAACTCATCCCCCTTCACGCGGTAACGAATGAAAAGCAACGCAATCTGAGCAAGCCCGAACAACCTCCTCTCCTTCGAGCCTTCCGCATGATTCTCGATAAAGGGGTTCAGAAAATAGATCGCTTCATCCAAATCAAATTTTGGAATGTCTGCCATCTCAGCACCAAGCCTTCCTCACAGCGGGGCCAGAACCAACGCGCCACCCATGACAGCAATGACGTAAGGAGCGGCGACCATGCCCCCCACGATGACGACTGTTCCAATCGCTACCTCGGTCTTGTGTTCCCTGAGCCAGCCGAGTGCAGCATTGATGGTTGGGAAATCAAGCTTCTTCTGTGACTCCTGCCGTTCCAACTCCTCCTGTTCCTTGACGCACCTCATGCGTTCTTCGAGGCACGTCGTGGTACAGTATTCATGATGCACGGCGGAGCCCTTGGGAATGCTTGAGATTCTGGGCTTGCGCCTCCAGCACTTCTTGAAACACTGTTTCTCCATTTCGCTGCAGTAAGCTTCCGCGCCAGCCCCGCCCGTTCCGCTCTCGAGGTTCGAGCCCACTCCGCTCGCGTCCTCGGAAATGACGTAGACCCTCCGCTCCGGATTCTGTGTATGGGAGCATCCGCCACTTGCACTGGCCACAGCCACGACCATCAGCAGAAACGTCCATTGCGCCAGGACCACCGACCTCATTGTACGCTCCCTCATGCCCGTACGGCACTTGCCCGCCCACTGGTTCGGACGGTACCAACCGCGAACACCTCCAGGCCGACAAGTTGCTCCTCGAGACACGGACTGCCCACCTCTGGACAGCCCCCCTCCTCGCCTGGGAGAAAGCCCGGGTGAGGATCGACATGCGGATACAGATTCACGGGATGGTGCTGCTCCTCGGGCTCGCGGTGGTGGGCTGTGCCCCGGACCTGCGCTCGGACTACCCCTTCGATGGTCAGACGAACAGCGGGCCCCTCGTCGAGGTAACACCGCAGGACGATGGGAGTTCCCACGCGCTGATCGACGCGACGAACAAGTCCGCCCTGGTCTTCTTCGACATCGATGAAGGCCGGGAGATGAAGACCGATGAGGCCTTCGAGACCAACGCCTGGGACCTGGCCTTCCAGCGCTACACCATCACGATGAACGGCGGTGGCGGCAACCCCACGGGACAGGTACGGGTGGCGGTGATCAAAAACACGCCATGGGACTCACTCACGACCGCGCCAACCGAGGGCTACCAGCAGGACGCCTCGGAGCCCGTGTTCAACGGAGTCGAGAGCGGCTGGTACTTCTACGATCTCTCCGTGCACCGGCTCAGTCCTCGCGAGGAGTTGGCCTACGTGGTCCGTAGCAGCAACGGGCAATTTTTCAAACTGCAGATGCTCTCGTACTACGACAGCGCTGGCACACCGGCCCGCCTTTCGTTCCGCTACCAGCCCCTGCCTCCGCCCACCGCGGCGCCCTGAATTGTGGCCATCAGAGCCGCAAGCGGGTCCTCTCTCGTAGTCCCCGGCTGGCCCGAGCGAAGCCCGCTCTACCTCGAGTTGCTGCCAGACGCGCCGGGGCGGATGCCCCAGGGCGGGCCCTACCTCGATGAGGCGGCGCTGCGCGACGTCGCGGGGTGGCCAGGGCGCCCCTCCGTGAATGAGTAACGCGGTGGCGGTTTCAGACTGGCACCTCTAGAGTCCGTCAGATGAGAAGCATCCCTTGCCACGTCACACTGATGACAGCGCTCCTCGACCGAATCCTCGAAGCGCAGGAGTTCCTCGGAAAGAATCGTGAAGACACGCAGTCTCCGAAGGAGAAGGAGTTGTTGCTCCTGGCTATCGATGCACTTTGGTTCATCTGGAGAGATGGCCGGGCGAATGATTTCGAGGTTTATCGGAGGGATGTCGAATCCAAGGCTCCTGCCCGGGTGATTGCGACCTTCAAGACGCGTGAAGAAGCGGAGGCCTGGCTCGAAGCCAATCCCAATCCGCCCGAATTGGCCTATGTCCTGATCGACGATGAATACCATGTCATCATGTCTTCTCGTGATGGCAAGCGCTGCTCGTTGGTCCCTCACCCAGACCTCGAATACCATCTCGAGGAGATGACGAGAGACGGCCTTCCGCCAGCTGCGGCCACGTTCGAGACGCGTGAAGAGGCGAGCGCCTGGTTCAACAGGCAGACCGCTCCTCCCGCTCAAACCGTCATACAGATTGGTGGCCAGCACTACCTGGCGGCGTATTACCGCAACATCCATCACCGCGCCCTCTTCCCCTTCTCGCTCGTCGAGAAGCTCCATGAAAGGCGGAAGAAAAGAAAACAGGAGGGGCGAGGAGAGGAAGGTTAGAAGCACAGCTCGCCTGCCCGAGCCTGGTCCTCCACCTGTTACCCTACCCCCTGCATCCAGGTCACGAGCCCATCTCCCTGGTAGCTTCCGAGGTTTTTGGAGGCAGGGAGATGCTCGATCAGAAGGATGAGCTTCTTGGACCGCGCTTCGCGCCGGGAACAGAGGTAGCGGGCTTCACCATCGAGGCGACGATTGCTTCCGGCAGCTTCGGCACCGTGTACCGCGCGAGACGGAGCGGACGGCCCTATGCCATCAAGCTGGTGCGCATCGATCCGCGAGGTGACCGGGAGGCGGCCGCACTGCGGCTGATGCGCCACCCCAACGTGGTGTCCTTCCACGGGTATGGCCTCTGGCCCGAGGACAAGCCGGACTGGCTCGTCCTGGCCCTGGAGCTCGTCGAGGGCCTCACGCTCGACGCCTGGGCGGCCCGGGAGAATCCCTCCGCGCTCGAGCTGGTGACACGGGTGTTGTTGCCGTTCGCGCTCACCCTGGCGGACGTGCATGACGCGGGCGTGGTGCACCGGGACATCAAGGAAACCAACATCATCGTTCGCGAGACGGACGGGCAACCGGTCCTGGTGGACTTCGGCGCGGCGGGCATCAAGGAAGGCGCGCCACGTCTGACCCTGCGGCTGCCGCCGGGCACCGCGGAGTACCGCAGCCCCGAGGCGTTGCGCTTCGCCCGGCAGTGGGAGGGCGAACCCTACCCCTTCGCTCCGGGAGACGACCTGTGGGCCATGGGCGTCGTCATCTACATCCTGATGACGCGCACGCTTCCCTTCGGAGACCGGAACGGCCCGGAGCTGAACCGGGCCATCCTCGAGAAGACACCACCGGCTCCGCATGAGCTCAACCCGCGCATCCCCCTGGCGCTGAGCGAGTTGTGCATGGGGATGTTGGAGAAGGAGCCCGAGGCCCGCTACCCGGATGCACGGGCAGTCGCGGAGGACCTGATGGAGCAGTGCACCCAGGCGGACAAGAGCTGGCGCATCCGGCTGTTCCCGGAAGCCAGACAAGATCAGCGCCCTGCCCCCGCTCCGGCGAAGCCTCGACTCCGGGTCCATGGGCGATGGTGGGTTGCCGGGCTCGCGCTCGCCGCAGTGCTGGGGCTGTTCGGAGTGTTTTCGCTGGAGAGGCCTCCTGGCCAACGCAAGGAGTCTCCTTCTCTGTCCCCACCCCAGCAGGACGTTCCTCGCCAGGAATTGGCGCCAGAGGGGTTGACGGTGGAGGTTGGCGGCGGCGCGGAGCCAGAGAAGTCATCCACCCCCGCGCCCGCCGCCACCGCGGCGAACCGAGAGGAACAGCCCATGACGAAGTCCAAGACGACCCGAGCCCTGCTCGCCGCCGGTTGCGTTGCCGGATCCGCCTGCGTGAGCGGTCCGCAGTATCGGCAGCGGCCGGCACCCGCGGACTGCCCGCCTGGAGTCGACGAGACCTACGAGCGCTTCAACATCTTCACGAGAACGGATCGCATCGGCATCCCTCCCTTTGGCCCTCGCCCCCCTGAGATCCTGGTTTCGGAGGGACCCGTGACCGCCGAGATCCTCCCTCCGTGGGGAAATCTCCCGGGCGGGATCCTCATTGATGGGGAGCTGTTCTTCACGAAGGGGCATGTCTACGGTCGTTTCACCCAGGCACACCTGCCCAACGGTGAAATCGTTCCGGTCTGTCTGCAGATACGGACGTCGAAGGGACTCGGCATTGCCATGGAGCCCGGCAGCACGCGCGAGAAGGCGCGTGTCTCCAATATCATGTCCATCCAGCCGGTCTCGCGTTTCGAGTAGTTCCGTCCCAAAGGCGACTGTCCGTGCTCCTCTCCATCCTGGTCCTCGTGCTTCCACACGGCGCGCCCCTGCTTCAGCCCCCCACCGCAGTAGCTTGCAAGGAAATGCAGCGCATCGAACTCGCATTGACTCCCGCGACAACCGCCTGGGAGATTTGCGTCAGCCCGGGAATCATGACGAACTTCGTCTTCGACGCTCCCGTCAAGGTGGACCTGCAAGACGAGGTGCGCTTCCTGGAGGTAACGCAAGGGCGCAGCACGCTCAACCTCCTCCCTCCTCCGGACCTGATGATTGGAGAACGCATCCGGCTCACGGCGCTCCTGGGTGACGAGGTCCATCAGCAGCGTGTCACATTCTCCCTGGTCGCCCATCCGGACCGGGCAACCCACCAGGTGGAGGTGTACCGAGACCAGCGCTCCCGGGACTCCTTGCGGCAGGAACTGGCTCAGGAGCAGACCACGAATCAGAACCTGCGCGATGAACTCGGGCAGACGAGGGACCGACTCGAGCAGTTGCAGCTCATGCTCGCGCAGTCTGGTGGGCTCCGGGATCTGATCGCCACTGGAGCAATCAGCTCATCCGGTATCCAGTTCCAGGAACTCAAGAAAGAAAAATTCGCTCCCCCGAAAGAAGTCATCACCTACGAATGGGGCAATGGCTACCGCTCCGATAACACCATCGCAGCGGAGGTGTGGCTGGTGAACTTGAGCTCGGAACCCTGGACGGCGACAACAGGCGCGCTGGTGGATGCCCATGGCAGAGAACTGACGGGGCTGAAGATCCGGCAGGACCATCCCATTGCGCCCAACAGCCGAGGTTCGGTCATCGTGGAGGCCGACGCACGGCGGAGCGAGGGCCGTGGCGAATTGACGCTGTCGCTGAGGGATGGAAGCTCGCGCGGCATCACCATTCCCGGGTTGGTGTTCCCATAGAAAGAGGGGGACGCGGCACCCTGGTTACTTGCCTATAGGGTTGTGAGGCTGGCGGCCTATCCTTCAGGAAGGTTGAACCTGGAGAAAGGCCCTGGTCATGGCGGAGGAATTCTCGAGTCGTGGAGCGGAAGAGGGCGGCGGCGTGTGGCTCGAGTCGCCGGGGAGTTCGCGCGGCAGGCCCCGGTTTGGCGCGGGGTTGGTGCTGGTGCTGCTCGGAGTGCAGACGGCATGTGCGACCGGTTACCCCATGGGAGGCGCGCTCGCGGGCGCCGCTCGACATCGGCGCATGGCCCCACCCGAAGCAGATGGCCCACGAGACAACGAGCGCCCGGACCGGGAGATGGCCGCCACGAGGGTGGACACCGCCAGCGGGGGCCTGGTGTCCACCGGGGCCGGGACAGACGGCATGGACGGCCCGGGCGTCACGAACGGGCTGGCGGTGGAGGGCGTACGGGCGCGTGCGCGGACCCGACACGGGGCCAGGGCAGCCGGTGTGGTGGACGAGGAGGAGGACTGGGGAGGAGTGGGCGTGGGCTGGCCGGATGGGGTGGGCGACGGCCACTCCCACAAGGTGCCCTTCAGCGTGGACTACTTCCAGGGATTCCTCGTGCGGGCGGGGGTGCCCTCAACAGCGCTGCCGGGTGACGGCCGCACGCTGAGCCCACCGCAAGCGCTGGAGCTGCTGCCCCATCTGCTGTCCACACCGGTGACGTTGGGCAACTTCGGGTTGCGGCGCATGGCGGCGCACCTGCTGCTGGAGGCGGCCACGGGCGAGCAGGTGGTGACGCGCGAGGAGTTGCACGCGCGCATGCGGCGCTTCTCGCGGCTGCTGGTGCTGCGCCCGGACGGCTACCTGGTGAAGCCCGGCACGGGTGAGGCCGTGCAGAAGGCGGGCGAGGTGGTGCTGGCGGAGGACGGCACCCTGCGCGCGGGGCACTTCGAGGTGGGCCCCTTCTACGCCATCGATGGAGGGCGCCTTTTCCCGGTGGACCAGGAGCTGGCGGTGCCGCACGGGGCCCGGCCGGCTGGCCTCTACGCGCCGGACGACAACGCCGGGCTCGCGCTGGCCGAGGGCGTGGTGGTGGGGGTGGTGGACATGGTGGAGGGCCTCTACCGGCTCGTCTTCTACACGGGGGAGACGCTGGAGGGGCTGACGCAGCTGCCCGGGGCAGTGCGCGCTATGTACGAGAACGCGCCGCAACTGTGGGAGGAGTTCCGCCACAAGCCCTATGCGGAGCGGGTGCGGACGGTGTCGCGGCTGGCCACGGGCGCGGTGCTGACGGTGGGCACCGCCGGGGCGGGCACGGCGAAGGCGGTGAGCTGGGGCGGCAAGCTGGGCAGCCTGTCAGTGCCGCTGCTGTCAGTCACGGGCGATGGCTTGCTGGCGGTGCGCCTGGTGGCGGTGCCCGTGGGCGGTGTGGCCACGGTGGCTTCGCCGGTGCTGGGGGCCACCTACGTGCTGCACATGGCCAACACCGGCGCCCAGGGACCAGGGAGTGGAAGTGGGGGCTGGCCTCCGGTGGGCGGTCCCGGGCAGTGGGTGGAGGACACCACGGCCATGTCCGAGCAGGCCCGGGACTACCAGGCCCAGGTAACGGGCGCGCCCAAGCGCTGGTGCTACAAGGTCTGCCGGGATGGAGAGTGTGTGGACTACGACGGCTACGAGCCGAAAACAGGCATTCTGCAGGAAGCCAAGGCGCGCGAGTACGACAAGTGGTTCGACGAGGACCTCGAGCCCAAATGGGGGTACACGGGGCTGGTGAAGCTGGTCTACCAGGCCCAGCGGCAATTCCGGATAGCGGGTGGGTTGCCACTGCGCTGGCACGTTGCGGAGCCGCGGATGGTGGCCGTGCTCAGGAAGTATTTCGATGACGCAGGTCTTCAATCAATAGAAGTCGTATACACACAACCACTGCAATGAGAACGGCCACGTATGAGTGAAATATATAAAGCTGGAGCTTATTGGGGCCACCGGCCAGAGTCGGCCGAGCAGTGCGCTCTGCGCGCGGCGACGTTCTTCCAGCTCATGGCCGAGAGCCATCCGAGCTACGCCCGGTGGTATGAGCAGAGCAATTCCGGCCGGAAGTCGCCGCGGCTCGAGTTCGAACCCACGCTGGAGACCTTCGTGAGGTTCTTCGGGCAGAAGGGCTACCGGAGCGGGAATGATGGATTCCACTTCGGTGCCTGGACGGGGCACGTAGAACAAGACCAGGGCGGCATGGTCATGTTCAACTGCGGGTCGAAGGCTGAGTTTTCGCCCAATTGCCTGAATCTCTTCTTTCCCAAGGAGGCATTGGGCCACGAACGCATGCTGAGTGCGCCTGTGCTCACCGGTGTCATGCGCGCCATGGCCGTGGCGTGGGAGCCGGACTGGGCCCTTGCGACGGCGGATGGGCTGCGGGAGCGGCTCTCCAATGGCAGTCGGCTCGGCTGTTTCGTGGGGTGGATGACGTACTTCTCGCACGAGCGCGGGGAGGTGCCAGCCCTGCCCGCCCCAGTCCGGGTGGAGCCAGTGGGCGACAAGGGCACGCTCGTCATCCTGACGCCGGAGCGGCTCACCCCGAGCAACCCCGAGCACGTAGCGCTCGCGCGGCGCGTCCAACACCTGCTGGAGGAACGGGGCCTGCTGAAACCAATCATCGAGCCGAGGCCCCCGGTGCGCTGAGTCGTCTCGCGTGCTGCCTGGGCGGCCCCGACGGAGAGGATGAGGTCACGTGGACGAAAGGTTCACCGCGTGCCCGAGCCGAGAAGCCGCCTCCCGCGCCGCCGCGCTCTGTGGATCCCGTTCGAGCACCAGCCTCCACGCGTCCCGGGCCCGCTCACCCTGGCCAAGCTTCTCGAGGCAATCGCCCCATGCGAGCAACGCCCCCCCGCCCTGCCCCTTGTACGGGTGTGCCGCACCGGCCTCGAAGTGACGCGCGGCCTCCTCCTGCCGCCCCGCCGCCAGGGCAATCTGCCCGAGCATGAACAGCCCGTTCCTCGTGCTCGCCACCCGGCGCGCCAGCTTCAGCCCCGCCCTCGCCTCGTTCCCGGCTTCGTCGTACCGCCGCAGCGCCAACAACGCCGCCGCACGGGTGAAGGCCACCTCGCTCCAATACACCCGGGGAATGTCCTCGCGGTTCAACCGCCCCAGGGTCGCGAGCGCTTCCTCCCCCTGCCCGGTGTGCGCCTGGATCCACGCCCGCTGCATGAGGATCGCATGCCGGAGCAGGGGCTCCCCGGCCGACGACTCCTCCACGGCCCGGAGGCACTCGTGGGCGGCTTCCCAGTCCCCCAGGTTGTAGAGCGCCTCGCAGAGGTTGAACCGTGCCAGCGCCTCCTGCTCGTCAGGCCCCAACTCCTCCGCGTCGTCCACTTCCCGTGGCCCCCACCGGCGCTCGACCTCGAGCGCCTCCTGATAGAGACCCGCGTTGATGAAGGTGTTGATGGCCGTGTTGGCGAGGCCCCAATCGCCCACCGCCCTCGCCTCGTCCGCGAGACGCCGTGCTCCCTCGACGGCTCGTGCCGTCTGTCCGAGCGCCTCGTGTGCATGCACCCGGAGCTGCCGCAGCGACCGCCGCGTCAGCTCATCCGCGCCCAGCATCCCGATGACCCGGGTGATGCCGAGCGTGCCGCGATAGGCCCCCCACTGGAAGCTGCACTCCTCCGCCAGCGCGAACAGCCCCTCGATGAGCGGCTTCCGCAACAGCACGGCGATCATGGTGAGGAGAGCGAGCGCGAGCCAGGGCATGAGGTGACCCGGGCCAGCCTACCGTGCATGCGTGCGCGAGGAAGAAATGACGCCTGCCCGGCCGCACCACGGGAAGCCCGACCTCCCGTCTCCCGTTCCCGGCCCGCCCCTCGGGGACGTATCCTCCGGCCCGGAACAGGGCCACCCTTCGAGGCCCGGAGACGGACGGACACGCAATGGCAGGCGCACGCAACGGCCTCGTGGGCATCTGGGATCGCCCCTTCATCAACCTCGAGCCCTACCTCGACCTGGCTCAGCTCGCCTCGCTCGATGAGGAGATCTGCTACGCGCTCGCCCAGGTGGGCACCACCTACACGGGCGGCAGCCACAAGGCCATGGGCATCGTCCCGCCCTCGCTCGCCAACGACCCCTATATCGACTACGGCCAGGTCATCCGCGGCTTCTCCGAGAAGGAGTTCGCCACCTTCGTCTCGCTCGGAAGCGACTCCGGCGCCTTCGATCCGCGCCGCCGCCATGAGTACGAGTTCGGCGAGGAGCGCGACCACCCGCTCACCCGCGAGCAGATGCGCTTCCTCGAGTTCAAGCACGGCGTCTACTTCCCCTGGAAGGTCTTCTACGAGCTCGTCCCCGGCGGCTACTGGAGCGAGAAGAGCACCAGCGCCGGCAAGGACTTCACCCGCGAGGCCCGCCTCTACTTCCCCCGCACCGTGGCCTTCGTGAAGTCCCTCCCCTTCCGGGAGATCGGCCGCTGCACCCTGCTCGGGCTCAACGCCAACGACCACGGCACCGTCCACCGCGACGGCGAGCCCGAGGACCAGACGGCCCCCGACCACTTCATCACCGTCTGCCCGCGCGGCAACAAGCGCCTCTACCTCTGGAACGAGGAGCGTCAGGAGAAGACGCACGTGGACGGCCACGCCTACTGGTTCAACGACTTCGACTACCACGGCGTCGAGGCCGCACCGTACTTCCGCTACTCACTGCGCGTGGATGGCGTCTTCGAGCCCGCCTTCCTCGAGCAGCTCCAGCGGGCTCATGCGCCTCGAGGCACACGGGCTTCCTCCTCGTAGGCCACCGGCGGCGGCACGCGGGACAGGCTCCGCCACCGGCACGTGGGCCCGATGATCGTGAGCGCCCCCTGCGCCGCCAGCGCCAGCAGCGAGCGCAGCAGCTCCGAGCTTCCCCGCGCCGGCGCTCCCAGCGGCACGCTGAAGCACAGCGACTCCTCGTCCTGCTCGGGCTCGCAGGGCGCGAGCGTCTGGACGAGCTTGTACATGGGCACGTTGCCCGCCAGCACCCGGAAGTCGAAGCGCTCCACACCCCGCTCGCGCGCGGCTTCCACCAGCTTGTCCAGCAGGATGCGGCCGAGCCCCTTGCCCTGCGCATCATCCACCACGGTGATGGCCACCTCGGCCACCTCGGGGGCGTGCGCCAGGCGGAAGAACCGGGCCACCCCCAGCCCCAACTCCTTCCCCGCCGGGCTCCACGTCACCGCCCCAATGGCCACGTGCCGCTCCCCATCCACGCTCGTGAGGTACCTCAGCTCCTCCGCCGACAGCCGCGGCTTGGCCGACAGGAAACGCTGAAAGCGCGAACGCGGGGAGAGCCGCTCGAAGCCCTCCTTCAGCAGCGCCGCGTCCTGGGGCCGGACCATCCGCAGCTCCGCCCACGTCCCGTCCGCGAGCGACAGCCGTTCTCGGTACTGAGCATGGAAACGACGGTACGGCCGCATGTGGACCTCCCCCTGGGTCCGCGCAACCTGGGTTCGATGCCGCAGCGCGGCAAGCCGCTCCCTCGCTTGTTCCCCGCGGGTGGAAGGTAGCCGACAGCAGGTGCGTCATGAGCCCGGCGACTCCAGCGAGACAGGACAGGCGCGCCGAGTGATTCCAGGCGCTTACCGGGGTGTCCGGTGTAGCATCGCGGTCCCCATGGAGCTCCGCCCCCTCTACCTGCCCGCCTTTGGCGCGATCACCACCGTCGTGCTCCTGCTCCTCCTGCGCGCCGGACAGCGGCTGTTGTCTCCCGCACACACCGTCCGCTCGGACATGGAAGAGGGCCACATGGCCCATGCGCTCGTCCAGGTGGGCCAGGTGCTCGGCCTCTTCCTCATCTCCGGCTCGGTGGTCGCCGGGTGCGTGCAGGGCGAGAGCCTGAGCCATGACGTGCTGTGGGTGTCCGCTTATGGACTGGCGGCGCTGGTGCTGCTGGAGGTCTTCGGACACCTGGGCGTGCGGGTGCTGCTGCGCGCGCGGCTGGCGGCGGAAGTCGAGCGCGGCAACATCGCCGCCGGACTGGCCGCCGGCTCGCACTACCTCGCCACGGGCATCCTCCTGTCCCGCTCCGTGTCCGGCACGGACCTGAGCACGCTGGGCGTGGTGCTCGTCTTCGTCGTCATCGCCCAGCTCACCCTGCACCTGTTCGTGATGCTCTTCCGCACCCTCACCGCCTACGACGACGCCGAGGAGATCCTCGGGGAGAACCTCGCCGCGGCCCTCAGCTACGCGGGCATCACCGTGGCGCTCTCCCTCATCATCGGCCACGCGGTGGAGGGCACCTTCGAGGGCTGGGCCGCCTCGCTGCGCGGCTACGCGCTGGCGCTCGTGTTCGCCCTGGCGCTCTACCCGGTGCGCCAGCTCTTCGTGCAGACGCTGCTGCTGGGCGCGCGCTTCACCCTGCGCGGCGGCCGGTTGGATCAAGGCATCGCCGCCGAGCGCAACCTGGGCATGGGCGTGCTCGAGGCCGTCTCGTACCTCGCCGCCGCCTTCCTGGTGACCCGGCTGGCATGAGCACGCCGCCCCTCACCTACGAGGCGCTCGCCGAGCACCTGGTGCGCACGGGCCTCGTCACGGACCCGTGGTTGGAGGGCGCGCCCCGCTTCCGCGCCGAGCCCCTGCTCATTTCCCGCGAGCGTCACGCCGCGCTCTTCCGGGCCGCCGAGAACGTGGCCGCCGCCTACCACGAGCTGGTGCTGGCGTGCGCCGCCTCGCCGGAGCTGCTGGACGACTTCTTCGGCCTCACGCCCGGCCAGAAGCTCATGTGGCAGGCCTCGCAGCCCTTCTGGCACGGCTTCGCCCGCGCGGACGTGTTCCTCACGAAGGACGGGCAGCTCGCGGTGTGCGAGCTCAACAGCGACACGCCCACCGGCGAGGTCGAGGCCGTGCTGCTCAACCCGCTGGTGCGGCCCGCGTGGCCTGGCACGGTGGACCCCAACACACAGTTGGGCGAGCGCATGTGCTCCATGGTGGAGTCGCTGGCGGCCCGGCTGCTGGTGCCCATGCCCGAGCAGCTCACGGTGGGCATCCTCTACCCCACGGAGATGCCCGAGGACCTGGGGCTGGTGCGGCTCTACCGCCAGTGGTTCGAGGCGCGCGGGTGGAAGGTGCACCTGGGCTCGCCCTTCAACCTCACCCCGGGCCCGGACGGGCGGGTGCGCCTCTTCGGCGAGCCGTGTGACGTGCTGCTGCGCCACTACAAGACGGACTGGTGGGGCGAGCGCCTCCCCGTCTGGGACGACGAGGAGCCCTTCGAGGACATGGTGCCGCTGGCCGGCCCGCTCTCCGTGGTGCTCCAGGCGTGCCTGGAGGGCCGGTGCGTGGTGGTGAATCCCTTCGGCGCCGTGCTCACGCAGAACAAGCGGAC
Source organism: Archangium violaceum Cb vi76 (assembly GCF_000733295.1). Classification (GTDB taxonomy): domain Bacteria; phylum Myxococcota; class Myxococcia; order Myxococcales; family Myxococcaceae; genus Archangium; species Archangium violaceum. Next base: position 16,797 of record NZ_JPMI01000353.1, on the reverse strand, counting down.
CCTGGCCTTCATGTGGGAGCGGCACGACTGCTTCTCCCCGCGCGCGCGGGCCACCATCCGCGCCCACATCCCCTACACGGTGCGGATGGAGACGTTGCCCATCGAGGAGCTGGCGAAGGATCGGGAGGCGTGGGTGCTCAAGTCCGACTACGGCGCCGAGGGAGACGAGGTGCTGGTGGGCCGCTTCACGCCGAAAGAGGAGTGGAACGCGGCGCTGGTGCACGCGGTGCCCGGCCGCTGGGTGGCCCAGCGTTACTTCGCCGCCGAGGAGACCGCGGGCGGAGAGACGATCAACCACGGCGTCTATGTGATCGCGGGCGAGGCGGCCGGCCTCTACACCCGCGTGCAGCAGGGCGCCACCGACACGCGCGCGCTGAGCACTCCGGTGCTGGTCACTCCGTGAAGGGAAGGATGACGAGACGATGAGCAGCGAGAACGACCAGAACCCCTTCCGCCGCAAGGTGATGACCCGGCAACCGGGCCTCATCGGCGCGCAGTGGTGGAACGAGGGCCTCTCGGCGATGAGCGACCCCGTCTCCCGGCGCAAGGCCCTCCAGGCGCTCGCGGTGTTCGGCGGCGCGGTGGCCGTGGGAGGCTTCGCGCTGGCCTCCACCTCGGGCGAGGACGAGTACCTGGAGCTCCACGACGCCCTGCAGATGCAGCGCGAGCGCGGGTGGAACTTCGGCGCCACGGGCGACAGCCTCACCTTCACGGGCCAGACCAAGGTTCCCCTCAAGCCCCAGGAACTCAACGCACTCGCCACCGAGCTGACGCCGAAGCAGGACGCGCTCAAGCCCTTCTCCCAGGCCACGCTCTTCCAGTCGGTGACCTCCAGCTCCGCCGGCTCCCTGGCCCTCGCGCTGCGCCCCATCTTCACGCCCGAGATGGACACGGCGTTCAAGCAGGGCCAGGCGCTGGCCTCGCTCTTCGCGGAGCAACCGGAGGCGGCGCGCGCCACGGCCGTGCTGGTGGACCTGCCCGGCCCCGAGGCCATCGCCTTCGCCACGGCCCTGGCCGAGCGCTTCGAGCCCGTCTTCACCTTCGACAACTGGCCGCACCCGGTCGGCGTGGTCCCCGCGCACCTCACGCTGGCCGCGGCGACGTACTACCAGCCCACGCTCCGGGAGCTCGCGAGCAGGCGCACGCTCCCCGCGCCTCCGGTGTTCGTGCTCGATCGTCAGCGGCTGGCGCCCTACAACGACCAGGAGCGGGAGTTCGACAACCGCTACATGGCGCGGATGCCCTCCGCCGAGCAGCTGCGCAAGCTGGGCATCCAGCACGTGATGTACGTCGCCCCTGGCGGGAAGGGGCAGACGCAGGAGCTGGACGATCTCAACGAGGACTTCGTGGCCTGGCGCACCTCGGGCCTGGACGTGAAGCTGGTGGCGGCCAAGGACTTCCAGCCCGAGCCCGCGACGGCGGCCGTGGCCACGGGCCCGGGCATGACGGGCTCTCCCGACGGTGGCACTCCGGCGGACGCGGGCACGTCCGCGATGGCCACCGCGAGCACCCCATCGAGGCCTTCCCACTGGTACTACGGTGGCTCGCGGATGGCGCACGACTCCTTCTGGTTCATCTACCCCTGGGGCCGCACCCACACGAGCACTGGCCTGGTGCATGGGCTCCCCTCCTCCGGAATCCTCTCGGCGAAGAACGTGCCCCAGGTGCCCCCGAATGTCTCGAAGGGGTACGCCTACGAGCCGCAGCGGCGGACCACGATGTTCTCCGCCATTCCCCGGGGAGCGACCGGTGCCTTCCGTCCCTTCCCCTCTGGCTTCGGCAAGGTGGCCATGCGGACCTCGAGCAACAGCCGCGCCATCCTCGGCCCGGCGTTCTCCTCACGCAGCTCGTGGAGCCGCTCCTCGAGCTACTCCTCCTCGGGCGGGTGACAGGAGCGGCACATGAACTACTCCGTCTTCTCCATGCAGGTGGTGCTGGAGCTCCAGGGTCCGGACGACTCCACGTACCAGGAGCTGCACAAGATCATCCGCTCCGCCCCCGAGCGGAGCAACTACGCGCGGATGCACGACTTCTACGGCCGCGTCTGCTCCACGCTGCGCCGGCAGTCCGACCGCTTCGAGATGGGCGTGTGGGACTACTGGGACGACGCGAATCGCGCGCCGAAGGACTTCCAGGACTGGGTGGACGGGCTTCAGGGCAAGGAGGCCCGAAGCGAGCCCGCCCCCGAGGATGGGACGCCGCGCTACCTCGCGTGCACCCTGGCGCTGCTGCTGCAGAACGGCAGCACGAGCGACCAGCGGCTCGGCAGTCACTGCGACATCACCGAGGCAAAGCTCTGGAAGAAGGACACCTTCAACCATCTGCTCAAGGGGCCCCGGCTGCTCAACTTCCTGCACGTGAAGTCCGACGTCGTGTACCTGCTGCCAGGAGATGACCCCGCCTGCGGTCTCACGAAGAGCGACCTGTCGGGCCAGAACTTCCACTACCTGCGCCAGCTCACCTGACGGCGCGCGGGCCTAGAACCAGACCTCCCAGCGCGAGCCCGATTCATCCAGTGCCGCATGCGCCGTGGCCGAGATGCGGTCTCGCGTGCCGGCGAAGGGTTGGATCTGATGCAGCCGGTAGCTGTCGAGCACGAGCAGCTCCCCCACCCGGTAGTCCACATCGGCGCGCGGTGACTGGAGCTCTCGCTCGGAGACGTCGTCGGTGCCCGCGAAGGTGACGTCCCACAGGCGCAGCGCCCCACCCGACTCCGGTGGCTGGAGCATGAGCACGAGCGTCAGGGCCCGCGAGCGGCGGGCACACTGCTCGTCGGAGAGACCCTCGTTGTCGTAGTGGACGTCTCCCCCGTTGTGGGACAGCCACTCGCCGGCCGGGAAGATGTGGACGCCGGGGCCGCACCACCCCTCGCGCTTGACGGCGGGCGCCCCCACCAGCGCCGAAATGGCCTCGCATAGCTGGCCCTGAAGGCCCGGCAGCATCCGCTCCACCACCGCGTCCGAGGTGCGGGCGTTGGTGAAGTACTCGTCCTCGCGATCCTGCTCGAGGTGCGTGTACCAGGCGCGCCCCAGGGAGAACTGCACGCCGTCGAAGTCGGAGATCCAGAAGGGACGGCCCGCGTACACACGGCGTGCGAGCGCGGCGCACTCGGCGGGCGGAAGGAAACCGGGGATGCGCACGCCCAGGTGCGCATCGAGCACGGAGAGGAAGTCCGAGGTACCCGAGCGCAGGGACTCCCACGAGCGCTCGGCTACCGTGGCACGAGGGGACACGGCCATGGTGGGGGGACGATGCGGGAGAAATGAGCGGCATGCAATCACCGCCACCTGGCTCGTGGAGCTCGATTGGCGGGCGGCACACCGTCCAGCGTGAGTGCTCGTTTTCCAAGGGACCGGACTCCACTCCCCCAAAGATCCATCCCGTTCATCTTCTGACAACATCCGCCCAGAGCGCTCCGGCCCTTTGCCGGAGCTGGGGGAGTGACATGTCGATGAATCGGTGGATGAAGGTGTCGTGCGCGGCGTTGGTGGCGGTTTCCGGCTGCACCAATAGCCAGGTGGACCCCGAGCTGGAGATCCAGCTCAGCGGCAAGGTGATCACGGAGGACGGCCAGCCCCTGGCGGACACGCTCCTGAAGATGAATCGCAGCGGGAACTCGAGCTGTCTCTTCAGTCTCTTCGGCGGCCTGGACTGGAAGTCGATGAAGACGAAGAGCGATGGCACCTTCAGTGAGGAGCTGCTGGGCGCGGACACCCAGGCCGGCGGTCTGGCGCGCTGCTTCGAGCTGCGGATACCGCGGACCGGGACGGGGGGAAACCACGGGTACGCCAGCTTCATCATCCAGACGGAGGCGGTGCAGCTCCCCCTCCTGCAGCAGTGGACCGGCAAGCCCTCGGCGGCCGCCGGTGCCGATGGCGTGAGCGTGTCCTATGAGGGCCTCACCGCCTCTCAGGCGGGCAACAGCGGCACGCATACCCTCACGGTGACCGATTCCTCCGGCTCCATCTGGGTGAGCCGGAAGGTGAGCGCTCCGGTGCCGCTCAACGACGACCTGCTCGAGGACGCCGCGAACCTGAAGGCCAGGGTCTCCATCTTGCGCGAGGCCGAGCTCAACAAGACGAAGTTCAGCCTCTACAACGAGGGAGACGACGTGGCCCTGCCCAAGCGCGCTCGCGTCCCGCTCAGCCGCGGCGCGAGCTGCACCTACCCCGAGGCTCCCGCCACCTGCCCGATGACGGATGGCAACCTCAGCTCGGTGGTGAACTTCAAGCCGGGCACCCTCGAGGTGGCCATCCAGTTGCCGCAGCCCAAGGTGCTGCGCAAGGCCGTGGTGCGCAAGCTCGACATGTCCTTCGGAGCGTCGACGAAGGAGCTCGTCCTCGAGGGAAGCACCGATGGCTCCACCTGGGTCGCGCTGGCCAACCTGCTCGCGAGCGAGAGCATCGTGCAACCGTTCTACGAGGCCACGCTGAGCCACCCCACCGCCCTGAGCCACGTGCGCCTGCGCGCCGCTGGCACCCCCATCAACGCGGAAAACCCCTTCTACATCGCGCAGCTCAGCGAGCTGTCCTTCTTCGAGTAGTCACCGACAGGTCTCGAAATCTCAGTTTTCATGAAAAAAGGGTCTTCCTATGAGGGCCAAGAATATGCATTCTGCCACCCGTGGTGCCTCGTCGTTCCCCCCCAAGGAGTGTGCATGAAGACCCTTTCCAAGCCGTTGGCCACCCTGGCCGCCGCGCTCGCCCTGGCGGCCTGCGGTCCCCAGGAGCAGGAGCCCACCACCCAGACCCCCGCGGTGGCCGAGGACGTTCGTCCCGAGGCCGATCGGACCCCGTACGAGCTGGACGCGGCCTTCGCGAAGGCGGGCGCGGACTACGGCGTTCCGGCGGACCTGCTCAAGGCCATCTCCTACACCGAGACCCGGTGGGAGATGGTGCAGGGCGAGGTGGAGTTCGAGGGCATGCCCGCGGCGCACGGCCTGATGGCGCTGCGCGGCGAGAAGCTCTCCGAGGGCGCGCGCCTGGCTGGCGTGTCCGAGGAGGCGGTGCGCACCCAGCCCGAGGCCAACATCCGGGCCGCCGCGGCGCTGCTCTCCGCGTACGCGGACGAGCTGAAGGTGGACCGTGCGGACATGGGCGCGTGGGCCCCGGCCGCCGCGAAGCTCAGCGGCATCGAGAACACCGAGGCGCAGGCCCAGTACATCCACCAGGGCGTGTATGACGTGATGCGCAAGGGCGCGGTGGCCCAGACGCCCACGGGTGAGCTGGCCGTGTCGCTGATGCCCAGCAAGGCGCAGGCGAAGTTCCCCTCGTCCGACGTGGTGCGCTCGATGAGCACGGACTACGGTCCCGCCATCTGGCGTGCCTCGCCCAACTACAACGCGCGTCCGTCGGGCACGGACATCTCCATGGTCGTCATCCACACCTGCGAGGGTGGCTACTCCGGCTGCTGGAGCTGGCTGAGCAACTCGTCGGCCGGTGCCAGCGCGCACTACGTGGTGAACGAGAGCGGCTCGGAGATCACCCAGCTGGTGCGCGAGTCCAGCCGCGCCTGGCACGTGGCGGCCAGCTACAGCTGCAGCCTCAACGGCAACGTGATGTGCGGCCTCAACGGCTCGTCGACGAACAACTTCTCGGTGGGCATCGAGCACGGCGGCTACGCCAGCCAGTCGTCCTTCCCGGCGGGGCAGATCGACGCCTCGGCGAAGCTGACGTGCGACATCACCAAGAGCCAGGGCATCGTGCGCGACAGCTACCACATCGTGGCGCACGGCCGGCTGCAGCCCGCCAACCGCACGGACCCGGGCCCCAACTGGCCGTGGTCCACGTACATCAGCAAGGTGAGGTCGCACTGCGGTGACGGCGGCACCACGCCCCCGCCGACGGGCCTGATCATCGACAACAACAACTCCGCCAACGACACCAGCAAGGGCTACATCGAGCTGACGGGGAGCTGGTCGGCCACGTCGGGCACGGCGGGCTACTACGGCTCCAACTACCTGTACGCCTCGACGGCGGCGGTCTCCGAGCCGGCGACGTTCTGGTTCTACCTGCCGTCGGCGGCCACCAAGACGATCGACGCGCGGTGGACGTCGGGCACCAACCGCTCGGCGGCCGCGCCCTACATCATCAAGAACACCAGCGGCACCACCCTGGCCACGGTGTACAAGAACCAGCAGACGGGCGGTGGCGCGTGGAACACGCTCGGCACGTGGAGCTTCCAGGCCGGCTGGAACAAGGTGCAGCTCAGCCGCTGGGCCGCCGAGGGCTACGTGGTCGTCGCGGACGCCATCCAGGTCCGGTAGTGACGTGAGGGAGGTCCCGGGCGCGGTGTGAGGCGCCGGGGCCTCCAGCGGGAAGCGGGGGGCCCCTCCAGGCTCCCCGCCCCGCGCAGGAGCCCAGGCCTCGTCCGCCAGGCTGCTTTCCGCCGGAGATGCTGCTCCGCGTCGAGAGCCCGGGTGGTAGAGTGCCGGCCTTCGCTCCCGCGGCTTCGGGAGCGGTGGGAGAAGACACACCGTGAAGGAGCTGGAGGAGATCCTGCGTGCCCGGGCCCGCGCGCGAGGGCCGCTCGTGCTGGCAACCGTGGTGGCCGTGTCTGGCTCGGCGTACCGGAGGCCCGGTGCGCGCATGCTGATGGCCGAGGAGGGCCGGCTCGCCGGTGGCGTGAGCGGCGGGTGCCTCGAGCGGGACGTGGTCCGCAAGGCCTTCTTCTGGACGTCGGGCGGCCCGCATGTGGTGCGCTACGACTCCACCGTGGACAGCCCCGAGGACGAGGACGGCCTGACGTTCGCGCTCGGGTGCAACGGCGTGGTGGACATCCTGCTGGAGCGCTGCGAGCCCGGGCCGGTGGATGCACTCGCCTTCGCCGAGGAGGCCCGGAAGCGAGCCCAGCGCGTGGTGCTCGCCACGGTGTACCGGGGTGGCGAGGTGGGCGCGCGGCTGCTGCTGCGCGAGGACGGCGAGGAGGCCAGCAACCTGTCCGGGCCGCTGCGGGAGGCGGTGCGCACCGCGGCCGGAGAGGCGCTCGAGACGGGGCGCACCTGGAGTGGCCCGTGCGGCGGCGCGGACGTGCTGGTGGAGGTGGTGGAGCCGCCCCCCCCGGTCGTGCTGTTCGGCGGCGGCTTCGACGTGGCGCCAGTGGTGACGCAGGCCGCGAGCCTCGGCTGGCACGTCACGGTGGTGGCGGACAAGCCCGCGGAGCTGCTGCGGCAGCGCTTTCCCCGGGCCCATGCCGTGGTGGCGACGAAGGCCAGGGACATCCTCGACACGGTGCCGCTCTCCCCGCGCACGCTCGCGGTGGTGATGACGCACAGCCTGCCGCAGGATCGCGAGCTGCTCGCCCGGCTGGTGCCGCAGCCCTTGCGGTACCTGGGCGTGCTGGGGCCGCGCTCGCGCACGGATCGGGTGCTGGGAGAGCTGTCCCCCGCCCCGACTCCCGCGCAGTTGGAGAAGCTGCACGCGCCCATCGGATTGGACCTGGGGGCCGAGGGCGCCGAGGAGGTCGCGCTCTCCATCGTGGCCGAGCTGAGGGCCGTGCTGGCGCGGCGCGAGGGCGGCAAGCTCCGTGAGCGTCAGGCCCCCATCCACGCGGAGGCCCCGTCACCGGCGGCGCGGAGACTCGCGTGAAGGTGGGCGCGGTGGTGCTGGCCGCGGGAGGTTCCTCGCGGCTGGGGCGCCCCAAGCAGCTGCTCGTGCACGAGGGACGGACGCTGGTGCGGCGCGCGGCCGAGACCGCCGTGGCCGCTGGCTGTGAGCCAGTGGTGGTGGTGGTGGGCGCGCATGGCGAGGCCGTGGCCGGGGAGCTCGCGGGCCTGCCGGTGCGAGCGGTGGACAACCCGGAGTGGCGGGAGGGCATGGGCCGCTCCCTGCGGGTGGGCGTGAGGGCCCTGCCCGAGGTGGAGGCGGTGCTGGTGCTGCTGTGCGATCAGCTCCGGGTCGACTCCGCGCACTTGAGGGCGCTGGTGGACACCTTCGAGCGGACGCGCTCGCCCATCGTGGCCTCGGGTTACGACGGAGCACGGGGTGTGCCCGCCCTGTTCTCCCGCGCGCTGCGTCCCGAGCTGGAGGCACTCGAGGCCGACCAGGGAGCACGCAAGGTGCTCTTCCGGGAGCCCTCGCGCGTGGTGGAGGTTCCCCTGCCGGGAGGGAGTGAGGACGTGGACACGGCCGCGGACCTCTCCCGGCTCTCCGGCTGACGTTCAGCCCGGCTCCAGCCCGCCCACCACGTCCGCCAGGCAGTGGGGGCAGGCGGTACGTCCCTCCGCCATGGGACGGCCACACCCTTCACATCGCCCCCTGCGCGGCAGGCGGCAGGCCGCGTCGCCCGGGGCGCACTTCGGGGCACCGGGAGGCCCGGCCTCGCGCTCCAGGTGTTGCCGCACCGCCTCGTCCTCCAGGTGCAGCCAGCCGGACAGCTTGCGGCGGTTGCTGGAGAGCAGCTCGAAGGCGTTGCGCGCGAGCGGCATCAACGCGGGCCGGGACAGGCGCTGCGCCCAGGCCCGGTATTCCTCCAGCGCCCACAGCACCATCAACCATGCGTGGGTGTCCCGGTAGACGCCTCCCTCGTCGTCCACCACCACCAGTTCTTCCTTTGTGGCCGAGCGGCGCAGCTCGGGAAAGCGCTTCGCCGCCGCCTGACTTCCCGCCGGGAGACACTCGAGCTCCACCAGCGTGCGCTGCGCTCCCAGCCACCGGGCACAGCTCACGCAGAAGCCACACGTCTCGTCGTACAGCACGCTGAGGGCACGCATGGCTTTGCTCACACGCCCTCGGCCACGGGGGACTGCTGCGACGGCGACACGCGGGTGTACTCCCGCGGCAGCACGGGCGGCGGCTGATGACGCACCTGGCTCGAGCGGCGGATGCGGTTGAAGACATACAGATTGAAGAAGTGCATGGCGCCGAGCACCACCATCACCCAGCCGACCTTGGTGCAGACCAGCTCGATGATTTCCTGCACCGTCCAGATGGTCCGGTGCTCCTTGAGCGACAGGGCCACGTAGCCGATGTTCATCAGGTAGAAGCCCACCACCAGCAGGTGGTTCACCGACTCCGCCAGACGCTCCTTGCCCAGGAAGGCGTCATGCAGGAAGTGCGCTCCGTTGCGTTGCAGTGTCTTCGCCACCCACACCGTCAGACCGATGCTCACCAGGAGGTAGAGCAGGTACGCCACCACCATGAAGTGGCTGGACTCAGATACGGGGGTCGCCAGCGAGGTCGGCTCCATGACACGTCTCCCTCGGGGAGCGCGGCCGCCCGGGGCTCCAGTGCCCCTTCCAGGTTGGCGCCGCCCTCCCCTTCCATCAGGGAGTACCGGAAGGAATCTTCGCGGTTGCGGGGCGGCTTTTTTCTACGTGTCCGCTGCCCGGAAGTGTGCGATCCACTCCGAATTCATCTCAGCCCCACTGCGGGATTGCCCCCTACATGAAAACGGCATCCGTCACCCATCAAGCCACTGCGGCGAGTCTTGCCCTCCTGCTTATCGCCTGCGGTACGACGCGCGTCTCGGCCACCGGGCCCACGGGTCCCGAGGACCTGGCCAGATACGTCCTATTCATCACCCAACAACCGGACGGACGGGTCACCCACAGCTGGCGGCCGGTCGCGGAATTCGAGCTGAACACGAACCAAAGCCAAGCCCACGCCAACGGGTTCTACGGGCGGGTCGTTACCGCCACCTTCACCGCCGAGGAGTGCCAGCACGAGTACGAAGTCTGCGTCCCCGAGTGTCTCGCGAGCACGCGGATACGTCAGGTCAGCAAGTATGTATACGACGCCCGTGTCCATGGACCGTGGCGCACCGGCAAGTATGCGTATTGTGACGGGGCTTGTATGAAGCAACTCGCGAACTGCCAGCACGATGTGGAGCCCAAACCCGTGAAATTCGAGGCCATCGCGCCCGCGGTCGACTGGGTCAAGGAGAACCGCAACACCATCCTCGTTGGGACTGTCGTGGTCATCGCGGGTGTTGCTTTCGTCGCCGTCTTCGTGGGCTCTGGAGGTAGTGGGCTCGCACTCCTGCCCCTCCTGGCCATGGCTTCGTCGAACCCAATGTCCACGTCTCGAATGCTAGCGGTGAAGCCGTGACGATCTTCGAACTGCTCTCGAGTGCCGGGATATTGCTTGCAAAGCTTTGGCGAGCGACACGGGCACGTGAAGACGAGGGGCTGTATCGCTTGATTCAAGAAGCGAACTTCTACATCTGGCGCACGGGTCAGGTGTATCGCTTCGAGGATTACCTTGGGCGTGCCGCCGCTGATCGTCACCCCGCCGAAGCATCCGCGTGGAGTGGTGAGTACAGCGAGCGCATCACCCAGGCCCGGGAGATCCTCTCGCGGATTCGCGATTCCCAACAGTCCCCAGGCGACCAACACCTCGTTCAAATCGTCATCGACGAACTTGATTTCATTCGTTCAACCGGCCAGCAGGACGAGTTCTACGATTATCTCAAGACGTTCTATGGGAATCCGCCGCCTGTCATCGCTCGCTTCGACACCCGTCAAGAAGCAGAGGCGTGGCTGAACAATCTCGCCGAGCCGCCAAGCAGTGCCTATGTCCTCGTGGGGGACGATTACCTCGAGGTCTTCTACTTTCGTGACAGGGCCGTGCGCGGATTCGAGCGACAGTACACCCTGGAGCGATTCATCGAGGCCGTCACGTCGAGAGGGGTTCCTCCTCCAGCAGCGGTATTCGCCACCCGCGCGGAGGCAGAGGCGTGGTGGGCGAGCCAACCAGCGCATCCCATCTGGGTATTCGTCCAGATCGCTGGTGAGCATTACATCGCCATCCATCACCGGAAGATCGCTCACCACACGCTTCATCCCATTTCAATCCTGAAGGGTTGGGAGGAAGAGAAGAAGAGGATCGAGGAGATGGAAAAGGCGCGGCAGGCGGAAGGAAGCCCTGTCGATACGGATGAGTGAGGCGCAACGAGCGTCTCACGTGGACAAGCCACTCCAGTCCGTGAAGTCGATGCGAGCTGCAGGACAACTCACGTGCCCGCGGCCCGGAGTTGGGCGATCCATTCCCGGATTTCCTTGTGGGTCCGTTGGGCATCGACGCCCTCCCGGAACATCAGGAAGTCGAAGCGGCCTTCCACCAGCATGTTCATCAGCGTCCGGTCGGTGGCGATGAGCTCAGGCACTTCCCAGGGAAAGGCGGGCCATGCACCTCGTTCCTCACCCACCCCGAGCGTCTCGTAAACGAGCTCCAGGTAGCGGGCGTAGGTGTCGAAGAAGCGGTCTACGTTGGAGGCAATGGGAAGTGCGTAGATGTCCTCGTAGGGGTCGATCTCGACGACCGGTTGGAAGCCCCGCGCATCCGCCAGACTCGGGACCGTGGCGTAGGTATAGGACGAGGCCTCCTTGCACCCGAAGATGAGAAGAGAGCGGAACGGCTCGGGCCAGTAGCGCTGGGCGTCCTCGTTCGCCATGAGGATGCCATTCACCTGTTCATCACAGGGCTCCACGAAGAGATCGAGATAGAGATGGAGCCCGCCCAGCCGTGAATAGAAGGCGGCCAACATCGGGTCCAGGGGCCGGCCCAGCACTGGCACACCTGCAGTCGGAGCACCGCTCCAGTGCTTTCGAGTGCTGGCTCGGACAGGGTACTTCTCGCAGGCCGTCATCAGCCGCTCGAGTCCGGGCATGGAAAGGTCTTTCATCAGCGTCTCTCCCCATCACCTCGAAACCAGAGCACGAACATCCTCAGCATTACCGCAACCCCACTATCACCATCCGCATTGGTCCGCGGCCAATCACGTGCTCACTGCCCTGAGTTGGGCGATCCACGCCCGGATTTCCTTGTGGGTCCGTTGGGCATCGACTCCCTCCCGGAACATCAGGAAGTCGAAGCGGCCTTCCACCAGCATGTTCATCAGCGTCCGGTCGGTGGCGATGAACTCAGGCACGTCCCAGGGAAAGACGGGCCATGCACCGCGCTCCTCTCCCACCCCGAGCGTCTCGTAAACGAGCTCCAAGTAGCGGGCGTAAGTGTCGAAGAAGCAATCTACGTTGGAGGCAATGGGGAGAGCGTAGATGTCCTCGTAGGGGTCGACCTTGACGACCGGTTGGACGCCCTGCGCATCCGCCAGACTCGGAACCGTGGCATAGCGATAGGATAATGCCTCCTCCCCCCCGAAAACGAGGAGAGACCGGAACGGTTCGAGCCAGTGCCGTTGAATGTGCTCGTTCGCCATGAGAACGCCGTTCACCTGCTTATCGCATGCATTGACATAGAGACCGGAATCGAGCAGGAGCCCGCCCAGCCGTGAATAGAAGGCGGCCAGCATCGGATCCATAGGCCGACCCAACAGAAGAGTTCCCGCAGTTGGCGCACCTTCCCAGGACTTTCGAATCCTGGCTTGGACGGGATATTTCTCGCAGGCCACCAGCAACCGCTCAAGTCCAGGCATGGGAACGTCTATCATCATACGTCTCTCCTCTTCACCTTGAGACCAGGGCACGAACATCATTCAGTGCCGCCGCCGTAGCCTTTTCGAGCAGAGTGTCTGACTGGCCCGGTTCATATACCTTATTGAACCAGCGCCCGAAGTGCTGCTCGGTGATGGCCACCATCTTCTTCACCTGTTCGGGACTGGCCGTGCTACCACCAACCTTCATTCGGAAAACATTCCACATTTTGTTGATACCCTCGTGAGCGGGCTTGCCCAGTGCCTTGAGATTGGCGGCGGCGTTGATGTCCAACTCGGGAAAGAGGTGGGCATACTCCAGAGGGACGAGGTGATGAACGTCATATCGGTGCCCATCAGCGTCCCTCAATAGCTTATTCAGCTCAGGGTGGAAGACATCATAGAAATCATCTTTAGCCCTGGCACGAAGCGCGTCCTTTGCCTTCTTGTCCACCTTGACGGTGAGCGACTGCTCCATGCGCCGCAGGAGCTCGGTGAGCTCATTGCGCTCGGCGGTGGAGAGGGAGTCGAAGCCCTCCGTCTCCACCTTCGCGAAGAGCCGCCGCAACAACTCCTGGTCCTTGCGCCCCGCCCGGACGAGTTGTGTGCGAAACCAGCGCATCCCCGCTGCGCCGCCCCGGGTCACCACCCGCATCACCGTGGGCGCCATGGCCTCGAAGGCCAGGTGCAGGCCCTTCCCCACCAATCCACCGATGACACAGAGGGCCACCTGCTCCAGGGTGAAGGCCCCCGCCAGCTTCACCGAGTCCACCATCTCCTCTCGGTAGCGGTGGAAGATGTCCGCGTGCAGCTGGCGGTACTCGCGCAGCACGTCCTCCAACGCCTCGTCCCCAGGCGCCGGCCGCAACGTCTCGGCCCGCTCCACCCGCCAGTGCGAGGTAGTGCTCGCCCCCTCATGCGTCCCGGACAGTTCCACCCTCACCGTGCGTGGGCCCAGTCCCCGTGTGAAGGGCAATACCGCCAGCATGAGAGCCTGCGCTGCCCATCCGTCCGCGGGACGCACCCCGCCACCTGACCCGGCCTGGTAGGGCCCCGATTTCCAGCCCGTCAGCCGGTCATCCTCCAGGGAGAGCTCCACCGTCATGCGCGCCGAAGCGCCCGCGGGCACCTGGAGCAGGCGCACCACCTGCTTCGACATGGCCTGCACCGCCAGGAGCGGTCCGGCGATGGCCCCCGTGCGCCGCGCCGGATGTTTCCTCGCCTCTGGAGGCTCCTCCAGAGCGGCCGCCCCGTAGTCCACCCTCCAACGGCTCCGCTCCCGGTGCAGCGTGAAGGCCAGCGCTCCCGTGCGCGTCTCGGCGAGCACGGTGAGCAATCCCCTCAGCTCTCGCGTGAAGGCCTCCGCCCTCGCTACCTGCCCCTTCTCTCCTCCCACCACGCTCCGGCGCTGGGACAGCAGCGTGAAGGCCCCACGCTCCACCCAGAAGGTGAGCTCCAACTCCGTGCCCACCTGCTGCTCGCCGCTGGCCGCGTCCCACATCCGCGCCAGCACCCACTCCACCTCCGCCCGCCGCGCCTCGGCGTTCCCCTCGTTCTCCGGGGCCGAGGCGCTCCATTGGGTGGAAACGAGCGTCACCTCGCCCGGAGATGACACGCGGTGCGGCACGGTGGCGCACCCCTGCAACAGCAACACCACGAGCCCGATCATGACCGCTCGCGGCTCTCCGTTGCGCGTCATCGAGCCCCTCCGCCACGACCCTGAACCGAACGCCTCACGGCTGCCAGCGCCACAGGTACATGCCGAACTCGAGCACCGGCGGGGTCAGCATCAGCACCAGTCCCACCCACAGCACCGGCTCTCGCGAGAGCGGGCGCTGGCGCCTCCAGGCCTCCAGGATGGAGACGCACAGCAGGTAGAGCGCCGACAGCTCCAGCAGCCCCCCCACCAGCGGCATGAAGGGGGGCATGGAAATACCCGCGCCCCACTCCAGCACCCCCCGCAGGGCGAACAGCCCCGAGCAGGCCAACGCCACTCCCAGGAAGCTCCGGCTCTCGCGCAGCGGTACCTCCGGCGCGGGCGCGTCCAGGCCCTCGTGGCGCCAGTGTCTGCGCAGCAGCCCATACGCCGCCAATGCCACCGCGAGCCCCGCCACCGCCCCCAGGATGGGCCCCGTCTCGAACCGGGCCCGCGTCACCCACCGGCCATCCGCCAGCCGGGCCGCGGGCTGCATCGTGAGCGGATCCAACTCGTGCGGCGCCACCACCCGCGGCGTCACCGACACCACCAGCGCCCAGAGCACCAGCGCGCTCGCCACCGCCTGCAGCACCGCCACCGCGCGCAGCCAGATGGCCTCGTCCGGAGGCAGCGCCGCCTCCTCCGCTCCATCCGCGAGCCGCCTCAAATCCAGCCCCAGTGCCCGCGCGCTCGCGTAGCGCCTCGAGGGCTCGAGCGCCACCGCCCGCCGCACCACCGCTCCCAGCGCTCCCGTCAGCGCCGGCGCCCCCGCCACCGGTGGCCGGCCCGTCACCAGCTCGTGCAACAGCACGCCCACCGCGTACACGTCCATGCGCGGGTCCGGCGGGGCCCCGGCGAGCGCCTCGGGCGCCATGTACTCGGGCGTGCCCACCACGGCGTGCGCGGCCGTGAGCGTGTCCCGAGGCCCTTCCTGGCGCACGATGCGGGCAATCCCGAAGTCCGTCACCTTCACCGGGCCATCGTCCGCCACCAGCACGTTCGCCGGCTTGATGTCCCGGTGCACCACGCCGCGCTCATGTGCATAGGCCAGCGCGTCGCACACCTGGAGCACCACCCGCACCGCCTCCGCCGGCGCCATGGGCAGCAGCTCCGCCAGGGAACGGCCCTCCACCAGCTCCATCACCAGGAAGCGCTCGCCCTCCTCGTCGCCGAAGTCGTGCACCCGGACGATGTTCGGATGATCCAACA
This sequence comes from Archangium violaceum Cb vi76, assembly GCF_000733295.1. GTDB lineage: Bacteria > Myxococcota > Myxococcia > Myxococcales > Myxococcaceae > Archangium > Archangium violaceum. Next base: position 1,523 of record NZ_JPMI01000353.1, on the reverse strand, counting down.
GCGCCAGCGCCCGCGCCTCCCGGGCGAAGCGGGCCTGCGCCTCGGCGCTGGAGGCCCCCTCCCCCGCGAGGAACTTCACCGCCACCGGCCGATCCAACCGCACGTGCCGTGCCCGGAAGACCCGGCCCATCCCTCCCCGGCCGATCTCCTCCTCCAGCTCCAGCGAGCCGATCCGCCCTGGATCCTCCACGTCCTCGTCCAGCAGGCAGCCCGGACACACCGTCAGGCGTCCGCCCACCCCGGGCGTGCCGCAGCGTGGACAACGGACGCTCCTCGCCTCGGCGCTCATCGCTTCAACACCCGCAGCAGCTCGGCGAGCTCGGCCTCCGCCTCCTCCGGCCCTCCCACCGTGTCCGCCACTTCCTCGCGCACCAGCTCGCGGTAACGCACCCGCGCCCGGTGCAGGAACGTCTTGAGCTGCGGCAGCGACATGCCATGTGCCTCCGCCGCCTCCCGGTAGCTCGGCGGCTCGCCGGGACGGAAGAACTGGAGCACCAGCGCGAAGGGGCCCTTGCGCGCCCCACTCTCGAACTCCTCCTTCAGCCGCCCCAGCGCCCGCTCCATGACGCTCGCCGCCCACTCCCGCTCGAAGGCCTCGTCCGGGCCCTGTGCGTCCTCCGCGGCGATGCGCTCGGCCAGCTCGAAGTCCAGCGGCATGGGCGCCACGCCCCCTCCGCGCCGGGCGGCGCTCTCGCGCTCGTGGCGATGCACCAGGTGGTTGCGCGCCGCCGTCAGCAGGTAGCCCCGCAGCCGGCCCTTCTCGGGGCTCAGCCGCTCGAGGAAATCGTGCTCCAGCAGCCGCACGAGCAGATCCTGCACGGCGTCACGCGCGGGCTCGGCGTCCAGCCCCTGGCGGCGCATGAAGACGTAGAGCGGGCGCCAGTAGGTGCGCAGCAGGGACTCGAGCGCCGCGCGGCGGGCCTCCGGCGAGGCCCGTGCCGACCGGATGACAGTCCAGCGCGTGGGTGGGAAGGCGCCTGGTCCTTCCTCTCGCGGATCTGCGCTCATGGGCCCGTTCTAGCGCACTTCCGGGATGGCCTTCTCGGGGGGGCGCTGACCGGGAGTGCACATCCGCGCCGGGCACTGCTCTCTGCCGGACACGCCTCCTCCGCCACCTGGAGCAGCGTCTCCGTTTCACTGGAGGAAAAACCCATACCGCGTTGTCCGGGGGGGCCTCCCTCTCTACCTTCCGGCCCCGAAGCAGCACTCCCCGTCACACCCGCCGAGGACGAACCATGACGCCTGCCTCCCAGATGCCGATGCAGTCCGGAATGAACCCCATGATGGGCATGAATCAGATGCCGATGATGGGCATGAACCCGATGATGGGCATGAACCCGACGATGGGCGGCATGAACCCCATGATGGGCGGCATGATGCCCATGCCCATGCCCATGATGGGCGGCATGAACCCCATGATGATGGGCGGCATGATGCCGATGATGGGCATGAACCCGATGATGGGCGGCATGATGGGCATGAACCCGATGATGGGCGGCATGCCGATGATGATGCCCATGATG
>NZ_JPMI01000352.1 GCF_000733295.1 Archangium violaceum Cb vi76 | reverse complement strand
GATGATGATGATGTGCAACGGCATGCCCATGATGATGTGCACCGCGAAGTAGCACCCGGGCCCCCGAGGGCCTGAAGCACGAGAGCCGGCGAGCGCCCACGGGCCCGCCGGCTCTTCGTGTTTCGGGGCCTGGCGTCGTGCCTAAGTAGGTCGCCAAAAGTTCCGAGACAAATGCCGGAGGCATGCACAGGTTCTGGCGCATGCGACCGGCAAGGTCCCCCAGCGAGCTGGGGCTGACAGCATACGACAGGCGGAAGCTGGAGCGGGCACTGCGCAAGACGCGCGACGCCCGTCACTTCCGTCGTCTTCTGGCCATCAAGCTCATTGCAGAGGGCAAGGGGCCGGGCGAGGCCGCCCACCTGTCGGCCCTGTCTCGTCCGGCCGTCTACTTCTGGCTGGAGCGTTACCTCGAGGCGCGTACCCCCGCGGCACTACTGGATGCCCCGCGCGAGGGTCGGCCGAAAAAGGCTCCGCGCCTCACCCCCGAGCGCTTGCGCAAGGTGGTGAAGGGTAGCCCGCAGCGGGCGCAATGGGCGAGCCACGGATGGACGGTGCCGCTGCTGCGCACGCACCTGAAGAAGCAGGGCTATGAGGTGTCGTGTCGCACACTGCGTCGCCGGCTGCACGAGGCGGGGCTGGCCTGGAAACGACCCCGATACGTGTACGTGACTGCCGCACCCTACCTGGGGCAGAAAAAGGGGGCCTTGTACGCCGTCTGAAACGGCTCAAGGCCCAACTACCTCGGGCGGTGCTGCTCGTCATGGACAGCACGGTGCTGCGTTGGTTTCCGCCCTTGCGCGCGGTGTGGGCTCCGGTGGGCCAGCAGGCGGTGGTGCCCATCAGTGGGCAGAACGCCAAGCGCACCCTCTGGGGCGCAATCAACCCGCGCAGCGGCAAACGTGTAGTGACCGTCAGCAAGCGCGGCAGGCAGGAGGACTTCATGGTCCTGTTGCGCGCGCTGCGTGCGGCCTACCCCGGCCGCCCTATTCTCCTCGTGCTGGACCAGGCCAGCTGCCATACCGCTCAGAAGTCGCAGAGGCTCGCCGCGCGCCTGGGCATCCACCTCTTGCTGCTGCCCAAGCAGCACAGCGAGTTGAACTGCATGGACCACCTGTGGCGCCACCTCAAGGAGCATGTGTCCGCCAACCGCCAGTACTCCTCGGTGGACGAGCACGCCGACGCCGCTGTCCTGTGGGTGCTGGGCCTCTCTCCTGAGGAGGCCCTTCGCAAGGCCGGCTGCCTCGCCAAGGGCTTCTGGCTGCGCGATTTGTTAGAGAACTTTTGGCGACCTACTTAGCCGACCGTCTCCGCGTACGTCATCACCAGGTACATCACCGCTTCCGTGTTGCTCGTGTTGCGGTACACGTGCGCCACGTCCGCCTCGAAGAGGATGGCGTCTCCCGTGGCCAGCACGTGGTGCTCCTCGCCCCGGTCGATCTCCACCGTCCCCGCCGTCACCACCAGGTTCTCCATCGTCCCCGGTGGGTGCGCGTCCGCACGCTCCTCCGCGTGCGCGGCCAGCCGCAGCTCGTAGAACTCCACGCGCCGGGGCTCGTCGAACGGGAAGAGCGCACGCGAGCTGAAGCTCCCATCATGGGACGCCAGCCGCTTGGACTGCGCGGTGCGCATCACCCGCGTGCCCGTCTGCGCCGTGGTGCTGATCAGCGCCGAGAACGGGATGCCCAGTGCCCGGGCGATCTTCCAGATGACGTTGATGGTGGGTGCGCTCTGGCCCAGCTCGATCTGCCCCAGCATGGCCCGGCTCACCCCGGACGCCTTGGCGAGCCGCTCCAGGGACAGGCCCCGCTGGGTGCGCAGGCGGCGCAGGTTGCGGCCGACGATGGGCGCCAGGTCCGTCGACGCATCCGCGTGCGCCACCTCGTAGGCCCACTCCTCCTCGGAGCCCGGGGCCTCGGGCGCGGGGGCCTCCGCCTTCTTGCCCCCCTGCTCCTTCTTCTTCCCCTTGCCCTTGGCGGCGGGGACCGTCTCTTCCGTCTCCTCCGCCGTGGGAGGGGTGTTTTCGCGGACCGATTTCACGTGGGCCAGACCATGACCCACACCCACACCGGCGTCCAGAGGCTCATGGGGGCGGGCGACCGAGTCGACGAAGGCCTGGACTCACGCCGCTTCCGGAACTCATCGAGGTTGATCACTTCGGCTGCCGAGCTCATGACAGATGGTCTCTCCGATAGCGGAACCATGTCCGCCGTAACGGACGAACGCAATATCCGTTTTAACGGACGTCCTGTCAATGTCACCCCGCCGCGGGGAGGGCAGCCAGGCATACCGGGCGCCTGGAGTGCATCCCCCTGTCTCCGTCAGGGGCCGCCGTGGGACTCCAGCCACGCCGTCACCTGGGTGGCCTCGGGGGCCTTGTGGGCCTGGAGGAGCACCTCTCGCGCCCGGGTGGCCAGCTCCCGTGCCTTCTCTCGTCCCGTGCCCGTGTCCCAGAGGGCCCGGGCCAGGAGGAAGCGGACCTCCGCCGCCGTCTCCGGGGCAATGCGCGGGGAGCCCGCCAGCGCCAGCGCCCGCTCCAGCGGCGCCACCGCCCCGGCCGGCGCGTTCAGCGCCACCTGGCTCCTGCCCACGCCCACCAGCGGCTCGAAGAGGTCCGGGTGGCCGGGCGGGAGGTCCTTCTCCTGGAGGGACAGGGCCCGCTGGTAGTGCGCGAGCGCCTGCCGGTGCTGCCCGCCCTCCAGGTACCAGGCACCCAGCCCTTCCAGCACGGAAGCCACCTCGGAGGCCTCCTTGCCCAGCTCCTTCTCCGCCAGGGCCAGGGCGCGCTGGAGGTGCGGCAGGGCCTCGGCGCGGCGTCCTCGGGCGCTCAGGGCCCCGGCGAGGTCCACCAGGGCGGTGATGACATCCGGGGGATAGGGCTCCTCGAGGGACTCCGCTACCCGCAGCGCCTCCTGGAAGCGCACCAGGGCCTCGTCCTTCCTGCCCAGAGCATCCAGGGCCTCCGCCACCCGCATCAGGCTGGCCGGAAGCTCCGTGTGCCTGGGCCCGAAGGCCTTCGTCCGGATGGCCAGGCCCCGCTCGGAGAAGGCGAGGCACTCCGTGTACTGGCGCAGACCGCAGTAGCTGCCGCCCATGGAGCCCAGCGTCGCGCCCGTCTCCGGGTGCTCCGGGCCGAGCCCCGTCTCCCGCGCCGTCAGGGCCCCCTTCAAGTAGCGCAGGGCCGCCGCGTCGTCCCCGACGTGCTGTGACAGGCGCCCCAGGTTGTGGAGCGCGTTGCCCGTCTCCGGATGCGTGGGCCCCAGGGCCTTCTCGTAGATGGCCTGCGCCTGGACGAGCTGCTGGCGCGCCTCCTCGTACCGGTTCAGCTTGGTGAGCGCGGCGCCCAGGTTGTTGAAGCCCGCCGCCACCTCCGGGTGATTGGCCGGGTAGACCTTCTGGCGCAGCGCCACCACCCGGCGGAAGTGCTCCAGGGACTCGTCCATCTTGTCCTCGCGCAGGAGGATGGCCCCCAGCGCGTTGGTGACGAAGGCCTCGATGCGGTCATCCCCGCCCATGCGCTCCAGCACCGCGCGGGTGTGCTCGGCCCACTCGCGGCCCCGCTCGAACTCCGCCTGGAGCATCCCCGAGCGCACCAGCCGGGCCGAGGCCGAGGCGATGACCTCGTCGTGGCGGCCGGCCTCCGCGGCCCACACCGCCCGCCGCAGCGTGGCCTCCGAGGCCGGGAAGTCCCCGGCCTTCTCCTCCAGGGCGCCGCGCAACTCCAGCACCTCGGCCTCCAGCGGGCGGTAGCGCACGGCCCCCACCTCCCCGGCGAGCGTCCGGACGCGCTCCAGGGCGGGCTTGAACTGGCCGCTGTCGAAGAGGGCCCGCGCCTCGGCGAGCCGCAGCCGCGATTGCTCCACCTTCTCCCGCGTGGAGGGGTCCTCCGGCGGGCGGACGGTGGCGCGCAGGGCCTCGACGTTGGCGCACCCATCCAACGTGGGCAGCGCATGGGCGGCCTTCGCGGCCTGGTCCACCAGGGCGGCGTCCGCGTGGGCGTAGACGTCCGTGAGGGCCTGGAGCGCGTGCAGCCGCCGCTCCAGACAGGCCATGCGCAGCGAGAGCACCTCGTCGGACTGCTCGCCGCGGACGCGGGTGGCCTCGCAGGCCTCGGCGTGCATGGAGACCCAGCCGTGGGCGTAGGTGTCCAGCACCTGGGCCGTGCGCGACCAGGACTCGTCCGCGTTGGGCTTGCCGGTGGCGTGGAAGGCCTCGCCGAGCGACTCCTCGCGCGCGGTGTCCCACAGCCCTTCCAGGTGACGGGCGCCACTGCGGCAGGGCTGCTCCACCTGGGCCCGGTACTGGAGGGGCAACCCCACGCCGAGCGAGAGCAGGAGGAGGCCAGCGGCCGCCGCCAACCAGTACCGCTGCTGCATCGGCAGCGTCTGGCCGAGCGCCTCGAGCAGTGCCTCCATGGAGGGGAAGCGCTGCTCGGGCTGGGGGTCCAACCCCCGCAGCACGAGGCGCCGCAGACTCGCGGGCACCCGGGCGTCCCGGGGCGGCTCGGGGGTGCGCCAGGTGGAGGGCGGGCCCGGCGTCCGGCCATGGGGCCGCTCGCCATAGAGGGCCTCGTAGAGGGCCACGCAGTAGCTGAACTGGTCCGAGCGCGCGTCGAAGACGCCCCCGCCGTAGAGCTCCGGCGCCATGTAGGCCGGCGTGCCGATGACGAGGCCCGCCCGGGTGAGGGGCGTGTCCAGCGGTGAGCTGCCCCGCTCGGACAGGTCGAGCTCGGTGAGCGCGGGCAGGGACTCCTCCGTGGCCGACGCCGGCCGGGCCAGGCCGAAGTCCAGCACGCGCACGCGCCCGTCCTTGCCCAGCAGCACGTTGTCCGGCTTGAAGTCGCGGTGCACCAGCCCCGCCGCATGCGCGGCCGCGAGCCCCCGTCCGGCGGTGGTGAAGACCTCCACCACCTCGCGCCAGGAGCGGGGCGCCTGCTTGAGCCAGTCGCGCAGCGTGGGTCCCTCCACCAACTCCATGGCGAGGAAGACGCGCCCGCCCCACGTCCCCACGTCGAAGATGGAGATGACGTTCGGGTGGGCCAGCCGCGCCAGCGCCTGGGCCTCGCGCATCAGCCGGGCCTGCCCGCCGCTCTTCTCCACCTGATCCGAGCCCCGCTGGAGCAGCTTGAGGGCGAGCTTGCGGTCCAGCTCGGGATCATACGCGGCGTACACCACGCCCATCCCGCCAGCGCCGAGCTTGTCGAGCACCATGTAGCGGCCCACCATGGCGCCGCGCGGGAGCACCTCATCGGGAGGAGGCTCGGGCAGCGGGGCCGGCGAGGCCACCACGTGGGTGGGCTCCTCCTCCGACGAGGAGAGGGTGCCACTGCGCACCAGCAGGAGGCGGCACGAGGGACACCGCTCCGCGTGCGTGAGCAACCGCGCCACCTCTGGCTCGGGGAAACGTCCCGACAGGGCCTCGCGTACGGCGCCTTCCTCCGGGCAGATGCTGTCGTCGATCGGGCTGTCCGCCATGGCTCGTTCCTAGGTGCCTCACATTCTGACCCGAGGCGTGGAGGGTTGGCCACTCCGGAAGCGGCTGGCATAGGCTCGCGGGCGAGGAGGCTCCGCGAGTGCCAGGCGGCGACCCACGCGACCACATCCCCGACGTGCGAGACGGACTCACCCGAGCCGAGCGCATCATCCTCCACACGCTGCACCAGCTCGAGCGCGAGCGGGGAGGCCGCTCCGTGCCGACGGCCATGCTCTACGGCTACGTGGTGGAGCGGCTCGACATCGGCCCCGACGAGTTCCAGGACATCCTCACGCGGCTGGTGGGACGCCGGGTGCCGTGAGGGCCATGCCTCAGGAATACGGCAGGGACTCGTCCAGCCGAGCATCCGGCCGCTCGAGCCACCGCCCCCACTGCGTCAGGACGCGCCGCGCGTAGATGTGGGCGCCCTGTCTGCGAGCGATCTCCAGCACCCGCAGGAACGCCTCCCGCACCTCCGGGGCCCGGCCGCGCAGGACCAGCAGTTGTGCCCGGACCAGGTGCGCATAGGCCTCGAAGCTGGTCTCCCCCGCGCGGAGCTTCTCGGGCGTCAGCGCGTGCTCGATGGCGGCCAGGCCCTCCTCGGCCCGGCCCAGCTTCAAATAGATGTCTGCGAGCATGGCGGAGTTGTGCAGGGTGCCGATGATGAAACCCGTGCGCTCCCAGGCCTCGAGCGCCCGGTGCATGAGCACCAGTCCCTCTTCCGCCTGCCCCAACTCGGCGAGCGCCCATCCCTTCAACAGGGTGGACCACCACAACCAGAGCAGGAACCGGTGCTCGCCCGCGAGCGCCACGCCCTGCTCCGCCCACTCCAGCGTCCTCTGGCCATCCCGGCGGATCTGCGCGCCGAGGGCCGCGTAGGTGAACACGCTCGCACACGTGTGGGGATGGCCGAGCCGGCTGGCCAGCTCCAGCGCCTCGTGCACATGGCGCCGGGCCACCTCCTGCTCGTCGAGCGCCGAGTGGATGACGGAGCTGAAGGCCAGGGCCACCGCCCGCGGGTTCACCGCCTGCTTCAGCGCGAGGGCCCGGTGGCGCTCGAGCGTGGACTCCTCGGAGTGGGCCAGGGCCTGCTCGATGTGGGCCAGGGCGGTGGGCATGTTCCCCCAGGTGAAGGAGTCGATGGCCATCATCCGGTGCCCCATCACCAGCAGCTCCCGGTTGGACTGGCGCTGGCCCAGCTCCACTTGCAGCTCGGCGATCTCGTGTGCCTCCTGGAACTTCATCTGCGTGAAGTAGTAGGAGTACGCGCCCCAGTACGACAGCTCCATCCGGCCCACGCCCTCGCCCACCTGCCGGAAGAGCTCGCGCACGCGCTCATACACCTGCTCCACCTCGGGCGAGTGGTAGCCCCGCAATTGCACCAGGGGCAGTCCCAGGGCCAGCAGCAGCTCCAGCTCGTCGGGAAGGAGCGACGCGGCATCCGGCAGGCTCCGCAGCAGCTTCAGCGCCTGGGTGAGGTGGCTCACGGCCTCCTGGTTCGCGTAGCGCCGGCTGGCGCGCAGGCCCGCCTGCTTCCACGCGCGGATGGCCGGCTTCAGCTCCCCGGCCTCCGTATAATGATGGGCGAGCAGCTCGGGCCGGTGCTCCACCATTCCAGGGAAGTGCTCCACCAGGGCGAGCGCGATGCGCCGGTGGTGCTCGCGCCGCACCCCGCGCGTCTGGGACTGGTACGCCGCCTCCTGGAGGAGCGCGTGGCGGAACTGGTAGCAGGGCCCGGCGGCCTCCTCGTAGCGCTGCAGCAGGCCCGCCGCCACCAGCCCCGCAAGATCCCTGCGCAGCTCGGCCTCGCGCAGGCCCGTGACGGTGACGAGCAGCTCGCGCGTGAAGCCGCGGCCCAGGACGGCGCACCACCAGGCCAGCTCCTTCTGACGCCGCGGGAGCGAGTCCAGCCGCGCCAGCAGCAGCTCCTGCAGGGTGACCGGGATGGAGGCCGCCGCCCCGCCCTCCAGCAGCATGCGCGTCATCTCCTCGGCGAAGAGCGGAACACCATCCGTGCGCGCCACGAGCTGCTCCAGCACCGCCTCGGGCAGGTTCCGGCCCCGGGCCACCTCCTTCGCCAGACGCGCGGTGCACTCCGCCGGCATCCGCTCCAACGTGAGCGGGTGGAACTCCGGCCGCGCGGGCCAGGGCGGGCGGAACTCGGGACGGGCGCTGAGCACCCCCAGGACGCGCGCCGGCCCCAGCCGCTCCATCAGCAACCCCAGCATCCGCAGCGTCGAGGGGTCCGCCCAGTGCAGATCCTCCACCACCAGGAGCACGGGATGCGCCGCGGACACCCGCAGCAACAGGGTGCCCAGCGCGTCCAACAGCTCCTCCAACTGCCGCTCCGGCGTGAGCCGCAGGTGCGGCGACGACTCCGCCACCGGCAGCGACAGCAACGAGGCCAGCAGGCCCACCTGCACGGGCTTCAGCGCCCAGGGCGCGAGCCACTCCTCCAGCACGCGCAGGTTCTCCTGGGGAGCGCGCTCCGGGGAGAGCCACAACCGCTGCAACGCCTCGATGAGGGGATGGAAGGCGCTGGTGGAGAACTGGGACCAGCACTGCAACCGCAGGGGCAGCGCCTGCTCCCGGCCGATCCGCTCGCGCAGCTCCTGGATGAGGCGGGACTTGCCCATGCCCGCCTCGCCCGAGAGCAACACGAAGCCCCCCTCCCCCGCGCGCGCCCGCTCCCAGTGCGAGAGCAACGCCTCCACCTCCCGCTCCCGCCCCACCAGCGGAGTCAGCCCTCCCCCCACGGCCAGCCTCCGGTCGAACCGGGACACCGTCTGGCGAGCGCCCAGCACGCGGTACACCCGCATGTTGCGCGAGCCCTCGTAGGAGCGGGGACCGAGCGGCTCCGTCTGGAAGGCGCGATGCACCAGGGCATGGGCCTCGCGGCTGAGCACCACCTCGTCGGGCCCGGACTGGAGCGCCAGCCAGGCCGCCACCTTCGGCGCTTCCCCCTGGATGCCGGGTGTGCGCCCCCGCAGCTCCTTCGGAAGATCGTCCAGCATCACCACGCTGGTGTGGATGCCCACCTGCACCCGCAACTCCGGCCCGTCCCGCCACGGCAGCCGCTCCCGGAGCGCCTCGCGGATGGACGGCACCAGGGACAGGCCCGCGTGCACGGCGCGCTCCGAGTCCTCCTCGCGCGCCACCGGATAGCCGAAGCACGCCAGCGCCTCGTCGCCCATGCACAGGGTGACGAAGCCGCCATGCTGTTGGATGACCTTGGAGAAACCGCGATGGAAGGCCGCCTCCCACTCGCCGAAGTCCTCGGCGTCCATGCTCCCCGCGAGGTGGGTGAGCCCCTCGAGCTTGCACGCCACCAGCGTCACCTGCCGCCGCTGCGGGGCCACGTTCCTCGGCTGCTTGCGCCCGGGACGCAGGTGCTCTTCCAGCTCGCGCAACTCGTCCTGCAGCTCGGCCGCGGAGAGCAGCCGCCGGGAGGGGTCCTTCGCCAGCATCACCGCCAGCAACGACTCCAGCTCCCAGGGCAGCTCCGGGTGGCGCTCGCGCAACAGCGGCACGGGCTCGGAGGACAACACCCGGGCCCGCAGCTCCTCCAGGTTCGTGCTCACGTAGGGTAGCTCTCCCGTGAGCAGCTCGTAGAGCACCACGCCCGCGGCCCAGATGTCGGTGCGCTCGTCCAACGCCTCGCCCCGCCACTGCTCCGGCGCCATGTAGGGCGGCGTGCCCGCCATGGGCAGACGGGGGGCCGGCGCGGTGGTGGGCTCCAGGAGGTACGCCAGCCCGAAGTCGAGCAGCTTCACCCCGCCCTTGCGGGTGATGAGGACATTGCTGGGCTTGAGGTCGCGGTGGACGATGTGGTGCTCGTGGGCGTGCGCCAGCCCCGCGGCCACGGCCATCATGATTTCCAGCGTGCGCCGCAGCCCGGGCCGCTCGTGTTGCATGAGGTGGGCGAGCGACTCGCCCTCCAGGCGCTCCATCACCAGGAAGGGGATGCGCTGCTCGTCCGGGCGCCCGGCCCACTCGGCGACGTCGAAGATGCGGACGATGTTCTCGTGGTCGAGCCGCGCGATGGCCCGGGCCTCCGCCAGCGCCAGGCCCGCCAGTTCCTCGCGGGGCACGAGGAACTTGAGGGCCACCTCGCGCCGCAACTGCTCGTCCCAGGCGCTCAGGACCCACCCCATGGCGCCCGCGCCCAGTTGCTCGAGGAGCTTGAAGCGGCGGCCGTCCTGGCCCCCCAACCGCTCCCCGGGCACCGGCCTGCGCAAGGGCACCGGCACATGGGCCACTTCCCGTAGGAAGGAGTCATCCAGGTCCGAGTCCCCGGACATTCCACTCAAGCGCGCATCGGGCCAGGACGCCGCCGGTGGCCCGTCGATGGGCCTATCACCCGTGTCATCGCCACCTTGCATGGCATTCTCCCGCGCCCCCTCGACGGAACCCGCTCCGGCGCCCTGCCTGCCCGCTCCGGAAAACTATGGACCCGGCGGGCACCGGGCAACGAAGCGGGCAGGAGGGCCGGCGTGGATTGATCAGCCCACCACCCGTTCTCGACTCTCGCTCCGGGACGAGAAGGCAGGTGGAACGTTCACCTTCATGCGCTGGCTCGCCCTCGGGTCCGAGAGGATGCGCCGGCTGTCAGCTCCTAGCGACCTCCTGGAAGGACCATGGCAGAGCCGCCGCGCCAGATGGCTGGCGGCGTACGGGAACACACGCAGTCCTTGCAGGAAGCCGATCGGACGCAGCCCGCGCCCCGCGGCATGCGGGGTGAGCCGCAGCTCGTCCTCCAGCTCCACCTGGCTGTCCAGGCGGACCTCGGTGAGCGGCTGGTAGTCGTCCGTCCCCCATGGAGCCATCTCGAGCCGCAGACTGGCTGCCCCCGACAGCACCGCGTCCTCGAGCCGCTCGTCCCGCGACAGACCCTGGGCGCCCGCGCCCGAAGCGATGATGCGCAGCGAGACACGGCCGAGCCCCTTCACCTCATAGGGCGTGATGGCCCAGTAGGTGTTGGCCAGATAATCGTCGCGGTGGGTGGCCTTGATGTCGTGGGCGATGGCCCCGAAGGAGCGGAACGAGACGAGGAAGAGATCCTGCCCGCCGCGCGCATTGGTGGTGCACGGCCCGGGCTCACCGTAGAAGCGCAGGCCGAGCCCGAGCGAGTCGGTCTTCACCGCCCTACCATGCTGCTTGAACAGCCCTCCCGAGAAGCGGACCAGGGCGCGGCCGGACAGGCGCTCGGCCACCTCCACGCCCATCACGGACGCGAGCCCGGGGGCGGGATACGCCATGGCGGAATAGACCACCCCCGTGGGATGGAAGAAGCGGGCCCTGCGCAAGAAGGACAGCAGGAAGAACACCCAGGACAGGAGCAGCAGCCCGAAGAAGACACCCAAGCCGTAATAGATACGTCCTCTCGACACACAAGCCCCCTGTGGATTTGAAGAGTCAAGGTGGACGGAGCACGCGCGATACGGATGTGATGACGCCCGGAGGGGATGCCCATGACGAAGCAGAAGGACAAGCACTCCAGTGGCCAGCAGGACTCGAAGGAGAAGGGATTCAACAACCCGTTCGCCCGGCTCCAGGGGTTGCGTGACACCCTGCCCTCCACGAAGCCCCAACTGCGCCGGGAAGACTTCCCCGACACTCCGCCACCGGGAGGCCCCGAGCGCGTGGTGGTGCGGCTCGAGACCGACCGCGCGGGCAAGGAGGTGACGGTGGTGGAGGGGCTGGGCCTGCTCTCGGCCGGGTTGCGGGAATGGCTCGAGGCCCTGCAGCGGGGACTGGCCTGCACGGGCGCGGTGGAGGGTGAGCGGCTGGTGCTGCGGGGAGATCACCGTTTCAAGCTGCCGGATCTGCTGCTCCGCCGGGGCGTGCAACGCGTGGTACACGGCTGAGCCGTCCCCCGGTCCGTGAGGCCCTATAAGTGCAATGAGGAATTCACTGAAACCACTCTGCACGGCAGTGTTGATGATGCTCCTCTTGGGATGTGGTACCGCATCCCGAGCCGTGCGCTTGGACACGGGTCAGACGGAGTCCCTCGTCTTCACACCGACTTCCAGCGCCGAGGCGGTGGTGGTGGGCGATGACGAGTTCAAGGAAGCCGCGGCGAGAATGGCACGGACCGCGCACATCCCGGCGCGTCCGCAGGAAGCCGCCCGACAGCTCTTCGAGATAGAGGCACGGAGTGGTTCGTACACATACGAAACATCCAGCCACCGCCTCACTCCGCTCGAATCGAGTGCTCAACTGGAGGGGGAGTCCACAACGGAGGAGGTGGAGTTGACGCGTGCCTATCTGCGTTGGTGCGAGCGCACCGGCAGACCAGGAGACTGCCTGCGCCTGCTGACCCAAAGCCCCATCCTCACCGGTGACAGCCGTTTCGCGCTGGCCATGGCCCTCGCCAAGGGCGCCGTGCTGGATGAAATGTTGGAAGCTTTCAAAGGCATGGCCGACCCCCACGCCATGGTAGCGGCGGTCCTCTGGACCTGGACCACCTACATGGTCCTCGTTTCGATTCCCGACGTGACGATCTCCAAGGGCCTCGCGGCCGTGATGACGGCCACGCTCATCTGCTATGTGGGCGTCGATACCTTCTGGGGCCTCGTCGTCGGCTTCAAGCGGCTGATGGACGAGGCGGACCGTGCCACCACGTTCAACGAGTTGCGCGAGGCGGGCGAGCGATACGGCAAGGTCATGGGCCGGAACGCGGCGCGTGCGTTCGCCATGCTAGCGATGGCGGCCATCGGCAACACGGCGCCGGGGCTGGCCGCGCAGGTGCCGAAGCTGCCCGGCGCGATGCAGGCAGCTGTGCAGGCGGAGACACAAGTAGGCATCCGCCTCGTGGCGGTGGGAGAAGTCGAGACAGTCGCTGTCAGTGCGGAGAACGTCACCATCGCCCTTTCACCTGGAGCTGTCGCCATGACGGCCCGGACCACGAGCGGCACTACCGCCCAGGTGACTCCCAACGGCTTCAGGGCGTGGAGTTCGTACAAGAGCTTTAAAAGGGCAATGGGCTCTGCGGGTCCAGGGAAGGAGTGGCATCACATCGTCGAGCAGACGCCGGGCAACGTGAAAAGATTCGGGGACCAGGCCCTTCAGAACACCGAGAACATCATCCCGCTGAACAAGGACCTCCACACGCACATCAGTTCATTCTACTCGTCGATTCGCCGCGATCTTACGGGCTCGCTACTGACCGTGCGAAAGTGGTTGAGCACGCAGTCTTATGAAAGCCAGCGCGAGTTCGGGTTGCTGGCCATCGAGAACATCAGGAAGGGTATCTGGTAATGAAGTTGGAGGAATTGGTTGAGCAATTCGCCCTGAACGTGGCTGCGCAAACCGAGGCCATCTGGCGGGGTGACCCTAAAAGAGGGAACAAGCACGCCAGGAAGTATGGTGCTGCGGTCGACAAGCTCCTGGCCCACGGCGATGCTGGGCGTGATGCCCTCCTCGTGCTGCTCAAGCATGAACGCATGGACATACGCGTTATGGCCGCCGCGCATCTCCTCCGCTATCGGACCACCGAGGCTAAAGCGGTTCTAGAGGAGGCAGCGAAGGGCGAAGGATTGATTCCCTTCTGCGCGCAGCAAGCACTGAAGCGATGGGAAGAAGGCACCTGGACTCTAGACCCAGGGTAGCCTTCGGCAACGTAGCGTGGAGCAACCCATGAAGTTGGAGAAGTTGGTCGAGCAGTTCGCCCTGAACGTCGCGGCCCAGACCGATGCCATTCGAAAAGGCGATGCCAGAACGGGGAACAAACACGCGAAACGCTACACGGCCGCGCTGCAGGAGTTACGGGCGCAGGGCAACGCCGGACGAGATGCCCTTTCGGTGCTGTTGAAGCACCCGCGCACGGATGTTCGAGCCATGGCGGCGGCATTTCTCCTCCGCTACCGGACGGCAGAAGCCAAGGCTGTCCTGGAAGCGGCGGCGAAAGAGGGAGGAGTCGCCGCCATTGGAGCCATCATGACACTGAAACGGTGGGAGGAAGGCACCTGGGCTCTGGACCCAGGGTGACCCTGCTCACTCAGGCGGCGGGGGTCTTCGGCTCGCCCGGGGGCTTCTGCTCGGAGCCCTCCTCGGAGGCGGCGGCCGGCGCCGCGGGCTGCTCAGGCACCGGCAGTGACTGCACGGGAGCCCCCTGCCCCTCGGACTTCGCGGCCTCGCGCTGGGCGATCTTCTCGCCCGCGAGCTCCGCCTCCCGGAGGAACTCGGCGTACTCGTCCTTGCGCGCGCTCGCCTGCTCCTGTGCCTTCGTCTCCTGCTTGCTCGCGTTGGCCCGGCCCCGGACCACCGCCCGCTGGCTGAGCACCACGCCCCCGGCCACCACCGCCAGCTCCAACAACAGCGACACGACTCCCGAGGCCAGCCACCCCTCGATGCCGTTGCTCGTGAACTCGATGGCGAGCGTGAAGAACAGGCCCGTGGCCGCGGCCCCGAGCGCCGTGGCCCACGGCTTCAGCTCGATGACCCGGGCGGCGCCGTAGCAGAGCACGGGCAGCACGGCGAGCGCCCACAGGTGCCTCAACACCGGGGCGATGAAGAACTCAATGAGCCAGGAAGGCAGCGCCTCGACAGGGCCGGACAGCCGCGTCCAGAGCGACAACGTCAACGCGGTGCCAATCACCAACGCGAGGAATCCGAGCCCCACCGTGAACTGGACACGGCGGATGCGGATGCGCAGCGGTTCGAGGACGCTCTTCTTCTGGGTGCTCACGGGAACGACAGCCTAACCCAAGCCCGGCCCCGGCACGCACTCGGAGTCCTCACTCCGCGTCCTCGCCGTCCGCCGTGCCGCCCGGGGTGCGAGGAGGCGGGCCGTCCCCATAGAAGACCTCCTCCAGGACGAGCCCATGGGCCGGCGCGGTGGGACCCGCCCGCTTGCGCTCTCGCGAGGCGAGGACCTCGGCCACCCAGGTGTCGGGACGGCGCCCCTTGCCCACCTCCACCAGCGTCCCCACCAGGTTGCGCACCATGTGCTTGAGGAAGGCCGTGCCCTCGACGGTGACGGACAGCTCATCGCCGGAGGTGCCCTGGATGTCCACCCGGCGCACCTCGCGCACGGCATGGGCCGCCTGGCAGTCCGCGGCCCGGAACGCCGAGTAGTCGTGCCGGCCCAGCAGGTGCACGGCGCCCCGCCGCAGCGCCTCCACGTCCAGCGGGGAGAACACCTCCCAGTGGGTGAAGCGGCGCAGCGGCGAGCGCGAGGGCCTGTTGCTCACCCGGTACCGGTAGCGCTTGCCGTGGGACCAGCGGCGCGGATCGAATTCGGGAGCCACCTCCTCGGCGCGCACGACGGCGATGTCCTCGGGCAGCAGCCCGTTGAGCCCCTTCCAGTACGCCTTGAGCGGCAGCACGCGCGGCGTGTCGAAGCACACCACCTGCCCGGTGGCATGCACCCCCGAGTCCGTGCGGCCGGCCACCACCACGTCCACCCGCTCGCCGAGCAGCTTCTCGAGCGCCTGGACGAGCTGGGATTGGATGGAGACGCCGTTGGGCTGCACCTGCCAGCCCACGTACCGGGTGCCATCGTATTCGAGGGTCAGCTTCAGGCGGGGCATGTCAGCGGTACTTGAGCCAGACCGAGAGGAGCTCCCCCACCATCTTGCCCACGGGGACACCGTGCTTGCGGGCCATGGCCTCCAGCGACTCGAGCTGCGCGGCCGTCACGGGCACCGCGACAATCCGCTCGCTGCCCGAGGGCTCCTCCACGGGCAGCACGGACTCCAGCTCCGGTTGCGTGGTGGGCGCCGGCGCCGAGAACGGGGCCGGTTGTTGGGGCCTCAACCGCTTCTGCTCCTCCTCCAGCTCGTCCAGGAAGAGCTGCTTGAGGAAGTTGGAGAGGTGGAGGCTCGAGGGGGTGAAGTCGTACGTGTTGAGGAAGCGATCCAGGTCCTGCTGGAAGTGCCAGGCCGTGGGGTAGCGCTTGTCCCGGTCGCGCTCCAGGGCCTTCATGAGGATGGCCTCCACGGGCTCGGGGATGTCCGCGCGGAAGTACGAGGGCGCGTACACCTTTCCATCCACGATGCTGCGCATGACGGACACATCCGACTCGCCGGTGAAGAGCTTGAAGCCGGTGAGCCACTCGTAGAGCACGGAGCCCAGCGAGAAGATGTCGCTGCGATGGTCCAGGGGCTTGCCCAGACACTGCTCGGGGCTGAGGTAGCTGAGCTTGCCGCGCAGCTCGCCGGCGCGCGTCTGCTCCACCCGGTTGGCCGCCTTGGCGATGCCGAAGTCCAGCACCTTCACCGTGCCGTCGAAGCACACGAAGATGTTCTCCGGGGTCACGTCCCGGTGGACGATGTTCAGCGGCGCCCCGTACAGGTCCACCTTCTGGTGCGCGTAGTGGAGGCCCTCGCACACGGAGGAGGCGATCTTCAGCGCGTACACCATGGGGAAGGGAATCCCCAGCGACTCGGCCTTGGGCACCACCCGCCGCATGTCCCGGCCGAAGAGGTACTCCATGCCGATGTAGTAGCTGTCCCCCACCTTCCCCAGATCGTGGATCTGCACGATGTTGGGGTGGTTGAGCTGGGCGGCCAGGCGGGCTTCGTTGAGGAACATGCGCACGAAGGCCGGCTGCCGCGACAGGTGCGGGCGGATGCGCTTGATGACGACGGGCTTCTCGAAACCGTCCGGGCCGGACTGCCGCGCGAGAAACAGCTCCGCCATGCCGCCCACGGCGAGGCGATCAATGAGCTTGTACTGGCCGAACGACACGGGGGCGCGGGGGGCGGCGGTGGACATCAGAGGCTCCACGATACCTCCCCCGGGGCCCTCCTGGCCAAGCTCAACGCGGCCCGGACCCCGGTACCGGCTGTCCTGGAGGCCGCAACTCCCTTCCTCCGGCCCTCCTGGACGCACGGAACTATTGCGCCCGCGCGGATTTACAAGCACGTTGAGGAAATCACGTAGTGGAGAGGAAGACCATTCTCATGAAGAACGCTGAAGGGGGCGCATATCCCTTTGAGCTGCTGGACCGAAGGTTGAGGGAGAGCACCGCGCAGTTGAGGGACGTGACGAGGGTGCTGGAAACACTGGGCCGGTCCGCGGGTGCGCTCCAGCGCATGGTCGGAGGGGCGCAGTTCCAGGAGGCCGCCAGGACGAACGGCCGGGCCCCGAAGGCCCAGACCGCGCCGCCGCCGCCCGCCCGGGGCGCCCAGGCTCCCCAGAGCGGCCACCCACCGGCGCCAGCCCAGGACGACATCCCGGAATGGCGCAAGGTGTTCCCGAACCTGTCCAGCAAGGTGCCGAGCCGAGGCAGGTAGGCAGGACCCCGAGCCACCGGCCTGGAGACAGGCGCCAGGCTGGTGGCACCCAGGGGCGGCGAGCGGCCTCGGAGAGGGGGAGGGAGGCGCCCGGCGAAATCGCGGCTCCCTCGCTACAAGCCCGAACCGCCTTCGCGATCGAGACCTGGAATGCCCAAGACCGACCCTTCCGCGCCCCGCGTCTCCGACTCCCAGGAAAGCTGTCTGGCGGAAGGCGGTGAGCTGGGTGCGCTGGTGCGCTCGGTGGACTGGTCCCTGACGCCCCTGGGTCCCGTTTCCGGATGGCCCACCAGTCTCAAGACGATGGTGGGCGTCGTGCTCCGCAACCGCTTCCCCATGCTGCTGTGGTGGGGACCGGACCTCATTCAAATCTACAACGACGGCTACCGGCCCATCCTCGGCGAGAAGCACCCCGCCTCCCTGGGCGCGCCCGCCGTCCAGGTGTGGAGCGAGATCTGGGACGTCATCGGCCCCATGGCCCGGAGCGTGCTCGACGGGGCCCCGGCGACGTGGAACGAGTCCATGCTGCTCCTCATCCACCGGCGCGGCTTCCCCGAGGAGACCTACCATACCTTCTCGTACAGCCCCGTCCCCGCCGAGGGGGGACAGGTGGGCGGCGTGCTCGTCACCGTGCAGGAGACGACCGGGCAGGTGAGGGACAACCGCCAGTTGCGGATGTTGGGCGATCTGGCCGCGCGGGCCGCCGAGGCCAAGTCCGCGGAGCAGGCCTGCCGCACGGCCTCGGGCATCCTCGCGGAGAACGACGCCGACCTGCCGTTCTCGCTCCTCTATCTGCTGAGCGGGGACGCCCGGGAGCTCCGGCTCGTCAGCACCACCGGGCTGGACCGCTACGAGGGCCCGGGCAAGCCCGCCCAGGTGCCCTTCGACGCCAGCGCCCATGACACCCCGGGGTGGCCATTCGCCGAGGCGGCCCGCACCGGACGCGAGGCCCTCGTCGACGACCTTTCGGAGCGCTTCGGTCCCATGCCGGGAGGCCGCTGGGAAATCCCCTCCAGGCGGGCGGTGGTCCTCCCCCTGTCGCGGCCCGGCCAGCCCCACCCGTACGGCTTCCTGGTCGCCGGCGTCAGCCCCCGCCGCGTGCTGGACGACCACTACCTGGGACTCTTCCGGCTGACGGCGGATCAGGTGGTGACGGCGATCGCCAACGCGCGCGCCTACGAGGAGGAGCGCGAGCGCGCCGAGGCGCTGGCGGAGATCGATCGCGCGAAGACGGCCTTCTTCAGCAACGTCAGCCACGAGTTCCGCACCCCCCTGACGCTGATGCTCGGGCCCACGGAGGACGCGCTCGCCTCGCCCTCGCGAGCGCTCACCGGCGAGAACCTGGAGACCGTCCACCGCAACGCGCTCCGGTTGCTGAAGCTCGTCAACTCGCTGCTGGACTTCGCGCGCCTCGAGGCCGGCCGCGTCCAGGCCTCGTACGCACCGGTGGACCTGGCGGAGCTGACGGCCGGCCTCGCCAGTGCCTTCCGCTCGGCCATCGAGCGCGCGGGGCTCACGTTCGAGGTCCACTGCCCTCCCCTCCCCTCGCCGCTCCACGTGGATCAGGACATGTGGGAGAAGATCGTCCTGAACCTGCTCTCCAACGCGCTGAAGTTCACGTTCGAGGGCACCATCCACGTCTCGCAGCGATGGTCGGGCGAGGGGGTCGAGCTCCAGGTCCGCGACACGGGCACCGGCATTCCCGAGAGCGAGCTGCCCCACCTCTTCGAGCGCTTCCACCGCGTGCGGGGCGCGCGTTCGCGCACGCACGAGGGCTCCGGCATCGGCCTGGCGCTGGTGCACGAGCTGGTGCGCATGCACGGCGGCACCATCTCCGCCACGAGCACGGCCGGCCAGGGCACGACGTTCACCGTCCGTATTCCGGCCGGGACGGCGCACCTGCCCAGGGAGCGGGTGGCCGCCCGCCGCACGCAGGAGTCCACGGCGCTCGGCGCGGCCCCCTACGTCAACGAGGCGCTGCGATGGCTGCCTGGCGCGCCCGAGGTGCCCGCCGTGGAGCCCTCGCCCTCGAGCGCTCCGGTGAACCCGGTGATGGACATCGTGGCCGGGGCCCGCATCCTGCTCGCCGACGACAACGCGGACATGCGCGAGTACGTGGGCCGGCTGCTCGCCGAGCGCTGGCGGGTGGAGACGGCCCCGGACGGCGTGGCCGCGCTCGAGGCCGCGCGCGCCCGGCCGCCGGATCTGGTGCTCACGGACGTGATGATGCCGGGCCTGGATGGCTTCGGCCTCTTGAAGGAGCTGCGGGAGGACGAGCGCACCCGGAACGTGCCCGTCATCGTCCTCTCGGCGCGCGCTGGCGAGGAAGCCCATGTCGAGGGACTCCGGGCGGGAGCCAATGACTACCTGGTGAAGCCGTTCTCGGCCCGGGAGCTGATGGCACGTGTCGAGTCCCAGCTCGTGCGGGCCCGGCTGCGCACCGTGGAGGAGGAACACCACCGGCGGCTCGCCCGCGTCTTCCAGCATGCCCCGGTGGGAATCGCGATCCTGCGCGGCCCCGGGCACGTGTTCGAGTTCGCGAACGCCAGCTATCTCCAGCTTCTCTCCAAGCGCCCGATACAGGGCCAGCCCATTCGCGAGGCGCTTCCGGAGCTGGCCCACCAGGGCATCTACGAGCTGCTGGACACGGTGTTCACGTCGGGCGAGCCGTACATCGGCCGCTCCCTGCGCGTGCTGCTCAACCGGGGCCCCGGAGGAACACCGGAGGAGTGCTTCTTCGACTTCGTCTACCAGCCGATGCTCGACGCGGCGGGCCAGGTGGAGGGCATCGTGGTCGTGGTCTTCGAGGTCACCGAGCTGGCGCTGGCCCGGAGGGGCGCGGAGTCCGCCAACCGCGCCAAGGACGAGTTCCTCGCGATGCTCGGCCATGAGCTGCGCAATCCCCTGGCCCCCATCCTGACGGCACTGCAGTTGATGCAGCTGCGAGGTGATGCGGAGATGGAGCGGGAGCGCACCATCATCGAGCGTCAGGTCAAGCACCTGGTGCGGCTGGTGGATGATCTGCTGGACGTGTCGCGCGTGACGCGGGGCAAGGTGGAGCTCAAGCGGGAGAAGCTCGAGCTGTCCGCGGTGGTGGCGAAGGCCCTCGAGCAGGCCAGCCCGTTGCTCGAACAGCGCGAGCACGCGTTGACGGTGGACGTGCCCCGGCAGGGCCTGCCCCTGGACGCGGATCCGACACGGCTCGCCCAGGTGTTCTCGAACCTGCTGACGAACGCCGCGAAATACACCGAGCCCGGAGGCCAAATCTCCGTGAGGGCCACGCAGGAGGGCCACGAGGCCGTCATCCGGGTCCGCGACAACGGCACCGGCATCGCTCCCGAGACGCTCCCCCAGGTGTTCGATCTCTTCGTCCAGGAGCGCCAGGCGCTGGACCGGTCCCAGGGGGGCTCGGCTCGGGCTCGCCATCGTCCGGAGCATGGTCGCGCTCCACGGCGGCAGTGTGGAGGTACACAGCGAGGGCCGGGGGCGCGGCAGTGAGTTCACGGTCCGGCTGCCCCTGCTGCCGGCGGGAGAGGCCCTGACCGTGGCCGCTTCCGTCCAGGAGGAGCCGGCACCGCCCGAGCGCGACACCGTGCCCGGCCGCGTGCTCGTGGTCGATGACAACCGGGACGCCGCCGACATCCTCTCCGAGTCGCTCGAGCTCCTGGGGTGCGAGACCCAGGTGGCCTATGACGGCCCGAGCGCCCTGCGGATGGCGGAGACGTTCCGGCCCGAGGTGGCCCTGCTGGACATCGGTCTGCCCGTCATGGACGGCTACGAGCTGGCGCGCCTGCTCCGCGAGCGGCACGCATCCCGGGGCATCCGGCTCGTGGCCGTGACGGGTTACGGCCAGGCCTCGGACCGCCAGCAATCCAAGGAGGCGGGCTTCGATGCCCACCTCGTCAAGCCGTTGGATCTCGACGTGCTGGAGTCACTGCTCAAACGGCTCGCGGCGTCCTGAAGGCCGTCAGGGCAGCTCCAGCACCCGCACCTTGAGGGCGGCCGGGTGCGAGGGGGACGTGGGGAAATCCACCGGCGAGGGCCCCAGCGGCAGCATCCCCCCGCCCCTGCGCTTCGCCCGGGACACGCCCTCCGTCACCATGGCCTCGAAGCGGCGCGGCTCCAGCGTGGCGAGGTTGCAGCACGCCACCAGCCGGCCTCCGGGGGCCACCACCCGGGCGGCGGCCTCGGCCAGTTGCGCGTAGTCCCTCGCGGCGGAGAAGCGGCTGGTGCGCGTGGTGGCGAACGAGGGTGGATCCGCCACCACCACGTCGAACGTCTCCCCCTTGCGCGCCAGGCGGCCCAGCCACTCGAAGACATCCCCGGCCACGTAGTCGTACCGGTCCACCGGCTGGCCATTGAGGCGGGCATTCTCCTCGCCCCAGTCCAACACGCGGCGGCTGGCGTCGACGTTGAGGACGCGCTTCGCCCCACCCGCGGTGGCCGCCACGCCGAAGCCACACGTGTACGAGAAGAGATTGAGGACGGTGAGGCCGCGCACCTGTCCGGCCAGCCACACCCGCGTGTCGCGCATGTCCAGGTAGAGGCCCACCGACAGCCCCTGCCCCGGACGGATGAGGAAGCGCAGCCCGTTCTCCAGCGCCACCAGCGACTCCACCGGCTCGCCGCGCTCGGCCTGCTCGGGGGCGAGCTGCTCCTTCGCCACGTTGGCCAGGTGGCGCGCCTCCTTCGGCCGGCGCTTCAGGTAGACGCCGCGCGGCGCCCAGGCGGACTCCACGGCCTCCAGCAGCGCCCGCTCCTCGTCCGGAGTGAAGTCACGGTAGAGGCTCACCACGTGGAGGTACTCGAAGACGTCCACCGTCACGTCGGGCACACCATCGGGCTCGCCGTTGACGAGCCGGAAGGCCGTGGTGCGTGGGTCCTCACACAGCGGGGCACGCCGCTCGCGGGCCTGGCGGAGGAGCTCCACCAGGGACGGGGCACTCCGGCTCATCCCTGGCGCACCGGCCAGAAGTGGGCCGCCGCCTCGGGGATCCGGGTCTTCGCCCACATCCGCGAGAGCACGGCGGACGCCTCGCGTGCCAGCGCCACCTCGTCCATGCCGAGCAGTTGCCCCTCGCGCACGGTGACGCGGCCATCCACGATGTTCCACGCCACCCGCGAGCGCCCGAGCTGGCCCAGGAGGAAGGGGGCCTGTCCACTGTCGGGATCCAACGCGGGCACGCAGTCGAACACCAACAGGTCCGCCAGCCGCCCCTCCTCCACCGCGCCGGAAGGCACGCCGTAGAGGCGCGAGCACAGCTCGGCCGGGCCATCCGCGAAGAGCTGCACCAGCACCCCGTCCGGGTCCACCAGCCGCGAGCCCCGCGCGGCGCCCATCGCCGTGATGAGCGCGGCCGCGATCGCGTCCCAGAGGTTGCCGTGCCCGGCGCTGCCCAGCCCCATCAGGTTCTGGCGCCCATGCAGCGTCTCCAGGGCCCGGCCACTGGGCTCGACGAGGAGCGCCGACCCGGGGCCGAGCGCCACGCACGTCCCGGACTCCGCCAGGCGAACGGACTCGGTATCGTCCACGGCACGCGCGTACGCGGCCACCGACAGGGGCCCGAGCAGCCCGAAGCCCTCGAGCCGGGGCACCACCCGCTGGAAGTGCTGCTCCCAGGTGGTGGCCAGGTCGTGGTCGCCCTCGGAGAGGTGGAAGACGACGGGCGCTCCGGAAGCATCCCGCAGCCGGCTGAGCCTCTGCATCAGGGGATTGGCGCACGTCCACGAGGCATGGAAGCCGAGCGCGCCCCGCACCAGCGGATGGGAGCCGCGGCGCCGCACGAAGTCGGCATTGGCCTCGGCCTGGGCCAGGGACTCGGTGGTGCCCTCGAGGCTGGTGGTGGCATGGCTCGCCACCAGCCGCAGGCCGAGCTGCTCCGCCGCGCGCGCCTGGGCATCGAGTGCCCCGGTCACGTCCCCCGGACACGACAGGTGATCCACCGCCAGGGTGACGCCCGAGCGCAGCGCGCGGGCCATGGCGTAGAGGGAGAGGACCTCCACGTCCGCGGCGGTGAGATGGGCGGCCAGACGCCGCTCGTGCTCCAGGCGGACCTGGGGCGGGTGCAGGAGGAGCTCGCCCGAGGTGGGCACCAGCAGATCCCCCACGAGGTGGGAATGGCAGTCCACGAGGCCCGGCATCACCAGCCGGCCCCGGCAGGACACCTCCCAGTCCCCGGGGAGCACGGGGACCTCGGCGTCGGGAGCGACCCGGCGGATGAGTCCATCCTCGATCACGACGGCCATGCCAGCACGTCCACGGCCGTCCGCGCGGAAGATGGAGCAGTTCTTGAGAACCAAGCGGCCTTCCATAGGGGCGCCGAGTATACGCACGGCGCGGGCGGGTGGATCGCCCAGGTGCGCCGGCCGCTGTCACTGCCAGTGACCCCGACCCCGAACCGGGGTATGCCCGCCCCTCCGGAAAGCTCAGAACAAGCGCATCTGGGACGTGTCCTCCTCCTTGCCCGGACCTCGCGCGGGCAGCGGGGTGAAGCCGTGCTTCGACGCCCACTCCTGGCTCGGCCCCGCCCAGCGGAAGCGATCCAGGTAAACCTTGCCTTTCTCGTCGAACTCGACCCCCTCGGCGACCAGCAACTCGCGCTGGTTGTACCCCTGCGTGCTGATGCCTCCCGAGCGGTTGATGATCCGCTGCCAGGGCACCTTGGCCGCGCGGGGCCCCAGGTCCCCCATGGCGAGCCCCACGATGCGCGCATCGCACCCGCCCCCCACGATGATCGCGATGTCACCGTAGGTGGACACCTGGCCGTGCGGCACCTGCTCGACGACCTGGTAGATGCGCTCGAAGAACCTTCGCTCCTGCATGGTGATGGTAACGGTCGTGGACATGTCTTCTCCAGTCGGATTCCTCGTCCTACCTCAGAGGACCTGTCCCGTGAAGTCGGTACTACGTCCGCCGTCATGTACCCGACCCTACACGTGGCTTCCCTGAAATCCAGACGCGGCTAGCGCGCGCTGCCCGCCGGGGCCCCGAGGCGCTGCTCATAGGCCTCCAGCGTCCGCCGCCAGGCGGGCCGTGCCTCACAGCGCTCGCGGTAGGCGGAGACCCCGGGGAAGCCGTCGAGCACGCCCGCGTTGCGCACCTCGCGCAGCACCGTGGTCATCAGGATGTCCGCCACGGTGAACGCCTCGCCGGTGAGATACGGACGCTCCCGAAGCCAGTCCTCGAGCGATGTCAGCGCGCGCCCGGCCCACTTCACCAGCTCGGGACGCCGCTGCGCGCCGGTGGGATCCGCGGCGCCGAGCAGATCGATCATCACGATCTGGAACAGCGGGGGCTCCAGGGTGTTGAGCGCGGCGAAGCACCAGCGCGTCACCTGGGCGCGGCCCTGGAGATCCGCGGGCATCAATCCGCCCGTCTTCTCCGCCAGGTACAGCAGGATCGCTCCCGTTTCGGTGAGCACGAAGCCGTCGTCCTCGAGCACCGGCACCTGACAGAAGGGGTTCAGCCGCCGGTACTCCTCGCTCGTGGTTTCCCCCGCGGGATGATCCACGCCATGCACCCGGTAGGGCACGCCCAGCTCCTCGAGCGCCCACAGGACACGCAAATCGCGAGTGAGACCCACTACCTTCGAGTTGACGCGGCCGAAGCCGTAGAGCGTGAGCATTCCAGCATTGTTGATGCCGTGTCCGACCGCTGTCGAGCACATCGGCGGAAGAGATGTCATCGGCCGAGTAACGCCTTCACCTCGCCCTGCCAGCGGGCACCCAGCTCCGGGTGCACCATGCGGACATAGGCCGCGTAGCCCTCCAGCCAGCGCTCGAAGTCCGGCCGGCCCCGCGCCTGCGAGGCCACCCCGTGCTTGCGGCAGTTGGCGAGGATGGCCTTGAAGCGGCGCCGATCCTCGCGGGGGATGGAGACCTTCTGGTTCACCGTGAGGCCCGTCACCCGCTGTCGCGAGCCCTGGCGCATCACCCGCCGCTTGGCGGCATTCTCGATGAAACCCTCCTGCTGGAGGATGGCGTTGAGCCACCAGAAGAAGCGGCCCAGGCGCTCGGGAGGCGCGCGGAAGGAGAAGGACAGGTCGTCCGCGTAGCGGGTGTAGGTGGCGCCGAACTTCCCGGCCAGCGCGGTGAGGCGCGCATCCAGGCGCCGGCAGACGAGGTTGGCGATGGCCGGAGAGGTGGGCGCGCCCTGGGGCAGCACGCCCGGCCACACCACCGTCCCGTCCGGCAGCTTCGCGCGGTGCGTGGTGAGCCCGGCGAGCACTCCGGCCACCTCGTCGCCATAGCCGTGCGACAGGAAGAGGCCCTTCACCCGGCGGTAGTGCACCGTGGGGAAGAAGTCCTCCAGGTCCACCCGCACCACCGCCGTGGCGCCCACGTGGGGCCCGGCGTTGCTCACCGTGGAGCGGCCCTCGATGAAGCCGTGCGCGGCCGGGTGCGGCGTCATGCGCGCGAGCACCTTGTCGAGAAGGGCCCGCTGCACCTCCTTGAGCGCCTGGCGCGGCGCCGAGATGCGGCGCACCCCGCCCGAGCGCTTGGGGACCTCGAACTCCACATACCCCGAGCCGGCCTCCGTGCCCGGACGCATCAGCGCGTCCAGCGCGGACTCCTCCACGCCCACCAGCTCCGCCACGTCGGCCCGGGTGCGCAGCGCGGGCAGCTCGCCCGAGGTGGGGGGCGGACGCTTCACCCGCCTCCTGTAGCCGTGGATCTCGTTCGCGAAGAGGCCGAAGTTCCAGCCGGTGGGGTTCCACCCACCCACGCCACCGTGGCGGTAGCGGGGGTCGCCCCGGAGATCCGGCGGCGCCACGTCCGCGAGCCCCAGCTCGCGCACGGCGGCGCGAGCGGTCTGGGCCACGCGGTTGTCGGAGTCCTTCACGCGCGGGCGGAGCAGCCGGGCCGCCGTGGTGCTGGAGAAGAGCAGCGGGAGGTGCCGCACGCCCTTGAGCCGCTCGCGCGGGTCCACGCTGCGCAGCTTGCGCTCGACGGGCGCTTGCCAGAAGCGGCTCACGTAGAAGCGCGCCACCTCGTACTCGGCCAGACCGTGGTGACGCTCCAGCAGCTCGGTGATGCGCTCGAAGTTCGCGTCGGGGTCCGCCAGCAGGGGTTTGAGCTCGAGGAGGAGGCTGGCGAGGTTCATGCGCTGTACCCGGAACGGCCGAGGATGAAACCGGTGCCCCTGGAGCCGCCGCCACCTGCACGGCAGAGGCAGACGAGGTCAGGGAAGCCCGCGGGCGGACCTCGTACTGCATCGTTCTTCAATGGGTAACGTCAGCAGCCGCGACGTGACATCGCGGACGGAAGGCTGGCTGCACGCGTCCCCAGGAGCACCGGAGACAAGCTCACCACAACCCGGACGGGGTGGGAAGACGGAGCTTCCCCTTCGAAGACGTGCCTGTCAGGCTCGGACCATGGCTGACTTGATCCTCACCGGCGCCTCGCGCGGTATTGGTCACGCGCTCGCCCTCGCCCTCGCGGAGAAGCCCGCGGATCGCCTCATCCTCGTCGCCCGGGACCGAGCCCGCCTGGAAGCCCTCGCCGCCGACATCGAGCGGAAGGGCGGCCGAGCCATCGCCGTACCGGGGGACCTCTCGTCCAGGGCCGGGGCGCGTGCGCTCGGACAACGGCTCGCCGATACCGTCACCCCGGGCGCGACGCTCGTCCACAACGCCGGGCTGTGGCCATCGAAGCGGGAGCTCACCTCCGAGGGGCTCGAGACCGCCTTCGTCGTCAACCACCTGGCGCCGCTCGAGATGCAGCAGCCGCTGCTCGAGTCCGGACGCCTGCGCCGCATCATGGTGGTGAGCGCCGGATTGATCATCAAGGGCCGGTTCGACGCGGCCCGCACGCCCACCGGCGAGGATTTCTCCAGCATCCGAACCTACTGCGACACCAAGCTCTGCTTCGCGCTCGCCATGCGCGACGTGGCGGCCGCCCACCCGGAGCTCGATGTCGTCGTGCTGCACCCTGGCGTGGTGCGCACGGAGCTCGGGGCGCGCAAGGGCCCGATGGGCTGGCTGCTGTCGCTCGTGAAGCGCGGCTGGGAGGCCCCCGAGGTGTGTGCCGCGCGCCTCGCCCGCATCCTCGCGCGCGAGCGGTGGTCCCCCGCGGGCGAGGCCCGCTGGCTCGTGGAGGAGCGGGAACAGCCGTGGCCCGCCGTCGCCGAGGACGAGGCCACCCGGCGCGCGGTACGGGAAACCACCGCGCGCCTGCTCGCCGCCGTGTGACGCGCGTCCGCCCCCCGCGACCGCTCGTCATCCGGGTCGACTCATCCGCAGGTGCCGCAGTCGCGCATGCAGCTGTCGGCGCGGTTGCTGGTGCCACAGGACTCGGAGGCCTGGCAGATGCCATCACCGCACGTGTTGATGTCCTGGTAGCGGAGCCGCGTGGTGAGCGGCTGGTAGGTGACACCGTTGTAGGTGCACCGCGTGAAAGACGAGCCCGTGCCGTCCGGCAGGCAGCGCGCGTGGCAACTCCCCACATGGACGAGCGGCGGGCACGCGTTGCCACCCGAGAGCGCACAGGCGCGGAGGCTGCTCTGCGCCGGGGACAACAGGCCCTGGTCGTTTCCGACGAAGAGCCCCTCGCCGTTGAAGAGGTTCCCGAAGAAGCAGCCCTCCCGGATGGTGTAGTTGCCCACCTCCGAGCCCGTGGTGGGAATCCGCTGCCCCACCGCGTTGGCGCCCAGGACGGAGATCCGCACGGTGCGCCCGTACTTGTTGACGAGCGCGGCCAGGCACGCGGAGACGACCTGCTGCTCCGCCAACGTCGCGGGCTGGCCGCTGGACCAGCCCGGTGCCAGTCCCAGTCCACCGTTCCAGACATAGGTGGCCGTGCCATTCGAGTACGTCCGGCTCTGTCCGGCCGGGACGGAGCAATGGACCAGGTACTTCATGAAGAGGTTGGACTCCGCCGGGTGCTGCAGGAACCAGGAGGAGAAGCTGCCACTGGACAGGCCGTTGAAGGCCAGCCCGTTGAAGGCCAGACCGTTGAAGGCGAGTCCATTGAAGGCCAGCCCGTTGAAGGCCAGGCCATTGCCCTCCTCCATTGCCTGGGCCGCCGTGTGGACGGGCTCCTCGGATGGACTCGTGGGTGTGTCCTCCACCGGGCCACAACCTCCGGTGAGAACCAGCAACATCACTCCGAACACCTGGACGGCTTTCATGGTGTCTCCCCCGGAGCCCGCGAAAATGGGCTCCAGGAGAAGTGTCGCCGCCCGGGTCCGTGCGGATGCTTCAGCGCACATCGGCTCCGTTGCCCGTGAACAGTCACCGCCAGGAGCGCCAGACAAAACCGAAGGCGCTCTCGGATTCTCAGATTTCGGCAGCTTCTTCGTCGAGCAGCGCCGACAGGGGCTCAACCAAGAACCCGGCGCAAGAGACGTCACGTCTCCGCCGAACCGGTCTGGCAATGCCCATGTCAGGCACTCTGCGCCCTCTAGACGCTCATCTGACGTCTGTTTGGACCATGGACAACCCGAGCAGTCCATCTCCCCAGTTCCCCGCTGGTGGTCAGCCCCTGTGCCGCTCGGCCACGCGGTAGAGGTAGGTCAGGGAGCAGTCCAGCAGCGACTGTCGCGAGCGCATGTAGTTGCGGGCTCGGGCGAAGGGAAGCCAGACGCGGTTGCCTACGAGCACCTGTGCCTCCTCGAGCTTCTGGCGCGGAATCCACCTGCCGCCCAGGTTGCGCACCAGCACCTCACCCAGGTACGCGCCAATAGCGGGCACCGCGTGCTCGTCGATGGCCTCCCGAAGGCGACTCTTCGGGAACTCTTCCCGCCAGAAGTAGAAGTCGGCATCCGTGAGGGACTCGGGTGTCGCCTCGAAGACGGAGGGCACCTCCGAGTGCAGCAGCGCCACGAGGTGCTCGGCGTATAGGCTGTACTGCTGGAGAGCGCGCTCTCCACTCTCTACGTCCGAAGGCAGGGCGGCATCTACCGGGCGCCACTCCTCGGGGTCCGGTGGCTGCCACACGTTGAACTCGGCAATCCGTCGCTGGCGCTCGTGACTCGCGGCCTGGTCCACCACCCGCGAAAGGAGCGGGGCCATGTCCGGGAAGAAGCGGGGCTCCACGGGGGCGAGCATGGCACTGCGCTCATGCAGGGAGCGCAGAATGGTGTCGAAGTCGAGGTCCGGCCGGAGGTGGGCATGGGCGCGGGCCTGTGCGAGCCGTGCCTCCTTGCTGGCGAAATCCGCCACCGTGGGCCACGTCACCATGAGGATGGCGCCGTTGGGCAACTCCTCCACCCGGTGGGCCGGCGTGGACAGCATGCGCTCGCGGCCGACCGTTTCCACCAACTTGGGGCCGAAGACGTTGAGCCACCACACCGCGTAGATTTTGTCGAAACCGTTCCCCCGAGAAGTCTTTTCGTCACGTCCGAAAAAGGGAGAGCCCGCCAACTCCATGTCATCAAGGCTGTGGGCCTCGGCATATGTGACGGGATAATGGGAGGCCCATGCCCGCACCATCTCCACGAATTGGCGACAGCGCTCCGCCTCCGCGAAGAAGGAAAGCGGCTTCACCCCAACCATGATGTTCAGCCCAGGCAGATGTGGCGGTAGGCGGATACCGAGCGACAAGGACAACGCAGGCCACTGCGTCCGATAGAGCCCGCAATGCGTGTATCTTTCGCCGCGCCGCTCTTCCAATGCCTTCCATACGGCAGCGCGGGCGTACTTGCGTTGCCGCTTGCCTTTGACGACGTCCGGCATCCACCCATCGGCGTATTCCTCGAGCGCCTGAAGAAACGACGCCAACTCGACCTGCAGTGCCACTTGTGGGTTGAAGGCACCGTCGAAGGTTAGCAGGAGGCTGTCCTCCGGCTTCACGCCGTAAAATTCCAGCACCTTCATTGGAACAGGACCTCCACTCTCGGAACTAGCCCAGTGCTGCGCTCGCTGCCGTCCGTAGCACGCCTACCATGGAGGGCCAAATTCGGGGTTCACATGGTCTCAAGCTACTTGGCGGTCACACACCGATCTCAGTGGGATGACGCCCCTCAAGGGCAAACGGGGAGTGAGGATGGAGCCAGAGCCGGGAGGATGGCTGCGGCATCGGTGCAGTTCTCCGTTAGCCGCGGCACCGCTCCGCCACGCGGTAGAGGTACGTAAGGGAGCAGTCCAACAGCGACTGTCGAGAGCGCATGTAGTTACGGGCTCGGACGAACGGAAGCCAGACGCGGTTGCCCACCAGTACCTGTGCCTCATCAAGCTTCTGGCGCGGTATCCACCTGCCGGCAAGGTTGCGCACCAGCACTTCACCCAGGTACGCACCAATGGCGGGCACTGCGTGCTCGTCGATGGCCTCCCGAAGGCGACTTTTCGGGAACTCCTCCCGCCAGAAGTAGAAGTCGGCATCCGAGAGGGACTCGGGTGTCGCCTCGAAGATTGAGGGCACCTCCGAATGCAGTAGTGCCACGAGGTGCTCGGCGTAGAGTCTGTACTGCTGGAGAGCGCGCTCTACATTCTCTACGTCCGAAGGCAGGGCGGCATCTACCGGGCGCCACTCCTCGGGCTCGGGTGGTCGCCACGCGTTGAGTTCAGCGATTCTGCGCTGGCGCTCGTAGCTGGGGGCGCGGTCCACCACACGGGAGAGCAGCGGAGCCAGGTCCGGCGGGAAGCGGGGTTCTACGGGGGCAAGAATGGCACTGCGCTCATGCAAGGTGCTCAGAATGGTGTCGAAGTCGAGGTCCGGCCGGAGGTGGGCGTGAGCGCGGGCCTGTGCGAGCCGTGCCTCCTTGCTGGCAAAATCCGCCGCTGTGGGCCACGTCACCAGGAGGATGGAGCCGTTGGGCAGTTCCTCCACCCGGTGGGCTGGAGTGGACAACATGCGCTCGCGGCCAACCGTCTCCACCAGTTTGGGTCCGAAGACGTTGAGCCAGAACACCTCGTAGATTTTGTCGACCCCGTCCCGACGAGAAATCTTCTCGTCGCGCCCGAAGCGGGGGGAGCCCGCCAACTCCGCGTCATCCGCACTGTGGGCCGCAGCATAGGAGACACGGTAACGGGAAGCCCAGGCATGCACCATCTCGATAAATTGGCGACAGTGCGCTTGCTCTGCGAAAACAGAGAGGGGCTTTACCTTGACTGTGAGGTCCAGTTCGGGAGCTAGAGGTGGGGACCAGAGCCGCAGCGTCATGTCCAACGCAGGCCACTCCGCCCGATACAACCCGATGGTCGTTACTCTTTCGTGGCGATCCTCCTCCAATGCCTTCCATACGGCGGCACGGTTGTACTTGCGTCGCCGCTTGCCTTCAACGACGTCTGGCATCCACCCGTCGGCGTGCTCTTCAAGAGCAAGAAGCAAGGGCTCCAACTCGGTCTCCCGTGCCACCTGCGGCTCAAAACAACCTTTGAAATTGAGCCCAAGGTGATCCTCCTTCAGGCCGTGAAACTCGAGCACCTTCATTGGAACGATACCTCCACACCCGGCACGGATGACTCGGTCGCCTTCACAGCCGCATCCAAGTAGCTTGCATTCGTGGGCTTGAGATCGCCGCCCTCGTAGATGAGGCGTACCCTCACGACCTGCACCTCGCTGCCCGCTGGGAGAATGGACTGGATGGATTTTCGGCGGATGTCCAGCGTCTCGCCGTAATGTCTCAGGGCCTCGAGCGCGTCCACCTTCATCTGAGCTTCCAGAGCCCTGTCTCCTAGTTGCGAGAGGTCGCGGCTCTTGAAGCTGAACGACTCCACGCGCCGTGGCCCTCCGCCGAGCGCGCCTTCTTCAATGACGAGCACGTCCGCGTAGCGGAGGCCGGTGCCCGGTTTTCTTACGCCCACCTGGATCTCGATGCGGGGCCTGTCGAAATCCCCGAGGAAACTGCGCTGGGCCCGAGGCTTCTCCGCGTCCGCTTTCAGCAGCCTCACCATGTCGCGCTCGAAGGCCAGCCCCCGGGCAAACCACCCGCGCAACTGCTCGTAGCCCTTCCACTTGAGGGGGCCCTCGGCAGCCGTGCCACTCTCCACCTCCTTGAAGCGCTTGTTGTAGTATTCCACGTACTCGCGCCAGCGCGGGCTGCCCTGGGCCTCCGGCGGTGGGGCTTCGAGGGCAGGGCGGTGCTGCTCCAGCACCTTCACGTCCTTGGGCAGGCGCGGGCCCGTGGCCTCGAGCTCCGCCGCCGCCAGCTTCGCCTCCACCACCTCCCGCGTGTGGCCCACCCCGTCATCCACCAGCGAGGCCAGGGTGCCCTGCCCCTCCGCGACAGGGGCCTGCTTCGGAGAGGGGCGTGCGGCGTCATCCGCCGCGGCGGTGGCCTTCCCGGCGCTGGCCCCCTCAGCGCTCTTCACGGGTGGCGAGCCCGCGGCCCCGGGCCTGGCCTTGGACATGAGGGGCCGGGCCCTGGCCACATCCCCTCGCGCTTCGTACAGCGCCAGTGCGGCGTCCACGCCTCCCACGGCCACGAAGCGTCCCGCCTCACGTCTGGCTCGTATGTAGCGGGCCAGCTCTCGCATGCCCTCCACGCCCGCGCCCAGCCGTGCTTGCAACTCCCGCGTCCTCTCCGCGAGCAGACTCACTCGCACCCGCACCGTCTCGAGTCCGCGCTGGAGTCCGGCTCCTCCCCCCCGGGCCTCGTAGAGGGTGCGCACGCCCTTGCCACCCACGTACACAGTTGCCAGCAGCGTGAGGGGCGTCAGCTCGCGAATGGCCTGCTCGTACTCGCCCTGAGTCAGCGAGTACAGCCCGTGGCCCGTACCCGCCGCGAGGTAGTAGAAGCCCAGCGGCACGCCGAAGGTGACGTGGTCCACGCTGCCCAGCAGCACGTTGCCCGCCGAGTAGTGCTGCCTGGCCGCCTCCTGTTCCACCTCGTCGAGGTCCTCCTGGTAGGACGGTGGGAGCTGGCCTCGTTGCCGGGAGTAGTGGGTGTACCAGGCATTCTTCGCCTGCTCGTGGGTGAGCAGGTCGGAGACGGCGCGGCCTGCCCCCCGCATCAGGTCTCCGGGTTGGAAGTCCCTGTCCGGCCGGGCCGAGAGCTTCAGGCCGCGCGCCTCCAGCTCGGCACGGGCCCTGGACATCAGCCCCAGTGTGGTGTCCAGCCGCTTGTCCTGGGCCAGCCAGAAGAAGATTTCCCGCAGCTCATCGTCATGGGCCGAGTCGAGGAGGTAGCGGACGAACACCTCGGCATGGGCGACTCCATACTTTTCGGTGGCATGGAGGAGGAATGCGAGACGCTTGCGGTTGAGAAGGCCGGCGGCGTCCTCTCGCACGGGCCCCAGCGAGCCGAGCCGCACGGCATCCCAGTCCGTCAGCGACTCCACCAGCCGGGGCATGTCCACACGCTCCTGCAGCGCGACGTATTCGGCGGGCGAGGTGCACGTGAGGAAGGGGGCGAGGAGCGCTTCGCTGTCGCCGGCGGCGAAGTCGGGCCAGCCCGGCGGCAGGGCCTGCCCTCCGCACGAGGGCGGCTCCTGGGGGGCAGACCCCTCGCTGGCCACCGCGGACGCGGGCGTCTGGCCCGCGCTCGCCAGCGCCGCGTCCGGGCCCAGCCCGCGGGCGCTGCGGCGGCGGTGCAGCCGCTCCTGCTCGCCCGCCTCGGAGGAGAAGGCGTGCTCGCCTGCCTCCGGAGGGGCAACAGGGGAGGGCGCCTCGAGTGAGGGGGCCGTGGCGCCCGCCTCCCGCAGCGAGGACAGGGCGTGAGGGGCCCGCGCAGTGCTTCCGCCCTGTCGCGGCGCGAGCGTGACGCAGCCGGTGGAGAGCAGCACGGCCCCCAGCAGCGCCGCCCACCTGGGCGCCCACGCCTCAGCGCGCATTGTCCACCCCCAGGCCCAGCGAGGCGAAGGCACCCGGGCGCAATGCCCCATCCGCCTCCGGAAACAGCAGCGTGCCGCCCTCGGCCAGCGCGTACAGCTCGTGGCCGAAGCGCCAGCGCACCTGGCCCGAGTACAGGTCCAGGGGAGACTCGCTGTCGGGCGAGGGAGAATCCATCGCCCCGCCCAGCCCTGGACAGAGGCACGGCAGCAACACGGCCCAGGGGTGAGTCCTCATCGTGCGCACCCTCCGGAAGCCCCCCCCCAAACGGCGGCGCCCAAGCAAGCAATACCCGTTCACTCCGACAGGACGACTATCACACACGGCAATCACCTGCCTTCTTTCCGGGTAGGCCGGGCACGCGCAATCTTCTTGGGCGGTTGTGCTTCCAAGAGACTCCGGAAGGGACCGAGGCCACTCGCTCGTCAGCGGGGACGCCCCGCCCGGGACAGTTGCGGTTCGCGCCGCCATGTCGTGTGCCAGCGGACTGGAGGAGTTGGCGCCAGGCGGACACGGCGCTCCACCAACAGCAGGCGCGCCAGTTCGTGGGCACGAATCACGGGCGGGGACTCGCTTGCCGTGGCTATCAGCTCCCGTCGTGACATGACGTGAGTTGTCACAGGACACAGCGGGTCCTGGAAGGGGGTGCGCGGCAGGTGTACTACCTGAGGCGCATGGAGATATACGACGACGCTCCCGACGCGCTGGGAGCCCGGTTCGACGGTTGGCGACCGAAGGGCTTCCACATGGTCCGAGCCAAGGCGGCGTTTGACCGATGAACCGCCGCGAGAAGATGCCCCGGTTCGACCGCGCCAAGGTGCGCGCCCATGCTCACAATCTCGATGGCACCGGGCTCCGTGTCTGGCTGGACCGCGCCATCGGCCTGCTGCCGGATGAGGCCTTCCCCGAGCTCATCGCCAACTACGTCCGCCTGGAGGATGTCGTCGCGGACGGCCGAGCAGAGCCCGGCCTGCTTCACAGCATCCGTCGCTTCCATCACGAGAGCCTCGCCGGGCGCTACTACCAGGACTTCATGGTGAGCTCGCGCAACTTCATGGAGAAGTCGCATGGCACCGAAACCTTCATCGCGGAGCACTCGCGACTGCTCGATGCCTGCATGAGGGCGGAGCGAGCAGGAGAGATCGACACGGCCCGCGAGGGGCTCGGTCTTCTCATCGACCTGATGCGCCAGATCGACCGCTGCGAGGTCAACATCATCTTCTTCGCTGACGAGGCCGGCTCATGGCAGGTCGGCGTGGACTGGGCAGAAGTGCTCCCGGCCTGGTTCCGCAGCCTCTCACCTGCCACCGGCCCCTACGACTGGGCTGAGGCGGTGGTCGAGGCGCTCAACGACTTCGCGGGATACCAGATGGACCCCCTTCTCGCGGCCACCCGCGACATCGCTACACCGGAACAACGAGAGGCCCTGGCGGAGTACGAAGGCAACCTGCGCCGGAGAAGGTGAGTGCGCCCAGATGAGAAATGGATGAACGTCGCCTTCGTGCAGACGGAGGATCTCGGGCGGCTCGAAGCGGGGGAGGCACCGTTCCTGGCGCGCCTCACCGCGCAGCTCGGCACGGTGGGTTTCCAATACAACCTCTACGATAGTGGAGTGTCCGACTGGTTTTTCAACATAGTCGGGAGAGGCCCGCACCATTGGGAGCGTGCCGCCCCCCGAGGGCCTGTCCACCTCGCGGAGACGATAGCGAAGACCGTGCGCGCTCAAGCCAGAATCCCGTCCTGGAAGCACCTTCCGGTCGCGCGCTGCTCGAACTTGTCCGACTGTCGGACAAGTTGCTCGGACTCGTGCCCGGAGGCCGCATCTTTCTTCGCTCCAGGACCATGTTGAAAAACTAGTCGGACACTCCACCAGGCTCGTCATCGAGCAGCGCCAGCAGGGTGTCGCGCGTGCCGCCCGGGGCCTGACGCACGAGGGCGTTGAAGCGCTGGTTGCCCGCACGCACGCGCTCGCCATGGGCGCGCATCGCCGCCAGCACGTCCGGCATCATCCAGGGGCGCTCGAGCACCGCCAGGTTCTGCTTCAGCTCCCGGTGGTTGCGCGGCGCACTGAGGCACGCCCCCACTCCGGGCTGGGACAGCGCATAGCGGTAACAGTCCACGGCGTCAGGCAGCGGCAGGTCCGGGGGCTCGCCCGGCGCGGGCCTCAAGAGGCGCCCGTAGCAGGTGGCCGTGAAGGTCAGCACCCCCGTCCCGCGCGCGAGGGCCTCGGGGAAGAGCGCCGCCTCCGCGCCCGGGTGCGCGGCGCTGTGGCGCGTCATCACCACCGGCCAGGGGTGCTGACGCAAGGCCTCCAGCGCGAGCTCCCGGTGGTGGGTGGAGAAGCCGAAGGCGCGGATGCGGCCCTCGGCGCGCAGGGCCTCGAGCGCCTCGAAGTTCTCCGCGTCCAGCCGCTCGCGCGAGCGCACCCAGAACAACAGGAAGACGTCCAGGTGCTGCGTGCGCAGCAGGCGCAGCGCGGCCCGCACGTCCCGGCGGATGGCCTCGGCGCCCGAGTGGTACGTGCCCGCCACCACCACGAGCCCCTCCCTCCGGGTCCGGCCCGAGCGCAGGAAGCGCGTGAGCTCCATGTAGCGCGGCTCCCAGAAGAACGCGTTCACCCCGGCCTCATGGGCCTCGGCCAGCGCGCTGGCTGGCAAGCCGTGGGCTCCCGAGAGCACGAGCGGCGAGACGCTCAACCCCGTCCGTCCCAGGAGCCGCCGGGAGGAGTGTGCCGGGGACTCGGGTGCCGTGCGCACCGGGCCCGCCTGCGCACGCCGCGAACGCGTGGGCCGCCGCGGCTCGAGGTCGGGCGCCCGCGCGAAGGCCTCGTCGGGGAAGACGAGCGTCAGCGCCTCCAGGTGCGAGGCCACCCGCTCCGGCTCGGAGGCGTCACGCAACGCGGCGCACAGGTGCTCGAAAGCGGCGTCGTCCGCCCGGCGGAGCAACCACGTGTATGCGGAGACACGGAGGTCCCCGGTCCGCTCCGCGCCGGGGCCGTGCAGCAGGTCCGCCAGCCGCGCGTCGAGCGCGTCACATGCCTCCAGGGCCGAGGCCGCCGCGGCCCTCACCATGGGCGACGCGTCGAGCGACAGGCGAAGCAGCGCGCCCAGTTCCTCCCGCTCGCCCTCCGCCTGGAGCAGCCCGGCCGCACGGGCGCGGATCCACGGGTCCGGCGAACCCGCGCCCAGGAGCGCCACGGCGCGCGACTCCGGGGCGGACAGCTCGTGCCGGCACGACACGAGGAGCCCCATCGCCGCGCGGCGTACCCACGGGTCCGGGTCGCTCGCGCACACGGACTTCGCCGACTCCGCGTCCAACACGGCGGCGCGAATCCACGGATCCTCGTGCACGGACGCCGCGCGCAGCTCCGCTTCGGAGAGCACCCCGAGCCGGGCCAGCGCCGCCAACGCCACCGCGCGAATGGACGGGTCCTCGTCCTCCAAGGCCCGGGCCAGCGGGAGCTCGTCCTCCAGGAAGGCCGCCGCCTCCGCCACGGCCCGGCGCTCACGCGGAGAGCGCGCACCCGGCGCGAACGCCACCAGCGCACGGGCATGGGCCTCGAGCGCCTCCGGGGCCACGGGCCGCCGCGCCCACGCGGAGAGGACCTCTTCGCGCACCGTCTCGTCGGAGTCCTCGAGCGCGGACAGGACCACGGCCCGGCTCTCCGGGTCATGCACGAGCCCCGAGAGCGCCGCGCGCCGCACCGGGGGCTCGGCGTGACGGGCCAGGGGACGGACCCGCTCCAGCAGCCCCCCGTGCGCCCTGCGCGCGGCCACCCACGCCGCCAGCCCCACCGCGCCCGGCCTCGGCGGCTCGTCGAGAATCCGGGAAGCGAGCGCCACCTCGTCCACGTCGAGCCGCTCGAGCAGGGCCCGCACCTCGTCCGCGGCATGGGGGACGCGCGGCTCGTCCAACCATCGCAGCGCGAGCCGGAAGGCCTCCGGCTCCCTCCGCTCGCGCAGACGCCGCCGGGCCAGGGCCCGCAGCGGCTCGTGGGGATCTCCGAGCCACTTCACCAGCTCGGACACGGGCACGTCCGAGGCGGGCATCCGCTCGAGCCGCGCCGTCACCACCGCCGGATCCTCGTTGTCGAGAGGCCCCGCCGGTCCCTGGGACTGCCCGGGCGCGGGCAACGGGAACCCACCCGGAGCCGCCGCGCCACCCCACACGCCCTCGAGGTACGCGGCGGAGGCCTTCACCGCGCCCTTCCGGGAACCGTCCGCGGCGGTGCGCACCCGCTGCCGCACCCGCTCGTCCGCCTCTCCCAGCCAGGCCAGGGCCTGCACCGCCGCGTTGCGCACCCGCCAGAAGGGGTCCTCCAGCGCCTCCAGCAGGAGCTCCAGGGCCCCCGGGCCCGCCACCGAGGCCGCGGCCCGGATCGCCGCGCGGCGCACCCACCAGACCGGCTCCTCGTGAAGGGCGCGGGGTACCCGTGTCAGCAACACCTCCGCACCCAGCCGGGCCAGGGCACGCCAGACCCGGTCGCGCACGGCGGGCATGGGGTCTCCCAGGGCCTCGAGCAGCGCCGGGACGAAGTGCCCATCCCGGAGCTCCCCCAACCGGCGCGCGGCGGAGGCGCGGACCTCGGCGTCCTCGTCCGTCAGCAGCGCCTGTCGCAGGGCGAAGCGGCCCGGCACGGCCGAGGTGTCCACGGCCTCCACCGCCTCACGGCGCACCTCGGCGTTCTCGTCGAGCAGCCGCACGGCGGCGGGATCCACGGGGCCCATACCCGCGGACTCTACGCGCCCTGATAGACTCGGGGACATGCCCGACATGCTGGCGATCATCAGCAAGGCCGTGTTCGAGAAGGAAGCGGCCGGCCGTGCCCCCGGCGACGTGCACCCCATCGATCGCTACCGCAGCGCCAGCAAGCACCTGGAGCCGCTGCGTGCCGGAGGCCGGCTCTTCCTCTTCACCGTGCGGCCCCCCTCGGAGTCGCTCTGGCTGGTGGCGGTGCTCGAGGGCCTCCGGTTCGAGGACGGCGAGTGGCGTGCCCCACCCAACCGCGTCCCCATCACGGACGTCACCGCCCTCATCCCCCGCATCCGCTTCGAGTCGGGCAAGGGCATCCAGGCGGCGAAGGGGGCCCTGGGCATGTCCCTGCAGACGCCGCGAGCGCTGGCGGCCGGGGACGTGGCGCTGCTGCTGCAATCGGTGGGCGGAGCGGAGGGAAGCACCGTCCAGGCGCGGCGCATCAACCTCACGGCCCACGATGAGCAGGGGCCCCTGCCCTGCTTGTGCCGCCGCTGCCTTCCCCGGAGCGGCGAGCGGGCCGAATCGGGAGGCATGTCCTTCCTCCGCACCCAGGTGGAGGCCGAGGGCCGGACGCTCTTCTACTGGATGCCCGAGGAGCTCCAGCCCGACACCGAGCGGGTGGCGAAGTCGGTCCAGAACGTGCTCGCCGCGCGCCTGCGCTCCACCGGGTGACGCCTCACCTCCGCGTCTTCAGACGGGCCGGCCCGGCAGGATGCCGAAATCGCTCCGGGCACTGCCGCCCACGCTCATCAGCCAGCGCATGACGCCCGGCGCGTGCTCGAAGAGCGCATAGAAGACACCCAGCGAGCGGGGCACATCCACGATGGGCCTGCGCCGCTCGATTCCGTCCACGATGGCCTCCGCCACCTCATCGGGACTCAGCGCCCGCACGAAGTCCGCCAGCCGGGGCATCCTCGAGGAGGGCACGTGCTTGCCGAAGAACTCCGTCCCCGCCACCGTCCCGGGGCGCACGAGCATCGCGTGCACGGGCGTGCCCCGCAGCTCCTCCTGGAGCATCTGCGTATACCCGTCCACCGCCGCCTTCACCGCCGCATATGCCGCGGACGAGCCGCCCATGAAGACGCGCCCCGCGGACGAGCCCACGTTGACGATGCAGCCCCGCCCCTTCTCCAGCATGGAGGGCAGCACCTTGCGCGTGGTGTAGGCGATGGCGTTGAAGCCCACCGCCATCGTCCGCTCCACGTCCTCCACGGACATGTCGAGCACCT
Organism: Archangium violaceum Cb vi76; assembly: GCF_000733295.1. Taxonomy (GTDB): domain Bacteria; phylum Myxococcota; class Myxococcia; order Myxococcales; family Myxococcaceae; genus Archangium; species Archangium violaceum. The sequence goes on along the minus strand of NZ_JPMI01000352.1, from coordinate 31,457 downwards.
TCTCCCAGCGCACGAAGGCGGCGTTGTTCACCAGGACGTCGATGCGGCCCTCCTTCTCCAGCACGCCCGCGCACCACGCCTCCACCTGCTGGCGATCCGCCACGTCACAGGGTGCGAAGTGGAAGCGCCCGGGCCAGGGCAGCTCCGCGGCCTTCACCGAGGCCAGCTCCAGGTGCGCCTCGGAGATGTCGCACACGTACACCGTGCCACCCGCCGCCGCGAGCCGCCGTGCCGTTGCCCAGCCAATCCCCTGGGCCCCACCCGTCACAAGGCACACCTGGTCCTTCAGGAAGTCCTTCGTCATGGCAACCCTCGTTTCATAAGCACCGTTTGTGCACCAGCCCATGTCAGGGAAAGTGCGCGAATTGCCAGCTATGCTGGAATTATCCAGCAATCCAGTAAAAAATTACGGTTTATCTGGCTTCTCACGAAATCAGGATAGGCCCGTTTCCTCCAGGTCCGCTGGCCCGCCTGCCGGGCATCCGCCCGATGGAAGGTCGCCAGGGGTGTGGCATCCTCGCAGCTACACCCCGATGAGACAGACCACGGCCGCGGCGCTCCGTCCGCCCGCTCCCCCCGACCTCCCGACGAGCGATGACGCCTCCACCCCCGTGCCCGGTCTCCGGCCCTGGGTGTTGCGTCTCTTCTTCCTTTCGGGGCTGTCGGGGATCCTCTTCCAGGTCCTCTGGACCCGCATCTTCACCTTCCTGCTGGGCGGCACCACCCAGAGTGTGAGCGCCGTCATCACGGCCTTCATGCTCGGGCTCGGGGTGGGCTCGTACCTCTTCGGCAGGCTCGTGGACGGCCCCGCCCGGCGGCCGTTGATCCTCTATGGAGTGCTGGAGCTCGGCGTCGCCCTCAGCGGGCTCGCCGCCTTCTACGCGTTCCAGCACACCGGCGCGCTCTACGAGGCCCTGTACACGCGGGCCCCCCAGGCCACCGTCAAGTGGCTCGTCTTCCTCATCGCCTTCGTCTTCATCTCCATCCCCGCCACCCTCATCGGCGGCACGCTGCCCGCGATCGTCCGGCACGCCGTGACCCGCTCCGAGGGCGTGAAGTCCGCGCTCGGCCGGCTGTACGCCATCAACTCCCTGGGCTCCTCCGCCGGCGCCATCCTCATGCTGGGTCTGGTGTGGGCCATTGGCTACGAGGCCAGCTACCACGTCGCGCTGCTGCTCAACTCCCTCACGGGTGTCGCCGCCCTGGTGATGGCACGGCGGGAGGCACGGGGGGAGAACGCGGGGAACCCATACCCTCACCCCGTCCCTCTCCCGGAGGGCGAGGGGATATCGGGCACGGTGGAGACTGTTTCGCGGGGGGCTTCCGCCCGGGTGCTCCTGCCCGCGTTCGCCCTCTCCGGCTTCTGCGCGCTCGCCTATGAGGTCATCTGGTTCCGCACGCTCGACTTCCTCCTGCTGGGCAAGCTGGCCACCTTCGCCTGCGTCCTCTCCGTGTACCTGCTGGGCATCAGCCTCGGCAGCCTCGTGCTCAGCCGCTGGACTCCCCCCCGCCTGGGTGATCTCCAGCTCTTCATCCTCTTCGAGCTCCTCCTGGGACTGCTCGGCCTCATCACCCTGCCCGTGCTGTCCATGGTCAGCGGCCTGGGCCAGCGGCCCCTCACCATCGCCACCTCCTTCCTCCTGCTCTTCGGGATGACGCTGCTGCTGGGAGGCCTCTTTCCCCTCGCCGGCAAGCTGTACGCGGGGCCCCTGCGGCTGCTGGGGCGGACCGTCGGCAACCTGTACTCGGCCAATACGCTCGGCTCGGTGCTGGGCTCGTGCCTCACGGGCTTCGTCCTCATCCCCTGGGTGGGCACCTCGCACGCGCTCCTGCTCACCGCGGGGCTCAACCTGTTGATCGCCGCGGGTGTGGCGATGGTCGCGCTCCGGCCGCTGCCCAGGCGCCCGCTGGCGGTGGGCGTGGGGCTCGCCGCGGTGGGCCTGCTGGGCTGGTTCAGCGGGGACTGGCTCACGCGCTTCTATGAGAACGCGGGGCTCCGGCCCGGCTTCCACGTCATCGCCCAGAGCGAGGGCAGCCTGCAACCGGTGCTGGTGGCCGAGGACTCCCACGGGGAACGGGTGCTCATGGGCGGCCCCTTCCAGTCCGGCGAGACGGTGCCCGCGCGCCGCCAGACGCAGCGGCTGCAGGCCCACCTGCCCATGCTTGTGCACTCCGCGCCGCGCCGGGTGCTGGAGATCGGTTACGGCGTGGGCGAGCTCGCCCGGACCCTCCAGCTCTACGAGCCCGAGCTGCTGCACATCGCCGAGCTCGACGAGCACATGATTCCGATGGCCGAGCAGTACTTCGAGGCCCTCAACGAGAAGGCCAGCCGCCGCGCCAACGTGCGCGTGGACGTGATGGACGGCCGGCACTTCCTGAAGATGAGCCCCGACACGTACGACGTCATCATGTCGGACTCGATGATCCTCGCGAGCGAGGGCAGCCTGCGGCTCTACACGCAGGAGCACTTCCGCGAGGCGCGCCGGCACCTGAATCCCGGGGGCGTGGTGCTCGCCTGGCTGCCGCTGAACGCGGGCACCACCAAGGCGCTGGTCATCCTGAAGACGTTCCAGGAGGTCTTCCCGCAGAGCCTGCTGTGGCTGCCGCTGGGCCTCAACACGCAGGAGGCCTTCCTCATCGGCTTCCGCGACGAGGCGCGCATCGACTGGGAGGCGTGGCGGCGGAAGTTCGAGCGGGTGGCGAAGGCGGACCTGGAGGGCTTCGGCTGGGGAGACCCGGCCGTCTTCTTCGCGAGCTTCCGGGCGGGCCCCGAGCGGCTGGCGGAGATCGCCTCGCGCGTGCCGCTCATCAACCGGGACATGAACCCGGTGCTGGACTTCCTCCCGCAGGAGCCTCCCCGGGAGATCGCCGCCACCGTCGAGCGGCTCGTCGCGTACGAGCCGGACTTCATCTTCGAGCACCTGCGCGCGCCCCCCGGGGCCCAGGAGTCACTGGAGCCGCTGCGCGCCAGTGTCCAGCGGGTACACGAGGCGGATCAGCACTTCCTGAAGGGGGTGGCGGCGCTCGACGCGTTCGGCGCGCGGCCTCCGGCGGAGGTGCTGGAGAACGCGGAGTCCCTCACGGCCGGCTTCCGCCAGGCGCTGGAGGTGTACCCGGCGCACCCAGCCGCCGCGGTGTGGACGGGGCAGGTGCTGGGACTGGCCGCCCGCGTGGAACCTCCGCTGGAGCCCGGTCGCACCCGGGCGCTGCTCGAGGAGGCCATCCGCCACAATCCCACGGACCTCGCCGCCACCGAGGCGCTCGCGCGACTGGCGCTCCAGCGTGGAGCGCACGACGAGGCCCAGAAGTACCTCGCGCGGCTCCGCGCGCTCTCCCCCTACTCCCGGCTCGCCCTCGAGATTCCATGACCGCCCCGACGACGCTCAGCCGCTCCCGATTCCGCTTCCTCTGCGCACTGCTGTTCTGCACGGGCATGACGTCGCTCGTGTTCCAGATCATCTGGCTGCGCGGGTTCGGCATCATCCTCGGCAGCACCATCTATTCGATGTCGTGCGTCATCACCGTGTTCATGCTCGGTCTGGCGCTCGGCAGCTTCCTGATGTCCCGGCTGCTCGAGCGCGGCCGGTGGCTGGCGGCGCACCCGCTGGCGGCCTACGGCGGCGTGGAATTGCTGGTGGGGCTCAGCGCCCTGTTCGTCACCTGGACGCTCTTCACGCACCAGGACTTCTACCTGTCGCTCTCCGGCTCGCCCACGGCGCCGCTGCTGATGCTGCTGGCCAGACAGTTCACGGTCTGCACCCTGCTCATCGCGGTGCCCACGACGCTCATGGGCATGACGCTGCCGCTGGTGAGCCAGCTCGTCACGGATCGCCGGCAGGTGTCCGCGCTCTACGGCATCAACACCATTGGTGGCGCCACGGGGAGCATCGTCTCCAGCTTCGTCCTCATCTACTACCTGGGCTGTGTCCGGGCCGGAGCGGCGGCCGCGGCGCTCAATGGCCTCATCTTCTGCGCCGCCATGCTGACCAGCCGCTACTTCCCGCCCGTCCCGGCGGGGGCCGTGGATGCGGACGATGGAGTCCCAGCGGCCACGGCCGCGGCGGAGAACCGGCTGCTCGGGCGCCCGTTGCTGCTGACGCTGGCGGTCTTCTCGGGCTTCATCGCGCTGTCGTGTGAGATCACCTGGACGCGATTCCTGTCGCTGGCGTTCGGCAACCGCGTCTACGTGACGAGCATCACGCTGGCGCTCATCCTGCTCTTCATGGGCCAGGCGGCGCGCATGAGCAGCGCCCTGCTGCGCGGCCCGGATCCGCTGTGGCGCATCCTGCTCTATTCGTGCGCCTTCACGCTCATCTCCTTCTCGGCCGCGTTCCTGCTGGAGCGCCCGGCCCTGCAGGCGAGCCACCCGGGCATCGTCGTCCTCTTCATCCTCGTCATGGTGGTGTTCCCGGCCACGGCGCTCGGGCTGCTCTTCCCGCTGACGCTCGCCGCCCGGCCTTCCGGCATGGACAACCCGGCGAGCTGGGTGGGCCTCGTGTACGGCTTCAACACCCTGGCCAGCCTCGTGGGCTCGCTGGCCAGCGGCTATGTGCTCATCAACCTCATCGGCTCCAACGGGCTCATCGCCTTCAACTCGGCGCTGCTGGTGCTGTCGCTGCTGGGGCTGGTGTATGCCTTCCGCCAGCACTTCAAGCCATCGGACCATGCGCTGGCGGCGGTGGCGGGCCTGGGCTTCCTGGCGATCATCCTCCCGCGCAGCACCGAGGTGCCACCGGTGGTGGACACCCACAGCGCGCTGGTGAGCAGCGAGGACGCGCACGGCATCTTCAGCGTGGTGCGCATGGACGAGGGCCGGCTCCGGGTGCTCAACAACCGCACGGACCTCGTCTACCTGTACGGAGACCCCACCACCCAGTACGTGCAGGAGTCCCAGGCGTACCTGCCCATCCTGTACGCGCCGCAGTTGGAGAAGGTGCTGAACATCGGCTCGGGCTACGGCATCACGGCGGGAGCGTTCTCGCGCGTCGCCGAGGTGCGCTCCATCGAGGCGGTGGAGATCGTCCCGGCGCTCGTCGAGCACGCGAACCTGTTCAGCCCGGGCAACCACCGCTACTTCGACAATCCGCGCGTCCAGGTGCACGTGACCGATGGGCGGCACTTCCTGGCCACCACTCCGGATCGTTACGACATCATCTCCATCAACGTTTCGGACCCGTACCTGCCGGGCTCCTCCAGCCTCTTCAGCCGCGAGTTCTACGAGATGGCGCGCTCGCGCCTGAAGCCGGGAGGCGTATTGGCGCAGCACATCTTCGGGCCGGACGTCGCGTCGCTGTACCACGGCATCCACGAGGTGTTCCCGCACGTGAAGGCCATTCCGGCGTACGGCAACGGGCTCACGCTCATTGCCTCGACGGAGCCGCTGAAGCCGCACCAGCGCGAGGTGTTCCTGAGCAAGTACGACGAGGGCCGGGCGCTGTTCGGGCCGATCGGCCTGGAGAACGGGCTCGCCGGCTTCGAGGAGTTGATCGCCCTGGGTGACGAGAAGCTCCAGGAGCTGGCCTCGCGCGCCCCGGAGTTCCAGAACAGCGACGACATGCCGACGCTGGAGTTCCGGCGGCTGCCCGGCAAGGTGGGGCTCTTCTACTCCAACAACTGAGCGGACCCATGTGGCGCCCATGGCTGGTACTGCTGGGAAGCGTATGGCTCGGGGCGTGCGTGATCGTCCCGGGCCGAGGGGCTCCGAGTCAGTACGCGCTGGACACCCTGACAAACACTTGCCTGAAAGATCCGAAGTATTGCGCCACCCTGGCGGGCAGGGAGATCACCAGCGGGCCGGTGCAGACGGTGGGCTCGGCCGTGGCCTCGGGGGCCGCGGTGCTCCAGGTGCTGACCGAGACGGCTCAGGAGAACATCGAGGAGGAGTTGGAGGACTGTGCCGATCTGGCGCGCTCGGAGGTCCTCACTCGCTACCCCACGCAGTTCAAAGGCCAGAGTCCTTCGGATGCTGAATGCATGCAGTGGACGGAGGACAACAATGGCAGACGCGTGACATGGGCCATGCGTCTGGGGACGGAGATGCATGCGGTGGCGATCGAGTGCGCCACGAGCGTCTTGAACCGGCTGCGCCAGGGAGGCTTCAGCCTGGATCCGTGCTATCGCTACAACATCAAGACAGGGAAGACGACGTTCGTGAGCTGTGAGGAGGTGAAGGACCTTCTCGGGAGGGGATGTGGCGACGAGTTGATAGGCACTTTCCGGCCTGATGTCGTCCTACATTCAGGCAATCCGCTGGATGTCCAAGCCGTCTACGACTTCAAGTTCCCCTGCGTGCATGACGGCAAGACAACTCCCAGGTGGAGGGATTACCCCGAAACGTCCCCTCATCATGGTTGTAATCAGGGAGAATTGTATGAAAAGGCCTTGAAAGTAGAGCCAGTGCCCATCTTCCCACGGTGGGGAATCGTCCCATGAGCGAGCGTTACCCGAGAATTCGCACTCAAGCACGGAATGGACTCCCCATCCGCGAAGGGCTGAGCTTGAGCTTCTACATGAAGCGCCCTCACTTGGACATGGTGCAGGAGGTGATGCATTGCCTCGACACATACCTCCGCGTTGTGGGAGCCCAGACGCTCCAACGGTATGTGGATCACGAAGGTGAGTGGCAGAACCTCGACGAAGCAGGTTGGGAGCTCACACGGCGCAAGCTGCTCGAAAGACCCCGACCAGGCGTCGAACTCCTGGGATGGACCGGTGACGACCGATATGGGTTCATCTATCGGGGAAAGAACCCAGATGACCCCATCCTGCCTGGAGATACAGGGGAAGTCTGTGCATTGAGCATCTGGCTGCCCACTGAGTACCTGGAGGAGCACGGACCCGGGAGGCTCCAGGAGCTGGCCCTGGAGCTGGCAAGCACCTTGCCCTTCTGCTCCGGCCATGCCGGTCTCTCCTTCCACTGCGAGATCCAGGTGGCAGGAGTGAGAAGAAAACTCCGCGAGTACTGCTTCCGCTACCCAGGCCTGGACATCCCGGAGTTGGAGCACCTCTCCTTGAATCTCGGCACCCGCGTGCGAGGACCCGCCTGGCTCACCTTCCTGGGTCAGCCGGTCCTGGGTGCGCTGGGAGGTGTCACGACGCTGCGAACCCGCCTGTCCTCCCCCGGCACCACCGTGCAGGAGTTGAACGGAGATCGCGCCGTCGTGACCCTGGGCCCCTGGCCCGAGGCCGGCGATACCGAACAGGGCCAGTTGCTGCCCGCCTACCGGGAGCTGGCGCGCGTCCTGGAGCCCTGGATCTATCGCGAGGAACCGGGCCGTCCAGGGCTCGAGGTCCCCGAGTCGACGCGCCGCTGGGAGCGCCGGTTCCTCGATTGAGCGGGCCTGGCCGCCTGAAGGGAAAGCAGCCCCGGAGGATCATCGCGGCGAAGAGACTTTTCTTGATATCCTGGATCTGGACCACCGATGAACGCGCCCAGACCCCAGAGCTGGCTGCTCGCGGCACTGCTGCTGCTGTGTGCCTGCACGCCCCCTCCCGAGCCGCGGCTCCGGCTGGGCACCATCCCCTGGCCCGGCAACGAGCCCCTCTTCCTCGGCCAGGAGCTTGGGTTCATCCCCGCCCAACGCGTCCACCTGGTCGAGTACGTGTCCTCCGCCCAGCTCCTGCGGGCGTTCCGCAATGGCGCCATCGACGCGGTGGCCGCCACCCTCGAGGAGGTGCTGTCCCTCGAGCAGCTCGGCCATGAGCCGAAGGTGGTGCTGGTGCTCGACGCCTCTCACGGGGCGGACTGTGTGATGGCCCGGCCCGACATGGAGTCCCTCTCCGCGCTCGAGGGCAAGCGGATCGCCTCCGAGGAGTCACTGCTCGGGGTGTACATGCTCACCCGTGTGCTCGAGCAGGCCGGGCTGAAGCGCGAGGACGTGCGGCTGGACATCAGCCCCCTGGGGAGCCACGTGGCGGCCTGGCAGCGGGGCGAGCTGGATGCGGTGGTGACCTTCGAGCCGTACTGCCAGCAGCTCGCCAGCGTGGGTGCCCGCAAGCTCTTCGACAGTTCCCACATCCCCGGGGAGATCCTCGACGTCGTGGTGGTCCGCAAGGAATTCCTCGAGGCCTGGCCACGGCACGTGGACGCGCTGCTGCGCGGCTGGTTCGCCACCCTCGCCTGGAAGCAGCAGAATCCCCAGGACGCCATGAAGCGGATGGCGGGGCGGCTCGGCCTGGACCCGCTGCGCTTCCAGGAGGCCATGTCCGGCGTGCGGCTCATGGACGAGCGGGCCCAGCATGCCCTGCTCACCGGCGCTCAGCCTGATCTGCGAGAGACCCTCGAGCGGATGGGGGTGTTGCTGCGGCACCACCAGCTCCTCCCCGGACTCCCGGGACGTACGGAGTCCTCGCGGGTGCTCGAGACGGCGCCCCTGCTGAGGGTGTCGCCATGACGGCGTCCGTTCCAGCACGGCGCGCCGGGTGGCACCGGCTGCTGTCCATGCGGGTGCTCGTCCCGCTGATGTTGCTCGCGTACGCGTGCTTCTTCGGCCTCTACACCCTGGGGCGCGACATGGCGCACCGCGAGCAGCAGGTGGAGGAGCACGTCCGCGAGGAAGTCACCCAGCGGATGACGCACCTGCAGGGGACGCTCGAGTACCTGATGCGCACCGGGCAGCGCGAAGCCGTGCGCGAGGAGCTCGCCGACCTGGGCTCCAATCCCCATCTGACGGTGGGGCTGCTCCTCGACGATCAGCGCAACGTGCTGGGCTCCACCCGGCTCGCCCTGCTCGGCCATCCGGTCTGGGAGGCCTGGCCGGAGCTCATCCGTCCGGGAGCCCTCGCCCGAATGAAGAGCGTGAAGGTGCGGATGAGTGGAGACGTCCGGGTGAGCGAGGACGGCTCGCGGGTAGAGGGCTATTACCCCATTCAGCTCAGCACGCAGCCCCTGGGGAGCCAGGTGGGCATCCTCTACCTCCAGCACGATCTCTCGCAGCTCAAGGCCGCGCAGCACTACCGGGCCGAGCGTTCCGCGCTGCGCTCGAGCCTCCTGCTGGTGCTGATCGCCGGGCTGATGGGACTCTTCTTCCACTTCGCGTTGGGGCGGCGCGTGCGGCGCCTGGAAGCCGCCGCCCGCCGCCTCGCGGGAGGGGAGCTGAGCGCCCGCGCCGGGTTGCGCGGGGTGGACGAGCTGGGGACGCTGGGCCGGGCCTTCGACGAGATGGCCGAGCGCCTCAGCCAGGAGCGGGAGGCCCTGCGGCGCTCGGAGGCCAGCTTCCGCACCCTCATCGAGCGCACGCCGGACGCCGTCTTCGTCCACCGCGAGCGGATGCTGCTCTTCGCCAACCCCGCGGCCAGCACGCTGCTCGGCTACGCGCGCGAGGAGGAGCTGCGGGGCCGCCCGGTGGAGGAGCTCCTCATGCCCGGGGAGCAGGATCCCCTCGCCGAGAGTTCCCTGCTCGGCTCGGCCCGGGAGGTGCGCTTCCGGCACCGGGAAGGCCAGCAGGTGCTGGGCGAGGTGGTGACGTTCTCCATTCCCTTCGATGGGCAGCCGGCGGTGGTGTCCATCGCGCGTGACGTCACCGAGCGCAAGCAGGTGCAGGAGAAGCTGCGCACCACCGACCGCATGGTGTCGCTCGGCACGCTGGCGGCGGGCGTGGCGCACGAGCTCAACAACCCCATCTCCTACGTGCTGAGCAACCTGCGCTTCGCGGTGGACGAGCTGGGGGAGGCGGGCGCGGCGGGCAAGCCGCTCTCGGACGAGCAGTCCCAGGAAGTCCAACAGGCGCTGCGCGAGGCGCTCGAGGGCGGCGAGCGCATGCGCCACATCGTGCATGACCTGCGGAGTTTCTCGCGCAGGGAGGACGAACACTTCGGCCCGGTGGACATCCACGCGGTGCTCGACTCGTGCGCGAGCCTGGCGCGCACGACGATCCGCCACCGCGCGCAGTTGGTGAAGGAGTACGGGGAAGTGCCGCGCGTGCTCGCCAACGAGTCGCGGCTCGGTCAGGTGTTCCTCAACCTGCTCGTCAACGCCGGCCAGGCCATCCCCGAGGGGGACGCGAAGGCGCACAGCGTCCGCGTCACCACCGAGCGCGTGGACGAGGTCTGGGTGGTGGTTTCGGTGCGGGACACGGGCGTGGGGATTCCGCCGGAGAACCTCCAGCGGCTGTTCAAGCCGTTCTTCACCACCAAGCCCGTGGGCGTGGGAACAGGGCTGGGTTTGTCCATCTGCCACGGCATCGTCACGGCGATGGGCGGGCGCATCGAGGTGTCCAGCGAAGTGGGCAAGGGCACCACCTTCCGCGTCTTCATGCCCGTGGCCGACAAGGCCAGCGGTCAGACGAAGCCCGTCTGATGTAGACTCCCCTCGTCACTGAGGATGTCTTGTTGTAGGCGCGCGAGTTGGCGCGATGGGGGGGGAAGTGAACCACCACTGGGCCGAGGACGCCGAGGAGTCGAAGTTCATCTACACGAGCGGTGCAGCGGCCTTCGTACATGGCGTCTGGTGGGATCCGGAGGGACGCACCGGCGACGAGGTCTCCGCCGACCCGGATAATCGCTACCAATCCCCGGTCTATGTCTTCGACTTCCTGCGTTTGATCCAGCTCGAGACGGATGCGACCGAGCAACCCGTCGATGCGCCCTACCCTGAAGTCATGCAGCTCGGCAAACTCAGCTCACTGTACCGGGGCACGGACTTCCCCGAGTTCCAGGTATCCAGGATCAAACTGCTGGTGACGCGGCGATACGCGCCCAACGCAGCCTGGACCGCTGGTGAACACGCGGGAACCATTGAAGCCTACAAAGGGCGCCTCCACTTCAGACTGGGTTCGGCGACCATCAAGACGACGCTCGACAAGATCTACCGGTTGCCCTGATGACGCGGTTGCCCTGATGACGGAAATATCCTGACGGACAGCACAGTGAAGCACAGCTGCGCCACTCAAGCCCCCATGCAGCAGAGGCGGCACGGCTCGAGCGCCTGAACCTCGACTGGGGCGCCGCGGACCTGTTACGCTCCGAGCACCCGCTGGAAGACGCACGAGGGGGGCTCGCGGCGTAAGCAATCCCGGCCGCCCAGGCTCTTCTCGACCTTTGGAGGAAGAGAGCCATGTTGCATCTGCTGGGCAGGATTGTCGCGCTCATCACAGTGGTGTCCGCCGGTACGGCGAGCGCCTCGTGTGCGGCCCTCGTCGAGAAGAACCACAGCGCGAGCTACGCTGGCCCGGCGCCGGTGCCAGAAGTACCCGCGGTGGCACCCGCCCCCCCTGACAAGGCCACCGTCGTCGAGCTGCTCACGACCTGGTACGCGGATGAGCTCCGTAGGGACAACAAGGCCCTGGCCAACACGCTGCGAAAGCTCGATGCCAGCGCCTACAACGCCTTCCTCGCGCAGAACAAAGCCAAGGCACTCGCCTGCGTGGACAAACTGCCCGCGGAGCTGAAGCCCCAGGTGGAGAAGTACCTGTCGGCCACGGAGACGGCGCAGCAGGATTCCGTCCTGCGCAAGCTCCGCAAGACCACCGAGGGACAGCCCAAGGAGGTTCTCGACTGCCTCAGCGTGTCCCTGGTGAGGCTGAGCAGCCAGGGGGTGCTCATCGGCGGGTTGCCCCGGGGCAATCCGAACAAGGCCTCCGAGCAACTCAAGCCAACCCGCCACAATCCGGGGCTGGTATACATCCTTCGGCCCCAGGTGCTCACCGCCTGGCCCGGCCGCGCCGACTCAGCTCTTCGGATTCTGGACCCGCGCCAGGGACCCTGGAAGGTACGGCTGGCGCATACCTACGAGAAGACGGTCGGAACCCACAGTCAGGAATGGAAGGAGAGGTTGCTCTTCAGAGTCCAGGAGTACGCCGAACTGACGAACAACGGCCACTTCCTGCTCGTCGACGACAAGGACGCTCCCCTCGGCTGGCTCGACATGGACCAGGCCGCCTTCTTCGAAGAAGAGTGGGCCGAATACGCCGAGGAATCTAAATTCGCCTACACGAGCGGAGCAGCGGCATTCGTGCATGGCGTCTGGTGGAATCCAGAGGGACGCACCGGCGATGAAGTCTCCAGCGACCCGGGCACCCGCTACCAATCCCCCGTCTATGTCTTCGACTTCCTGTATTTGATCCAAATGGAGACGGATGCGACCGAGCAACCGGCCGATGCGCCCTACCCTGAAGTCATGCACCTTGGCAAACTCGGCTCACTCTACCGGGGCAAAGACCATCCCGACTCTTATGCATCCAGGATCAAACTGCTCGTAATGCGTCGGTACGCGCCAGACGCAGCCTGGAAATCCGGCCAGCAGGTTGGAACCATTGAAGCCTACAAGGGGCGCCTCCACTACAGACTGGGCTCGGCGACAACCAAAACAACACTCGACAAGATCTACCGGTTGCCCTGATCAGGGAAGACTCCATGGCCGGCAACGAATACCCTTTCATCAAGCAAGGCGAGCAACAACACCCGCCCGAGAACGCGGGTCCCATGACTCGCGTCTACCCCATCGACGATTACACGATCTCCCCCGAGATCCTGGCCCACGCCACGAGGTACCATTTCATCAAGGTGCCACTGATCGGTCAGTTCAACCCACTCGCTGGCGTAGACAACTGGTGTGGACGCACATCGTCTTCGATGCTGTGGAACTACCACCAGCTCGCCGCTGGAAAGGTGAAGTCCAGGGACGATTACATCAGCCAATGGCGCGGACCGGATGGGAAGGGGCAGATGAACCTGCGCTTTCCATCGGGCGACATCGCGTTCGTCCTGCCCAGCGGGGAATACGCCTTCCTCGGACAGCTCGACAAGGCGTTCACGGCGGCCTTGGAGGAGTCCACCATCCTGCCGGATGCTGCGGATCGCAACCAGCGCCTTCGAGATGCGGAAAGGATTCGCTCCTCCCTGGACGATCAGCGCAAACATCTCGGCAAGATCCTCCAATCACTCGCCGACAACAACCCAACCCTCATCTACACGGGAATGTCCACTTCGTACGGTGGGCATATCATCCTCATCTGCGGTTTCTGTGAGATGCCCGATAGCGATGGTAGCATCAAGCTCTGGTTGCTCATCGCGGATCCCTCTCCTCCCAAGCTGACCAAAGGACCCATGTGCACCTCTGTCGGCACAGGGGACGAGGATGACTGCAAATATCTATCAAATCTGAAGGAAGGGCATAACGCGCTTGTCTCGATTGTCAAGGGCGATTGGCTGAAGAGCCGCGGCTTTCTCTATCTCGTGCGCGCGAGCAAGTTCTTTGAGCGGAACACCTTCGCCGGTGACAGGGCGCTGTGGATGGACGACTTCTTGAACAAGAAGCCAGGGGGCTACATCATTCACAAGCCCACACCAACTCCACTCGATCCCCGGCTGGTGCTCACCAAGAACGTCATCAGTAGTATCTGCTTTCCGCTGCAGGAAAACCCTTACGTACTGTCGAGCCCGATCCGGTACTTTGCTCAGGCAGAGACGGCAGGCACGGGGTTCTATCCTCTTGGCTCGAATCAGGCATTGCACGGCGGAATCCACCTTCCACCGGCATCCTCGGACCATCCCGTCAGAAGCATCGCGCCCGGATACATCGTGGCCGCGCGGCTCTCGAAGAATCCAGCCACCACTCCGGTCCTGGACTTTCTCAGCAGCCACAATGGGTTCGTCCTCGTACGACACGAGGCCGTAGAGCCCCATCAGCCCGACAAGGCGCCAGCCAATGACATGAGCGCGGGCGATACGCAGGCGCCAGCCCCGAAACCACTGCCTTTCTACAGTTTGTATATGCACATGCCGCCGACGGACTGGCCCAAGAGACAACCAAAGGAGCCGTCCAAGAGGCAGACACAGAAGCAGCCCGGGCCACCAGACCTGTCCGTGGAGGTTCCCTGGCTCCGTCGATTCTACCTGGCTCGCCAGGGCGCTGTAGTGAACCTCTCCGCCGAGCGCGGCCAGATCGGGCAGATCTTCTGGTCAGCAGCCGACCTCCCCTCCGATGGGAACGCGGATGAGTGCGAGATCCACGCGTCACTGAAGGATCTCGATCTGACGCAAAAATGGAAGCTTCGCGGCGGCAATCGCTATCTGGGCTATGCCAAGCGCCCACCCGGTGATTTGAAGCAGGGCTATAAGGCACTCCAGGCTGGCGCGGTCGTGACTTTCTCGAGCCCTTTCCTGAACGTGGGCCATGGTGATGTTCTGGGTCTCATCCAACCCGACGCCCGGCTGGAGTCTCACGGCTGTCTGCACTGGGAAATCCTCGCGCCCACCGCCAGGGACAATGCAATCGAAAAGGCCTGGAAACTGGCGAAAAAACTCGCACTGAAACTCCCCGAACTGGCTGAAGCCGGTGATGGCAAGGACAACCTGCTCGAGGAGGAAGAACTCGAGGAGTTGTTGCTGGAGAAACTGCCCACCGACAAGGATAAGGAGGAGGCAACACTCATCCTGGCCGCCATCAAAAAGAAGAGCCACACTGGTTTCAAGAACGCGATGAGTCGGTTCATCGGGAGTACTTCGACCTTCGCGGAGCTGCCTGCCAACCAGCAACTCACAGAGCCCACGTTGAGTGCTGCATTGACCAGAGCACAGTGCGCGGCCATGAAGTTCTATGCCATCACACTCAACATCGACAACAAGTCATACCGAGTCGCTCCGGAAAAAGACAGGCGCCTCCCTTTCCCGGTGACCATCAAATACCTCGTCCGGGGTACCAATGGTCAGGCGGACAGGAGCATTGCCGAGGCAAATGTCATGTTGAACGAGGAGGAACTCGAGAAACCGTTGATCAAACTGCACCTCAAAGTGCCAGCGGATGCGGATGCGATCGACATCATCACCCCTCATTTTCATCTCGATGCCTCGGTCAGCAAGCAGGACGAAGTCCGCACCAGTCTGGCTCGTTCCCTCCTCGCGGCGCGTTGGCGGGGTGTCGTGCTGAAGCACACCACCGAGTGGAGCCTGGACGGACTGAAGAAGCTCGTTCACAAGCTCTGCGAGGAGGATCTGCTGGAGACACCACCCGGGGAGTCCGACAAGGCCTTCGAGGAGGTCAAACCAACCGCCTGGTACGGGATCGATCAGGGGAAGCTCGAGGAACCGCCAGAAGATGGCCAGAAACAAGCCTCCGCCTCACCCAAGCCGCATCCCGTGGTCGAGATCCCCGTCCTGGGCCGCGACGGTCAGGAGGCCTCTCTCTTCGACGAACGCGCGGGAATGCTCCCCAGGAGCGGAGAGGTTCTCAACGTCCACCCGGTCACCTTCTTGTGGCTCCTCAAACTGCTGCAGGAGAACAATGACCTCAATCTCGTCACGGAGTTCACTCCGGACGCGAGCGGCGGCAGCGGCGACGTCCAGAACGGAGACACGCCCCAGTTCTGGGGCTGGTTCCCTCATGACTCCAAGCCCACCGTGGTGGGCAAGCCCCTCAGCGTGGTCTCCATCCGGCGGGACTGGGGACACGGACCGGTGAAGCTGGTGGCCGAGCAACTCGGCGGAAATTCCAGCGGCCCATCTCGTGAAATCGAGCTCGCGGCGGGCAAGTACAAGGACGGAGTCTTCTCCGCGACGGTCGTCCCCTACTTCTGGGGGCAATGGAAGCTCAAGCACAAGGGCCACGAGAACGCGACGCCCCAGACCCAGGGCGGAGTCGAGGCTCCGGTCATCGTCACCGTCCCGGAGCCCAGACTCGCGGAGAGCTTCGCGCCCCAGAAGGAGCCCAAGACCGGCCTGTACGGCTCCGAGCTCCACTTCCTCGAGAACTGCCCCGAGTCACTCGCTGGCTATCTCGTCTACCAGTTCACCAAGGTCGCCCTCCCCCTCGGCAAGGAGTTCCCGGAAGCCGAGCACTGGCAGCTGGATGACGAGACCGCCGGATACATCGTTGGTCTCAAGAAGGGCGCGAAGAACGTCACCACGCACTACACCTTGAGTGACTACCTCAATGCTTCCGACAACGCCCAGCGCGTGAGCGTTGACCTGTGCCGGGCCGTCGAGTCCTTCCGCAAGGCCAGCAAGACCCGGCTGAGGGTGATCGACCTCTCCGAGGATGGCCGCACCGCGACGCTGGAAGCTCCATCCGGCGCGAAGCTCGATGCCCTCCTCGCGTGTGCTTCCGGCCAGCAGCCCAACGCCTACGACACCGGCATCACCGTCAGTGAGCACGAGGAGGAAGGGCCCAAGAAAAGGAAGAAGAAGGTCATCCGCGTCGAGTTCTCGGCCATGAGGACTCCGCGACCGTTGCGCTGGCAGGATGCGAGCCATGGCAACCATGTGTATGCCACCCGGCTCACCAAAAACGACGGGCCCCTGGTGGAGCACGAGGGCTTCCTGACGGGCCTCCAGCCCAAGAAGAAGGATGCCAAGGTCTCCGCCAGCTTCTGGTGGAGCAGCTACCGCAAGGTCGCGAGCACCAAGGACTTCAAGCTGAGCAAGCACCTCGCGGACCAGGTGGAAGCGCTGCGCAGCCACTTCGGCAAGCCCCTGCGTATCGAGACGGTAAGCGAGGACGGTCTCTCGGTGGGGGTCCGCTGCAACGACTGGGAGAAGAAGAAGGCGTCGCTCGAGACTGCCGCCAGAGCGCTCACGTACCAGAAGCAAGACCAGGTGGAGCCATCCTTCATCCCGCAGAAGCTCGCCTTCGTGGAGTTGGTCTCGCCCTCGAAGAAGGGACAGTCCAAGCCGCCCAGGGCGGGGGCGAAAAAGGGCCAGCAGGAGAAGAAACGGGAGGTGCTGATGCTCTCGGTGGAGCCACCAGAACTCAGCACTTCCGGATGGCTCTGCCTCGACTTCGATCCTCGCGACATCTTCGCGGCGTTGCTGCGCCAGGCCGCGCCCACGCCGGACGAGCGGGTCTGGCTCAAGATGTCCTTCCTCGCGCCCAACGGCCGCGGTATCGAAGCCTACGAAGGCCCCAACCGCTCGCTGGTCCAGGCTCCAGGAGCCACGGACGCCGCCGGTGGCCTGCGTGCCGGGGTCGAGGGCGTATTCAAGACACTCGCGCAGCCGGGTTTCGAGTCCGTACGCGTGACCGTCGTGGGCCAGAAGCTCGCCATCCGGATCCCCCTCCGGGGCAGCAAGGCGGACTGGCTCAACGCGAAGCCCGTCATCCTCGTCGACAAGAAGCCCTACCCGGTGAAGCCCAACTCCACCGGGCTCGAGCTTCTGCTCCCCCTCACGGAGCAGACCCGGGACCGGGTGGAGGTCGAAGCGAACATCACCAACCCGGAGGCCATGTTCGATGGGGAGCGCATCGCCATCGCGCCCGTGCGTTGGAGCGGCAGTACCATCCCTGTCGTTGGCCCTCTGCGCAGGGAGGAAGAAGAGCCAGGAAAGCTCACCTTCCGAGCCAGGGCCCTCTGCTTCCCCACCCGCGCCTTGCCCCTGAAGCTGCGCTGCACGCTCGTGAGCAGTCCCTTGCAACAGAGTCCGCTCGCGGGACCCAAAGACAAGCGGAAGAAGAAAAAGAAGTTCCGCACCGAGTTCTTCGTGCGCAACGCACACGTCACCTACGAGAAGCCCGACCTCAACGGAGAGTTCGGCGCGGAGCTCGATGTCAGCACGCTCGAACCGGGTGCGACCTACCGATTCGAGCTCGTCCCTGGCACGCCCGATGGGAAATTCGCGGGTGGAAGAGCGGGGCCGCTCCATCTGGACTACACGGCTCCGGCCCTCGAGCACTGAAACTGGAGAGCACGCATGTCGGATACAAGCAAGGATGGCAAGCTGCCCACCCTCCGGTTGGACCTGGGCTTCGTCGGAGTCATCAACCTCGTCGCTTCGCCGCTCACGACACTCAAGCTCCACCCCCCCACACTCGCCCCTGCCAGCGAAGCACCCGGCGGCCCGGCTGAAGCGAGCGACGAAGAAGACGACACGCTGAGCCAGGATTTCGTCGATCCAAGCACCATTCGCATCCGGCAGCTCGAGACATCATTCAAGGTCACGGGTGAATACACGGGTTTCACGGAACAGACCGTTCCAGCCACCCTCACCTGGGTCGTGTATGACGACACCACCAACCTGACCCATGAGTCCACGCTCAACGGCACGCTGCACCTCAACAACGGCTCCTTCGAGTTCAAGGAAGTGAAGGGCAAGCAGGAGGCTCATCCGAGGCTCCGGGTGTTGGAGCACCGGGTATTCGGCAAGGGGTGGATCGACTACCGCATCACGCCGCAGTATCCGCACGCCCCGAGCGTGGCGCTGTCGGATTGTCTCAAGGAAAAGGCGGCGGCCCTCAGACAACACACGCCGAGCAGCATGTGGGATTGGGATGCCGAACGCGGCATCCAGTTCGACAACCCACTGGACGTGGAGTTCGAGCCGGAGAGCGGCTTCGTCATGGGAAAGACCCTCGAATTCACGCTCATCGGAGGGGCTCTCGTCAGGAAGTTGCTCCGCAAGGGCCATGGGGTGCGGCTCGTCATCGAGGAGGAGGACGGCCAGGAGAAGAAGGCCAACAGGAGCAAGAGCGATCTGCGGGCCGAGCTGGTCTGGAATCAGGAGAACAAGGACAAGAAGCTGCCCTGGCTGATTGGTTGTACCGTGGCCAGCACTCCGGACGCGCCCAGGTTCGAGTATCCCGAGGCCAACGAGGAGGCGGCGCACGAGTTCTTCTACAGCATCCTCATCGATCACCCGACGCCCGAGCCCAAGCCCAGCGCCAAGGGAAAGACCCCCGCCCAACCCAAGCCCGTCCAGGTCCTCAAGCCCAGGCAACTCCTGGTCCTCTTCCGCCCCACGCTCGAGTCCTTCTCTCTTTCGTTCGAGCCCGCGGACGAGGATTCCGCGCCACGGATCGCCGCCCGGGGACAGATACGGGACCTGGACCCAACGCCCAACGTCTCGGTGGACGTCAGTCTCTGGCGCAGGTCCGACAAGGGACGTCGCGTCGCCTTCATGCGCGTTGGCCAGCCCGTGAACGCCCAGCTCGTGAATGGCCGGTTCGAGGTGGACCTGTACTCATTTCTCCAAGGCTACGGCCCCACCACGCACGAAGATGACCTGTTCTGGCAATGGCTCTCGAGCTACGAGCGGCCCCCACAGGGCACGAAGCCAGAGCCCGCGCTGTTCGCGACGGTGTGCTTCAACGTCAGGCACCTGGCCAACCCTGGCCTGCCGGCCTACACGTCGCTCAACTTCAACTCCGAGGTCTTCGACGCCTTCAGTGAGGGCCAGGGGGACCTGAGCAACCCGCTGAAGGGAGGGAGCATCTGCTCCGCGGAGTCTCGAAGCGGGCCCGCCCTGGTGGAGCGTGTCCGGGCAGCCCTCAAGCGCTCTGAGTAGCTGGCCCTACTTCCGCCCGAGCGCGAAGCGGTGGGCTTGTGCCTCCTCACCGGCGAGCTTCTGACGCGCATCTGCTAGGGTCCCGGGGCGATGACGCCATCGAGCTCGACGCTCCGAGCGGTCCGCGGGTGGCTCGTCCCCGGGTTGGGGCTCCTCGCCGGCATGGGCCTCGTGTACCGCTCCCTCCTCCAGGGGCGGGTGCTCGCGGGGCGCGACGCCTTCCGCATCTTCATCCCGGACTCGGCCTTCCTCCTCGAGGCGCTGCGGTCCGGGGAGCTGCCCCTGTGGAATCCCTACCTCCGGCTCGGGCAGCCCTTCGCCGCCACGCTGTACTCGCAGGTCTTCTACCCGCCCCGGCTGCTCACCGTGCTGCTCGCGGGCCCGGAGCTGGGACTCACCCTCCAGCACCTGCTCCACGTGGTGCTCGCCGCCGTGGGCACCTTCCTGCTGCTGCGCCACCTGCGCGCCTCCCGCCCCGCGGCCATGCTGGGCGCCGCCGCCTTCGCGCTCTCGGCCCCCTTCGCCGACTTGTCCGCCCAGCAGAACGTCGTCAGCGCCGCCGCGTGGACGGGCCTCCTCCTGCTGGCCTCGCGCCGGGCCGCGCTCCAGCCCTCGTCCCGCCGCGCCGCGCAGGTGGCGCTCGTCGCGGGCCTCGCCTTCCTCGCGGGCTCCCCGGAGACGTGGTTGTGGCAGGCCCCGCTCGCCCTCGCCGTGGCGCTCGCCGCGCGGCGCGAGGTACGCACGCTGGTGGCCACGGGCGCGGGGCTCGCCTGGGGCTTCGTGCTCGGGGCGCTGGTGGCCCTGCCCGCGCTCGAGTTCGCCCGGAACTCCACCCGGGGCGCCGGACGGACGGACCAGCTCGAGTGGTCCCTGTCCTGGCCCCAGCTCCTCTCGGTGGCCTGGCCCTTCGCCGAGCACCCGCGCTCGCGTTACTGGGCGGGGGAGGATCAGTTCTTCATCCTCGTCCTCTTCCTGGGCACCCTCGTCTGCGCGCTGGCGCTCGCGGGCCTCGGGCGCTCCCGGCGGGCCCTGCCCTTCGGCCTGGGGGCGCTCGTCCTCACCCTGCTCGCCCTCGGCGCGCACTTCCCCCCGGCGGCGCTCGTCCTCCAACTGCCGCCCTTCCACCTCTTCCGCTACCCGGTGAAGTACTTCGTCGGAGCGGCCTTCTGCATCGCGGTGCTCGCCGCCTTCGGGCTGGACGTACTCTCCCGCCGGGCCCGGAGGGGACGCCGCTCCCTCGTGCACGTGGCCGCGGTGGTGGCCGCCCTCTTCGCCGCCCTGCTCCTGGGCCCTCCCGTCGCGAAGCTCCCCCTCTTCCGCTCCGGCGTGGAGGCCGGACTGCCCTGGGTCGTGCTGGCGCTCGGCGCGGGGGCCCTGGCCTTCATCCTCCCCGCCGCCGGCCCTGGCCGGGGTCTCCGGGTCCGCCGGGCGCTGGCCGTGGTGGCCCTCGTGGAATTGGGCGCATTCCATCTGTTGCAGGGGGGCACGGGCAGCGCGCCGCTCGCATCACTCCGCCGCGCTTCCCGGCTCGCCGCCGCCATTCCTCCCGGGTACGCGGGCCGCGTCAGCGTGGACCTCGGCTCGGACGAGCTCTCCGAGGTCCCCACCGCTCCGAGCCCCACCGCCGCGCCCCTGCCCGGCGAGGAGGGCTCATACATCGCGCTCAGCCGGGACGCCCTCGTGCCCAACCGCTTCGTCGAGGAGCGGCTGCGTGTCTTCGAGGGCTATGGCGCGCCGGAGCCCCTGCGCATCGAGTCCCTCTACGAGTCGGGAGCGCGCGCGGCCTTCGACCTGGCCGGGGTGGGCTACTACGTGCGCCGGGGCGCGCCGCCCTTCGAGGACCTGGAGCCCGTGCTGGCCTTGCCGGGGCTGCCCACGCTCTACCGCTCGGACACCGCCATGCCGAGGGCCTTCGTGGTGCACACCGCGCGCGTGGCCAACGACGCCGAGGCCCAGGCGGCCTTCGAGGATCCCGCCCAACCGCTGCGCCGCGCCGCCCTGCTCTCCGAGGGCGAGCCCCTGGAGGGACCTGGCTGCGAGGGCTCCACGGCACGAGTGACGGAGGCGGGCCTGTCCCGGGTGGAGGTGGCACTGGAGGCGTGCGGTCCGGGCTACCTGCTCCTGGGCGACTCGCACTACCCCGGCTGGGAAGCCACGCTGGACGGAACCCCCGTGCCGGTGCTGCGAGCCAACTCCGTCATGCGCGCGGTGCGGGTGCCTCCGGGGGCGCACTCGGTCCGCTTCGACTACCGCCCGCTCAGCTTCCGGCTGGGGGCACTCCTCTCCGTGCTCGCGCTCGGCGCGTTGGCCCTGGCGCTCCGGCCCCGGGGAAACAGGCTCACCGCACGGTGAGATCCACGGCCACCTCCACCTCATGGCCCTCGCGCACGGCCTGCTCGGAAACGAGCGCGGTGCCACCACCGCCAGGGCATTCGAGGTGGTAGGGGCTCCGAGCGAGCACGTCGGCCTCACGGGTATCCCGGGTGGTGGGGTACGCCACGCGCAGGGCGAAGGAGCCGTCCGGCCCGGTGGTGGTACGCGGCTCATATCGGAGCGTCTGGCCACGAGCCGTCTCCAACTCCAGCACGGCCGTCACGGGCGCATGGGGACCACAGCGGCCACGCAGCACGGCCCCGGGCACCACCTCGAACAGGCGAGCATAAGGGAGCCCGGGCTTCTTCCTGCGTGACTCGGCCGAGTCGTGCACGAGACGGAAGTGGGCGCTGGCGGCGCGCTCTCCGGTGGCCAGGCCCGCGTGCTCGTGGAGCCAGGGCGAAATGGTGCCATCCAGGGATTGGCCGGGACGTCCGAGCAGCTCGTTGAACGGGGTGAGCAGGAGGTAGCGGGCGGTCAGCTCCCGGGCCAGGGCATAGGCCTCCTCCTCGGTGGTGGCGCCGAGGACGGCGGCGGCCCGGGCATTGGCGCGCTGGTGCACGGGCACCTGGGAGAAGGGCGTGGCCACCGCGGGGCGCTCGGCCCAGAGGACCAGCAGGTGCCCCATGTCGTACTGCGCGATGACACCCCAGGCGGGGTGGACCCGCACGTCCCAGGGCGGCGAGGGCGGCGGAGTGTGCTCGCGCATCCACGTGAGGGTGGAGCGCACGGGGGCGATGGCGCCAGGCTCCGTGGAGCGCGGAAGGGGCACGGCCTCACCGAGCAGGGGCAGCCCCACGAGCGCGAGAACAGCCACCGAGGCGCGCTGGGGCAACGGGCGCAAGCCGCGCAAGACACCACCCAACGAGGAAGCGATGAGCCATGCGGCGCTCCCCACGAGGGCCTGGGTGAAGCGTGCCTGGAGGAGCGAGGCGGCGGTGAGCGACAGCGCGCCGAGGAAGACAGGAGCCAGGGACACCTCGCGCTCCCGCCACAGGCGCACGCCCGCGGCGACGAGCGCCACCGGGAGCAGGAGCAGCACCGGGCCGAGCAGCTCGCGAGCGAAGTCCGGATCCTTCCAGAGGGGAATGGACTCCATGACGACGGCGAGGAGCGGGTCCCCGAGCAGGAGGTGCTGGAAGGCGCGGACCAGCTCCGGGACGAGCGGGAGGGCGCAAGGCAGGGCGAGGCCGAGCTGGAGGATCCAACCCCGGTGGCGCTCGAGGAGCGTGGCGAGTCCCGAGGCCCCGGCGATCAGGGCCAGGGCGAGCAGGGGCTGGAAGGAGGTCAGGCCGTAATAGGTGAGGGACGCGGGCTCACCGAACAGCAGCACGCCCAGGGCCAGCACGGCGGCGGCGCCCAGGCCCATGGACAATCCCACCCGGCCCACCCCAGGGCCCGGCGTGTCACGGCTCAGCCATGCCGCCAGCGGAAGCGAGGCGGCGAGGCCCGGCAGCAGGACGAAGCCACTGGTGGTGAAGAGCGGCGCGAGCCCCAGCACCGCGCCCGTGACCGCCCCGAGCAGGACACTCCGCTGGCCCAGGGCCCGGCCCAGCAGGAGCGCGCAGAGGGCGGCGAGGGTGGGCTCGTGGACATGATGGTCCGCGGTGCCGAGCGTCCCGGCCATCACCCCCGCGGGCACCAGGGCCAGGAGCGCGAGGGTGCCGAGCGCCACTCCCCTCCCCCACCAACGGCGGATGAGCAGGGAGAGCAGCCCCAGCTCGAGCAAGGAGACGACGGGACCCACCCACGCGGCGGTGCGCTCGGGCTGCCCGGAGCCTGGCGCGAGGAACAGGGCCACGCCCCAGGTGTGCAGCGGAGGCCAGATGATGGAGGCCCCGGTGGGGTGGTTGATGTACGGATCGAAGGGCTCGAAGCGCGGGAAGGCGAGCTGCTGGAGCCGGGCGAAGCGGATGTAGTAGTGCGAGTCGGTGGGGACGAGCTCCACGGAGCCGCCGCCGAGCACGTTCCGCCAGTCCGCGGTACGGGCGGCGAGCGCGAGCGCGAGCACCGCGGCCCAGGCCAGCCAGAACGCGGCGTTGCGCCAGGTGGGTCCAGTCGCCTTCAGATGACGCTCCCCGGAAAAAGCGACAGCCCCACGCGGCCACTCGGGCCACGCGGGGCTGGTTGCACCGCGAATGCGGCGCGCTGCTTCAGTCGGCCTTGTTGGCGCCGAAGTTCGCCAGCGACTTGCGCTGCAGCTGGTTGGTGGCCGTCTGTCCCGTGTTCTTCACTTCCTCGTTACCGGCCAGGGCCTCGGCGGAGGCGCCGAAGAGCTTGCGGATGTTGTTGCCGAAGAGGGTGATGACGCCGATCGCCGCGATGGCGATCAGGGCCACGATGATGATGTACTCGGTCATACCCTGACCACGGCGCTTGCCCAGCTTCTTCAGGTTCTTCTTGGTGGCGATCATTGAAATCTCCGGGGTGGCAGGTGGCGGGGGTCAGCCACCAACGACGATGTGCAACCTACATGGGTCCCCGCCCCACCTCCATCCGTCATCGGGAGGATGATCGTACTTCCCTCGGATTCCATGGACCTGAGAACTGGCGGACTTCCATAGCCGTCAGAATGTTACCTGGCGGACAGATAGGCGCCCGCCAGGGCCGCCGCATGGGGGCCCGGAGCGCCAAGTATCGGATTCTAAAGGAGAACCCCCTCCCCCGCAGGGGACATCAGGGGGGGCGATTCGTTATGTTTCGCACCTGCCCATGAACCTCCACTTGCTGCAAGCCGTCCAGATTTCATGGTCTCCCAGCCTGCGCGTGACTCGCGCCGGGGGGATTGTGAGACCGTGCTGCACCGCCCCACCTCGGAGCTGATGGAGCGGCCGCTCCACGTGGTGCTGGGAACCACCCCGGAGAAGGTCCGGGAGCTGGATGCCCTGGCACGCGAGGACAGGCGGGCCGTGGAGTTCCTCTATACCTCGCTCGGAGGGGGAGATCCGCTGCCCCTGCGGCTGACGCTCGTCATGGAGGAGGGCGAGGCCACCGCCGTCATCGTGGACCTGCGCACCCTGCTGGAGGGCGCGCCGCCGGTGCAGCTCTCCGGGCTCGCCTCGCAACTGAGCCACGAGCTGCGCAACCCCCTCAGCTCGGTGAAGATGGCGGTGCAGACGCTGGCCCGCAACACGGGCCTGTCCGAGAGGGACCAGCGCCGGCTGACCATCGCCAACCGGGAGATCCGCACCCTGGAGCGGATGCTCTGGCAGCTGTCCGAGTACGGCCGGGGCACCACGCCCAACCTGGAGCAGCATGCGCCGCGCACCCTGGTGCAGGAAGCCATGGCCATGGTGACCCCGGAGCTGACCGAGCGCCGCGTCGAGGTACAGATAGACGAGGCACCGGACGTGCCCCGGGTCCGGGTGGATGCGGGCAGGCTGCGGCCGGTGCTGGCCCAGGTGCTGCTCAACGTGGCCATGGGGATGACGGAGGGGGGCGCGGTGAAGGTGGCCATCCGCCCCGGCCCCGAGGGACGGGTGGTGATGGAGCTCGTGGAGCCCGCCAGCCTGCTGCCCGAGGAGAAACCGGACTCGCTCTTCAAGCCCTACGAGTGCCACCTGGCACGGGGCGCCGGCCTGTCCCTGGCGGCCCTGCGCCGTGTGCTGCAGCACCAGGGGGGTGAGGTCTCCGCCGAGACGGCCCCCGGGACCGGCACCGTGTTCACGCTCACCTTCGCCGCCTGAGGAACATGGAGACGCTTCTCATCGTCGACGACGACCTCTCGCTGCTCGAGTCCTTGAAGATGCACTTCGAGGACATCGAGCACGATGGCGCTCCGCGCTACCAGGTGGTGACGGCCACCCGCGCCGCCGAGGCGCTCCGGGTCGCGCAGGAGGTCATGCCCAGCGTCGTCATCCTCGACATGAAACTCCCGGACCGCACGGGCCTGGACATCATCGAGGAGATGAAGAGCCTATGCGGGGACGCGCGCATCATCCTCGTCACCGCCTTCCATGACATGGAGACGACCATCCGGGCCATGAAGGCCGGGGCTTTCGACTACATCCACAAGCCCTTCCCGGACCTGACGGCCCTGGACATCGTGGTGTCCCGCGCCCTGGAGTACCGGCAACTGTCGCGCCGGGCCGCCACGGTGAACGTGGAGACGGCGGCGGCGCGCCTGGGTGACATCGTCGGCACCAGCCCGCTCATGCAGCAGCTCGTCAAGGAGATCGGCAAGGTGGCCGCCAGCCGCGCCACCGTCCTCATCCACGGCGAGAGCGGCACCGGCAAGGAGCTCATCGCCCGCGTCATCCACAACTACTCCTACGACGAGCCCAAGCCCTTCATCGGCATCAACTGCTCGGCCATCGTGGACACCCTGCTGGAGAGCGAGCTGTTCGGCCACGAGAAGGGGGCCTTCACCGGCGCCAACGCCGTCAAGCCCGGCAAGTTCGAGATGGCCGAGGACGGCACCATCTTCCTGGATGAAATCGGCGACATGTCGCTGATGCTCCAGGCCAAGCTCCTGCGCGTCCTCCAGGAGCGCGAGTTCGAGCGCGTGGGCGGCGTCAAGCGCATCAAACTGCGCGCCCGCGTCATCGCCGCCACCCACCGCAACCTGGTGGAGGAGGTGGGCGCCGGCCGCTTCCGCGAGGACCTCTACCAGCGTCTCAAGGTGATTACGCTGCAGCTCCCCCCGCTGCGCGAGCGCCGCGACGACATCCCCTCGCTGGTGCACCACCTGCTGGAGCGCATCAACGAGAAGGTGCACAAGCGCGTCACCCGCGTCCCGCCCGAGGTGTTGGCCCACCTCGTGCGCCTGCCCTGGCGGGGCAACGTGCGTGAGCTGGAGAACGTCCTGACGCGTGCGGTGGTGCTCGCCCCGGGTGAGGTGCTGCTCTCCGACAACCTGCCCGCGCTCGAGTCCAACGAGCTCGAGCATGGGGGCGGCCCCGTCAACGGCCACCCCGTCCACACCAACGGACACTCCCTGCCCGACTTCCTCGTCGCCCCCATCGATGATCCCAGCCGCATCCCCACCCTGGAGGAGGCGGAGCGGATGCTCATCGAGCTCACCATGACGGTGACCAAGGGCCACAAGGGCAAGACGTGCCAGATCCTCGGCATCAGTCGCCCCACCCTGGAGCGCAAGCTCCAGAAGTACGGTGTGCGACAGGATCAGCAAGTCTGAGCGTCGAAGGACGCTTTCCGGACATTGTCTTCCGTCCGACAACTCCCCGCACGATTTGAACGAAACGTTCAACTTGATCAGACTGTTTGAACGTTCTGTTTCAGGTTTCGGACATTCGGAAGGTGAGAAACGGGGGGTGTAGCGCCAAGTAGCCGTCATTGCAGGCTTTTTCAGGACTTGGGAGAAGCGTTGGGGTTGGCACAAAGCTTGGAAAGGGACTGTTCCGTCCGCAGCAAAGCAACCCCACTTTCAACCGCCTGCAGGAGTGCCCACATGCACGGTTTCAATCGTCCCCTCGGTCCCATCGGCTCCAACGTCGTCGCCCCCATCCAGACCACCAGCTCCGGGATGCTCGTCACGGCCAACAAGCTGATCCCCGGCCAGGAGGCGATCGACTTCAAGGGCTACTTCAAGGTCGAGAGCTTCCCGCACAACTCGGTCATCTACCGC
Source organism: Archangium violaceum Cb vi76 (assembly GCF_000733295.1). Taxonomy (GTDB): domain Bacteria; phylum Myxococcota; class Myxococcia; order Myxococcales; family Myxococcaceae; genus Archangium; species Archangium violaceum. Next base: position 4,285 of record NZ_JPMI01000352.1, on the reverse strand, counting down.
CCGGGCGACACGACGGACCGCGTGTACCTGCTCAAGAGCGGCCGGGTGCGCCTGATGCGGCTGGGCAAGAACAGCTCGCGCTCGGTGGTGAGCATCCTGCGTCCGGGCGACCTGTTCGGCGAGCTGTTCCGTCCCGAGGGCACGCCGGTGGAGGAGATGGCGATCGCCTCCGGTGAGGCCGAGGTGTGGAGCATCGAGGGCCGCGACTTCCGCGCGCAGCTCGAGGCCCGGCCGGCCCTGGCGGTGGACGTGGTTCGCGCCTACGCCGAGCGCGTGCGCTCCCTGCGCAAGCGCGTGCTGGGACTGACCTTCAAGGAAGTGCCGGCCCGTCTGGCCGACACCCTGCTCACCCTGGCCGAGGCCCACGGCGAGCGCTGCCCGCACGGCGGTGAGACGGACCTGCGTGGCATCACCCAGCAGGATCTGGCGGACCTGGTGGGCGCCTCCCGCTCCTTCGTGTCCACGCTCATCAACGAGATGAAGCGCGATGGCGTGCTGGGCAACGTGGGCCGCATCCTCTGCATCCGCGACCAGAAGGCGCTGCGCAAGCTGGCCTCCAAGGAGAAGTGAAAGAGAAGTGATTCGGCCGTAGAGCGGTTGTCTCGAGCCCCGGCTGCCGCCCCTTCCCAGGGCCTGGCGCCGGGGTTCGCCATTTTCCGGGCACCGCGCACGTGTCCGGGCTTGCCCTGTCCGCCCGGGCGACCCAGCATGCGCCCGCCCGTGACCACTTCCCTGCCCGAGTCCTCCTCCCCGCATCGCACGTACACCGAGCGCCGCGCCACCGCCGAGGCGGAGCTGAAGCGGCTGGACGATGTCAGCGCCCGCTACGCCAACCTGCGCGCCCTGGTGTTCCTCTCGGGAGCGGCGGTGGCGGGGCTCGTCCTGTTCCACCGGCTGCCGAAGACGGGGTGGTGGGCGGCGGGAGCGGCGTTCGCCGTGTACCTGGTGCTGGCGGTGCTGCACCATCAGGTGTTCCTGCGCGAGGAGCGGCAACGGCTGTACATCCAGCTCAACGAGCGGGGGCTGGCGCGGCTGACGCGGGGCTGGCACGACTTCGCCGAGCGGGGCGAGCGCTTCCTGACGGGCTCGCACCTGTACGCGGCGGACCTGGACGTCTTCGGGCAGGGCAGCGTCTTCCAGCTCATGAACGAAACGGCGACACGGGCGGGCGAGGAGCGGCTCGCGGCGTGGCTGGCCTGGCCGGCACAGGCGGAGACGGTGAGGGCCCGGCAGGGAGCGGCGCGCGAGCTGGTGCCCCAAGTGGGGTTCCGCCAGGACGTGTGCGTGGAGGCGCGCACGGTGGCGAAGGAGAAGGCGGACCCGGGCCTCTTCATCCAGTGGGTGGAGAGTGGGCCGTCACTCACGAGCATCCGGTGGGCGAGGCCGGTGGCGGTGGTGCTGCCGCTGGTGACGCTGGCGCTGATGGTGCTGGGAAGCTTCGACGTGGTGCACGGGCGGGCGTGGTGGGGAGGCGTGCTGGCGCAACTGGCGGTGGTGAGGGCGACGCGGGGCCCGCTGCGCACCATGGAGGAGAAGCTGAACGCGGGCGAGCACGGCTTCGTGCGCTACGCGCCCATCTTCGAGAGGGTGGAGCGGGAACGTTTCGAGCACCCGGAGCTGCGGCGGGTGCAGGGCGGCATGCAGCACGAGGGAGAGCCGCCGGTCTCCACGCACCTGAAGCGGTTCAGCAGGCTGTACTCGTTCGTGGAGTTCAAGCGGCACCAGTTCCACCCTCTCGTGCATCTGTTCACGCTGTGGGACGTGCACGCGTTGTTCGCGCTGGAGCGCTGGAAGGAGCAGCACGCGGCGCGGGTGCGAGGCTGGTTCGAGGCACTGGCGGAGCTGGAGGCGCTCTCGTGCCTGGCGGGGCTGGCCTTTGACCGGCCGGGCTTCACGTGGCCCACGCTGGAGGCGGACGGGCCGAAGGTGAAGACGGTGGGAGTGGGCCACCCGCTGCTGGACGAGCCGGTGCTGAACGACGTGGAGCTGCCGGGGCCGGGCTGCGGGCTGCTGCTGACGGGCTCCAACATGTCGGGGAAGACGACGCTGCTGCGAGCGGTGGGGTTGAACACGGTGCTCGCGCTGTCGGGAGCGCCGGTGTGTGCGAAGAGCTTCTCGGTGTCACCGCTGCAGGTGCTGACGAGCATGCGGGTGAAGGACTCGCTGGAGCGGGGCGTGTCGTACTTCTACGCGGAGGTGCAGCGCATCAAGGCGGTGCTGGACGCGGCGGCGGCGGCGAAGGGACACGCGATGTTCCTGCTGGATGAGATCCTCCTGGGGACGAACACGCGGGAGAGGCAGATCGCCTCGCGAGAGGTGCTGAGGCTGCTGCTGGCCACGGGGGCGATCGGCGGGGTGACGACGCACGATCTGTCCCTGGCGAGCCTGGCGGAGGAGCACAGCGGGAAGGTGGTGAACATGCACTTCCGTGACCATCTGGAGAACGGAAAGATGGTGTTCGACTACCAGCTGAGACCTGGGGTGGTGGACACGACGAACGCCTTGAGAGTGCTGCGGATGGCGGGAGTCCCGGTGGAGGATCCGGAGCAGGTATCACTCGCGGACCCGACCTCCCCCAATATCCCCTCGCCCTCCGGGAGAGGGACGGGGTGAGGGTGCCCGTCCCCGTTCTCCAACCCCGAGCTCACAACCAGTTATCCGGGATGCGCGAGCGCTGAAGCTCTCGAAGACCCTCTGTGAGCAGGGGCAACAACCGCTGTGCCTCCACGGGCCGGGGATTCCACCTGCGAAGCTCGGCCTCGAAGGATTGAATCAGCGCCAGCGTTTCCTTGCGTCCGAGCCGCGAGAAATCAGGAACGCGCATCCCGAGTGCCCTGAACCCACTCTGGATGCTGGACCTGTGAGTCTCCTGGAAACGAGCCGCGACGTTCCCATGGAAGAGCAGCCGGAGGGTCAGATCCCGCGCCCGCTCGAACCCATTCCGCTCGAGGGCGGAAATCTCCGGCCGACCCAGTAGAGCCTGGAGGGTGTTGTAGTGCTCCCGCAGCGGGCCGTGCTGCGTATCATGCACCACCGCATCTCCCTGGAAATAGCGCTCGAAGATCACATGATCCGCCGAGAGACGGGCACGCAGGTCGGCGGTACTGACGCGCACGGTGGCGGTCTGGTGCCCGCCCAGACGTGACCACACCGCGAGGTTCTCCCCCTTGCGCAGCCCCCGGAGCAGATCGGGCCGGAGCGAATCCACGGAGCCGCGGGTCGCCTTCTCCCAGCGGGCCAGATGCGCCGTGGCGCCGGAGAACGTACCGGGCGCACTGCCGTCATAAGCCCACATCGTGCGGAGGTTGGGGAAGAGCTCGCGCCACGCCTCCATGGTGGTCTCGCCACCGTTGTAACAAGCGGCGAGGCACAGGTCCTCGACCCCCGCCGCGGCCCTGGGCATGGCCTCCGCGAGCCGGGCGAAGTCACGACGGGTGAGCACGCCATTCTTGAAGCGCCCCTCCTCTCCCCACAGGCTCGTGCCCCCGCTGTGCCCGGAGAGCACGAGGCGCGAGGGAACGACGCCCCCCTTCTCCGCCCGGGCCCACACCAGGGCCAGCTGCGCCAGCTCGTCACGGGCATCCTCGCCCGCCCTCTCGATGGCGGCCGCCACCTGTTTCCCCTGGGCGAGCGGCAGCCCCAGGGTGGCCACGAATCTCCGGATGCCGTCAGGGGTCCGCAGGTCGTGGATCCGCATCGCGCCATCCGGACCACTGGCACGGACGTGATCATTCTGGAAGGAGTCCCGGACGGTGGTGACCCGGGCTTCGGGGTTGGACTTCTGGAGGGCCTCGGCCTCGGCCTGGGCGTGCGGGTTCATCCCGAGCACGAGGGTGTCATCGTTCCGCCGCGAGCCTACGCTGGTCATGGTCATGCCCGGGCACAGGGCAAGTCATGGGCCACGGCGGCGCGCCGTCATCTCGAGCCCTTGCGCGAAACAGCCACGCCGGAAGCGTCCCGAGGCCCGTGCGGCGTCCATGGCGCGAGACCACGCACGCCAGGGAGGCGGAGGGGCAGGACGAGGCCGGAGCATCGCCCTACCCCGGGCTCCGGTCAGTCGGCGTAGTAGAACGCGCCGCCGCTGATGAAGGCGCTGGTCCCCGCGGGCGCCCTCATGATGTAGCAGTTGGCGCCATCGTAGGAGCCCTCCTGGCAGCTGGGCACGGCCGTCGTGTAGAAGTTGCCCGCGTGCTCGAAGGCCTGCGTGCCCCACGCCGCGCTCAGCAGGTGGCAGTTGGCGCCATCATTGCTGCCGCTGGAGCACGCGTCGTACGCCTTGTAGAAG
>NZ_JPMI01000351.1 GCF_000733295.1 Archangium violaceum Cb vi76 | reverse complement strand
CTGTTGCCGAGAATGAATCCCCGGGCCGGCTTGGGCATGACGTAGCAATTGGCCCCATCGAAGCTGCCCTGGGGGCAATACGTGCCTGGCCGCGACTGGATGTAGTAATTGTTGTTCTGCACGAAGGCGGAAGCGCCAGCGGGGATCGGCTTGATGTAGCAGTTGGCTCCGTCGTACTGGGCCGCCAGCTGGCTCCCATCATGGTAGGAGACCGGCTGCGTGCACCGGATGGGAGTGCCATAGAGCAGCCTGGCGCCGTCCTTGTCCCGCTGCGTCAGCTCGAGCGCCCACGAGTTGGTCCCATTGCACTGGGGATAGTGCATCACCGAGGCGGAGTCATAGGGCGTCAGCGGACGCCAGTTGTTGTCCTCGAAGCAGGCACCAGACTCGGGCCGCGTGTGCTCATGACGGAAGCCGATCGTGTGGCCAAGCTCGTGCCGCAGGATGCCGGTGAGCGTGGTCGGCGGGCTCACGGAGAAGGCGCTCGAGTCGATGAGGACGTTGCGGCCCGACCGGGCGTAGTTGGGGAAGAAGGCGCGCGCCAGGTACTGGCCATTCACGTTCACGGGGTTCACGTCGAAGACGACGTTGCCATTGCTGGCGTTGCAGGCGCCGTCCTGGCTGGACACGTGGATGAAGTCCACCCGCGCCGCCCGCTCCCAGGCCCGGGCCGCGTCGGCCATGGCCTGCACCACCGTGCCGTACCGGGAGCCGAAGGCCGTGCTCACGCAGTAGGTCAGGTTCAACTTCTGGGTGTCATCCCACTTCGCGTCGGCGCTGCCCACCCGATGGACGATGAGTGCCCCCTGGCGCACGTACCGCTCGTAGAACTCGCGCAACTGCTCCCGGCTCTCCAGGGCCACGTCCCCATCCACGATGTAGGCGCCGCTCTCCGGCTCCTGGAACACGGTCGCCGCGAACTCCTCGAAGCCCGGCGCCGTCGTCCCCACGTCCTCACCCCTGGCCTGCTGGCTCTCCGGGGCATCACAGCCCACCAGCGGCAGCAGGGACAGTCCCGCCAGCACGCCGATGAGACGCCGTCGGGAGGAACAACGCGATGGATTCCGGATGGTCATGAAAGAGGCTCCTGAAGGAAGAAGGACGGTGAACGAGTTCCGCCAAGACACGCCTCTCTGCAGAGGTCGTGCCTGTCTCCTGGAAAACCCGTGCCTCTCTGCAACTCCCGGGAGGAAGGCATCTCCTGCTGCCTCGCGGGCCACACCCTTCCCCGCCCCGGGTTGCCGCCCCGGACACACCGTGGGCCCCCGGGCCTGGAAACACGAAGACCCCTCCAGGCGTGAGCCCGGAGAGGCCTCGTGGATCCCTCACTCCAACCCTCTCCCAGGGGGAGAGGGAGGAGCGTGGATTACTTCGCCAGCTCGATGAGGGCCGCGGCGCCCATGCCGCCGCCGATGCACATCGTCACCACGCCGTAGCGGCCGTTGCGCCGCTTCAGCTCGCGCAGGAGGGTGGCCACCAGGCGCGCACCGGACACGCCCAGCGGGTGGCCCAGCGCGATGGCGCCGCCGTTCGGGTTCGCCTTGTCCAGGGGAATCCCCAGCTCGCGGATGCAGTACAGCGCCTGCGCCGCGAAGGCCTCGTTCAGCTCGAAGACGTCGATGTCCTCGACCTTGAGGTTGTTCTTCGCCAGCAGCTTCTTCACCGCCGGCACCGGGCCCACGCCCATGATCTCCGGCGGCACGCCGGCCACCTGGTAGTCCAGGAAGTAGCCGAGCGGCTTCACGCCGAGCTGCTGGGCCTTCTCCTCGCTCATCACCACCGCGGCCGCCGCGCCGTCCGTCAGCGGCGACGCGTTACCGGCCGTCACCACGCCCTTCTGGTTGAAGGCGGGGCGGAGCTTGGCCAGGCCCTCCAGCGTGGTGTCCGGACGCAGGATGGTGTCCACCGAGACCGTCACCTGGTGCGCCTTGCCCTCCTCGTCGAAGACGGTGGTGGTGACGGGGAAGATCTCCTCCTTGAACTTGCCCTGCTCGCGCGCGGTGGCGGCACGGCGCTGGCTCTCGTAGGCGAACTTGTCCGCGTCCTCGCGCGACACGTTGTAGCGCGAGGCGATGTTCTCCGCGGTGGCGCCCATGGAGGTGTAGACCTCCGGGTACTTCTCCATGATCTCCGGGTTGGCGCTCACCTTGTTGCCACCCATGGGGACCATGGTCATGGACTCGGTGCCACCGGCCACGGCGACCTGCATCATCCCCGCCTTGATGGCCTGCGCCGCCTGGGCGATGGACTGCGTGCCCGACGAGCAGAAGCGGTTGATGGTCATTCCGGGCACGGTGTCCGGCAGGCCAGCCAGCAGGGCGGCGTTGCGCGCCACGTTCATCCCCTGCTCCGCCTCCGGCATGGCACAGCCGAGGATCACGTCCTCGACCTCCTCGGGCTTCAGGCCGGGGACCTGCGCCACGGCCTCCTTGATGGCGAGGGCCGCGAGCGTATCGGGCCGGGTGTCCTTGAACTCTCCCTTGTGCGCGCGGGTGAATGGGGTGCGCACCGCGCTGGCAATCACGACTCGACCGGGCATCTGTCTGTCTCCTCGCCCGGGGAGCGACCCCCGGGCTTCGAAATCTTCTATCAATGGATGACTTGGAAACTCGCTTAACGCCGCCGCCTCAGTTGCGCAGCGGCTTGCCCTTCTCGAGCATGTGCATCAGCCGGTCCTGCGTCTTCTCCTCGCCGCACAGGCTCAGGAACGCCTCCAGCTCCAGCTCCAGCAGCCGCTCCTCGGTGACGAGCAGCGACGGGCTGGTGTCGCCACCAGTGAGCACCCGCGCCAGCTTCTGGGCGATCTTCCGGTCGTGCGCGGACACCTGTCCGTTGAGCTCCATGTCGTAGAGCAGCATGTCGATGGTGGCGTAGCCGCTGGCGCCGGGCAGGCGGAAGCGGGTGGGCCGCGGCGCGCGGAAGCCCGCGTTGGCCATGCCGATCACCCGCTGCTTGGCGTCCGACAGCAGGAAGTCGCGGTTGGCGCTGATGCCATCGTTGGCGTTGAGGAAGCCCAGCTCGCGCGCCTCCTCGGCGCTGGTGGCCACCTTCGCGGTGCCGATGGCCAGGAACACCTTCTTGATGAAGGGGAAGGCGTCGAAGTCCTTGTCCGCCGAGTACGGGCCGTACACGTTGCGCAGCAGCTGCATGGTGCCGCCGCCGCCGGGGATGAGACCCACGCCCACCTCGACGAGGCCCATGTACAGCTCGGCCGAGGCCTGGATGGCGTTGCCGCCCATGGCCGTCTCGGCGCCGCCGCCGAGCGTCAGGTTGAAGGGCGCCGTCACCACCGGCACCGGGCTGTAGCGCATGCGCTGGTTGGCCGCCTGGAAGCCCGACGCCATGTTGCGGATGGTGTCGAACTCGCCGTTCTTCGCGCCCCACAGCAGCGCCATGATGTTGGCGCCCGCCGAGAAGTTCGCCCCATCGTTGCCGATGACCAGGCCGCGGAAGTTCTTCTCCGTCTCGTCCAGGGCCGTGTTCATCATGGCGATGATGTTGTCGTCGATGGAGTTCATCTTCGAGTGGAACTCCAGCAGCGTCACGCCATCGCCCATGTCCCAGAGCGTGGCGCTGTCATTGCCGGTGATCTTCTTGTTGCCGCGCTTGAGGTACTCCACGCGCGACGTGCGGGCGTTCTCCGGCACCACCTTCACGGACTTGCTGGGGATGTCCCAGTAGGTGTCCTTGCCGTTCTCCACGCCGTAGAAGCTCGTCCGGCCCTTGGCGAGCATCTCCTCCACCCAGGGGGCGGCCTTGAGGCCCAGCTCCTTCATGCGCTCCAGGCCCTTCTTCACGCCGTAGGCATCCCAGGTCTCGAAGGGCCCCAGGTCCCAGGCGAAGCCCCAGCGCATGCCGCGGTCGATGTTGACCACGTCGTCGGCGATCTCCGGAATCCGGCGGCTGGCGTAGGCGAGCACGTCCAGGGTGATCCGCTCGGCGAACTTCGCGGCCTTGTCCTGGCCGTTCATCACCGTGGCCACGCGCTCGCGCACGTTCTCCACTTCCTTGGCGGCGCCCAGCGACTCGTAGCGCACCTTGTTCTGCGGCCGGTACTCGAGCGTCTTCAGGTCCAGCGCGAGGATGTCCTTGCCGCCCGCGCTCCTGTCCTTCTTGTAGAAGCCGCCGCCGCTCTTGTCGCCGAGCATCCCCTTGGCGACCATCTTCTGGAGGAACTCGGGGATGGCGAAGACGTCACGCTCCTCGTCCTGGGTGAGCGTGTCGTAACAGTTCTTCGCCACGTGGCTGAAGGTGTCGAGGCCGACGATATCGGCGGTGCGGAACACGGCGGACTTGGGGCGGCCCATGGCGGGGCCAAAGATCTTGTCCACCTCCTCGATGGTCAGCTCCGCCTTCTGCATCTCCGAGATGGTGCGCATCATCCCGTAGGTGCCCACGCGGTTGGCGATGAAGTTGGTGGTGTCCTTGCCGTAGACGATGCCCTTGCCGAGCACCTCCTCGCCAAAGCGGTGGATGCTCTTCACCACCTCGGGGTCCGTCTCGGGGCCCGCCACCAGCTCCAGCAGCTTCATGTAGCGGACGGGGTTGAAGAAGTGGGTGACGAGGAAGTTCTTGCGGAAGTCGGCGCCGCGGCCCTCCAGCATGCCCTTGATGGACAGGCCCGAGGTGTTGGAGCTGATGATGGTGCCCTTGCGCGCGTGCTGCTCCACCTTGGCGAACAGGGCCTGCTTGACGGCCATGTCCTCCTTCACCACCTCGATGACCCAGTCACACTCGGCCAGCCGGCCGAGGTCGTCCTCGAAGTTGCCCACCTCGATGGCCGTGAACACCTGCTCGGACACGATGGGGCTGGGCTTCTGCTTGCGCATGTTCGCCAGGGCCCCCTGGGCGAACTTGTTCTTGAAGGCCTTGGAGGCCGTGTCCTCGCCCGGCGCCGCCTTGGGCGGGACGATGTCCAGCAGGAGCGCACGTACGCCCGAGTTGGCCAGGTGCGCGGCGATGCCACTGCCCATCACGCCCGCGCCCAGAACTGCCACTTTGCGGATCCGCATCGTCATCGAAAGAGGCTCCCGAATTGAAAAAGGATGGCACCAGACATTGCGCCGGTTGATTCAAAAGTCAACCGGCTCTTGAGGCCCCTGTCTCCGGCCGGTGGAGGGTAAGGTGCGAGCCCCCATGGCCCGACCCGATCCGCACTCGTACAACGACGACACCCAACCCGAGACCGAGAGCCTCACCTGGAAGGCGCGCGTGGACTTCCGCACGCGCCGGCTGCACGCCGAGGCCACCCTCACCCTGAAGGAAGCATCCGCCGGCCCGCTGGACCTGGACACGCGAGAATTGGAGATCCGCTCGGTGGTGGACGCTGAGGGCAAGCCCCTACCCTACCTGCTGTCGCCGCCCGAGCCCATCCTCGGCAGCCGCCTGAGGGTGGAGCTGCGCCCGGGGACGAAGCAGCTCACCATCCGCTACCGGACGTCCCCGCGGGCGAGCGCGCTGCAGTGGCTGACGCCGGCCCAGACGGCGGGAGGCGAGTACCCGTACCTCTTCAGCCAGTGCCAGGCCATCCACGCACGCTCGGTGATGCCGCTCCAGGACACGCCGCGAATCCGCATCCGCTACAAGGCGGAGCTGACGGTGCCCAAGGAGCTCAAGGCGGTGATGGCGGCGGGCTTCGTGGGGCGCGAGGAACAGGGTGTGGAGGCGGTGGAGCGCTACGAGATGCCGCAGCCGATTCCGCCCTACCTGCTGGCCTTCGCGGTGGGGAGGCTGGCGGCGAAGGAGCTGGGCCCGCGCTCGCGCGTGTGGGCCGAGCCCGAGGTACTGGAGGAGGCGGCCGAGGAGTTCGAGGACGTGGACGCAATGCTGCGGGCGGCGGAGGAGCTCTTCGGCCCGTATGACTGGGAGCGGTTCGATCTGCTGACGATGCCGCCGTCGTTCCCGTACGGGGGCATGGAGAACCCGCGGTTGACGTTCCTGACGCCCTCGCTGCTGGCGGGAGACAAGAGCCTGGTGACCGTGGTGGCGCACGAGCTGGCGCACTCGTGGACGGGCAACCTGGTGACGAACGCAACGGCCGAGCACTTCTGGCTGAACGAGGGCTTCACGGTGTTCGCCGAGCGGCGCATCGTCGAGGCGCTCTACGGGGAGGACGTGTCCAAGCTGCACGCGGCGCTGGGCCGGCGCGTGCTGGAAGACGCGATCCAGCACTTCAAGGCGCATCCGGAGCTCACCGCGCTGCGCACGCACCTGACGGGCGTGGATCCGGACCAGGCCTTCTCCCAGATTCCCTACGAGAAGGGATACCTGCTGCTGAGGGCATTGGAGGACGCGGTGGGCCGGCCGGCGTTCGACGCCTTCCTGAAACGATACCTGGAAGCACACCGGTTCCAGGCGCTGACCACGGAGCAGTTCACGGCGTTCGTGGAGAAGCACCTGCCGGGGGCGCTGGCGAAGGTGGACGCGGAGACTTACCTGAACAAGCCGGGCATTCCGGGCAGCGCGCCGGTGCCACGCTCGGAGCGGCTGGAACGGATGACGGGCTACAAGTCCAAGGTGCCCACGAAGGAGGACGTGAAGGACTGGACACCGGCGGAGTGGCAGCTCTACCTCCAGTCGCTGCCGCAGGGGACGTCGAAGGACGTGTTCCGGCAGTTGGAGGATCGCTTCCAGCTGACGAAGAGCCAGAACGCGGAGGTGCTGGTGTCGTGGCTGACGGTGTCGCTGCGAGCGGGCTGGGCACCGGCGCTGGGGCGCACGGAGGCCTTCCTGGGCGAGGTGGGACGCATGAAGTACCTCAAGCCGCTATATGGGGCGCTGGCGTCCACGTCCGAGGGCAAGGCGCTGGCGCGCAGCTTGTTCAACCGCTACGCCGAGCGCTACCACCCCATCGCCCGGGGTGCGGTCGAGTCCATCCTCAACCGCGCGTAGCCGCGAGGCGCACGGAGGCGGCGGGTTCGATTCCCGCCGCTTCCACACTCAGAAGCTCAGTAATCCCGAGGGGTTACTGGGCTTTTTCTTTGCCCTCGTTTCCGCATGTGCCCTCAGTGTGCTCCTTCGGCGCTTCTGGCCGGAACGGCGTGGAGCTGGGGCACAGGCCGGTCGAGCTGCTGCACTGCGCTCGCGAGCATCTCGGGGGACAGGTGCGCATAGCGTTCTGTCATCTCGATGGTCGCGTGCCCCATCAGCTCCTGGATCGCCTTGAGCGGCACGCCACGCATCGCGAGGTGGCTGCCGTAGGTGTGCCGCAGGTCGTGCCAGCCGATGCGGCCCTGCTCGCGGCAGATGTCCGCCTCGCGAAGCGCACGCTCAAGAGGGCCCTTCATGGTCCCGTTCGTGTGCGGCTGCCCGTCCGCCTGACAGAACACGTAGGGACCGCGCAGGTGCCGGTGTGCCTTGAGCGCTTCCAGGGCCGAGCCCGGGAGATCGACCGTCCGCTCGCGACCACCCTTCGGAAGCCCCGTCACCCCGCGCCAGATGGTCCGCCGGACGTGCAGCTTGCCGCGCTGCAAGTCCACGTCGCCCCACTGGAGCCCGATCAGTTCGCCTTGCGTATGTGTTCCGGAAGCCGCGCCCGCCAGACGTTTGCGAGAAAGAGCGCGACGAAGCACAGGCTGAAGCGCGCCAGTGCCAAGAGGAGAAAGCGAGGCTTCTGGCCGAGCGTGAGGAGCCGGGCGGGCTCATGGGGGTCGCATGGCTGGAGCGTGCCGGGACCCTCGCATCACGGCCGCTTTTCGGGTCGGTGAGGGAGCAGCCGGGAAACGCGCTCGGGTTGGAAGCGACGAAGAGCTTCAGCTACACGCTCAGCGACGAGACCCGCCCGGTGAGCGTGGCTGCGCGACTGGCCCTCAAGAACCCCGGTGCCGAGCCCTGGACGCTCGCGGGGGCGGCGCTGGTGGACAAGGCGGGGGAAGAGGTGGAGCTTGCCCGGTGGCAAGAGGCGCCCATTCCCGCGAATGGGGCCGGTGCCGTCGTGGTGGGCATCGAGGGGGAGCGCGCGCAGCTCGGCTGCCCCTGCACCCTCAAGCTGTGGGAGGCAACCGGGCCGCGCACCGTCACCCTTGAGAGCGTCACGTTCCCCGAGGGCAAAGCGAAGGGGCCCTGAGCACGGCCAGCGCGAGCCGTGCCGAGCCTCAAGGGGTAGCGCGCCCGCCAATCTCCGGGAAGCGCGCGTAGGCTCGTTTAAGCGCGTCCAGGTGGGCGAGGTTGTCCAGGTCGAGCGGTGCATCGGTGAGCTGCACAACCCACCCTCCCGACGCCGTGCGCCGTGATCGCGAGAGCAGGTCCGCGTCGCGGGCGGGGTCCGGAAAGCCGATGGCCCGTGCGGCAGCGGCTGACCAGTAGTTCAGCCACCCGAGGTGATGTGGAATTGCTGGCGAGCGAATGTGTGAGGGAAGATTGAGCGTTGGGAGTCCCCGGGGCGGAGCATGCGGTTGATCCACCGAATGGCGAACCTGCTGCGCCATCTCCGCCGCAACTCCGTTCGGCAGCACGCGCCCCCAAAATGCGCGCGCCCCTTCCGCCATTCCTTCCAGCACATTCGCTGCTGCCGCGATCACGGGCTCGCCTAGTGGCAGTTTTGCATGCACTTCAAACTGGTCCTGACCGCCCGCGCTTAAGAGTCCCGATTTTCCCATTCCCCAAACCGTCACGGGGTGACTCTCGTCCCCGTTGCACACGAGAGGGAATCCCCCGTCCTCAATGCTTTCTACGAGCCACGCGTCGCGCTGCGGCAATGCGATGGGTCGCCCGCCTTCGGAGAGCCGCCACTCCAGGCGCAAGCCGGGGAGCGCCCTTTCCATTCCATGGACGCTATTGAGCGCGCGGCGGTCGTTGCCCAAAAGAGCAGGCGCGTAGACTATGAAAATGAGAGTCCTCCGCCTGGTCATCGTGTGCACCCCGTAACAACAACATTGAGATTGAGGTCCTCATCGAGCAGCGCGTCTTTGTGCGCTTGGGTGCTCACCCCAACAACATAACCATATCCGCATGCCGCCGCAGCTTTTCGCTGCTTTTCTATTTGAATCATTTCCTTCTTGATCTCCTTGTCTTGAATGAAATCAGGGTATGCATCAAATCGATGGGTCTTGATCTCCCAGAGCACACGCACGCCGACTTGCAATGCATCGAAGCTCACACCGCCCACGAGCACATCCATTCCAGGATAACGGTTGGGCGGAAACTGATCGGCGCACTTGTTATGCGCGTAGTCCTCGCCCGCGTGCGGTTCCGGTATGGGCTCGCACCTGCGACGTCGCTCTCGTTCGGAGATGTCGGTTGGCCCCACGGGGGGGAAGTCCGGCCCTCTGGGCTCCGGCTTGGGCCTTTTTTCCGGCGAGGGTTTCTGCGGGGCGGGCGCTGTCTCAGGCACGGGCCGCGTTTCAGGCGCGGGCCTTTCCTCGGGGTGGCCCATATCCAGCGCATACGCATCCAGGGCCTCTTTGATGGCGAATCCCACCACCACCACGCCCGCGACGATCACCGCGCCCACGACGATCTCCGGTGCCGCCAAGACACAGAGTCCGACGCCCACTGCCGCACCTGCGGAGGCGACGGCGCATCTGCCCGTGATGTCCCGAAACCGAACCCGGTCATGGTCGAGGGCATGAAAGCACCGCTCCGCCAGCTCGGGCCAGGGCTCAGAAGCTTCGCGGACGGCGCACCGCCCCCCGTCCGTCCAGGGCAGCTTCGCTGCGCGCTGGAGGTTGGCGAGCCTCGGGTCGCGAGCCGCTGGCTCTCTTGGGTTTGGGGGGGTCGTCGTACAGGCTGAGAGAAAGAGCAGAAGTGCGAAGCACGCTCGGAGACGCATGGCCGGTCCTCCCTTGGAGCCAGGACCTGGCGGGTCCTGGTGGGGCCGTTCGGAGTATGACAGCGCGCCCCCCCCCGGCTACGAACGAGCGCGCCGGGGGCACGGAAGGGGGACGGGTGCCGCAGCCGCAGCTCGGGCCAGGGCGAGCGCCAACGCAGCGGGCAGCTCATCCTCGGGCGTGGTGCAGGAAACAGGGCGCCGTGCTCGCGTCGAGGCTTGCCTGCTGGGCTGGTGGAGCGCGCCAGGAACCGTAGCGGGACCCAGGCTCCAGACGAGAGCGGTCTGCTGCTACTTCTTCCGACGTACTGCCGGAGGCTTCGGACGTGTTAGAGCAAATTCAGCATCGCGCACGTCGCTACACCTCACGTAGTTCGCGTCATTCGCCCGCCCTGTGCGGTGCGGCAAATTGAGTTCTCGGCACTTGCGGCACCAACTCTGGATGCCGTCTGGGTGGTTGTCGGTAATCCGTGGGTTTGTCGTGCCGAACTCTTCAGGTCGCCTGAACGCATGATGATCGGTAGCGACCCCGGAGCAGTTGGGGCACGACTTGAACCACTTCCTCTTGCTGTCAATGCTGGACCGCAAAACTTCGCCACAGTCGTCGCAGTAGTTGCCTGCCCCTGGTAGCTCGTTCGCATCCGACATGCCCACGACGGTAGCCCAATCTCGTCGCCATGCTCCAGGTGTGCAACAACCGCCGTCCCTACGGATGGGTGGTGAGACGGGGGGCGCATGTGCCCCCAGTGTGCCCCGCCAGCGGGAAAAGGGGCGGAACACAAGGGCACAGGGTGGGACGGGACGGGATGACGAACCCCAGGAGAATCAAGGCGATAGCGGGTAACAGCGCGTCCTGCCTAGGGTTTTCCATCGCCTCGTTCACGGGTTCGATTCCCGCCGCCTTTACTGCGCGTCAGATGCGGACGCGGATGCCCAGCGAGTAGACGCTCTCCTCGTAGCGCACGTCGCGGGGGTAGGTGTCGCCCTCGGGCGTGAACTGCCGGAAGTTCCGGAAGGGATTGCCGAGGATGTTCGACGCGTCGAAGGTGAAGCTGACCTTCTCCCAGGGCGCGTAGCTCGCCGAGAAATCGAGGCGCGACACGCCATCCACGTACTCACCCGTGAACCCGTCCCCGTCCGGGTTCTGGACGTAGGAGGTGATCCACCGGGAGCGGTAGTTGTAGGCCAGACGGGCGGAGAGCTTCTCGCGCTCGTACATCGCGACGAGGTTGTAGGACCAATTGGACACGCCGGGGATCCGGCCAGCCTCGCCCAGTTGGTGCGCACGGCACGGAGGCCGAGCACGCCGTCCACCCGCACACTGGTGAAGGCGACAACGACAACCACCCCTGGCCGGCGGAACACCTCTCGCGGCATGCCCTGCGTGCTATACGGTCCGCGGTCCGCTCGGCCCCCCACGAGACAGGCCGCGCGCATTCCTCTTCATGCCAGGAGACGTCGTGGAACGGACCCCTTTCGGTACGGCCCCAGGAGGACAGCCCGTCGAGGTCTATACCCTCACCAACAAGAGGGGAATCGAGGCGCGAGTCACCAATTACGGCGGAATCATCCTCGGCCTGCGGGTGCCGGACCGGGACGGCCGCTTCGACGACGTGGTGCTGGGCTACGACGCATTGGCGGACTACCTGGTGGAAACCCCGTATTTCGGCGCGCTGATCGGCCGCTATGGCAACCGCATCGCCCGGGGCCGGTTCACGCTCGATGGCCAGCCATACACCCTGGCAACGAACAACGGCGTGAACCACCTGCACGGTGGCCTCGAGGGCTTCGACAAGGTGGTGTGGACCGCGGAGCCCTTCGAGAACGAGCAGGGCATGGGCCTCGTTCTCACCTACGTGAGCCCCGACGGAGAGGAGGGCTACCCGGGGACCCTGAGCGCGAAGGTCACCTATACGCTGACGGGTGATGACGCGCTCGTCTTCGACTACCACGCCACCACCGACAAGGCGACGCCAGTCAATCTCACGCAGCACAGCTATTTCAACCTGGCCGGCGATGGGAAGGGCGACATCCTGGGCCATGTCGTCACGCTTAACGCGGACCGCTTCGTCCCGATCGATCCGACCTCCATCCCGCTCGGCGGGCTGCGCGACGTGACGGGCACGCCGTTCGACTTCAGGCGGCCCACGCCCATTGGCGCGCGCATCCGCCAGGACGACGAACAGCTCCGCAATGGGCAGGGCTATGACCACAGCTTCGTGCTCAACCAGGAAAGGGCCGGCGCGCTATCGCTGGCCGCGCACGTCCTGGAGCCCACCACCGGCCGGGTGATGGAGATCCACACCACCGAGCCGGGCATGCAGTTCTATTCCGGCAACTTCCTCGACGGCACGCTGAAGGGGAAGAAGGGCGCGGTCTACCACCACCGCTTCGGCTTCGCGATGGAGACACAGCACCTGCCGGACTCGCCGAACCAGCCGGACTTCCCCTCGACGATTCTGCGCCCGGGCGAGCACTATCACTCGCGCTCCGTCTACAGGTTTTCCGTCTCGGGCCGGTGAACCCAGGCGCCCCCTCTGGAGAAACGATGACGCTACGCGAACAGGTCGAGCAGGATTTCCGCAAACGCTTCGGCGCGGCCCCCACCGCGGTCGTACGGTCTCCGGGCCGGGTCAATCTCATCGGGGAGCACACCGACTACAACGACGGTTTCGTGCTCCCCATCGCCATCGATCGCGAGGTGTGGATCGCTCTGCGCCCGCGCGATGACCGCCGCGTCGTCGTCCACTCGCTCGACTACGACGCGTCCCTCTCCTTCGAGCTCGGGCGGATCTCCCACACCGGCACGGACTGGTCGGAGTACGTGAAGGGCGTTGCCTGGGCGCTGCAGGAAGCCGGTCACACGCTGCGGGGCCTGGAGGCGGTGATGACGGGGAACGTGCCGCGTGGCGCGGGCCTTTCGTCCTCCGCCGCCGTGGAGATGGCCATGGAGCGCGCCTTCGCCACCGTGAGCGGGCTGCCGTGGAAGCCCTCGGAGATGGCGCTGCTCGGCCAGCGGGTCGAGAACAAGTGGATGGGCGTCAACTCGGGGATCATGGACCAGATGATCGTCGCGGGGGGCCGCGAGAACCACGCGCTGCTCATCGACTGCCGCAGCCTGTCGCTCCAGCCCGTGCCCGTCCCCACGGGCGCCGTGGTGGTCGTGCTCGATACGGGGACCCGCCGGGGGCTGGTGGACTCCGCCTACAACGAGCGCCGCGGCCAGTGCGAGCAGGCCGCGCGGTTCTTCGGCGTGAAGGCGCTCCGTGACGTGGACTCACGGACCTTGTCGGCGCGCCAGAACGAGCTCGACCCGCTGGTCCGCCGCCGCGCGCGGCATGTGATCACCGAGAACGAGCGCACGCTGCAGGCCGCCGAGGCCATGCGGGCCGGAGACCTCACGCGGCTGGGCAAGCTGATGGACGCCAGCCACGACAGCCTGCGCGACGACTTCGAGGTGACCAACGACGCGCTCAACACCATCGTGTCGCTGGCACGGGCGCAGCCGGGTTGTTTCGGAGCCCGCATGACGGGAGCCGGCTTCGGTGGTTGCGCGGTGGCCCTGGTCGCGCCCGAGCAGACCGATGCGTTCGTCCGGACCCTCCACGAGAAGTACACCCAGGCCACGGGGAACACGCCGCACCTCTACGTGTGCCACGCCGCGGACGGGGCGAGCGTGCTGGAAACCCACCGGTGACGGTGCTGGTCCTGGGTGCGTCCGCCAGACGCGAGCACGTATGGCATTGCCGGCGTCCCGCGGTTGTTGCGCACCGTGCCGGACAAGGTGATCGGCCCCGGGCACAAGTGGGATCCGGCGCGGACGGCTCGCCGGATGTGCATTGATCCGATCGCCTGGGACCAGGGTGGCCCCCGGGTGCTCGGGCCGTCCTACACGCCGACACGGATTCCCCGCGGGGCCCCCTGAACCGAGCGGCTCGGGAGTCCGAGTCCGCCATCCTCGGGACGACCCAGGAACTACTTTCTCTTGTCCGCGAGGCGCGCCTCATCTGCTTCCTGATACATCTTGACCAGCGCGTCGGCGGCGGCCGTCGGGTCCTTCTCGATGTAGGCATACATGCCTTGCAACGCCTCGAGCAAGGAGTGGCGGTCAGGGGTCAGAACGCCCCCTCGGATCCACGAATCGTCGTTCAGGTACTTGTCGATCCAATGCAGGGCCACGCTGTAACCGACGAACATCTTATCCTCGTCGCTCAACCCGATGGCTTCGCAGAGTTTGAGCACCTTCATGATGGTCGCGGAGGCGCCAAACATCGTTGTAGGCGCATAGTAATCCTCATCCCGGTACTTGACGACGGCATGGCGATCCCACGGATTGATCCGTCGAAGAACGCTATGCAGAAAATCAGCGAGGCCGGTCGGGAACCTCAGGGTCGTGGCGAACTGGCCGATCTTCCATGTGAAGCGAGACAGCTCGGCATCCGTGCCGGACGCCATGCGTGGCTCTTTCTTGTTGTTCTCGTCGAAGTGCTTCTTGATGTCTTTCTTATACGACTCGGCGCAGATGACGAACGTGCCACCCAGCATGCAGATTGCCTGATCGGTCCAGGCATTGCTGCTTCTCGCCAGGGTATTGCTCACAAGAGAGAGCGCCTGCGCCGGGGTATGGCGCATCTTGGAGGAATCGAACACCGCCAACGTCCCGCTGTACGGGTGATGACCTGACGATGAATGCTGACTGGCGTAGGTATCGAGTTTCTCGAGTGCATTCGTGAGCGACGTGCTGGTTTTCTCCACGGATTTCTTGAGCGTCGTATCCAGCGCGATCCGGTCCCAGGTCCACTTACGAATGACGTGCTTGGAAGTCCCCGGCCATGGGATGATGTCCCATTGGGAGCGCATGCCGTGTTTGTCGACATCGGATTGGAGTCTGAGCGTCGCCTTCTCCGACTCTGACAATCTGCCGTAGTAGCCTCTGTATCTGAATCTGAGCATGTAGAAAAAGTAGAGCCCCAGAAGCAGGAGACCACCGGCGCCGGGAATACCCCGAAGCCAGGCCATGAGAAACAGAAGGAAAAGCTTGATAATCATGGTCGCACCGTCCAATGCGCTTCGTTCGCTGGGAAAACCCTTTTTGCCCAGATGACGATGAGTCCATGAGCATTGACTCGTGTCAATCCCTTCACGGGTGCGTTGGAACCTCCCGGGGGGTGCGCAGGTGAGTCCCGTGGAGGTCGTTGGCGGGGAACGTGGCACACCGCTATCGTGGCCCGTCATTCCCAAGGAGAAGCCCGATGAGCGGTACGTTTCAGGCCATGGTGCACGTGGCCGCGCCTCGCGCGACGGTCTACCGCGCGCTCACCGACCCCGCGGCGCTGCGCGCCTGGCTGGCCGAGTTCGCCGAGGTGTCCCTGCCCGAGCGGCGCTTCGAGTTCTGGGGCCGCTACACGCCGCAAGGCGAGCGGGGCCGGCAGCAACTGCTCATCGCCCAGCCCGACAAGCTCCTGAGCTTCGCCTGGACGCTGGATGGGACACGGACGAACGTCATGTTCCAGCTCCAGGACGCGGGGCCCTCCGCCACCCTCCTGGCCCTGAGCCAGGATGGCATCCCCCCCATGGAGGAGCTGATGGCGCCCACCGGGCGGCGCGACGGCCTGCACACGCTTCACACCTTCTGGGGACTGGCCCTCGCCAACCTCGCCGAGTGGGCCGAGGGGCGCGAGCTCACCCCCCGGTGCGACTTCAGCGCCAGCCGCTCCAACGAGATCCGCATCGAGCTGACCATCCCCGCCCCGCCCTCCCAGGTCTTCGACTCCCTCATCGACCCCGCGCGGATCTCCCGCTGGTTCGGGTGGGAGGCGGAGGTCGAGCCCCGCGTCGGAGGACGCATCACCCTGGGAGCGGATGGAACGATCTCCGAGTTCCAGCCGGGACGGCTCCTGGCCTACGCCGAGCCCGGGATGACCACGCGTTGGGAGCTGACGGAGGCCGGAGGAAAGACCCGGCTGACCTTCCTCCAGCAGGGCTTCCAGGGCGACGAGCTGGACAACGTGGCGCAGCACGAGGCGGGCTGGGCCGCGGGGCTCGCCGAGCTCAAGCGGCTACACGAGCTCGGGCCCAGGTGGCGGCCACTCATCGGGGAACTCGCCCCCCAGGGCTGAAATTGGGGAGCTCGCCCCCCAGGGCTGAATCCCCGCGGTCCTGAAGCCCTGAGCCTCTCTTCCGGGGATGAGGGAGCCGAGCCCGCGGCGCTGAAGGAAGCCGCCGAGGGCTCAGCCCACGCGTCCCCCGGGAACCACGACGAGACGTTGCCGTACTTGCGAGGCGTGCTCGACCAGACCGTTGTCCCGCAGCCGATCCGCCGCCCACGACACCGCCGCCGGCCACGAGGCCAGGATGGAGTACGGCACCACCGAGGGTTTGATGCGGTGGATGATCGTCCGGGCGACCAGCGCCAGCGTCGGAGAGTTGATGAGCGCCACGATCCCCATCGAGCACTGGCGCATCAACACGGCCTGCTCCCGCAGGAAATTCCACTGCTGCTCGCGTTGCTCGGACGTGAGTGATTGGAGCTGGCGGAAGTCCACCAGGGCGACGTGCCGTTGCCCCGGCTTCAGATAGGACAGGACGCGCTCGAACAGCTCCGCCTGTTGCGCGTTCGTGATGACGCGCGGAAACGTCACCCGGACCAGGGGCCAGAGTGAATCATCCACGGTAATCGGCGAAGTCGGCGAACGCATGCGAGGAAGTCAAGCGCTTCTCCCTCTTTCTACCATGACGCACCTGCTCACGCGTACACTTCATGACGGCACTCGTGGTGCGGGGCCGGGGGCCCCCCATGCCGTGGGCCGGAAATGCCACGGGCACCGCGGCTCCATGGGCCGAAGCCCGGGAGTGCGGTGCCCGCGAGAAGCGCGCCCCACGGAGTCACGAACGGACCCGGGGGGCTGTCGCGCCCTCTCTCAGTAGAGGTAATTCAGCGCGGTCTGGTCCGAGCTGCTCCACTCGCCGGACTCGGTCGAGCGGAAGCAGGAGTTCATGATCGATCCGCCCACCCGGGCATCGGTCGGCGTCCCGGGGATGTGGATGGCACCCACGTTGGAGGGGCCCTCGTTGGCGGCGGAGCCGCCGCAGCTGATGGACCGATCGTAGTAGTCCGTGTGGCGGAAACCGATGCAGTGGCCAAGCTCGTGGGTGATGACGTGCTCGTTCACGTCATCGCTGTAGTTCTGCAGCCCGGTACCGATATTGATGGTGCCGTAGGGCTTGCCGCCCTTGGGGAAGCCCGCGGAGCCGCCGGTGCCGCTCATGGTCTTCGCGGTGATGGTCACGCTGCAGTCGGCGGCCGAGCCCCGCGCCATGGTGAAGCTGAGCCCCTGCGAGTTGTAGTTGGCGATCGCCAGATCGAGGCCCGCGCTCAGACGGCTGTAGCTGTTGAACTGCGAGGTGGGGACGACGCAGATCTTCGTCACGCTGCTGCTGACGAGGTTGGTCGTGCGGTACTGCTCCGCGCCCTTGGCGGGCTGGAGCATCTCGCGGGACGCCTCGAGGGTCACGTGAGCGTCACGGCCCACGTACACGGCATCCTCGACGACCATGATGTCGTCGGCCGGGAAGCCGGCCTCGACCAGGTTGGAGATGATCTCCTGGTTCTCGGCCTGCGGATCGACACCGCAGCCCACGAGGGCAACACCGGCCAGCAACGCCATGGAGAGCTTACGCATGGAGGATTCCTTTTCGAGGGACAACAGGGGTTGGACGCGGCACCGCCCAACTGAGCAATCCCCGGGCCAACCCTCGAAATACCAGAAAACAAGAACTTAGCGGACAATACCTGCTCAACCCTGGAACATGGAGTTCCAGCCGCACTGGGATTTTCTGTAAAGAGCCCTGACGATTCCGGGTGAATCCTCTGTCAGCTCAAAGGGTTGTGCGCGGGGCTCCAAGACTGTCCAAGTCTCGGACACACTGTCCGAAACTCGGACAGCGGGCCCACGGGGACTACGGCCATGTGCCAGGAGCATCCCGGCACATGGCCTGCCCACTCGGAGCGCCACGGCGCTTCAGCAGGAGCCGCAGTCCAGGCCGCAGCTCGCGGCGGACATTCCCATCCCGCAGCGCTCCGTCACCTGGCACACCCCGTCCCCACAGCTGTAGAGGTCCGCCTGACGCACGCGCGTGGTGATGGGCGGATAGGTGACGCCATTCCAGGTGCACGACGTGTAGAAGGTGCCCGACGCATCACGGGTGCAGATGTCCTCGCACTGGCCCACGTGGACCAGGGGGGCACACCCCTGGAGGGTGCTCCCCTGGGCGCAGGCCCGCGAGGTGCTCTCACCGCTGCTCAGCGAGAGCCCGTCATTGCCGACGAAGAGGACCGGCTCGTTCTGGAACAGATCGCCGAAGAAGCAGCCTTCCCTGAGGCCATGACTCTCCAGCTCCTCGGAGGTGTAGGGGGTGGGCTGACCCTTTGCATCCAATCCCAACACGGAGATGGAGACATGCTGGCCGTAGGGATTGACATGCGCGGCCAGGCACGCGGAGACAATCCGCAGCTCCGCCGTCGTCGCCGGCTGGCCACTCGCCCAATCCGGCGCCAGACCCAGGGCACCACTCCAGGTGTACGTGGTGAGCGTCTGCAGGTTCATGAAGGTGCGTTGCTGTCCCGCGGGGACCGCGCATTGCACCACGTACTTCATCAACATGGCGTGGCGAGTCACGTCTTGATTGAACCAGGCGCGGAAGTCAGGCGCGTTCAGGCCAATGGCACTGAGTCCGTTGAGGTTGGTCCCATTGAGGTTGGTTCCGTTGAGGTTGGTGCCATTGAGCTCGATACCGTTGAGCTCGATGCCGTTGAGGCTCATGGCGGGCTGTGCCGTGGACTGGAGGGGCAGGGACTCCTCGGGGAAGGTTGCGTCCGGTGCGCAGCCCGAGGCGCCTCCCAGCAGGAGCACGGAGGCAAGGGCCCACGGGGCCAACACCCGTGACGTCATTCCGCTCGAGGAACCACGAGTCGGCAGGTCGTGCATGTTTTGAGCTCTCCGATGGATGGGGGTGGACAGCGCCACCATGATGGCCAGCGGACACGTTCAGCCGATGACACTGAAACGAGCTCTGTCTTTTCCCGGACAACAAGCTGGCTGAATTCCTGGTCAGCCAGGAATATCGGTTGGGTTTCCAACCGTGGGCTCAATACAGCGTCCCGCACTCGGCGATCCGTTGCACCCGAAGCGCGGCCAGCCGCTCCAGCGGCGCCGCCGCCTCCGGACCCTCGAGCGCCACCACCGCGCGGGCAATCGCATCCAGGGTGGACATTCCGGACGGGTGCGTGGGCTCGCGGAGCCGGAGCATTCCGGGCTCGGGCGGCGGCAGCACCAGCCGGGGGAGCGCCCGCAGCACGGGCAACCGCTGCGTCATCCGCCGCGCCTGGGACCAGCTCGCGTCCAGCACCACCAACTGCCGCGGCGCGGGGGCGTCCGGCGGCGCGGTGGGTCCATCGGGGTAGAGCAGCCAGGTGCCGGGCTCGGAGAGCAGGGCGGTGTCCAGGGACTCACCCCGTGCGCCATGGATGAGCAGCCTGGAATTCGTGAGCGCCAGCGCCGCCACCCGCCCGGTGTTGCTCTTCTTCCACGTCTCCACCACGTGCTGGACGAGCAGGAAACGGGTGCGCGTCTCCACCCGCGGAATCTCGGCACACAGACACAGGTGCGGCGGGAGGTTGCAGCGGGGACAGCGGGGTCGCTGGGAGACACGAGAAGACATCCTCCGGCATCCTGTTCCGCTGGCCCCGGGAAGAGAAGCGTTCGTTTCCGCTTCCACCCGGGGCCGCTGGCAGCCTCCTCGGAGGGCAGGGCGCTGCGCTCAGTTCATGTCCCACCGCGCGGCGATCTCCTCGCACGCCAGCTGCACGTCCCCCAACCGCCGCTGCCGGGCCTTGGGGGCCACGAACACCTTGCCCGCGAACACGTCGAAGACACGCACCAGCCGGTGGTCCACCTCGCCCTGCTGCTTCAGGTTCTGCTCGGCGAACAACTGGAGCACCGTGGCGATGTACTGCCCGGAGGTCTCGTCCAGCGGCGTGTGCTTGGAGAAGTAGAGCTTCAGCACCCCCGAGCGCATCACCCCATGGCGGTCCACACTGCGCAGGAGGAGCTCCGGCCGCACGTTGATGGCCACCCCCGCCAGCGCCAGCGGCGGCAGCCCCTCGTCCGCGGGGCTGGCCACCGCGTGGGTCAGCGCCAGCTCGCCCGAGGCCTTCAGGAAGTGCTGCAGGGCCTCGACGCACAGCGCCAGCCGGTGGGCGTCGAAGTCCGACCCGGGCTCCGCGTGGAGCAGCCGGTGCTGGTGGTAGCGCAGGATGGACTCGTCCCGGCCGTTGCTCAGGAACTCGACGATGGCCTGGGCCGCCTCCGGGTAGCGCAGGTACTTGGGATCACACGGGTTCTTCTGGGCGTGGATGATGCGCTTGCGCAGCGCGGGCCGGGCGGTGAGGTACTGGCCCAGCTTGTTGACCGAGACGCACGGATTCTCACGGAAATCAGCCACGGAAGACCCTTCCTTGCCGGTGTTGGGAATGAAGCAACACTACCGGGTGGGTCTGACATCTCCGGTCAGGGCGGCGGCCCGGGTACGGCCCTCCTGCCCAGAGGAGAAAAGGAGGTGGGATACCCACCTCCCCGGGTCACTTCGCTCGTTTCGCGTCCTCGAGCCGGCGAGGAGGGGCCGGACTCAATCCTCCGGGACGGTCTCGATGTGGAGCGCCTCGCGCGTGAAGCGGCTCATGCGCTCCATCAACGGCTTCATGACCTCGAGCGGATGCCGGCCGGACAGGTCCGCCGCCATCTCCAGCTTCTCCTTGCAGCGCAAATCCAGGCACAGGCTCACGCCCACCCGGCGCTTCGAGTTCACATCCGTGGTGAGCATCCCGATCTCGTCCGCCGTGCCGTAGGAGTGGCACCAGTCGCACATGCACGAGCCCGGTCCACCGCCCTGCGAGTCCCGGCGGAAGGCGACGCCCACGGGCAGCCGGCTGCCCTGCGAAGGCATGACCAGGAACACCCGCGTCCCGGCCGGCTCGGTCCACGCCAGGTAGTCGCGGACGAAGAGTGGGAATTTCAGGCCCGCGGGAAGCTCGAGCGTCTTGCGGTCCCTCGGGCGGAATGCCTGCAGCAGATCCTTCTCTGTCTCGATCCGGAACATCATCCTCTCCTCGGTGCTGCCCCATGTCCCGCCCGGGGCCGTCTGTGCACTCCCTTCATAAGGGCTTCAGCGGAGTGGGTGCACGCTTCCGGTGTGCGCGGGCGCTCGTCAGGCTCGCCGGAGGGCACTCGAGGCGGAGACCGCTCGCCCGCGACGCAACGGCCCGGCTCCTCGGACAATCCAAAGCGTGGCAACGAAAAGGAAGACTTCGTCAGGCCTGGAGCGGCCAGGCCCACGCGGACAGGGGAGCCTTTTCATGTCTGTGTTCTCGCGGAAGCCGCCGCGAGTGCCAACACGGGGGACGGTGCCTCCCGGTGGCCGTGTCCGCCCTCAGAAGTCCTCGGGCTTGGGGGCCGAGAAGTTGACGGCGAAGGGATCGAACTTCTCCTCCTGGCGCTTCTTCTTCTCGGCCGGGACCTTCAGGTACGGATCGATCTTCACCCGGAGATTGAACACCTTCGTGTTCTTCTTCGTCTCTTCCTGAGGCTGTCCGAACTGCTGGGACTTGTTGGAGGAGTCGCTCATAGGCCCTGGATTCTACCGCATGGCGAGCCCTCTCGCCGCCGCTACCGTGAGCTGGGAAAAAAACACCAACACCGGGACGGCATCCCACGGGTGGAGGACCGGGGCGGATTCCTCCAGGTGGAACCCCCGTGTTAGGAGTCGGGCTACCCCCACCCCCTCAGGTGATCCACATGCCCTCGACCCCCGAGTGGTTCATCGCTCAACTCAAAGCAGACATTCAATTGCTCGGCGCCCAGGGCGGAGTCCTCACTCCGTCCGTCTATGACACCGCGCAGGTCCTCCGCTACGCGCCCCCCGAGGATCCCCGGCCGGCCGTCGGGTGGCTGATGCGCCAGCAGCGCCCGGATGGAGGCTGGGGCTCGGAGCTCATGCCCCTGGCGCGGCACATCCCGACGCTCGCGGCCGTGCTGGCGCTGCGAGCCACCAGTGACACGCCGGAGAGCCGCAAGGCCGTGGAAGGCGGCATCGAGTTCTTCCGCCGCACCGCCGAGGTGTGGGCCTTCGAGGGCCCTCCGCCCGATGACATCCCCGTGGCCGCCGAGCTCATCCTCCCGCGGTTGCTGGAAGAAGCCGCCGCGGTGGGCATCACCCTGCCCCACCAGCCCTTCCAGTCCCTGAGCGCGCTGGGCACCCGGAGGCGGGGGTTGATCGCCCGGATGAAGCACCGGGCCGGCACCGCGCCCATCCACTCCTTCGAGGCGTGGGGCACCGAGCCCGACATGAACGTGCTCGATGACTCCAAGGGCGTGGGCAACAGCCCCGCGGCCACCGCGCACTGGTTGCGCCTTCGCCGGGCCGCCGCGCCCGGAGCCCGGGAGCTCCCGGAGGTGAGCGGAGGGGAGGCATTCCTCCAGGCGGCCGCGGAGGCCACCAGGATGGGCATTCCGGGCGTGGTGCCCACCGTGTGGCCCATCGTGCACTACGAGCAGTCCTGGAGCCTGCTGGCCCTGTTCTCCACGGGGCTGCTGGAGCACCCGGGCCTGCGCGACGTCGTGCGCCCCCAGCTCGACGCCCTGTACCGGGCGGTGCGCCCGGAGGGCTACGGCATGAGCGAGTTCTTCGTCTGCGACGGGGACATCACCTCCACCTGCGTCGCCATGCAGAAGGACTCGGGCTACGCCGTGGACGGCGGCCTGCTGCAGCGCTACCAGCTGGCGGACGGGCAATTCATTACCTACGCGCACGAGATGCAGCCCTCGGTGACGACGACCGCCCATGGCGTGATGGCGCTGGCGATCCTCGGCCAGGACGTGTCGCGGCAGGTGCGTTGGCTGGCCGAGAAGCGGGGCGCCGATGGCCTGTGGAGGATGGACAAGTGGCACGCCTCCTGGCTCTACAGCACCTCCCAGGTGATGCTCGCGCTGTGCCGCGCGAGGGCCACCGACGTGGTGCGGCCCGCGGCGGAGGCCCTGCTCCGGGCCCAGCACGCCGGGGGCGGATGGGGCATGGCGTCCACGCCCTCGCTCCTGGAGACGGCCTATGCCGTCCATGCCCTGCGCGCCCTGCGGGACCAGGGCCTCTTCGGGCCCGAGGTGAAGCGCGCCCTCCAGCGGGCCGCCCGGTGGATGGAGGCCCAGAAGGACGTGCCCCCGGAGCAGCAGGAGATGCTCTGGACCGGTAAGGAGCTCTACCGGCCCTTCCGGTTGGATCGCGTCTTCGAGCGCAGCGCCATGCTCGCGCTGGAGCTCGACCGGGACAGCCTGGCGGAGTGAGACGGCCGGAGGGGCCCGCGCTACGAGCGCGGGCCTTCCTGCTCCTGCAAGCCGTAGCCCGCGACGATGCTGGAGACCTGCTCCGCCACGCTCCGCACCCGCGCGAGCACGTCGTCCGAGGCGCGCAGCTGGTTCATCGTCTGATCCATGCCCTTGGACAGATCGTTCACGGCCTCGAAGATCTGCGCGATGCCCACGTCCTGCTGGCTCACGGCGACGGTGATCTGCCGCACCGAGGAGGCGTTCTCCCGGACGATGCCGGAGAGCTGCTGCACCTGGGTGCTGAAGTCGCGGATCTGCCGCAGGCTCACCTCGACGCGATCCGAGCCCTGATCCATCATGGTCATCGTGGAGAGGATGGCGTTGCTGATGTCCTGGAGGATCTCGGTGATGTCGCGGGTGGCCTTGATGGACTGATCGGCCAGCGTGCGGATCTCCCGCGCCACCACGCCGAAGCCCTTGCCGGCCTCGCCGGAGCGCACCGCCTCGATGGCCGCGTTGAGCGCGAGCATGTTGGAGCGGTCCGCCAGCCCCTTCACCAGGGTGGTGATGTGGGCGATCTGCCGGGCCCGCTCGTCCAGCGAGCGGATGCTCGTGGCCATCTCGCGCACCTGGGAGCCGATCTCCTGCATGCCCTCCAGGCCCTCCTTGAGGGCGGTGTCGCCCACGGCGGAGATCTGATCCGCCCGCTCGGTCTGCTTGAGGATGGCCTCCGCCTTCTGCGAGGCGAGCACGGACGTGTGCTTGATCTCCTGCGCGGTAACCTGCGTCTCCTGGAGGGCGGAGGCCTGCTGCGTCAGCACCTCCGTCTGCCGGCCCGTGGACTGCCCGAGCTGCTCCGCCGAGTCCCGGAGGGCCTGGGCGGAGGACTGCAGCGAATTGGCGAAGGACTTGAGCTGCGCGAAGACGCGCGCGGTGGTGGCGGAGAGATCGCCCACCTCGTCGGTGGAGACCCACTCCGGCAGCCGCGGCCTGCCCTGCACCAGCCCCTCCAGGGTGAGCTGCACGCTCCGGGTGCCCTCCGTCTGCCGCCGCGCCAGGAACCAGGCCGCCAGCGCGGAGCTGATCAGCAGGTAGGCGCCCACCAGGACCATCGGCAGCACCGAGCCATCCAGGAGCACCTGGATGACCTGGCGCACCAGGGGGGCCACCTCGGCCGGGCTCACCTTGTCGAGCCGGCTCATCAGCATCTCATGGGCGTCGTACGCCTGCCGGCCGATGATGGTACCGATGGACGCCAGCGTGCAGGCCACGAAGATGGCGAAGGCGTACGGGAGGTACCAGGACTGGCGGGGCCAGAGGAAGCCATGGCCCTGGGGCATCCGTCCGGGGTTCTTGTAGAACTCCGCGAGCGCGTAGGGCTGGAGGATCTTCTCGAACCAGACCCGCTCCTGCAGCGTCAGCAGCGCCACCAGCAACCAGATGGTCCCCATGGCCCACGGAATGGTCCAGAGGCTCTTGCCGTGCCGCAGCACGGACAGGCCCACGAAGAGACCCGAGGAGAGCATCGTGGTGACGAGCGTGGTGGCGTCGATCACCCCCGGGACCTTGAGGATGCGCGCCAGCCGCGCGCCAGGGGGCTCGCCCGGCACCACCTTCAGGGCGGTGCGCACG
Source organism: Archangium violaceum Cb vi76 (assembly GCF_000733295.1). Taxonomy (GTDB): domain Bacteria; phylum Myxococcota; class Myxococcia; order Myxococcales; family Myxococcaceae; genus Archangium; species Archangium violaceum. Next base: position 1,719 of record NZ_JPMI01000351.1, on the reverse strand, counting down.
GACAGGTAGATGACGAAGTACGGAACGGCGAAACCCATCACCGGGACCATGACCGGTAGCAGCACCTTGGAGACGTCGATCGCCTGCGCCCCGTCGAGCCCCGAGATGAGGATCATCAGGTACACCAGGGGCGGGATCCCGAACATGGTGTAGATCTGCTGCGTGATGACCATCCGGCGGACGATCGGGCCGGTGTCGTTGGGCGGAGAGTTGCTGGAGGCGCTGGCTTGCACGGGCCCAGCATACGAGGCTCCGTACAGACAGTGAACAGCCGGGGGGATGGAGAAGACCCGTCCGCCATCCCGGGCGGAACTTTCGAGTCTCAGTAACAGGGGAGCATCCAGGCAGGCGCTTCCCTCCCGCCGGTGACCCCGGGAAGTGTTCCGGATGCTGGCGGTTACGATGGCTCCGCGCCATGCCCAAGAACGCCGCCCGCCTGCCGCTCCTGTCGCTGCTCGCCCTCCTCCTGCCCCTGGGAGCCCGTGCCTTCTCGGTACCGGACCATGAGGCGATGACCCGGGCCTCCATCAACGCGGTGCTCGCGACGGGGGCGCACTCCGAGTTGGAGGCACACCAGGCCGCCATCGTGGAGGGCAGCCGGGCGGAGGACCTGAACCTCCACGTCAAGTGGACCGGCTACCACCACTTCTTCCACCCGGGCACGTCGCTGGACTCCGGCTTCCGCAAGGACTCCGGGGCCCGCGTGCGCATGCTGTGGGTGGAGGCCGAGGAGGCCGCGAGCAACGGGGACCTGGCCCGGGCCTTCGATCGCGTCGGCCACCTGGTGCACCACATCCAGGACATGGCGGTCCCCATGCACGTGGTGCCGGTGATGCACGGTCTGTCGGATCGCTTCGAGCAGCACGCGGCGAGACAGGCGGTCTTCCAGGAGGGGCGGGAGCTCGCGCCGCTCTCCGGAGAGGAGGCGCAGCTCGCGCTGGCCCGGGAGACGCTGGAGGTGGTGCGCATGGGCTCGCTGCCCGTGGAGGGAGGCGCCATTCCCTGGAGCGCCTTCTGGGCCGCGCCCGCCACTCCCGGGCCCGGGGCCTTCGGGGGCTATGGCGCGGTGGGCAACGCCTTCGACTCGAAGGAGGTGCGCTGGCAGGGACGGACGTGGAAGGTGGACCCCTCGGCGTACGACGACTTCGTGGACGCGCGGGTGGAGTCGGCCGTGGCCTACTCCCGCGCCTTCCTCCTCTACGCGGCGCAGCGGCTCACCGCCCTGGCGCAGGCGCGCGAGCAGGCCGCGAAGCCGCTGTGGAAGCCCGCTCCCGTGCTCGGCCTGGAGGTGTTGGGAGGTGCCATCACCACGCTGCGCGGCGCCGCGCCGGTGGCGGGCCTGCGTGCCCTGTTCCCCCTCCCCTGGTCCCTGGGACTCTCGGCCAGCTTCGCGCGCGCCCTGGCCCATCCGCTCGCGGGAGGAACCGGGGCGAGTGCCTGGTCTCTGTCGGTGCTCACGCCCCCGCTGCTGACGGCGCGGATCGGCTACTCGCGAGGGTTGGATCTGCGCGCCTCGGTGGGCGCGGGGCTGTCCTCCCAGGCGGGCCAGCTCCACCCGGAGTTGCCAGTGGGCCTGCGGCTCCACACGATGCTCGGCCGGCGGCTCTCCCTCAGCGCCGAGGCGCAGTACCGCGCGTTCGCTCCCCGCACGTCTCCGTGGGCACAGGGCATCGGCTTCATGCTCGGCACCGGCTTCACCTGGGGTGACAACTGAGCCGC
>NZ_JPMI01000350.1 GCF_000733295.1 Archangium violaceum Cb vi76 | reverse complement strand
GATGGATGTTGATGATCCGGTTCGGATACGCGGCGACGAAGCCGCTGGTCAGAATCTGCATGTACCGGGCGAGCACGACCAGGTCGACCCGCTCCTCGGCCAGCCGGGCCAGGATGCGCCGCTCCTGCTCCGCCTTGTTCCCCGCGATGGGCTCGTGCACGAAGGTGTAGCCGCGGCGGGTGAACTCCGGACCGAGGTCCGGGTGGTTGGAGATGATGACGGGCACCTCGCACTGGAGCTCCCCGGTGCGGTGACGGTCGAGAATGTCCATCCCGCAGTGCGCGTGCTTCGAGATGAGGATGCCCACGCGCAGCCGCTCGGACAGCACCCGCAGCGAGTGCTGCATCCCCAGGGCGTCCAGCCCCTTCGTCAGCTCGGTGCGAACGCGCTCCCACCCTTCCGGAACGGGGAACTCGATGCGCTGGAAGAAGAGGTTGGCCTCCGCGTCCAGGTGCTGGTCCGCGTGGTGGATGTTGAGCCCCAGCTTGAACAGGAGCCCGGACACATCCGAGACGATTCCCGGCCGGTCCGGGCCGGTGATGCGAACGACTGCGCGGTGGGTCGAGGTCATTGGCTCCACCACTAACACGAGGCCGTTGGGTTCGCGCCCCGTTCCTGAGGCCAGGGGGCAGCAGGTTCGATTCCTGCCACCTGGCCCGTTCACCGGCTCAGAACAGGACGGGCAGCTTCGCGAACCCGCGCAGGAAGGCGTTGTTCCAGCGCAGCTCCTCGCTCGGGATCGCGAATCGCAGCTCCGGCATGCGCCGGAACAGCGTCTCGAAGGCGATCTGCCCCTCCATCCGCGCCAGGGGCGCTCCGATGCAGATGTGGATGCCCTTGCCGAACGCCACATGCTTGTCCGCGTCCGGCCGGGTGATGTCGAAGACGTCGGGATGCGGGAAGCGCGCGGGGTCCCGGTTGGCCGAGGCCAGGCCCACCATCATGGGCTCGCCCTTTTGAATGTGCGTCCCGGCCATGTCGAGGTCCACCTTGGCGATTCGCCTCGAGATGAATTCGACCGGGCCCCAGTACCGCAGCGTCTCCTCGACCATGCCCTTCACCAGTCCGGGATTTGCCTTCAGCTTCGCCAGCTGGTCCGGGTGGCTCAGCAGCGCGTAGACCCCATTGCCAATCAGGTTCACCGTCGTCACGTGCCCGGCGAGGTAGAGGATGAAGACCGTCGATAGCGTCTCCTCCTCGTTCAGCTTGTCGCCGTCCTCCTCGATGCGCAGCAGCTGGCTGATCATGTCGTCCGCCGGCTGCTTCCGCTTGGCCACGAAGAGCCTGCGCAGGTAATCGGTGAACTCCCGCAGTCTGGCCCGGCTCTCCGTGTCCATCCCCTGGCCCCGGTTGCCCCCGAGCAGACTCTCCGTCCAGACCCGCACCATCTCCCGGTCCTCGCGCGGAATGCCGAGCATGTCCGAGATGACCGTGACCGGCAGCGGGTAGGCGAACTCCGCGATGAGGTCCATGCGCCGCTCCGGCCGGGACTCGCCGCGCTCGGCCGCCGCGCGCTCGGCGGCGTCCAGGAGCTCCTCCGCGATCCGCTGGATTCGCGCCCGCAGCGGCTCCATCGCACGTGGGGTGAAGCTCGGCTGGATGAGCTTGCGCAGCCGCGTGTGATCCGGCGGATCCGCGGTGAGCAGGCTCTTGAAAACGGGCCGCAGCTCCTCCGGAACCTGGGGCAGCCTCTTCTGCTGCTCCGGGGTGATGGCGGTGCGGGGATTCGACGACAGGCGGTCATCGAGCAGGGAGGCGATCACGTCGTCGTACCGGGTGATGAAGAGGTGCTCGCGCCCGAGGAACTCGCGGAACTCCGAGTCCGACCCCGCCGGGCCGGCGTTCTCCCCGAAGGAGAAGGTCACCCGCGCGACGCGCTCCTTCTCCCTCGCCTTCGCGTAGTCCTCGGGCGAGACATGCGGATCCAGGGTGAGGATCATCGGGCCCGCGGACGGCGCCTCGGGAGAAGTCTGCTCTTGTGCCGCGTTGGTGTCATGCGCTGCCATGTCGTCCTCCTTCACTCATCGAATGACTCGTCGGGAAAGCCGGCGCGGCCGCGTGCCCGCCTCCCCATGCCGGGGAGGCCGCCGCCGGGCCGTCTTGTCGATGCCGGCTCCGGGCCGTTCGTTCCTCGCAGGCGGCGCAACGGCGTCTGGTTTACCCGGTCCGAGCGCGCGCTCCAGCACGGCGAGCGTGCGGCCCAACGCGAGGAGATCCGGAGGCGCCGCCACGGCCAGGTGCTCCGCGAGGGCTCCGGTCAGCTTGTCGTCGACCGAGCGACTCATCTCCAGACCCTTCGCGGTGAGCACCAGGTACAGCCGCCGGCGATCTCTTGGATCAGCCGCTCGCCGCACCAGCCCGCGCCGCTCCAGCCGGTCGATGACCCCGGTAACGACGGCCGGCGTGACCTGCCATCTCCGCGCCAGATCCGTTGCCGAGCGGGCCCCCTCCTGAATGGCACGCAGTGCCGCGTACTGGCGCAGGCTCAGGTCCAGGCCGGCGCTGACCTGGCTCACCAGCTCCCGGGTCCAGCGCGTCAGGTGCGGAAGGAACTGGAGCAACTGCGCGGCGTGTTGGAGGGGAAGGTCGCTCGGAGCCATGGGGGGGAAGATTTTACGTCATCAATAATATACGACGTAAATCAATATTCCCAGCCGGGCCATCCGGGACCGTGGGGCTCCCGCCTTCTCAGTGGGTCGGGCGGGGCATGCGCGGAGGTACCAGGAACGCCACACGCCGAAACAGTTCCAACCCGGTGAAGAGCAGGTGCGTGGTGTCGTCCGGCAGTGGGCGTTTCATCCTGAACCATCCCCCCCTCCAAGAAAGCCTCGCGGGATTGACAAGGAGTATGGGCTGGCCGCAACGTCCAATACTTCAACTTCATGCTCACACAAGGGGGGGATTCGATGACTGTTGAGACGAAGAGTCTGGCTGGAGCGAAGACGGTCGACACCCAGGGCGCGGAGGCACGTGCCAAGGGCGTCAAGACTGGCATGAGCCGCAAGCACAACGGCATGCGCGCAAGCGCTCAGGGCATCAAGGCCAAAACGCGCATCAAGGCGGGGAAGGTGATCGTGAACCACAACGGCACGTTCGTCCGCGTGTGAGGTGAGCCGGATGCGGCGCCACCTCCCTTCGCCGGTGGACGAGGGCTGTCGCTTCCACGCGAGAGCCCTCGAGTACGACGCCGCCGGGCAGCCGCGGCGCGCCCGCGCGTCCGCGCTCGCCGCGCTGCGCCTCTTCGAGCGGGAGCTGGGCCCGACCCATCCAGACGTCGCCAACGTCCAACTGGTCCTCTCCCGGGTGGCCATCTCGCTCGGCGACCCGGCCGAGGCCGAGCAGCACGCGGGTAAGGCGTGGTGCGCACTCATGGGGCTCCGGGCAAGCGAAGACGTCAGGCGACTGCGCGTCCAGGCGCTCTGTGCGCTCTCCACCGGCCAGCGTCTGATGGGGCGCCATGCCCAGGCCCTCCGCCAGGCGCGCCGGGCGCTGCGCCTGGCGGAGGAGACCCTCGGTCGTCGCGACCTCGAGGTGGCCAGCGCCCTCACCGAGCTGGCCCTGGTGGGCAAGCACCAGGGCCACTTCGCCGAAAGCGGACGGCTGTATCGCCGCGCGCTGCGCATCATGGAGAGGGTCTACGGGCCTGAGCACGTCGAGCTGGCCGACCTCTACCACAACCTGGGAGGCATCGAGCATGCCCGGGGACGGCCGCGGCGAGGCGAGCCGTTCGCTCGGCGCGCCGTGGCGTTGCGGAAGGCGGCGCTTGGCGAGCATCACCCGCTCGTCGCGCAGGATGAGGCCGCGCTCGCTGCCCTCCTCGACGCCCAGGGCTCGAGCGAGGAGGCCGAGGAAATCTACCGCCGTGTGCTTTCCCTCTTCGCGCGCGGTCCGAGCCGCAACGCCTACGAGGTGGCCTTCCACTCCAACAACCTCGCCGCCCTGCTGTCCGCCAGGGGCGCGCTGGGCGAGGCGGAGCGCCTCTACCGGCGCGCGGCCCGTACATTCCGGCGGCTCCTGAGCCCGCGCCACCCCGATGTGGCCATGGTCCTCAACAACCTGGGCACTCTGCAGCTCAAGCGGGGGCGGCCGCACGTTGCCCGGAAGTTGCTGCGAGAGGCCCTGGCCATTCTCGAGCCCCTCCTCTCCCCCTCCCATCCCCACGTGCTCGCCTGCCGGGAGAATCTGGCCCGACTCGTAGAGAGGCAAGGACATGCACCCGCCAGGCACTGAGAGGAGGGTCGCCAAGCACTTCCGGGCCGGCACGCACCGCACGCGCCCTCCCGACCAGACGTTCCGGGACTATTCGCGCTTCATGGGCCCCATGGGCATCACCCGGCTGGCCAACGTCACCGGGTTGGATTTCATCGGGGTGCCCGTCTACGTGGCCGTCCGCCCCAACGCGCGCTCCCTCAGCGTCACCCAGGGCAAGGGGCTCGACCCGGACTCGGCCAAGGTGTCCGCGCTGATGGAGGCCATCGAGTGCTGGCACGCGGAGCACATCGACAAGCCGCTGCGCTACGAGTCCCCGCACGCCCTGCGCCGCAGCGCCGAGGTGATGGACCTCGAGCCCCTCCTGGCGCAGATGGGGCGTGAGTCGCTCCCTCATGCGCCCCTCCTCTGGATGGAGGGGTACGACCTGATTCGTCAAACCGCCGTCTGGGTTCCCTGGGAGCTCGTCAGCCTGTACGACGTGCCCCCCCCGGGCGTGGTGCGCACCTTCACCCCCAGCAGCAACGGTCTGGCCTCCGGCAACCACCTCCTGGAGGCCATGGTCCACGGCCTGTGTGAGCTCATCGAGCGGGATGCGACCACGCTGTGGTTCCTCTCCGAGGATGGGACGGGCGGCAAGGCGTCGCAGCTCCGGCTGGACACGGTGGAGGAGCCGCTGTGCCGCGCGCTGCTCGAGCGCCTGGCCGAGGCCGGGCTGCGGGTGGGCGTGTACGACAACACGTCCGACGTGGGGATTGCCTCCTACCAGTGCGTCCTCTTCGACAAACCCGGGGCGTTGCGGCGCATGGGGTATTTCTGGGGGTTTGGCTGCCACCTCGCGCCGGAGGTGGCGCTGCTGCGCGCGCTCACCGAGGCGGTGCAATGCCGGCTGACGGAAATCACCGGCACGCGCGACGACATCCCCTGGGAGGCGTACCAGCAGAACCGGGACGAGGAGGAGCTGCGCGAGATGGAGCGGCTCATCCTGGAGCCTCCGCCGAGCCTGCGCTTCGATGCGCGGCGCTCGCTCGCGGGCGAGGGCTTCGAGGAGGACCTGACACGGGTGTTGGAGGCGCTGCGCGGCGCCGGCATCACCAGCGTGGTCGCGGTAGACCTCACGAGGCCGGAGGTGGGCGTCCCCGTGGTGAAGATGCTCGCCCCCGAGCTCGAGAGCGGCGCGCTGGAGGGTCCCTTCGGGACGAGGGCGCGCAGGCGGATGCTCCAAGGCGAGGAGCCTCGATGAGTGTCTACGTCTTCCTGGGCCCGAGCCATCCGCTCGAGCAGGCCCAGCGGCTGCTTGATGCGTATTACCTGCCTCCGGTGGCGGCCGGGGACGTCAGCGCCCTGGTCGAGCGCCGGCCCCGAGCCATCGTCATCATTGATGGATATTTCGAGCAGGTGCCCTCGGTTCGGCACAAGGAAATCCTCTACGCCCTCAGCCAGGGCATCCGGGTTTTCGGCAGCTCGAGCATGGGCGCCCTGCGGGCCGCGGAGCTGCACCCTTACGGGATGGAAGGGGTGGGACGCATCTTCGAGGCCTACCGCAGCGGCGAGTACGAGGATGACGACGAGGTCGCGGTGAGCCACGCCCCCGAGTCGCTCGGGTACCGGGCGCTCTCCGAGGCGATGGTGAACGTGCGCGAGGGGTTGCGCCTTGCGCGGGAGGCCGGAGTCATCAGCCCGGGCACTCACGACCTGCTGAGGGAGCATGCCAAGCGGAAGTACTACGCCGACCGCGCCTGGCCGGACCTGTGGCGCGCGGGGATGTGGCCAGGCGTCCCCCGCGACGAGCTGGATGGGCTCCGGGCGCTGGTGACCCGGGAGAAGCCCGATCTCAAGCGGGAGGATGCGGCCCGGCTGCTGGAGCACGTCTCGCGGGAGCTGGCCGAGGTCCGCGCCCCCCGCCCCCCCTGCTTCGATTTCGAGTCCACCAGCTCCTGGCGCGCCTTTCACGCAAGGGCGAGCCGGCGCGGTCTGTTGGGTGTCCGGGACGAGACGTTGAAGGCGGTGGGTCGCCACGTGTGGCTGTTCTCGCCCGCGCGTGACGCGCTCTTGCGCTCGGCGCTCGGCCACCACCTGATGGAGGCGCAGGCGGAGCGGCTGGGCATCGCGCTGTCCGAGCGCGACCGGGGCCCGGCGGAGCAGGAGTCCCTCACGGACAGGTGGCAAGCCCATGCGGACGCCCTCACCGAGGCCGTGCTGGCGCGGTCGGCCCCGGAGGTGGATGTGCAACTGCCGCTGGAGCTGCTGCGCCGTGGCGAGTGGGATTCCACCCTCGCCGCGGTGCGGGAAAAGGAGCGCCGTCTCGGTGAGCGGGGCGGGGCCGCCCTCACGCCGCAGTCCGCGGGCGTGTCGGTGGATACCCTGCGGGAGTGGTTTGCTCAGAGGGCCGGACTGGAGCGCGCCTCGCTCGCGGAGTACGCCGCGCACCTCGGGCTTGCCGAGGACGAGTTGTTGGGGGAATGGCTCGCCCAGTACTTGCTTGAAAGTCCCCCTCCTTGCCCGGCTGGAAATGGGGCGGGCCAGGAGGGGACGCGGAGGGATATCGATTCTTAAGCACTCCGGGCGGTTACGAGCGTGGGTTCGATTCCCGCCGCCTCCCTCACGGGCTCAGCCCTTGAGCACGGCGATGGGTGAGCCACCCGCCCCGCCCCGTGCGAGCAGGAACGGAAGGACCTCGCCTCTCCCCTCCCCTCCACCACGTACGAGGCCGTCCCCATCGAGCCGGGAATGACGCCCCGTTGCCCGGCCTCCAACTCCACCGCGCCCTTGCGGTGCACGAGCAACGTGCGCCCCAGGGCGGCTTCGGCCAGGCCGTTCGCGAGGATCCATCGGCGGTAGAACGCGGAAGCCATGGACGGTCCAGGTATCTCTCAACCCGGGCAGCGGCCCGCCGTTCTCACATGGGGGCGGGCGCTTCAGGCGCCATGGGCTCGGCGGGAGCATGCGCCCATCGCTCGGCGCGCTCCTTCACGCCCCGCAGCCATTTGCGCTCCATGAGGAGCTGGCCGATGTCGAGGAAGGACAGGACGAGCAGCATGTCCCGTGTCGAGTTGAACCGGGTACGGCACCGGGAGACCAGACGCGTGGAGTGCTCGTCGAGTGGTTCGAGCGCCATGGTCCAGGTGGCCTCGCCCCAGGGGGCCGGCGTGGAGCCTCCCAGCACCAGGGCGTGGTCGGGCTCGAGGACCTTCACCTGCATGACGTAGTCGTCCTGGGGCTCCACCGCGAGTGGCTCCCCCACCTTCACATTCTGGAACTCGGGGAGGATCCGCTCCGCGTTCTCCAACCGCATGCCGAGCAGCCGCTCGATCCACACGTAGCTGTAGAAGCCGCCGCGGCCCTCGCCCATCTGGATCAGCCAGGGCCAGATCCGCTCAGGCCGGGCCTGGATGGTGATGGCCCGGGTCGTCACGTACTGGGGCTCCTGCACGAGCTCGTCCCCCGGCATCGCGCGCATGACTTCCTCGTCGGTCGCGCCCCACCGCAGGAGCCACGGCCGCAGCCACCGCAGGTACGCGAGCGCACCTGCTCCCGCCATCGCCAGTCCACCCGCCATCCAGGTCATCGGGCTTCGTTTCATGACGCCCCCTCCGCTGCCCGGATGATTCCGGCGGCAGCACGAGCCCACAGCCGGAAGATGTGTCCGCCCCGCGCCCGCCGTAACGGCTGCCAGTGCGAGCACAAGCTCCAGTTCTGGACGGAACCGGTGACCGGCGGCCCTTCCTCCAGGCGCCTGCGCCCGTGCCTCCAGGAGGGCGAGGCCCATCCAGGTCGCGCCGGATGACATCGGGCTTCCCCAACAGCACCGTCCCGTGCGTCTCATGCATGAGGCCGGGGATGCACCTCGGCCGGACTCGCGGTGGGGAGCGTGAAGAAGAAGGTGCTCCCCACCCCGGGGCTGCTCTCGACCCGGAGGTGTCCGCCGTGCGCGTCGACGAGCCCCTTCACGATGGCCAGTCCCAGGCCCGCCCCCTGCTTCCTCCCCGCGGAGGCCTGCCAGAAGGGCTCGAAGAGGTGGGGCAGATCCTCCTCGGGAATCCCGGAGCCCGTGTCGCTCACCGAGAACCGCACCAGGCTCCCCGCCGGCTCGGCCCGGAGCAGGATCCGTCCTCCCATGGGCGTGAACTTGAGCGCGTTGCCGAGCAGGTTCGAGAGGATCTGCAGCACCCGGTCGCGGTCGGCGAAGACGGGCGGCGCATCTTCGGGGACGGAGACCATGAGCTGGATGGACTTCTCCTCCGCGAGTGCGCGATGCAGCTCGGCGGCCTCCCGGACGAGGGGCGCGGTCTGCTCCGGTCCCCGGTCCACGGACAGACGGCCGGCTTCCATCCGGGCGATGTCCAGCAGATCCAGGATGAGCCGGGTGGCCCGGTCCACCGCCTTCTGGATGGCTTCGAGCGGCTTCGTGTCGGTGGCCCGCTTCTCGGGCGGATGTTTCAGGAGCACCTTCGTGCTCAGGGAGATGACGTTGAGCGGGGTGCGCAGATCATGGGCGACGATCCGCAGCACCTCGTCGCGGGTATGGGTGGCCTGCTCGGACTTCTCGTGGAGGCAGGCATTGTCGATGGCGAGCGCGGCGCGTTGGGCCAGCTCCTCGGCCAGCGCCAGGTCCCGGGCTTCGTAGCGGCGCCCGGACTCGGACATCACGAGGAGGAGCGTGCCGAGGTTCCGCCCGCGGGTGACGAGGGGCACGACGAGGCCCGAGCGGGGCTCGAGACGGTGGAGCAGCTCCAGGTGATGGGAGTCCTCCGCCGCCGCTTCGAGCACCGCCTCGGAGAACTCCGGCAGGAGCGCCGGCTGCCCCGTCCGCAGCACGTGGGCGAGGAGGTGTCTCGGGTTGGACGGGCGCCGGGGCTGGGTGGTGAGCAGCTCGCGAAGGAGCCGTGACTTCTCCGGGGAGTCCGCCAGTCCTTCCACCCGCTTCACCCGCCCCTCCTCATCCAGCTGCTCGACCAGGCTCCAGTCCGCCAGCGCGGGAACGGCCAGGCCCGCCACGGTGGTGAGCGTGGTCTGCGCGTCGAGCGACGCCGCGAGCCGTGGGCCCGCCTCGGCCAGGAAGCGCCAGGCCTGCTCGAGCTGCTTGCGCTCGGAGATGTCCTGGAGCTGCTCGATGTAATGGAGCGGTTCTCCCCGGGCGCCACGGACCAGCGAGCCCGTCAGCAGGATGGTCACCCGGTGGCCGTCCTTGTGGATGTAGCGCTTCTCCATCTGGTACGAGCTGATCTCCCCCTGGAGCAGCCGGTGCGCGTTCGCCAGGTGCAGCTCCAGATCCTCGGGCCAGGTGATGTCCTGGAACGTCTTGGTGATGAGCTCCTTGTGTGAGTAGCCGACGATCCCACACAGCGAGCCATTCACGTTCAGGAACCGGCCATCCAGGCCGACCAGGGCCATCCCGATGGGGGCATCCTCGAACGAGGTCCGGAAGCGCTCCTCGCTGTTGCGAAGTCCCTCCTCGGCGCGTTGGCGCGCGGTGATGTCCCGCACGATGACGGTGAGGAGCTCCGTTCCGTCCACCCGCAGCTTCGAGATGCTGGCCTCCGCGGGGAACTCGTCGCCATTCTTGCGCCGGCCGATGATGGTCCGCCGCTCTCCCATGTGACGGGCTGTCTGCCCGCTGGCCGCGAACTCCCGGATGTGTTGCCGGTGGATGGCCTGGAACCGCTCGGGCAGGAGCAGATTCAGGGGACGGCCCAGGACCTCGTTCGCGGGGTAGCCGAAGATGTGTTCCGCCCCGGTGTTGAAGAGGGTGATCCTCTGCGCCTCGTCGATCGAGAGGATGGCATCGGCCGCGGTGGAGACGATGCCGGCGAAGCGGGCCTCCGACAGCCGGAGGGACTGCTCCATGGCGTGGCGCTGCGCATCCAGCCGGGAGAGGGTGCTCGCGTTGCGCGCGAGCACGAACAGGAAGGCCACCATGGTGGCGAGCACGAAGAGGGAGACCCCGAGGGTGGTCCCGAAGAGCCCCAGCCGCTCTCCCAGGAGCCACATGCCGCCCACCAGCAGGGGGGTGAGGAGGACGGCGGGCAGGAGCCGGCGCACCAGGATGCCCCCCACATCGTCCCGGAGGAGCAGCCCCGTCAGCCCGCGCTCGGGATGGACGGACAGGATGCCGAGCGACAACAGCAGGAAGAGCGCCGCCGTATGCACGGCCATGGGCGTGAAGGGCGGCAGGAAGGAGAAGAGCCGCCTGGGCCCGAACAGGCTCTCCTCCAGGTACATGTACCCGATGAGGACCTGGGCGGAGAGGAGCGTGACGGTCAGGGCCAGGAAGCGGGCGGGGAGCCTCCCCTGGCGCGTCCTGACATGCAGCAGCAGGAGTGCCCCCCCCAGGAGGCAGAAGTTCATCGCCGTCATGGGCGAGGGCCTTCCCGGGGACAGGGGAACCATGCGCTGGACGGTCCCTCCGAAGAGGAGGAGGTCGATTCCGGCGTCGAGCCCGAAGAGGTACTCGGCGAGCGTCAGGCCGCCCAGCAGCAGGGTGACGAGTGCCAGCGCCTGGCCCGTTGTACGCCGCCGCCGGTCCGGCCCTTCCGGGTGGAGCAACCAGAGCGCGAGGCCACTCAGGATGAAGCCGATCGCGGTGTTCGGCATCATGCTGATCGCGCCCTGCACGGGAATCAGCCGGGTGAGGGGCCTGCTGCCCAGGGCCCAGCCGAGCAGATTGAAGGAGGCGACCAGGACGGCGAGCCCACTGACGGCAGGCGCCAGCGGCGCGAGCCCCTGCTTGAGCCGGCGGAGAGAAGCGCGATGAGGCGACGTCGTCATGGGCGGGTGGACGGAGTGAGCGTCATCTGGAAGGGGGCGGATGTCTTGCTCAACGGTGAATCGGCTCCGGGCCCATGGGGACTGGGGAAAGGAGACCGTCCGGCGCAGCCCGGCCTTGCTTCGCCCTTCGGGAGGCGAGGCGGGAGGGCCCTTGCTGCCTCCCCGTTCCCCAGGAGCGCGAGGCGTGCAGGGGTTGCGCCAGGAGCCGGCTCCGGGCGCACGGGTTGCGCCGGGTGACACCGGCTTTCCCCGGCAGCACCGTTGGAATGAAGAGTGCTAGCGCGCCAGGAAGGGAGGGCTCATGAACGCGCAAGACTGGCGGGGACGTTACGCGGACAAGGTGTCGACGGCGGAGGAGGCCATCCGCCTGATCCGCCCGGGGCGGCGCATCCTCATCGGCTCGGGGGCTGCCGAGCCCGTGGCCCTGGTCAAGGCCCTGGTGGAGAAGGGCGAGCACCTGGCCGACAACGAGGTGGTGCACCTGATGACGCTGGGGCCGGCGCCGTATGTGGAGCCCGAGTACCAGCACCGCTTCCGGCACATCGCCTTCTTCATCGGCGCCAACACGCGCAAGGCGGTCCAGGAGGGCCGGGCGGACTTCATGCCCGTGTTCCTCTCGGAGATTCCCGAGCTCATCCGGAGCAACCGCGTCCGGGTGGACGTGGCCCTGCTGCAGGTGAGCCCGCCGGATGCGCATGGGTACGTGAGCCTGGGCGTCTCGGTGGACGTGGTGCGCTCGGCGGTGGAGGCGGCCTCGCTGCTCATCGCCGAGGTCAACCCCCACATGCCGCGCACCCATGGGGATTCCTTCGTCCACGTGAGCCGCCTGCACCGGTTGGTCCCGGTGGATCAACCGCTCCTGGAGCGCCCCCACGAGGAGCAGGACGAGGTGTCACGGGAGATCGGGAGCCACATCGCGCGGCTGATTCCGGACGGGGCCACGCTGCAACTGGGCATCGGGAGGATTCCGGACGCGGTGCTGGCGCAGCTGACGGGGCACACGGATCTCGGGCTGCACACGGAGATGATGTCGGACGGGGTGATGCACCTGGTGGAGGCGGGCGTCATCACCGGGCGCAGGAAGACGCTGCTGCCGGGCAAGCTGGTGACGTCCTTCATCATGGGAACCCGGAAGCTGTACGCATGGGCCCACGACAACCCGGCCATCGAGATGCGGCCGAGCGACTTCACCAATGATCCGGGCGTGATCGCCCGGAACGAGCGGATGGTGGCCATCAACGGAGCGCTGGCGGTGGACCTGACCGGGCAGGTGGCGGCGGACACGCTGGGCGGGTGTTTCTTCTCGGGGATTGGCGGGCAGGTGGACTTCATCCGGGGCGCGGCGCGCAGCCGGGGAGGGCGGCCGATCATCGCGTTGCCCTCGACGGCGAAGGGCGGCACGGTGAGCCGGATTCAGGTGGCGCTGGAGGGGGGCACGGGCGTGGTGACGAGCCGCGGAGACGTGCACTACGTGGTGACGGAGTACGGGGTGGCGGACCTGTGGGGGAAGAACATCCGCGAGCGAGCCAAGGCGCTCATCCACATCGCCCACCCGGACTTCCGCGCGGAGTTGATGGCGGCGGCCAAGGAGCGGCACTGGGTGCTGCCGGACCAGGTGGTGCCCCGGGCACGCTACCCGTGGGCGGAGGAGCGGGTGGAGCGCATCCTCTCCGGGCAGGAGCTGCTCATCCGCCCCGCGCGCATCACCGACGAGCGAGCGTTGCAGGAGCTGTTGTATGGGCTGAGCGACGACAGCACGTACCGGCGCTTCATGTGCTTCAAGAAGCGGCACCCCCACGAGGAGGTGCAGGAGTTGGTGAACCCGGACTACGAGCAGAACATGGCGCTGGTGGCGTGTGTGCCGGGCACGGAGGAACTGGTGGGCGTGGTGCGCTACGACGTGGTGGCCGCGACGGGGTTGGGGGACGTGGCCTTCGTGGTGCGCGATGACTGGCAGGGTAAGGGCGTGGGCACGGCACTGATGAGACGCATTCGCGAGGCGGCCCAGGCGCGGGGGCTACCGGGATTCCAAGCGGATGTGCTGGTGTCGAACAAGCCCATGCTCGACGTCTTCCACGAGAGCGGGCTGCCCGTGCAGGCCCGCCTGGAGGGAAGCAGCTATCACCTGGAGCTGCTGTTTCCTGGCCACGCTCCGGGCGGGCTCAGCGGGCCGGGGGATGGACCCAGCGCGAGCCCGGCTCGGAGAACGACGGGCCCCGGCGCATGAAGGTGCGCTTCTCTACCTTCTCGGCTCATACCGCATGCCCACCGCCCCCGAGGCGAACTCCAGTCGGTCTGGGAGTGCCAGGCGGCGGGTTCGATTCCCGCCGCTTCCACTTTTTTACGCCGTGCTTATGGGTGGTTAGCAGCTTCCTCCATCCGTGTTGCACGTATGTCGCACGCGGGCGCAGAGGGCCGGTCGAGAACCCCGACCGCCTCTCTGCGCGTGTCCGGGCTCAGGTGGGCATAGCGTTCCGTCATGTCGATGGTCGCGTGCCCCATCAGCTCTTTGATGACCGTCAGCGGTATCCCCCTCATGGCGAGGTGGCTGCCGTAGGTGTGCCGCAAGTCGTGCCAGCCGATGCGGCCTTGCTCGCGAGAGATGCCCGCCCGCTGGAGGGCCCGGCGCAGCGGCAGCTTGAGGAGCCCGTCGGTAAGCGGCTGGCCGTCCTCCTGGCAGAACACGTAAGGGCCGCGCAGGTGCCGGTGTCCCTTGAGCGCGTCCACTGCCGAGCCGGGCAGTTCCACCGTTCGCTCGCGTCCGCCCTTGGGCAAGCCCGAGACACCGCGCCAGATGGTACGGCGGACGTGCAGCTTGCCGCGCTGCAAGTCCACGTCACCCCACTGGAGCCCGAGCAGCTCCCCTTGTCGCAGCCCCGCCTTGAGCGCCACCAGGAGCAACGCTCGCCATTCCGGCTCAGCGGCGTTGCTCAGGCGCTCTGCCTCCTCGAAGGTGAGGAAATCAAAGGGCGGCTTCGGCAGCTTCGTGAAGAGCCTCACGCGCGGGGCCTGCTCTATTACCCGCTGCTCTTCCGCGACCGCCAGCAGCTTGCTCAGCACCGTCAACACGTTGTTGATGGTTTTGAGGCTCAGCGGCTTCGGTTCCTCGCCGCTGCGCTTGCGGAGGGCTGCCCGCATGGGGGCCTCCTTCCGGGCGCGCGCTGCCGACTTCTTCTTGCGCATGACAGCCTTGAAATCCTCCATCTCAGCCGGGCCAATGGCAGACAGCGCCATTTCACCGAAAAACGGCAGGATGTGAGCCTCCAGGATTTGGCTCTTGCTGACGACGCTGGAGTGCTTGTTGTTGTTCTCGCTGTAGGTCCGGAAGCGCGGGGCAAACTCCGCCAACGTCATAGGGCGCTCCCCGCTGTTGTTCTCCTTTCCGAAGGTTCCATTGAGGAGGGAGGCGCGCAATTCGCGCTCGTACTGCTCGGCACCCCGGCGCGTCTGCACGGGCGAGAACTTCACGACTCGCTGTCGCCGTCCGTCCGAGTGGTGGAACATGAAGTCCACTTGCCAAGCCTCCTCGACCTTCCCTGCCTTGTTCTGCCACTTCCGCAATCTGACGCTCATTTCCGACTCCCGAGCGCAGAATCACGGCCCTTACCGGCTGTCCACTCTAGCAGGGCAGCGCGGCGGATGCGGAGGGTTTTTCCGATGCGAGCGACGCCGGGAACCTGCTCAAGCCGGATCGCTTCGTAGAGAGTCTTCCTGTTCACGCGCAGTATTTCGGCGGCTTCCTCCACCGTGAGAAATGCGGGCGCGGCGTCCGCAGAGACGGGGGGCGTGCTCATGGCTGGCGCCCCTCCTGCAT
>NZ_JPMI01000349.1 GCF_000733295.1 Archangium violaceum Cb vi76 | reverse complement strand
ACGCCCAACAGCCCAAGAACTACCCAGGCCAGCAGTGACACAGTGCAAAGCCGCGTGTCCAGGCCACGAACAAAGCGTGAGAGGTGATCGGCAAGAGTGCAGCCGGGCAACCAAGCAGAGCCACCACCGCGCCACCGCCTCGGCCACCACCGCGCCCCGATACCGCCCGATGCCCCGGGACAGACCCGGTAATGACGGGCCATGCCGAACCGTCGTGCGTGGGTGGTCAACAGGTCCGCGCCTTGCCGAGTCCTGCAAGGGCACATGCCGCGCACGAGCGGCCTGGTTAACCCACACATGTAGGGAACATTTCTGTACTGATTTCCCTGACTCGGGCCTGATCGCGCAATCCGTGCATTATATGTTTCGTATATGTTCGGGACTCCCGGGCTTCCCCTGCTCATATGACTGTGTTACCTATCCGGGCGTTTCGCCGTCTCACCAACCAACGCGCTGGAGGTGGTGCCCCGTGCTGAGCGAACCGCGCTCTCGTATGAGGTTGATTTCCGTTGCCTGCTTTTCGGTTCATGCCCCGCTGAGCTTGCTTGCGCTGCTGGCGGTGCTCGCCTCCGGCGCGACTGCGTGCGCGAGCCGCCCGCCCCCGGAGGCCCTTGCCGCTACCCGCGACGCGCTGTCGGGCCTGGACGAGTTCGGCGCGCTGCTGCTGGGGGCCGGGTTGCCTGTTGAAGCCATCCCCCAGGGGCGGAGCATGTCGCCTGTGCAGGCCGAGCGGCTGCGTCGGCACCTCGCGATCCTGCCTTACCTGCCGCAGCACTACGCGCCCCGTTTCGTTGCCGACGAGC
This sequence comes from Archangium violaceum Cb vi76, assembly GCF_000733295.1. GTDB lineage: Bacteria > Myxococcota > Myxococcia > Myxococcales > Myxococcaceae > Archangium > Archangium violaceum. The sequence continues at coordinate 1,875 of NZ_JPMI01000349.1, read as the reverse complement.
TGCTGCGCTACGTCGAGCAGCACGGACAAGGGCTGTCCCGCTGGGACCTGAGCCGGATGGTGCAGGAGTACCGGAGCCTTTTCCTTCTCCGTCAGGATGGCTTTCTCGCGGCAGCGCTTACCGGCGAGCCTGCGCGGTGGATTGGTAGGGTCGAGGTTCGCGACCACGGGGCAGGCGTGGCTGAGTTTGAAATGGGCGTGTTCTACACGCGCGCAGACGGCGAGAGCTGGCGACGTGCGGACAGCCCCAACCTCGACAGGCTGTAGGGCTTCGTAAGGAGAGCACAACATGGCGGACAGCTCCGGCCCGCGTCTTATCTTCGAATTCGAGGGCTTCAAATACGAGATTTACGACACCCAGGTTCTAAACCGGGATTACGACACGCTTCTTCTTGCTTGGAGGCACCCCATCGGGGGAAGCGGGGGCCGTCGCTCAAGGGTCATTCTCAAGCCTGTGCAGGTATCCTCAGACAGTGAGAGGAGCGAGCGGGTTTGGGAAGAGGTGCAGCTCGCGTCGCACCTGGAGCACCCGGGCATCGCCAAGGTTTATGGCTTCGCATCCCATGGCAACACCGCCTACGTGGTCATGGAGCATTTGCGCGGTTGCTACCTCCTCACCGCGATGGATTTCGCGCTGCTGGTGGAGCGTCGTCTGTCGCCCGTCTTTGCGGCATACGTCGCGGCGGAAGTAGCGGGTGCGCTTGGTTACGCTCACCAGCGTATCAGCAGAGAAGGCCACCCGATGCACATCGTCCATCGCGCCGTGGGTCCCATGCGGATCCGTCTCGGGTTTGATGGGCGCGTCAAGCTCGCGAACTTCGGTGCCGCGTACTCGGAACTGCGCGACCGCTTGAAGACGCCGCCCGGCCTGCTGCGCGGCGACCCGGCCTACTGTGCGCCCGAGGTTCTGCGAGCTGTGATGGAGTCCACCGGGAGCCGAGCCGACCCGCTTATCGGCGGAGCGATTGACGGTAGAGCGGACGTGTTCTCGCTCGGGCTGGTTCTGCTGGAAATGCTGCTGGCCGAATACCCGCTCGACCCGACTGATACCCCTGTGGAGGGCGCCCCGGCCGGGTTCTCATTCCCTGTGCGTGCCGAGCGGACTACACAGCTAAGCCTGGACGTGTTGGCTTACCGGCTGCTGCGCTTTCACCCTTCGGAAGCGGAACGTCGGCTTGAGTTCGCGCCCGGTCCTTTGCGGTCCATTGTCCGGCGTGCGCTCCAACCGGATCCACGCGAGCGTTTTTCTGCCGCCGAGATGCGCGAAGAGCTGCTCGTCTACCTGGGGACCGTAGAGCCGCCGGTCCTCGCTGATGAGGTCGCAGCAGAGCTGAAGGCGATTTTCGAGGCTGCCGCAAGGGTCAAGCGACTGACGGCGAACCCCATCGAGCGGACGGCGCTAACGCCTGACGAGGACGAGGGTTAGGTCATGAAAGGGAAGCCAGGTAAGAAGGAGGGCGCCACCAGGGGGAGAAACCGAACCGAACTCAGTATTCAAATCGGCACGGCTGCGCGGGCGGCTCGGTTGAAATTGAAACTGACTCAGGAGGACATAGCCGAGCGAGTCGGGTTGACCCCGGAAGTGTATGGGAGGCTGGAGCGAGGCGCCATGCTTCCGAGCACGCCAACGCTAACGAAGATCTGCGTTGCACTTGGGCTCTCTGCTGACTTGCTTGTGGGGCTCGTCGAAAGGGAAGCCACTCAGACCCAACCGGCACTCGACGAAGAACTGACGCCGGAGATCAGGCGGTTGCTGCGGCTGGTGCGAACGATGGATCCCCAGCAGCTTGCCATCTTCAAGGGAACGGCGACCGGGTTGGCCAAGCTCAACAAGAGGAGGCAGCAGCAAGGCAAGCATGATAAGGAACACGGCGTC
>NZ_JPMI01000348.1 GCF_000733295.1 Archangium violaceum Cb vi76 | reverse complement strand
ACCAGCCTTGGAGGGGTCCACCTGCCGCCCCGGTCCCGCTGTCTGAGTCGTATTCCTGCGGTTATGCTACGCTCCCCCATCTAGGAGGTGAGGTAGAGCGTGGGACTGGTACTCAGACACCCGGAAATCGAAGAGATGATCGGGGACTACAAGGTCGTGGGGCTTTTGGGCGCGGGGGGCCTTGGGATCGTCTACAAGGTCGAGCGCGGGGGCCGCTTCTTCGCGTTGAAGCTCCTCCTGGTCTCCACGCTGGACGGCAGGGGCAAGCGCGAAATAGGTATTCTCATTCACCTGGAGAATCCCGGTGTCGTCCGTTACGTGGGGTCGGACTTCTGGCCCGACCCGGCTATCGGCCATCCCTATATCGTGATGGAATTCGTGCCGGGCGACACGCTCTTTGCGTTTGCCTACAGCCAGAATCCATCGGCGCGGAAGGCGACGCGCATCGTTCTGGATGTGGCGGTGACGCTCGGGGAGGTACACGCGGCGGGCGTGTTTCACCGTGACGTGAAGCCGGAGAACATCCTCATTCGGGAAGGGAGCGAGCGGCCCGTTCTGATTGATTTCGGGATTGGGGCTCTCGCCAGCGCGCCGACTGTCACCGGCTCGCAGCTCCCACCGGGGACAGAGGAGTTCCGGTCCCCTGAGCAGATCCGGTTCCAGCGCGCCAACCCAGACGGCACGGGTCAATACGAGTACGGGCCCGCCGACGAGATGTGGGCGTTGGGCGTGGCCTATTATTGGCTGCTGACGGATGCGCTGCCCTTTGGCGAGCGCACGGATGAAGGTGGCCTGGATGGACTGCGCGAGCGCATCTTGACGCACAGGCCGGATGCGCCTCACCTCGTCAATCCGCGCGTGCCTCTGGCAGCCTCGCTGCTGTGCATGAGGATGCTTGCTGAGCGACCGGAGGCGCGTTTCCCGGTGGTTGCGACGCTGTGCGCGGCTTTGAATGAGTCCCTGTCCACCGCGGAGAGCGACGCCACCTGGGATGTGCCTCTCGGGGACCCGGACGATCCGCAGCTCACCACCACGGCCGAGGACCCGGAACGGCAAGAGGCGAGCGAGCAGCGGCGTGCGTTTCTAAGGCTGAGGAAGCAACGCCCCCGGCGCGGGCGTCCCCTGCCGAAAAGGGACCGGGTGTTCTTCCTGCCCGAGGAGATGGCAGCCCCACGGGTCCCGCCAGCAGCCGCACACCCGGACGAGATCCCCAAGGTGGGCGCTCCGGGCGTGGCCGCGCCCGCTGGGGGGCACGAGCCGCCCGTTCCGAGCGCCCCGGTGCCGCCAGCTCGCGAACTCGAGCCCGCCGCCGCCACTGCCCACTCCAGTCGCGCCGCGTGGCGCCTGGGGCTCGCTGGGGCCGTGCTGCTGGTGGCCGTCGTTGCCCTGTCCGTGGGCGCGAACCTGGGGGAGCCTGGCTCTACGGGGCGCACCAGCGAGGCAGGGCTGGAGGTGCCGCTACCGTCCACGTCCCCGAGCCCTCCAGCAACCGATGCAGGCGTGCGCGGTCGTGAAGTGGCGCCCGATGCAAAGGCGCTGGAATCTCTCCCCGGAGGAGACGCGACACCCGTTGGGGCTCAACTTCCCGCGTCTACCGCTAACGCCATGCTTCGCACGTCCGCTCAGAAGCCCAAGAACGAAACGCCGAAACCGCAGACGCAAGGTGCGGGGCTCCGCTTGCTGGTGAAGCCCGCAGCCGTCGCGGTCTGTGCGCTGCTCGATGGGGGATGCAGCGCGCCCGCTTCCCAGGTGCGCACCGAGCCCCCCTCGATTACGTGCCCCCAGGGATGGCAGCAGACCCACGAGCGGTACGGCGTTGGCTATCGCGGCATGGCCACGGTGAAAGGGTACACGGGGGAGCCCGGAGAGGCGGCCAGGGTGAAGGATGGTCCCGCGACGCTCCAAGTCGGTATCGTCGGGCGCGTGGGCAATCTGCCTGACGGCACCCTGCTACTTGGACGGTGGCAGCTTGGGGACGACCGCCTTTTCGGCTCCTTCACCGAGGCGAAGATTCCAGGCGCGGGGACTCTCCCCGTGTGTTTGGTTGCTGGCCTGGACGAAAAAACGCCCTACATGGACGAGCACGGCAAACAGGTCTTTTGCCCCCCTGGATTGGGCACCTGCCTTACTCCTGGAAGCAAGCCCGGCACTGCCAAGACACCCTCGCGCATTCCTCTCGCTCGGCCCACCGGGCAGCCCTGATTATTGCCGTGCCCTTTGGAGGTTGAGTTTCCGTGCTGCCTTCGTCTCCTGGTGCCTTCCTGGTGATTGCCCTCCTCTCTGGTGTCGCGCAAGCCACAGAACCGCCACCCGTTCCCCGCTGCGCCGCGACAGCTCGCTTTGACTTGGTCACAGGCTCCCCGGAGGGAGCGCCGGACGTGTGCGCGAGCGCGGACGAGACGACGACGTTCGTCTTTGACTCCCGCGTCGCTGTGGGGGCGGTGGAGTTTCAGCGAGGGGAACGCCTCGCGCATTGGGCACCCGGGCAAGACGGGCTGAGTCTCTACGCCACTCCCAGGGCGGACTATCTGCCAGGGGAGCGGGTAAAGGTGACGGTGCGCTTCGCGGATGGCGCGGCACCGGCGAGTGCGAGCTTTTGGCTCGTGGGCCATGCGGCGAGGGGAACGCGCCGGGTGGAGGTGTTCCGGCAGCCGCGCCCGCCCGACGTGCTCAAGAAAGAGCGTGACGAAGCACAGGCCGAAGCGCGCCAGTGCCAGGAGGACAAGGCGCGGCTGCTGGCCGAGCGAGAGGGGCCGGGTGGGCTCATGGGGACCGCGTGGATGGAGCGGGCTGGGAGCCTCGCGTCTTTGCCTCTTCGCTTGCAGTTGAAGCAACATCCGGCCAACGCGCTCGGGCTCGATGAAGCCTGGAGCTACAGCTACACCCGCACGGGTGAGGCCCACCCGGCAAGCGTGGCAGTGCGGCTGAGCCTGTCCAACCCCGGCGCGGAGCCCTGGACGCTGGCGGGGGCGGCTCTGGTGGACTCGGCGGGGGAAGAGGTGGAACTTGCCCGGTGGCAAGAGGCACCCATTCCCGCGAAGGGGGCCGGTGCCGTCGTGGTGGGCATTGAGGGGGAGCGCGCGCAGCTCGGCTGCCCCTGCACCCTCAAGCTGTCGGAGGCAGCCGGGCCGCGCACCGTCACCCTCGGGAACGTCACGTTCCCGGTGAGCCAGCAGGCGGGGCCCTGAGACGGCCACCGTGAGCCGTGCCGAGCCTCAAGGGGCTGCGCGCCCTTGAGCCCGAGGCGCGCGACCTCCGTTCTACAACGGCATGCGGTCCTTCGCTCCTCCGAGCAGCTCGAACGCAGCGTCCCACGTCTGGGAATCGGATTCAGCGCGCGGCGGCAGACGGAAGTGGGCGGGTCGATCGTCCTCGTCCGGGGCCCTCGGGTCAGCGCCTGCGGCGAGCAGTAGCTTGATCATGGGGAGGTCCAGTCGAAATGCCGCATGCCCGAGAGCGGTGAGCCCGGACAGTCCGCCCCAGTCGTTGATGGTCCGGGCGGCTCCCGCGTACAGGAGCAGAGCCGCCATGGCAAGGCTGCCCACCTCCGCGCTTATCCGCAGTGGCGTGTCGCCTTCGCCGCCGCGCACGTTGGGGTCGGCCCCCGCCCTCACGAGCACTTCGAGGGCTTCCACCTCTTGCTCGCAGACGGCCGTCAACAAGGGCGTCAGGTCCCGATTGGCGTCCCAAGCGTTGACGTCCGCGCCGTGCTCGATGAGCACTTGGAGCACGTCGACCTCGCCTCCATCGCAAAGTGCGAAGATAGCCTCTTGCAGAGGACGCAGCCCCCGCTCGTCTGACTGTGGCTCGTTCGGATCAGCTCCCCCCGCCAGGAGTGTTTTGACCCGAGCTGCATCGTGCTGTTCGATTGCTGCGAAGAGTTCCTTCGACATGACTCACTTATCCGCCATTGGATGGCCCGGGGCGCAGTTCGTCGCTTCGAGTTTCTTCAGTTTTATGATGCCTCGTTCGACGCCGCCCATTGCTTCATCGTGGCCAGGATCAGATTTTCCACCAAAGCATTTCTTTCGAACCTCCTCTCGTTTATCAAGAACTTTCTGCATGGCAGCAAGACGCAGCCGGATCTTGGAGCACGGTGTCACCGGATCCCATCTATCGTTCGACGACCTGGGCCGCCTTGGATCGAGAGGAGGGATTTTCTTAGAGAGTTCTACCTTCTCCTCACGGAGCGTGTCGAGCGTACTGTTCTTGCATGTTTGATCAGGGTAACGAGGAACACGGTCATACTCCTCGACGCTGGTGTAGAACTTACCCGTCGCTGGATTTACTGTGTTCCGCCAAGTCTTGGGTTCCCTGACGGCCATAAGCGGGGCCGAATCAAAGTCAGGCACGACCTCCTCTGCTTCCTGACGCTCAAATTCCTCCATGAGCCGCCGCGACTCCTCCGCCACCTCCCGCAGACGGGCCTCGTACTCCCATTGAGCGTCGACCCACTCCGGGCGACGGTCGATGTCCGACCCGGCGGTGCTGGAGGGGTAGAGCAGGACGAGTCCCACGAGCAACGGGCCCACGCGCGGGAGGAATTCAGCTAGCGTCCTGGCGCGTCCCGCCTGCGCGACGCCCTCCGCCCCCCTCACCACCTCGGCGGCTTGCCCGCTCGCTGTCGCGGCGCGCGAGAAGCGCTCGAAGGCTCGTTCCGCAGCGGTGAGCTTGCGGTCCAACTGTTCCCATTGACGCGGTTCGATGTCTTGGCGTGCCCGAGCTAGCAGTGCCCTGGCCTTGTCCAGGTCCGCCTTTCCAATCCACGACCGTTCCGGTGTCGGCTCCATCGGCGAGGAAACGAGCCGGATGCGCGGGCCCGGGGTGGGAGTCGACGCGAAGGCATGGGGCCGTGGCATCGACTGCGGGGCGGGCGCGCTCGCGCAGGCTGAGGCCAAGAGCAGAAGTACAAGGCAGGCTCGGAAACACATAGGAAGGTCCTCCATTCGGGCTAGGACCTAGCGGGTCCTGGCGGGGTCGATCGGAGTATGACAGGGCGCTCCGACAGCTACGGACGAGCGCGCGGGGGCACCGGACGTGTGCGCGAGCGCGGACGAGACGACGACCTTCGTCTTTGACTCCCGCGTCGCTGCGGGCAGGGTGGAGCTTCAACCGGGGGGCCGCCTTGCAGATTGGGCACTAGGCAAGAGGGCTGAGTCTCCACGTCATTCCCAAGGCGAACTATCTGTCAGGGGAGCGGATAAAGGTGACGGTGCGCTTCGCCGATGGCGCAGCACCGGCGAGCGAGAGCTTTTGGCTCGTGGGCCATGCGGCAAAGGGGACGCGCCGGGTGGAGGTGTTCCGGCAGCCGCGCCCGCCAGAGGTGCTCAAGAAAGAGCGTGACGAGGCACAGGCCGAAGCGCGCCAGTGCCAGGAGGACAAGGCGCGGCTTCTGGTCGAACGAGAGGAGCCGGGCGGGCTCATGGGGGCCGCATGGATGGAGCGAGCTGGGAGCCTCGTGTCTGGGGCCGTCAGCGGGCAGTTGAAGCGCCATCCGGCAGACGCGCTCAGGTGGGATGAAGCCCGGAGCTACAGCTACACGCGCAAGGGTGAGGCCCAACCGGCAAGCGTGGCAGTGCGGCTGCGCCTCGTAAACCCCGGCGCCGAGCCCTGGACGCTGGCAGGGACGGCGCTTATGGGCTCGACGGGGGAAGAGGTGGAGCTTGCCCGGTGGCAAGAGGCGCCCATTCCCACGGGGCCAATAGGGGGCTTTGTCGTGGTCGGCACCGAGAGGGCACCGGAGCAGCTCGGCTGCCCCTGTACTCTCAATCTGTGGGAGGCAGGCGGGCCGCGCACCGTCACCATTGGGAACGTCACGTTCCCGGTGAGCCAGAAGGCGGCGCCCTGAACACCAGGCCATGGTAGAACACGGCGACCTGACTAGGAGGAGATGTGGGCGATACACCGGATTGGAACCAGATGATGCAGGTGCGGCGAGCGGGAGAGAAACTCGACGATGCTCTCAACAAGTTGTCGGACGCGAAGCGGCTGATTTACGAGGCTCACGTCGCGATGGCCGTGGGCCAGGGCGCGGACGGCGGCGGGACGACGCAGGGGCTCAATATTGGCGAGGCGTTGGCGACCATCCATGCTCTGCGTGCGAACCTCATGCGGGTGTACAAGGAAGTTGGTGCCGAGCTAAATGCGCTGGTGAACGCGCCGAAGAGGTGACAGAGACCGATATGCTACGGTGGCGGGTCTCGTTTCGGGGATTGTAGAACGAGGCCTCTGACCCAGGAGAGGACTGTGACCGAGAAGAAGCCGCCGCGCCTGAGTGTCGTCAAGGGCGAGGGCAAAACGAGGCCGCCGGAGGCTTCGCCAGCGTCGGACGCGGCCGCACGGAGGAGCGCGGAGGAACAGCGGGTGTGGAAGGACGTGGCTCGGGCGCGGAGCGCTATGCGGCGCGTGTCACGCGCCATCGGGAAGGTGGCAGACGCCGAGGCACTGCTTGTCGAGGCGCACGCGGAGATGCCTTACCGGCATCAAGAGAATGGAGAACCACATGCGCAGGCGCGCGCGATGTTTGAGGCCATGTCAGTGCTTTATCAAGCGCGCGCGGCGCTGTTGCGTGTGGACGGGGTGATGATCGAGGCCGCGCGGTTAGTGCTGCGGGAGGAGGAGGCACTAGCGTCGCCCCGGCGCAAGCCCAAGCCCAAGCCGCCGCGAAAATAGTCGGGAGGGTCCATGCAATCGGACGGCAGCGGTCGACAGGGGTTGCCCGCCGCCTTGAATCGAACCCACTCCTAAACTAAAAAGGAGGCGCGGCTCGCATCAGGGGACCAAATCGGTTCTTGTCGGACCAAATTTAGACCAAATCCGGAGGCGTATAGCGCCCCATGGCACGGGCGAGAACCTAACCATGTTCTCGCTTCTGGTTCACTCCTCCTGCCTACTTCAGAAGGTGCCTCTCGCACCTGAACCCTGGGGGTGGGGCTGCGCCTTCCCCACCCACCTTTGGATTACCCAGCTTTCACACCCCGGGATTTATCGAGCGCTCTTGAGCCGAGCAGGCAGGCTGATCGGAACCTCCTATCCGCCCCTGCGCCGTTCACTCAGCCGCAGTAGCCTCGGGTAAAAGCTCGGGCAGACGCGCGCGAACCCGCTGAGGATGTCCCTGCGTAGCCGATCCATCTCTCGCGCTGCATTTGGCTTGATCGTGAACACCGGACAGTCGTCCTTCCCGCATCCGCAGGGCGTTACCTCGCGCTCCCGCACCAGCCGGTCGAAGGTCGCGCGCAACTCGCTGAGCTTCTGGACGACCTTGGCGAGCGCTTCCTTGTTCCGCTTCTTCGAGAGCTTGTGCCGGCTTGGGATGTGCCCGATCTCCGTCCCGTCCCGCAGCCGCCGGATACCAGTGTTCAGCGCCTCGATGGTGTCGGTGATTGCCTTCTTGAAGTCCGGGATGTTGCTCTCGTCACGGAACGGCGTGTCGAACGCCGGGCGGTCGAAGCATTCGGCCATCAGCGAGAGGATCTCGCCGTCCTCTATCTTGTCCCCGGCGGCGCCAAAGGCGCGGAGAGCGTCGGGCGACTCGGGGAACGACTCGCCCTCAACGAAGCGCTTGAGCAGCACGGGCGCGTCCCGCCGGAGCCGCTCCTCCAACTCTTCACCGCTCCAGACCTCGGAACTGGCGATGCCCTTGGAGATCGCGTGCTTCTTCACGCGGTCGCGCATTGCGGCCGAGACCCGGTGGCCCGTGATCAAGATGAATCTGTTCGGCACACTGTTCGAACCCGAGATCAGCTTCTGAATGTCCGCCTGCGCCTTCTTGAACGTGAGCTGCTGGTGGTTGGCGCACTGGAAGCAGACAGTCTCGCCGCTCGGCCGAACGCCCCAAATGTCCCGGCCGCTGTCCCCGCCGAGCTGTCCGTACCACTCGATGGTTCTCCACTCGCCGTCACACTGCACATAGGCAAAGCAGAGCCGCTCGAAGTCGCGGCCGGAGAAGTCCTCGAAGTGGATGCTCCTGACCAGCGTTTCTGGCCTCATGGCCTCCTCCGCGTTAAGCGGTCCTCGGGCTAGCGGCGATTGCCGTCGGACATTCCGGCAGGTTCTAGGATCGACGGTGGGACGCTCGCAAGGGCGCTCTGTGCGGACCACCTCGGCCCGCATGCGCGACCGGCGACGCCGTACCGGCCACACCCTCGACGCTCCCCAGCCCCTCAGGCGGGAGCACTTCCGGAGGTCCGCTCTACCGTCACTGACAAGCTGGGCGCGGCGCTGAATCTGGCCGAGTGCCTTAACGCGGCGGTCGTCAATCGGCTCGACGACGAGGCGATCCTGACGACTGAGTAAGTAGCGACCCTGGCCACCATCGGCGCGAACGTGGAAGTGCGGGTGTGGGATCTGCGCGACTTCCTGACGACCTGGGAGGGAGGGGGCCGCCCCTGAAGCATGGCGGGCCGGGGTACCCCGCACGCAGTTTCGGCCTGCGCCATGTTGCACGTATGTCGCAGGAGCGTGCGGAATGTACCGGAACAGGGCGGGACAGGAGGGGACGCGGCGGGATATCGACTCCCAAGCATTCCGGGCGGTTACGAGGTAAGGGCGCGATTCTGCTGGGAGTTTCGCACCGCCCGGTGCGGGTTCGATTCCCGCCGCCTCCCTCACAGGCTCAGCCCTTGAGCACAGCGATGGGTGTGAGCCGCAGGACGGGTGTCACCAGCGCCTCCTCGTCCTCCAGCACCTCCGCGATGTCCCGGTAGGCCGCCGGCGCCTCCTCCACCAGCGACTCCACCCGGCCCCGGTCGAACACCACCCGGCGCAGCGCCTGCTCCAACGCGGCCGGGCGGATGCGCGCCCGCGCCTCGCTCCGTGTGAGCACCCGCCCCGCCCCGTGCGAGCAGGAACGGAAGGACCTCGCCTCTCCCCTCCCCTCCACCACGTACGAGGCCGTCCCCATCGAGCCGGGAATGAGGCCCCGCTGCCCCGCCTCCAGCCCCACCGCGCCCTTGCGGTGCACGAGCAACGTGCGCCCCAGGTGCGTCTCCGCCTCCACGTAGTTGTGGTGCACGTCCACGCTCGCGCCCGGTTCCGGCTCGCAGCCGAGCGTCTCGGCCAGCACCTCCACCGCCCGCACGGCGAGCATGTCCCGGTTGGCGCGAGCGAACCGGCACGCCCAGGCGATGTCCTCCAGGCACGCGGCCCCCTCCGGAGAGTCGGTGCGCAGGCCCGGCAGCGAGCCCTCTCCCCTCGTTGCGGCCACCCGCAGGTGGTGGGAGGCGATGGCCCCACCCATGCCCCGCGAGCCCGTGTGGATGAGCAGCCACAGGTCTCCCCCGGCGTCACGGTCCAGCTCGAGGAAATGGTTGCCACCTCCGAGCGTGGCCAGGTGCCGCGGCGCGAGCCGCTCCCACTCCTTCTGGAGCCGGTGGGTGGAGAGGCTCGCGGCCTGGAGCTCCGGGGGCAGTGGCAATCCCGAGCCCCGGTGCACCGCATCTCCCACGGGCACCCGGCGCGCCACGGCCGCCAGTATCCGCTCCAGCTCCGCCCGCCCCAGTGACGCAGCCGGGAAGGAGAACCGGTGGGCACTGACTCCGCACCCGAGGTCTCCTCCCAGCGCTCCTGGCACGACGGTGCGCTCGGTGGCGAAGACGGTGCCAACGGCCACGCCCTGCGCCATGTGGACGTCCGGCATCGCCGCCACGTGCTCCACCACGTACGGCTGGCTGGCGATGTGTTGCAACTGCTTCACCGCGCCCGGTGGCACCTCTCGGGCCCAGGCGAGGATGGGCACGGCCCCGGGCAGGCTCTCGAGGACACGAGGCATCATGACTCGTCTCCTTCCCCGTCCGTGGCCAGCAGGCGCGGCGCCACGCCCACACAGACGAAGCGCAGGTTCGGCACGCGCTTGAGGTTCAGGCCCAACGCGAGCTGCGAGCGGATGAAGCCCGTGGCACGCTCGAGGGCCTCCTCCACCGGAGCAGGGCCGGACTCCTGGCGCTCGGGCGGAAGGGTGAAGCCGATACGGGCATGGCGGCCGTCCGGGGACAGCTCGAGCGTCGTCACCGTGACGCCCTCGAGCAGCGGGTCGGACAGCTCACCTCGGAACAGGAGGGACACCTCCTCGAAAATGGAGGACTGCAGGCGCAGGTGACGCGCCGGAACGGACGACTCTTCGGACGAAAAGGAATCAGCACCCGCGCGACGGTGCGACGCGCGGGGACGGCGAGGCTTGGAGCTCATGGAGCGAACGGTTCCCTGGACGCCGCACCCGCACGGGGGCACGGCGCCATCGGTCAGGAAGAGACGAGGCTCCACACCGGTGCCCGAGCACCGGAGCCAGCGGGTCCGTTCAGCGGTGAGACGGAACGCGCCCGGCTACGCGAGCGGCGGCGTGGAGAGACCAGAGACACCGTTTTCGACACGTCCCATGGCACACCTCCCGCCGCGCCAGATACGTCCGCGCGAGCCGAATGCCCAGGATGGGCACCCACACACCATGTGTCAATCCCCGAGCGCCGCGCCGCAAGGAACGATTGCTCCCGGACAAGGCGGACAGCAGGATGAGGACATGGCTGACAAATTCATCCTCAGTGACGAGGAGTGGAGCAAGCGTCTGACACCCGAGGAGTACCAGGTGCTGCGGCACCATGGCACCGAGCGCCCCGGCAGCGGGTGTTTCCTCGGGACGAAGACGCCCGGCACGTACGTCTGCGCCGGCTGCGGCAACCCGCTGTTCAAGTCCGGCGAGAAGTTCGAGTCCGGCACCGGCTGGCCCTCCTTCACCCAGCCCCTCCAGGCGGACGCGGTGACGGAGTATCAGGATCGCTCGTACGGCATGCTGCGCACCGAGGTCCGCTGCGGCCGGTGCGATGGCCACCTGGGACACGTCTTCCCGGATGGCCCCCCGCCCACCGGGCTGCGCTACTGCATGAACTCGGTGGCGATGAAGCACGTGCCAGAGGGCCAGCCCATCCAGCTCGTCACGAAGTGAGTGGCGAGGCGCTCAGGCCCGCTCGATGACCCAGGTGGGCAACGCCGCGAGGAAGTCCTTGTCCGGTGAATCCGGCACATCGGAGAAGGCGAGCGCGAACTCGTGCAGGGCCGCCCCGGCCAGTCCGTGGGCGACCTGCCGCGCGTAGTCGATGGACCCATACCGGTCCATCTGCTCGCGGACCCACTGGACCTCCTCCCGGGTCCGCTCCGTGCGTGCCCTCCCGAGCACCCGGGAGAGCCGCTCGCGCGCCTCGGGGTCCATCGCGTTGAGCAGATGGATGAGCATCAGCGTGCGCTTGCCCTCCCAGATGTCGCCATCACGCTCCTTCCCGTAGCTCGCCTCATCCCCCACGAGGTTCAGGAGATCGTCCTGGATCTGGAAGGCCGCTCCGACGAAGAAGCCGAAGTGGAGATAGCCATCCAGCTCCACACCATCCCGGGTGCCGATGAGGGCCCCGACGCGCATCGGGTAGATGGTGGTGTACCAGCAGGTCTTCTTCAGGACCATGCGCAGGTAGTCGGCCTCGCCCAGGTCGATGACGTGATGCTGGCGCCACCACAGCTCGAGCGCCTGTCCCTCGACGGACTCGCGCGCCATCCGCTCCGCCTCCTCGAGGATCCGCAGGGCGAGCCGCGAGCCCAACGCGCCCACGTTGTCGATGAGCGGACGCAGGCTCAGGACGGCCAGCGCGTCCCCCGCGTTGATGGCCAGGGGAGCACCGTGACGCAGGTGCAGGGTCGGACGTCCACGCCGCTCCTCGCTCTCGTCCTCCAGGTCGTCGTGGACCAGGAACGCGTTGTGGAGGAGCTCGAGCGCCACGGCCGAATTCAAGGCGTCCGTGGGCGGGGCGCCGAAGGCGCGCGCGGTGGCCAGGCAGAGGCTCGCGCGAAGGGAGCGCCCTCCCCGCTCGGGATAGTCCGAGACGAGCTCATAGAACGCGTGGTGGGACTGTCTGTCCCGCAGGTACTCCCTCATGCGGGACCGGGCCGCGGCGCCGTACTCCTCGAGCGTCTCCCGGACCCGCGCCGATGCGGCCGTGGTGGACATGAGCGCTCCGGTCAACGGGGAGGAATCCGCACGGTGAGCGTGCCGCGCGGAAGGCCCGTCCGCTCGTCGACGATGAGCCCGCTGTAGACCCCGGGTGGATGCGCTTCCGGGACCTGGAGATGGAGAATCACCCGTTCCTCTTCGGACAGGCACTCGAGACCCACGCCCGTGATGCGCGGCTTGTCCGGCTCGGGAGCGCGCAGATCGTGAACCACGAGCGGCAGGGTCGAGGAACGCGGGCGAAGCTCGAGCGAGACCTCGACGCGCCGGGGCGAGTCGAGGTCGAGGGTCAGCGCCAGGGGCACGACAGCCTGGGGCTCCGGAACCACCTGGGGTGCCGGCGCCACGGCCTTCGGGGGCTCGGGAGCAGCCGGAGCAGCTCCCGCTGGGAAGGGACCCGCTGTCCCCACGGGAGGCGTGACGCCCGGAGCGGAGGCGGCTCCACCCGCGCCCATCCTGCCCATCAGCTCCATCCACAGACTGGCGAAGTCCGTGAAGCTCCGGAGCATCGCCCCCATGCGGTTCTGGAGCCCATCATCGGCCGGAGCACCCCCGGGAGAGGGAATCCCCATCGTGCGTGCCACGTTCTGTCCCTGGCGCAGGTACTCCTCGATCACCCGGTAGCCCATCTCCACGCCTCGGGAGACGGCCTCACCTGGCGGGGGAGCTCCTCCCGGCGCTGGAGCTCCGCCCGGTGGTGGCGTGCGCGGTGGCGAGCCCGGGAACAGCACATTCCAGTTGCGGATGGGCTGCGTGCGCTCCGGCTCCGGCTTCTTCACTCTCTCACGAGGATCCATGGCACTCACGGGTGATCGAACCCCACGATCTCCTCGAGCCGGGGTGCGCCCGAGATGGAATGAGCCGCCAGCCGGCCCGACATCACCGCGGCCTCGACACATCCCTGGTTGAAGCCACAGTCCGTCCAGTCACCCGCGACGGTGAGGTTGTCGTAGGTGTTGTCCAGCGGCGAGAGGCGGAACTTCAGACTCCCGGGCAGCGAGAGGGTGTACCGGTCCGTGGGGTTCACGTTGGCGGTCCAATACTGAGAGGAGAAACGGGCCTCGCCCTGGGGGCTCGCGCCAGCCTCCGGAGATTCCCGGGCATCCTGAAGCAGGTCCCATCGGAACCCGCCCGAGTCCCCGTGGGCCCGGGGCCACAGGTGGACGATGTCCCGCTCGAGGAACTGGACGCAGTTGCGCCGGACCCGCTCGTGCTGCTCGTGGGGAAAAGCGGGCCGCTGCCGCTCCTCCTCGGGGACATCCGGCAATGCGTTGCAGAAGTAGGCGATCGCCGCCGGGGGCTGGGACCAGCTCTCCTCCGAGGCGAGATGGGACATGTCCGCCCAGGTGTCGAAGGGCTCCACGAAGCCCGAGACGTTGATGGGCGGCTCGGTCCAGCCGAGCTCACTCATGTTCGCGCTCATCCAGAGCTGAAAGGCCTGGGTCGGCACGGTCTTGACGCGCTCGACCATGGCGCGCCACCGCGAATCCCTCTCCACCAATTGCTTGCAGACATGGGGGATGGCACCACCGCCCACTGCGAGGATGGCGACATCGAAGTCTTCCCCCACGCGCAGCGTCCGCGTCCCCACCTTGCGCCGGTCCCAGTGGGACTCGAATTGCCATCCCTCCCGCTCGAGCCGCTCGCCCTCCACGAGCTGCCGGTAGTCGGGTGCCACGGGCCAGCAGGGCAACCCACGCACGTCGACGAGCGGCTGGTACTCCCCTCCTCCCACGACCTCGGCCTGCACGTCGAACTCGAGAGCCTCCACATGAGGGCGCTCACCTGGCGCGAGCCGCTCGGGCGCCACGAGCCGGACGTCCTCCAGGCGGTGGAAGAAGGCGAAGCGGACTCCCCGCCGCTTCAGCACCTCGTAGAAGGGAGCGAACACCACGTCCCCCATCCCCGACTGCATCTTCCAGAAGAAGGCTCCCCGGTAGGTGAAGAACGCCCGGAACGCGCCGCGCAGCCCCTGTCCGGCGGCGACCCGGGGCTTCTTCACGTCCCCATCCTCGTAGGCGAAGGTGAGATCGTAGAGCGCCCGGACGAAGGCGCCGTTGATCGTCCCCTCGGAGGCTCCGTTGAGACGCAGCCACTCCCGGCAGTCGTAATCATCGATGGCGTCGAAGCCCCGGGGATCCGTCAGCAGGCGGAAGCGAAGTCCCCCGCGGACCACCGCCAGCATCATGTCGATGATCTCCCAGAGGCGGCGGAGCTGATCATCCGTTTCGATCAGCTTCGCGAAGCGCTCGCGCAGCGCGGCGGCCACCGCGTCATGGAAGCGGAGGAGCAGGTTCTCCGGGTAGCGGCGCAACGTACCGAGAGCCACCTCCATCAAGCCCAGGGCCTCCAGCACCGCGGCGAGCGTGGCGAACTGTCCGTACTTGAGGAGGCTCGACATCGACTCCAGGACCGCTTCCGGAGTGCCCACTCCCGCCGGGACGCGCTGTGCATCGGGTGCCGTCCCGCTGGCCGGCTCCCACACCGTCATCACCAGGGCACGCACCAACTCCAGGCTCCTCGCCAGGTAGTCGGCGATGCTCCACCGGGGGACCTCGTTGCCGGGATCGCCGGGCAGCCCCTCGAAAGGGGGCATCCGTGCCGTCCAGGGCGACCAGCCCCCACGCGGGGACCAGTCCGCCAGGCCGTTGAAGTGATCCGGAACGAAGGCATCACGCCAGTCGGCGATGCGACAGGTGGCCGGGTCCCGCTGCAGCTCCGCGTAGCACTCGCGAATCAACCGGAAGGCGTTCTCGTAGAACCCCATCCACAGGTGGAGCCCATGCTCCTGGATGCGATCCGCCGGCCCCCTGCCCGACGCGCCCTTGCCCCCCAGCCTCCAGCCGAGCTGGTACACGGTGACGCGATAGCGACCCTGGTGCTCGGGTCTCGTCAGCTCGAACGCGGCGGCCATGCCCGCGCAGCCGCCTCCGATGACGGCGATGTCGATGGGGCGCTCGTTGCTCATCGCCGCTCAGTGAAGAAGACAGACACGAAGCCCGTCAATTCGGCGCGAGCGCCGAGCGTCCATCCGCCAACGTCCCCCAGCACTCCAGGGCAATCAAAACTCCTCCCGAAAGACATCCGGGAACGAGAGCACGAAGTCCGGACCATAGACTCGCGCGGGCGTCTGGGCTCCCACCTCCAGGTCTCCCGCGAGCACGCGCTCGACGAGGGCCAGCGCGGTCGTACAGCTGAACGTATAGGCCTCCGGGGTGCGCAGACGTCCCCGGAGGCGGCGGCCCGCGGCGTCCTCCACCTCCGCGACGATGACGCCCTGGCGTCCAGCGCGCTGCTCGGGAGTAGGACCGTCAGGCAGTGCCCGCGCCTGGAACTCGAGCCCGAGCCGCCCCACGTCCGAGGCGAGCAGACCCCCGAACCAGCGGTTCGCCATCACCATCATCCACAAGGCGGGGATGGCGTCACAGTACACCTCGATGTCCTGAATGCCCGTCGAGTAATACGCGGTGCTGACATCTCCCCAGCTCATGGCGAGGCTCGTCCGCGGCCCCGAGCCGAAATCGAGCTCGCGCTGGAGCGAGCCCGGGACGACCTCGAGGATGCGCCCGCCCCGGCGGATGAGGATGGATTGCCCCGCGCCCTCGGCGAGCGTCCGGAACGAGCCGCGGGAGATCATCTCGAGCCCGGAGATGCCCAGCACGAGGCGCCGGGCTCCCCGCACCTGGCGCGACAGGTGGAGCGCGAGACAGTCCGAGGGAACGACATCGAACCCGACTCCCGGCATGAGCATGACCCCACGCTGGCGCGCCTCCGCTCCGCGCTGGAAGACGCCTTCGATGGCCGCCACCTCTCCGCTGAGATCGAGATAGTGGGCCCCCGCGCGCAGACAGGCGTCGACCATGGGACGGCACGTCGAGGAGAACGGCCCCGCGGCATGGAGGACGACCTGGACTCCCCGCAGGGCCTCATCCAGTCCGGCCTCCAGACGGGCCACCCGGTACTCCAGCCCCAGCTCCGAGGCCATGGCCGCGAGCCGGGGCTCGTCCCGGGCACACAGGATGGGGCGGAGCCCCCGCTCGCTCGCCGCGCGTGCCAGCAACCGGCCGGTGTAGCCCGTGGCTCCGTAGAGAAGAAAGGGATGGGTGATCGGCATCGGCTTCCCCCGTCACCAACCTACGACAGGACACACGCCCCGTCGCACGCCCGGCCCTTGAGATCACACCGACCTGACTCATTCTCTACTCAGTAGGCCTCGGGCAGTGCCCGAGCATGCCGCGATGGCGGGGATTGATGGGCATTACGCGACTATCCGATAGCGTCCTTCCAGAGCGGGCCCCCGGTGTCCACGAGTACCGCGCGAGCCTGCTCAGCGTGTTCCTGCACACGGACCCCCGGGGAGACGCTTCGTTGGCCCTCCCTCCGCAGATGCAGCCGCTCTCCCTCTCGAAAGCCATCGAGCTGATTCATCAACTCCCCGGAGACCTCACCCCGGATGCGCTCGCCACCGCGCAGTTCAAGCTGACGTCCGGGGTGCTCATCGAGCGAAGAGATGAGCTCATCCCGCCTCTCGCTCAGCTCCTGGGGGTGGAGGTGGGCGATCCCACGGCCTTCCGCAGGCAGCTCGCCGAGAGCATCAGGGCAACGATTCCCGGGCAGTTCCAGGAACGGCCCCTGAGCAATGATGACATCAGGAACTTCGCCTACAGCGCTCCCGCCGGGACGACGTCCACGGAAACTCCGACGCAGACAGTCCCCCCCGGGTCCCTGCCCTATCCGGTGTATCCCACCCGTGAGAGAGGCCTCCGGAAGGTCCTCCTCGATGTGATGGGTTTGAGGGCCGGTGCGCCCGCCCAGCAGGAGGCCCAGGTACGCCTCGTCGAAGAAGCCGCGCTGCTGAGCGCGCTGAAGCCCGAGAGCAGCGTGGACCTGGAGACGTTGGTCACGACGGTGGACATCCCCTCCGAATCCCGGTGCGACTTCGGGGTGCTCGCACAGACCCTCGATCCACGAAGCTGGGGCCCCTCGCCGTTCTGGCCTGAATGCTTCCAGGTACAACCCACCCCGGATGGACGCGCGTTCGAGCCATTCTCAACCGCCCTCGAGACCCCGAGAGGAACGGAGTGGCACGGGGTCCTCTTCGAGCACGTCGAGTGGAACTGGAACACGTTCCGCGTCGCCTCGTTCCGCAACTTCCTCAACATCGACTACGTCGTGAAGGAGCCCGAGCAGACGATCGACATGCGCTTCTCGCTCTTCTCGTGCGAGGGCAGCGAGCTGTTCGTGGTGTCGTTCGACCGGGGCATCGACGTGGACGCCGGTTTCCAGACGGTCGCGCCGATCCCCAATCCTCCCCCCGGAGGCGCCCGCTTCCGGCTCCAGACCGTGAAGAACATCCGCTTCTCGGACCTCCTGGACAGGCGGACTCCCAGCCTGGCCCCTCCGGGCTCCGGTCAAATCCTCTCCCATCTGGCCCCCGTCGTCGTGGGGCTCTGGATGAACGAGCTCGTCAAGAATCTCTATTGCTAGATCTCTGTTGCCAGACAAAGGAGCCCGCGATGACGACGCCCCCTGGTGGACCCAGTGCAGCCCCCTCCGCGACGGGCACGACCACCGCCGCCCACCGCCTGGACGAGTTCCTCAAATCCTCCACCACCTTCGTCCAGGACCAGCTCGGCCGCTGGACCGGCATCCTCCAGAAGGTCCGGGCGGGGACCTATGACTCCAAACAGGGGTTGCAAGACGCCGTGGGAATGTTGGACGCGTGGCTCGACCTGGCGACCGTCCCGTTCCAGTCGGCCACGGGGCGCGAGAAACAACTCCCCACCCTGCTCTTCGTCGTGGATGGAGACGCCGAGTTCAGCCCTCCAGGCGACGCACCGACCCACATCTTCCTCCCTCCCGGCATCACACCGGAGGTGAGCGATCTCTACCGTGTTGGAGATGACATCCTGGCGGGAGGCCCCCCGGCCTCGGGAAGCCGCACGATCTCCGCCCAGGCACACGTCCGGGCCCGCCTCTCGCCGGAAAGAGACCGGGTGGTGGTGACCCTGGTCGATATCGGCAGGGGCAAGAGCGTGCGCGAACAGAAGGGCATCTTCCCGGGGCTCTACGCGGGAGCCGTGTTCGCCAGGGAAGGATCAGAACGCCGCCCCCTCGCGATCATCTGTGCCCTCGTCGAAGAATCCACGTTGCCGTAGGACACGTGGCGGGCAAGCCATCTCGCGAGCAGGCCTTCATCAGGTTGGGTAACGAGATGGGACAGGCCATCGGTCATGAAGAGCGCAACGACTCGTTCCTCCCAGGGGGCTCCACCTCGCACGTGGGCTCCGAATGGGAGGATTCGTTCCTCCGGGAGATCTCCCAACAAGCCCCACCTGTCCCCATGCCCGTCCTGGGAGAGCGGTTGGGCGGCCTGGATGGGAGCCGGTACGAGATCCTCGAGATGATCGGCGAAGGCGGCATGGGGCGGGTCTTCCGGGCGCTGGACCATGAGCTGCAACGGACGGTTGCCCTGAAGTTCCTCCTCTCCTTCCTGCAGTTCCCCCAGAAGGAGGTGGCGTTGCTCGTCCGCGAGGAGGCCCAGGCGACGGCGCGGTTGGATCACGACAACATCGTCCGGCTCCACGACGTGTCCCTGTGGAGCACCGGGTTGCGCCCGGCGAGCGGCCTCGCCCCCTTCAAGATTCCCTTCCTCGTGATGGAGCACCTGGAGGGAAGGAGCCTGCGGTCCCTCATGCGTCAGGAGAGGCTCGGCCTGCCACGCGTCCTGGGTATCATGATCGACGTGGCGGCAGGCCTGGCGCATGCCCATGAGCGCCAACTCGTCCACCTGGACCTCAAGCCGGGCAACATCTTCATCCTCTCCACGGGCCGGGCCAAGCTGCTCGACTTCGGCCTGTCCCGGTTGCTGATCGGCACCGACGACGCGCAGGAACGGGGTGGCTCGGGAACACCCCCCTATATGTCTCCGGAGCAGTGGAAGCAGGCACAGCCCCTCGCGTGCGATGACATCTGGTCCTGTGGCGTCCTGCTCTTCGAGCTGCTCACCGGCGAGCTCCCATTCCCGCTGCTGACGCGCCAGGAGCTCCGGGCGCACACCCTCTCCGCGAGCCCGATGCCCCGGGTACGTGAGCGCCGGCCCGAGCTGCCCCGGGAGGTGGAGCGGCTCGTCGCCTCGGCACTGGAGAAGGATCCATCACAGCGCCCGGCCGATGGCTCCGAGCTGCTCAAGGGGCTGTGCGAGCTGCAGGAGCGCCTCGCCCTCCGGCCCGAGCGCCCGAAGGCCCAGGCCGAGCGGCGGCCGGTGACCCTGGTGTCCTGCCGGCTCATGCTGGCTCCCGCCCCCGGTGGATGGATGGATCCCGAGGACTCCAGCGAGCTGGAGGCGGCCTTCCACCGCGCCTGCACGCGCATCATCCACCCGCACGGCGGGGCCATCACCACGGCCGTCGGAGGTGAGGTGCTCGCGTGTTTCGGCTACCCCCGCGCCGGAGAAGACGACGCGGAGCACGCGGTCCGCGCGGCGCTGCAACAGACGGAACAGCTCCCGCGAGAGCTGCTGTGCATGTGGCGTCACGGCCTGTCCGTGCGCGTGGGCATCCATACCGACCTGGTGGCCCTGGCCAACGTCATGCCCGAGCTCCAGGGCATGCTCCCCGCCATGCAGGGTGAGGCCCCGAGGATCTCCTCCTGGCTGGCGGCGCAGGCCGAGCCGAACACGGTGCTCATCAGCGATCGGACCCATGCGCTCGTGCGAGGCCGGTTCCAGACCCGGCCGATGGGTCACCAGAGCTTCGAGGGGACGACGGGGGGACAGACGATCGGCATCCACCGGGTGCTCCAGGAGCGCGGGAACGTGACGCGCTTCGATCGTGCGCTCGTCATGGGCCCGCTGACCCCCCTGGTGGGACGGGAGCGGGAGCTGCGGCGTCTGGCCCTGCTGCGCGAGGAGGCCGCGCGCGAGCACGGCGCCTTCATCCTGCTCCAGGGCGAGGCGGGTATCGGCAAGTCCCGCCTCATCCAGGAGTTGCATGATCAAGAGCCTCCCGGCTCGAGCACCTGGGCCCGGTGCCAGTGCTGGCCCCAATTCAAGAGCAGTGCCTTCTACCCGCTCATCGACTGGCTCCAGCGCTTCCTGGAGCTCTCTCCCCAGGACAACGCCCAGCAGAAGCTCCGGATGCTGGAGGAGCGCTGCGCCGCGCTCGGCCTGCCTCCCGAGCAGGTCCCTCCCCTCGCCTCGCTCCTGTCCCTGCCACTCCCGGCGGGTGTGCCCTTCCTCCTCCTGCCCCCCGAGCGCCAGCGGGAGCGCGGTGTCCAGGCCCTCTCGGCCCTCCTCCAACGGCTCACGGAGAACCGGCCCCTCGTCTTCGTGGTGGAGGATGTGCACTGGGCCGATCCCTCCACCCTCCAGTTCCTCGGCGTCCTCCTGGGGCACCTCGAGCGCCTTCGCATCTGCGTGCTGCTCACCGCGAGGCCCGGGCTCACGCAGACCTGGGCGGAGCATCCCGGCTACCACGAGCTGGGGCTCGCGCCCCTCTCGCCCCAGGACACCGCCACGCTGGCGCGGGAGACCGCCCAGGGCAGGGCCCTGCCGGCCGGGGCGCTCGAGCAGCTCGTGGCCAGGGCGGATGGCGTCCCCCTCTTCGTCGAGGAGATGACCCGGATGGTGCTGGAGCAGGGAGGCAAGGCCGGGGGCATTCCGGCCACCCTGCACGAGCTGCTCCTCGCCCGGCTCGACCACCTCCCGCCCCGGACGAAGGCGCTGGCGCAGCTCGCCGCCCTGCTGGGCCGGGAGTTCGGCCAGGAGGTGCTCCGCGCCATCTCGTTCCTTCCGGAGGACGAGCTGCAACGGGACATCGAGCAGCTCGAGCAGGCCGGGTTGCTCTTCCAACAAGGCTGGCCGCCCCAGCTGACGTACGCCTTCAAACACGCGCTCGTCCAGGACGCGGCCTACCAGTCGCTGCCGAAGAGCACGCGCAAGCACTACCACACCCGCATCTTCCACGTGCTGAGCGAGCGGTTCCCCGCGATGGCGGAGGAACGACCGGAGCTGCTCGCCAACCACGCCACCCGGGCGGGGCTGGCGGAGCAGGCCGTGGCGCTGTGGCAGCGGGCCGGTCAGCGGGCCGCGGCGCAGTCCGCCCTCCCCGAGGCCATCCACCACCTGTCCCAGGCCCTGGAGCAACTGGCGCTCCTGCCGGCCTCGAAGGAACGGGACGAGCGGGAGATCGCCCTGCTGGTCGAGCTCGGCCAGGCGCTCGTCGCGACGAAGGGTTATGCCGCCAAGGAGGTCGAGGAGGTCTACACCCGCGCCCACGCGCTCTGCGAACGGTACGGGGACGTCCCCTTGTCGGTGGTCTGGGGAATCTGGGTCGTCGCGCTGGTGCGAGGCAACCGCGAGGACGCGGCGCGGGTGGAAGCACGCTTCCATC
Source organism: Archangium violaceum Cb vi76 (assembly GCF_000733295.1). Lineage (GTDB taxonomy): Bacteria > Myxococcota > Myxococcia > Myxococcales > Myxococcaceae > Archangium > Archangium violaceum. Next base: position 2,052 of record NZ_JPMI01000348.1, on the reverse strand, counting down.
GCATCCTCGAGACCCATGATGATCCCACGACCCAGGTGGTCGTCCATGCCGCGCTCGGCTCGCTGGAGTTCTGGCGGGGGGCATACGCCGAGGCCCTGCGGCACTGCACCCTGGCGAAAGGGTTGATCCGCCAGGAGCACCCGCTGGAGACCCTGGCGCGCATCCGCGGCGGAGGCAGCGAAAGCTACTTCTCCGAACAGGTGCTCTACACGCCCCTGTACGAGGCCTTCACCGAGTCGATGCTGGGAAACATCGCCCGGGCCCGCGAGGCGTACCAGGAGGCGCTCGCCTGGGCCGAGGCGATGCAACACCCCTATGCCGTCGCGGTCACGCTCTCGTACGGTGCGTCGATCGAATACGAGGTGGAGGAGCCAGAGGCCGCGCGAGACATGGCGAACCGGCTGATCGCCGTCTCCGCCGGAAACGGATTCCTGTCCACGCTGGCCATCGGCTACTGCGTCCTGGGCTGGGCCACTGCCCGGCTCGGAGAGGCCGACAAGGGAATCCCCATCATCCAGCAGGGCCTCGCGCTCATCCAGGCCATGGGCGCGCTCGTCATGTACCCCACGTGCCTGGTGTGTCTCATCAAGGCGTATCTCGTGAGCGGACGCATCGAGGAAGGACTGGCCGCCGTGAAGGAGGGCCTCGCGGTACTCGAGCCCCTGCTGGCGCGCCGTGCGCACCCGGACCTGCTGTGGCTCCAAGGAGAGTTCCAGCTCCGGAAGGGAGAGACGGCGGCGGCACAGGCCTCCTTCGAGGAGGCGCTCACGCTGGCCCGGCGGTCCGGGGCGGCGCTCCATGCACTGCGCTCGGCCTCGAGTCTGGCCCGCCTCCTGTCGCGATCCGGCGAGGAGCAGAAGGCCCGCGAGCTCCTGACGGAGGTCCTCGGAGGAGTCTCCGCGGACGCCAGCCTCCGGGACTACCGGGCCGCCCAGGAGTTGCTGGCCGGGCTCTCGGGCCCCGCCCCCGCTCCGGGGACGGAGCCAGGATGAGACCGCCGAGAGCCCCGGCCCGGCACGGGCCGCGGCCCTCCTGCTTCTTCAACCAGGAACGCACCACCGGACACTCGATTCTGCGGGGGCCGCGCTCGGCGAGAAAGCGTGAGATGGCCGCAACCCACTGCTCTCGAGCCGGTGGCTGGTTGGAAGTGCCCAGGGCGGAGAGGGCGCCGCAGAGGGCGGTGAGCTCCTCACGCATGAGAGTCAGCGCCGCCTGCCGTTCAGCGGCCGTCGTGCGGAAGCGTGCCCACACCTCCACAAGGAGGGACGGAGCACGCCTTGGACGCCGGCGCCCCCCTGTGCGAGCGTGGAGCGCGACATGCGTTTCATCGCGTCCTGGAATCTCGGCCTCGCCGTGCTCGGAGGGCTGGGCGTTGCCGCCTACCTCGCCGGCATCCATCTGGACCTCTCCTGGCTGCGGCTCTCGAGCAAGGCCGTGCCGGTGCTCTGCCTCGCCGTGTGGCTGTGGCCTCCACGTGAGCGCTACGCCCGGTGGATCGCCGCCGGCCTCGCCCTCTCCCTGGTGGGCGACATGGTGCTGGAGGTGGACGGACAACTGTTCCTGCACGCCCTGGGCGCCTTCCTGCTGGCCCATGTCGCCTATGCCGCCGCATATCTGTCGGTCTCGCGTACGCCGCGCTGGGGCCTGGGCGCGCTCTTCCTCCTCTTTGGCGCGGGCACCTGGCTGTTCCTCCGGCCATACCTGGGAGAGATGGCGCTGCCCGTGGGCATCTACATCGCCGTCATCTGCACGATGATGTGGCGCGCGGCCGCCCTGGTGGGCGCGGATGGGCTCGCCCGGCGCGAACAGTGGGCCGCGCTGATGGGGGCACTGTGCTTCGGCCTGAGCGACACGCTCCTCGCCATCAGGCTCTTCGTCTCTCCCGTCGCGGGAATGGGCTACGCCATCATGCTGCTCTACTGGGCTGGGCAGCTCGGCATCGCACGCTCGGCGCTCTCCACGCGGAGCCGAACGCAGGGAGTGAGCCAGACGCAGCCACTCGCGAGCGCCGCCAGCGCCGGGCCCTGATCTCCTCGAGGTAGGTCCGCGAAG
>NZ_JPMI01000347.1 GCF_000733295.1 Archangium violaceum Cb vi76 | reverse complement strand
GGAGCACGCCCGCCTCGTGCGACACCGCCAGCGCCCGAGCCACCTCCAGCACCCGCTCCACCACCTCGCCCAGGGGGCGCCCCGGCGCCCACTCCTCCAGCGTGGGGCCCTCCACCCGCTCCAGCTTCACCCACACGTACCGGGGGTTGTCGTGGGGCCACTGGCCCGCGCCCAACTGGCGCACGAGGTTGGGGTGGTGCAGGCGCATGCCCAGCGACACCTCCCTCCAGGCGCGCGCGGCGCGCTCCTCCCCCTGGTCCAGCGGCAGCAGCTTGAGGGCGGACACGTAGCCGTCGGGGCTGCGCACCCGGTACACCGTGGCGAAGCCCCCGCTGCCCAGCACCCCCTCCACCACCTCCCAGCCGATGCGGGTTCCCACGGGCAGCGGAGACATGTCGGGCGGAGGTGGCGCGGCCTCGGCGCCTGGGGGAATGGGGGGCTGGGGCCTGGGGCTGGGGGCTGGGGAGTGTGTGGACATGCGGGACCTACCTCCGAGGACCTCAACGTATCAGGTCGCGTGCCCCCGTCGTGGGCGCGGTCTCGTGGTCTCCAGGACGAGACCCGCCTCCGTCATGGCTCCCCATCTGCCCACCTGCCCACGAGCGGGGAAGGGGCTGCCAATTGCTTACATGGGTCATCCTCGACGCATGAGAGTTTTTGCATGGACGGATCATTCCCGGCGTGTGGACTGGAATGTTTTGCCTGTCTTGAATAAGCATTTCCAAGACTGTGTTCCGCCAGACAACGGGCTCGCGGTGGGGCCATGTCCGACTTTCCGGGAGGGCAAGGCAGTGTCCGGTAGCGGATGCGGCAACCCCCATGTCTTCCAGGAGAAAGGGAGACATGGGCCCCGCGGGGCGAGCGGAGTGTCCGCTAGCTCCCATGGGCCGGAGCTGGTTTCCGCGGACAGGAGGCGAGCAGGCGTCGTTTCCCGTATTCCCTTTCATGTTATTTACTCTCAGTGCTCCCGGATTCCCGTTAGCTGTCAGGGAATGAGCGGGGCACGGTCCACGGGGGGAAATGCGCCATGCCATTCGCCACGCACGCACTGTCCCAGCAGTCCGGAGTGTCCGCGGAGCCCTCGCGCAAGGTGTTGCTCGTGGACCAGGCCAAGGAGCTGCGGCTGTACCTGACGCCCCTGCTGCGCGCGGTGGGGTGCGAGGTGGTGTCGGTGGACAACCTGCTGGCGGCCCGGGTGGAGCTGGGCCGGTGCCGGCCGCTGATGGTGGTGGTGGACTGGCGGGTGCTGCCGGCGGACGGCTCGCCCGGGTGCGCGGCGCTGCGGAGCCACGCGCGGCATGGAGACGTGCCCATCCTCGTCGTGGTGGGACACCACACGCCGTCGGAGCTGCTGGAGACGTGCGTGCGGGGCGGGGCGGAGGACTGCCTGCTGGGCCCGGTGCGCATCAGCGAGCTGCAGGCGCGCCTGGACGTGCTGCGCGAGCGGACGCCCGGCTCGCCGCTCCGGCCGATGGAGCGGCGCACCCCGCGCACCGTGCTGCTGGTGGGCGAGGCGCCGAACACGCCCGGCGGCCTGGGCGCGGACCTGGAGGCGTGTGGCCACCACCTGCTGTACGCCTCCAGCACCGAGCAGGCCGTGGCCCGGGTGGCCGAGTACGGCGAGCCCATCCACCTGCTGCTCGCGCGCGCCCGTGTCTCCTCGGCCGAGGAGATGATGCGCGTGGAGCGCCTGCGCACCGAGGCGCGCCTGGCCCGGGTGCCCACCGTGGTGGTGGCGGACGGCGACGTCACGGAGGTGCCCATGCTCGGGCAGGTGTGGCTGAGCGCGCGCACCCTCGCGCCGCGCCACCTGCTGTCACGCATCAACGGCCAGCTCCAGCGCAACCTCGCCGCGCTGCTGGTGGACGAGCGCGTGCCCTTCGTCTGCCCGGTGGAGTACCGCGAGGTGGGCGGCTTCTCCTGGTCCTCCTGCTACGCCAGCGAGCTCAGCCCGGGCGCCCTCTTCGTGCGCACCCTGGTGCCCGCACGCCCCGGTGCCGCCCTGGAGCTGCGCATCCACCTGTCCACCATCCGCGAGGTGCTCGAGGGCCCCGGCATCGTCACCTGGTCCAATCCCTACACCTCGCGCCGCACCGCCTCCTATCCGCTCGGCATGGGCATCCAGTTCCTGGGCATGAGCCCCCGCCGGCTGATGCAACTGCGCGAGCTCATCCGCGGCACCCGCCTCATGTAGCCCCCTCTCCCCGCTTCACGGAGGTACGTCATGGCCAGGAAGAAGATCCTCCTCGTCGACGACTCGAGCACCGTGCTGTTGCTGCACCGGATGATGCTGTCGCATTGCGGCTATGAGCTGGTCACCGCCCGGGATGGACAGGAGGCGCTCGACAAGGTCTCCGCCGAGCGGCCGGATCTCATCTTCCTGGATGTCCTCATGCCGCGCATGGACGGCTTCCAGACGTGCCGGGCCCTGCGCGCGCGCTCGGAGACGAAGGACGTGCCCATCATCCTCGTCACCACCCGGGGCGAGCCGCACTACGTGCGCCAGGGCTTCGAGAGCGGGTGCACCGACTACATCACCAAGCCCTTCGATGGCGAGGAGCTGCTGGCCAAGGTGCGCGGCCACCTGGAGGAGGCGCGGCCCGCATGAGGGAGCAGCTCCACTGGGAGAACGAGGCCCTGCGCGCGGAGATGGCCGTGCTGCGCGCGGAGAACGAACAACTGAGGGCGGACGAGCGGTGGCGCGCCCAGCGCCAGGGTCTGGTGGAGGCGGAGCTGGGCCACCTGGTGCGTCTGCGCGTGGCGTCCCAGCGGCTGCACGAGACACTCCATCCGTTGGAGCTGCTGGACATCCTGCGGGATTTGCTCATCAACCTGGTGGGCTCGGAGACGCTGGGCATCTTCGAGCGCGAGGGCACGGAGCTGGTGCTGCGGGTGTCGCTGGGCATCGACGCCGAGCGCTTCCGCCGGCTGCCGCTGGAGGTGGACGGCCCCATCGGCCACTCGGCGCGCACCGGAGCCTCCTGGCTGGAGGAGTTGATGGAGGCGGGGAGCGCCCAGAAGCGGACAGACGGGCCGCGCGCGTGCGTCCCCCTGAGACTGGGAGGGCACGTTCTCGGGATGATGGTGTTGTTCGGCCTGCTACCCCACAAACCGCGCCTCGCGCCCGAGGACCGTGAGCTGCTGGAGCTGCTCGCGACGGAAGGTGGCAGGGCCTTGTTCTGTGCCCGCGGCATGGCCGCCGGCAAGCCGTCCTGAGCGGGCGGCTTCGAGGGAGGGGACGAACTTGGAACTGGATCGCGCGCGGCTGCTCGCCACGTTCGCCGAGGAGTCGGGCGAGCTGCTCACGCAGATGGAGGAGACGCTCGTCTCGATGGAGGAGCACCCGGACGAGGAGCGGCTGCGGTCCATCTTCCGGGGCGCGCACACGGTGAAGGGCGCGTCGGCGGCGATGGGCTTCACCGGCATGACGGACGTGTCCCACGTGCTGGAGGACGTGCTGGAGACGCTGGTGGAGCGCCGGCTGCCGGTGAAGGACGAGCACGTGACGCTGCTGTTGTCGGCGGTGGACCGGTTGCGCGAGCTGCTGGCGGCGGTGCTCGCGGGACAGGAGCCGCCGGCGGAGGAGGACGCGCTGCTGGTGGAGCGGCTGCGCGCGTGCGCCGAGGGGTTGCGCCAGCAGGAGGCGCCGCGGACGGTGTACGCGCCCCGGGTGGAGGAGCCGGGGCCGGAGGACGCCGCGGGGCGGCGCGCGCGCACGCTGCGGGTGGACGTGGAGAAGCTGGACCGCATCGCCATCCTCACGGGCGAGCTGGCCATCGCGCGCACGCGGCTGGCGCGGGTGCTGGCCACGGGCACGGCCGAGGAGGCGCTGGAGGTGCACCTGGAGGCGGACCGGCTGCACGAGGAGTTGCAGGAAGAGGTGATGCGGGTGCGGATGGTGCCGGTGGGTCCGCTCTTCCGGCAGCACCTGCGCACGGTGAGGGATTTGACGCGGGGGGAGCGCAAGTGGGCGCGGCTGGTGCTGGAGGGCGAGGAGGTGGAGGTGGACACGGCGCTGGTGGAGGGCCTGCGCGAGCCGCTGCTGCACCTGGTGCGCAACGCGGTGGACCACGGGCTGGAGACGCCGGAGGAGCGCAAGGCGGCGGGGAAGGAGGCGTGCGGCACGCTGGTGCTGAGGGCCTTCCACGAGCCGGGCTCGCTGGTGGTGGAGCTGAGCGATGACGGCCGGGGCCTGCGCTACGACCGGCTGCGGGAGAAGGCGCGCGGGCTGGGGATGGAGCCCGAGCGGATGACGGAGGAGGAGTTGGAGGAGCTCGTCTTCCTGCCGGGGCTGAGCACGGCGGAGGCGGTGACGGAGGTGTCCGGGCGCGGCGTGGGCATGGACGTGGTGCGCCGGAGCGTGGAGGCCCTGCGGGGCCTGGTGACGCTGCGCAGCCAGGAGGGACGGGGCACCACGGTGACGCTGCGCGTGCCGCTGACGCTGGCCACCATCCAGGGCTTCTCGGTGGGAGTGGGCGAGGAGACGTACGTGCTGCCGCTGGAGGCGGTGCGCGAGTGTCTGGAGTTGCCGGTGGAGCGCACCGGGCAGCCCGGGGGCGGGGTGTTGAACCTGCGCGGCCGGGCGCTGCCCTACCTGCGGCTGCGCGAGATGCTGGGGGTGGAGGCCCCCGTGGCGGGCCGGGAGAGCGTCGTCGTGCTGGGGCACGGCGGGAGCCGGGCGGGCCTGGTGGTGGACGCGCTCTTCGGCGAGGGCCAGTGCGTCCTCAAGCCCCTGGGCCGGCTCTTCCGCCACCTGCCCGGCGTGTCCGGCTCCACCATCCTCGGCAGCGGCCGCGTGGGGCTCGTCCTGGACGTGCCCACGCTGCTGCGCACCGCCATCCGCCAGCGGGCCGCCGTGAGCTGACGCTCCGCGTGCCCCGGGCCCTTCTTCCCGCATTCCGAAAGAGAACCATGCTCCAGAACCTCACCATCTCCCGGAAGTTGCAGCTTGGCTTCGGAGTCCTCGTCGCGCTGCTCGCCACCACCATCTGGGGGGCCTATGGCTTCTTCCTGATGCTGGTGACCAATCAGGACTACTACCGCTCCCGCGATGTGCAGATCGCCAGTCTCACCACGGGCATCCACCTGGTGAAGATGGAGAACCGGGTGATGGAGTTCGCGCTCACGGGCAACGAGTCCCTGCTCGAGCCCCTGCCCCAGTGGAAGGCCGCGGTTCTCGAGAACCACGCCCGGGTGGGAAGGCTGACGGCCAACAGCCCCCAGGTGGAGCAGTTGTTGCGGCAACTCATGGAGCAGTACCAGCAGCAATTCCTTCCCCACATCGAGAACCAGGTGCGGCTGCGCCGGGACCTGGATGCCGGGCGCGTTCCGATGGAGCACGTCGCCGACTACGTGAAGAGTGGCAAGGGGAGGAAGAGCTTGGAGCTCATGCAGAACATGGCGGCGGCCGTCGTCCAGCACGAGGTGGAGCGGAACCAGCGGAACACCGAGGTGACCGACGCGCAGGTGAGCTCCGTTCAGCGGATGTTGCTGGGAGGAGGCATCGTGGGACCGCTGCTGGCGGTGCTGCTGGCGTGGTGGTTGGCGCGCAGCATCACCCAGCCCTTGGCCGAGGCGGTGGGACTGACGGGACGGTTGGCCTCGGGAGACCTCACCGCATCCATCGAGG
>NZ_JPMI01000346.1 GCF_000733295.1 Archangium violaceum Cb vi76 | reverse complement strand
CGCGCACGTCATCCGTGGGGTCGAGCGGATTGCGCTCGCCCGGGTCGAGTTTGCCGTCGTGGTTCGTGTCCTCGGCGCCGTCGGACACGCCGCCGTTGTCGGTGTCGGAGTCGAGCGGGTCCGTCCGTTTGGACGGGTCTGCGTCCGGGATGAAGACAGCCAGGTCGGTGCCCAGGCCCTCGGGGGAGGTCAGGCCCAGCTCGGTGCCGTCCTGGAGGCCGTCGCCATCGGTGTCCTTTTTGCGCGGGTCGGTCTCACCCGGGTCCACCACACCGTTGCGGTTGGCGTCCTCGCTGCCGTCCAGGATGCCGTCGTCGTCGGAGTCATCATCGGTGGGGCT
>NZ_JPMI01000345.1 GCF_000733295.1 Archangium violaceum Cb vi76 | reverse complement strand
CGGAGAGACGGGCCTCCTTGCGCAGCTCGGCTCTCAAGCCGGCACCCAGAAGAAGTCGCGCGAGCTCCTGCGCGCCAACCAGAAGCTCGTAGAGACCGTCTGGCGGGGTTGTCCCAACCACCTCACCAAGGACGGCAACCGGCTCGTTCTCCGGCCCGCCGAGCCCGTCAAGGATGCGCGCGTGTCGCTGCCTGGCGTCTCCTCGCGGCCTCCAGTACCAAAGAACCTGGACCTGCTGGCCGTCTATCCCGGCCGCTCCCTCGAGCAGGCTGCCTCGCGTCTAAGCCTCCGCCGCAAGCCCGCGGACGAGGAGCCCGAAGCCGCCATCGGCACGTAAGCGCCGCTGTTCTCCTGGTGCTGTGACTGTCGCCCGCAGGGACGGCCCAGGGCCGCGCCCTCTCAAGCCCGGCGTCCGGCCGCGCGAAAAGTGCGTGCTATGGCACGACACGCTAGGCGCCCCGCGACCCTACCACTCAGGTCTCCTATTTATATCTAAGGCCTGTGGCAACCCGTCAAGCAGGGTTCCCGATCGCAGGGCGCCGGATTTACACCTTAACAGCACCCAAAACCGGCCCACGGAGTGCGCATGTGTAAACATGCTCAAAAAAATGCGCATGGTACACCACGCACTTTGGCCTGTGGATAACCTGGGGACACGCCCCAAGAGTGCTGAGAAATCAGGGGCTTGCGCGGGCGGCTTTCTCGCCGGAGCTGCGTCATTCTTGGGGCGCTTTCTTCCCTCTGAAGCTGCGTCACTCTCGGGGCAGAAGCTGCGTCGATCTCCGGGCGGAGCTGCGTCATTCTTGGGGCGGGGTTTACCGAATTCCCCAACAACTTCATGGGCTTCGACGATCCGCCTACGACGCCCCTTCCTAGACGCAGCTCCAGGACCCAAAATCCCTCGACGTGGGCCCTGTGGAAAACTCGCGCTGATCGCGTGGATCACCCAGCACCTGCCCAAACCGATCTGAGCGGTGGGCGCCTAACGGCGCCGCCATGCGGGCCCTCCCGGGCCCTCAAGCCCGAAGGCTATCCGCGCCGGACTGGAGCTCCAGTTCTCCGCCCAACCACTGCACGGCGCCAGACACCTCTGTGCTCCGAACCACTACTGTGCAC
>NZ_JPMI01000344.1 GCF_000733295.1 Archangium violaceum Cb vi76 | reverse complement strand
AAGGAGGCAATCGACCTGGGCATCGTGATTGCCACGGACGGCGAAGACGAAGATGCGGTCGAGGACGCCATCAGTGGCGCGTTCGGCATCGCAAAAGATGCCGTCCAAGCGGCGATTGCCCAGCAGCAGGTGAACGTCCTGGACCTTGGGAAGGCGCTGTCCGAGAACTTCAACAAAGCCTGCCGGGACATCGGCATGGATCCCAAGGTCGTGAATCAGCTCGCCCAGGAGATGGGCTTCGCTCCGGGGACGTACGGCCTCATCAGCGCCAGCGAGTACCAGGCGAAGATCTACCAGGACAATGACGACATCAACGGTGGGCATGGCTGGGTCGTCACTCGTGCGGCCGACGGAGAGAAGGTGTCGCACTACGCCAATCATGCCTTCATCAACAACGGCCACCTGATCTACATGTACCATCCGAACTACGTGAACGGGTTCTGGGTCACGGACTGCCCCGCGTACTAAGGC
>NZ_JPMI01000343.1 GCF_000733295.1 Archangium violaceum Cb vi76 | reverse complement strand
CGTGCCGCCGCCGGGGTGGCCGTGGTGGTGGGCGCGTCCGTGTCGAAGGTGTACACCTCCGTCCGCACGGTGCTCACGTTGCCGACATTGTCCACCGCCACGAACTTGAGGGTGGTGTCGGCGGAGACGGAGATGGGCGCGGTATAGGTGGCCGAGCCCGTGTCCGGCGTGCTGCCGTCGGTGGTGTAGTGGATGGAGCCGCACCCGCTGCCCCCGCTGTTATCGGTGCAGGTGAGGGTGACGTCGCGCGCACTGTTGTAGAGGCCTCCCGCGGGGGCCGCGGCGACCGTGGGATTCACCGTGTCGATGACGTACGACTCGGTCCGCACGCTCTCCTCGTTGCCCGCCGCGTCCACGGAGAAGAACTTCAGCGTGGTGTTGGCGGAGATGGAGAGGGGGGTGGAGTACGTGCTGGAGGAGCGCGTGGGCGTGCTGCCATCCAGGGTGTAGTACGTGGCGGTGCAACCGCTGCCCGAGCCGTCCTCGCACGTCAGCGTGATGGACTGGGCCTCCTTGTAGGCGCGGCCCGAGGGGATGGCCGTCGTCGTGGGAGCCGCCTCGTCGATGCGGTAGGTCTCGGTGTGGAGGGTGCTCGTGTTGCCCACCGAGTTCTCCGCGAAGAACTTGAGGGTGGTGGTGACGGTCACGGAGATGGGCGAGGAGTACGTGGCCGAGCTCGTGCTGGGGGTGCTCCCATCGGTGGTGTAGTAGATGGCGACGCAGGTGCCGCCCGTGGCGCCCGGGTTGCAGTTGAGCGTGACGCTCTGCGCGGTGCGGTAGAGGCCGCCCGCGGGCGTGGCGGACGCCGTGGGGATCGACGTGTTGATGACGTAGGCCGCCGTCTTCACGGCTTCCGTGTTGCCCACCGCGTCCACGGAGAAGAACTTCAGCGTGGTGTCTGGCTTCGAGGGAGATGGGCGCGCTGTAGCGGGGCGAGCTCGTGGTGGGCTCGGAGCCGT
>NZ_JPMI01000342.1 GCF_000733295.1 Archangium violaceum Cb vi76 | reverse complement strand
CAGTCAGCAACCTGAAGAGCCAGAACGGTCGTGATGCCGGGCCTCGGGAGCACCATCTGGCTCAGTCTGTGCTCCGTGGGACTCCTATGGGGCGCCTATCTCCCTCTCACGAATCTCCCCTCTAAGTAACGAGGTATTTCAATGGTGTTGATGATTAGCTACGACCTGAACAGGAACGAGCGACCGCAGGCATACGAAGGCGTGAAGGACTTCATCGAGAAGAACTCCATTGCGTGGGCACGTCCGCTGAGATCCCAGTGGTTCGTCGAAACCGTGGCGACGCCGGACTGGTGGAATGCGCAGCTCATGAAGCTCATCGATGATGACGATCGTCTCTTCGTCTGTCGGATTCCCCCAAACCCGAATGGATACCAGGGTTATCTCGATAAGGAGATGTGGAACTGGCTGAATCCCCGCGTCGGGTGATCAGACCCTTTTTGATTTCACCGTCGCCCCCCTCCCGAGCAGGAGCCCCTAAACTCCCACATCTCGCTGCCATCCCCGGCGGGCCGCAGG
>NZ_JPMI01000341.1 GCF_000733295.1 Archangium violaceum Cb vi76 | reverse complement strand
GCCTTACTTCTAAAGAGCAACAACTTGTTTAAAATGTTTTACATTGGTATAGATTTTAGTCTATTAATACAAACTTAAAGTTAATTTTGTTATACTATGTATATATTTCTACTCATGTTTAAGGTAGTATGTTTGTATAGCTCATTTAAAATTGTAATGGATAATTAAAAATAGATTAATAATTAATCATCTGTGATAATCATACTCATAGCCATGTTAGTTAAGTCTTCTGGGTATACATAGATATATTTCAGATAAATAGGTAATCTTCAAATACTTCAAAGACCTACAGAATATGGCATTTAAAATTAATTTTTAAAATTTGACTTTCTGGACAATGAGACATGTCTGCTCCTGGCAGCACGATTTACTTCAGAGAGGAGGATGGGCATTGAAGACACTTCATA
>NZ_JPMI01000340.1 GCF_000733295.1 Archangium violaceum Cb vi76 | reverse complement strand
GGCAGAGGGGTGAATCCCAACCTCGTGTTTGATCCGGCTGGCGGGCACGACTTCGGCAACGTGCGAGTGAACACCGAGCCCACGCAACTGGTGACGATCCGCAATGATGGGTCCAGCGACATCACCATCGATTCCGTCACCCTGTCGGGGGACTCGTCCTTCTCGATCGTGACCAAGCCGAGCGGAGCCTTCACGCTGGCGGCCAACGGGGGACAGGAGCAGGTGACGGTGAAGTTCAAGCCTGTCGCCTTGATGTCCGCATCCGTTACGGGCACCCTGAGTTTCAACAGTGCGGACACGGCCTTCGCCAGCACCCCCTATACACTCAGGGGCAGGGGAGTAAAGCCAAACATCGTGTTTGCTCCGGTTGGCGGACTCGACATTGGCGAAACCTACGTGGGCTCCGACGTCACCACGGGCACGGTGACGGTGCGCAACACCGGTACCGGCCCCATCACCTTCTCCAAGATCTCCATCGAGGGGGACTCGGCCTTTACGCTCGTTTCTCCTCCGGCAACTCCGTACACACTCGCTCCGGGAGACCTGCCGCTGACGGTGAAGTTCAAGCCTCTCTCCGAGATGCCAGCTGCTGTTTCTGCCACCATCAAACTCACCAGTGCGGACCCGGACTTCCTCGAGAGCCAGGCCCAGGTCAGTGGTAGGGGAGTCAGGCCCGCCGTCCAGGTGGCGCCCACGTCACACGCCTTTGGTTTACAGCCTGTGGGGAGTGTCAGCGCGTCCACGCCAGTGAAGGTGAGCAACCTGGGGAGTGGTACCCTTCGCATCACTTCCGTTCGCGTGAGTGGACCCTTCGCGCTCGACTCGACGGATCCGTTCAACCTGACGGATGACGACAGGGAGAGAACGCTTGCGGTCACGTTCCGCCCTACCGCACAGGGCGCGGTCACTGGGAGCGTCACCTTCGATACCAACGACCCGCTCAATTCCACGGTTACCGTCAACCTGTCTGGTAATGGAGAGACTTCGCTCGGGGTGTCCCCCACCACCATCGACTTCGGTAACGTTCGTGTAGGAGGAACGCCTGGAGAGCAGCAGGTCACCTTCACGAACGAAACCCCGGTCGCCATCACGCTCCAGCGGGTCTCATTCAGCTCGGATGGCCAGTTCAGCGTGGTGGGGCTCTCCACGCCGGTGGTGCTCAATCCTGGCAGTCCAGGTTACCCTCTCAAGGTACGGTTTACTCCCAGCAGAACGGGGGATGCGAATGGCATCATCATCATCGAAAGCTCTGCTACCCACAACGCACATACGTTGACGCTTTTGGGCAGGGGCACCGAGGCGAAGGTGCAGATTTCTCTTCCCAGCCAGCCTGGCCAGACTGCACTCGATTTCGGAAACGTGGAGGTCAACAGCACGAAGCAGGAGCTGGTGCGGCTCACGAACATCGGAGGAGCTCCGCTCGATCTGACGAGCGCCAAGGTCGTCACCAAGCTGGCGGATGGAGGTACCGCTGTTTCCAGCGCTCCTTTCGAATATCGCGGCCCGAGCACGCTCGTGGACATTGCGCCCGATGGTGGGTACGTCCAGTTCCCGGTGGCCTTCTCGCCGACGCAGAACGCCGAGTCCTCCGCGACCCTCGTCATCAACTCGAACGCAGTCAACAATCCGGTGGAACTCCCCCTGATTGGTAATGGCGTTGCCGCCCGGCTCAGGTTGTCCTCATCAGCCCTTGCTTTCGGTAATCAGCGCGTGGGGAGCCCCAGTCTTCCCCAGCGAGTGTTCATCACGAATGATGGCAAGGCCGATCTCAAGATCCAGGGACTCGTCTTCACACGTGATTTTGACATCTCACCCTCCATGTCGCTCCCTTCTCCGGAGTCACCCCTGGTGGTACCCAAGGAGGGAGGAACGCGTGCTCTCGACGTGATCTTCACCCCCTCGGTGCGCAGCCCCGTGGATGGCAGCCTGACGATTCTCAGCAATGCCATCGACTCGGTCCCGCCGCTGACCTTGAGCGGAACAGGAATCGATGGGCTCAGCAACGTGTCTCCCACGGATATCAACTTCGGGGGAATGGAGGTCGGGTCTTCCTCCGCGAAGGTGGCAGTGCGGGTGAGAAACGGGGGAGATGCCCCGCTGACGCTCGTGAGTGCGACGATCGAGAACTCAACGGAGGAGAATCCCTTCATCATCACGGGATTCAATAGCGGGATGACGCTGAGGCCTGGGTTGGTGGATGTGCACGAGTTCTTCGTCGCATTCAGGCCGCTCGTGAACGGCTATCAGAGCGCGAATCTCGTCATCCTGACCGATTCCGCGCTCAATCCCAAACACAATCTGACGGTGACGGGCACGGGCGAGGGCGCGGAGGTGGAGTTGCTCCGTCCGAGTGTCACCTTCAACAAGACCAATGTGGGCGGGGTCAATTCCCAGTCGTTGTCCATCAGGAACAAGGGGGTGAGGACGCTGCAGATCTATGACATCTCCTTCGACAAGAAGACCGTCCTGGATGGTGGGACAGCGGGCACCGATGACATGGCGTCGGATTTCGGTGTTGGCCGCAGTGCCGACGGGGGCACGCTCTTCACGCTGTCGGTGGATGCCGGTGACGTCGTCCCTGTCGAACTGAAGTTCTCCCCGACGGCGGTGGGCCTCCGGGAGGCCAGGGCCGTCATCACTTCGAATGCCAAGACTGTCAGGTTCGACGTGTCGGGTGAGGGGACTTCGCCCGTTCTGGTGGTGGATCCGCCCATCCTGAACATTGAAGGAGTCCTGCTGGGGTCCTCCTCCACGGCCCAGATCAAGATCACCAATGAAGGCAATGGTTCGGTCTCCATCGACAACATAACGTTGAGCCAGACGGGCGAGACGTTCAAGTTGACGCATTCTGCTGTACCCATTCCTCTCGCGCCCAAGGCAAGCGAGACGTTGTTCGTGACGTTCTCGCCGACCGAGGCGCAACCATTGGCCTCGGCCCAGTTGCTCGCGGTGCCCAGCAGCACGAGCGTACCGCGTGTACTGGTGCCCATCGTTGGTGTGGGAGTCCGGGATCCCGTCTCGGTGGAGTCGGAACTGGATTTCGGACAGCAACTCGTGGACAACACGTCGCTCCCGCGAACCCTTCATATCTCCAACAACACGGACAGTCGCATCAGTCTCACAGGTGTCACCGTCGTTGGGACGGATGCCGCGCAGTTCACTCCAGCGACGTTGCCAACGTCGGTTGAGCTGGTTCGCGGCACGCCGTTCCCCCTGAATGTGACCTTCAGGCCGCGGGCTCAGGCCGATGTGAATAGCGTGCTGAAGATCTTCTTCGCCCAACTGTCTTCGCCGATAGAGGTTCCTTTGCGTGGCAAGGGAATTCCCAAGGTGCTCTCCATCAACCCGTCACCGCTGGACTTTGGTGGTGTGCGTGCTGGGACAGGCATGCGAGAAGAGCCGATCACGCTCATGAACTTGAGCAGCGATCCGATCACCCTTCTGAGGCCAGAGGTGATCTACAGCAATGGCGAGCCCTTCCTCTTCGATTGGGCCTCCCTGGAGGGTCTGGTGCTCAATCCCGGCGAGCCCGTCATCAAGAAGGTGAAATACCAGCCGACGGTGGAGTCCACGTCCGAGACCGAGCTGTACTTTGGTACGAGCTCGCCGCTGAAGCCTCGGGCGGTGGTGTTCAAGATGCAGGGCAAGGCAACCAGACGCGTCCTCAGTGCGGACGTGGCCAGCCTGGATTTCGGCCGGGTGGATGCCAAGGCACCCGCGCAGACCAAAACAGTCACCATCACCAACAAGTCGCCCCAGCCGCAGAATGTCGTGGTGACGATGAAAGCGCTCGATGATTCTCCTTTCGTCCTGGGGACGAGTGGCCTGACAGGAAGCATTCCGCCAGAGGGGAGCGCTACCTTCACGGTGACGTTTGATCCCGACAAGGCGGGTGAGGTCGAGGACGAGGTGCAGGTGCGGTTGCAGGACATTGCCGAGCCCGAGGTGCAGATCTCCGTGAAGGGGATTGGCCGCATCCTGACGGGGTCTGGGGGAGGCTGTGCCTGCGGCAGCACCGAGGCGGGAAGCGCGGGAATGCTGATGCTCCTGGCGCTGGTGGGCCTGGGCTCGCGGCGGCGGAAGCGCGAGTAGCCGGATGAGCTTCGACGTCAGGAAGATGCTCGAGCAGCTCGAGACGGGCACCCCCGCGGACACGGGGGTGCCGGTCTGGCAGCAGCAGAGCTGGGAAGATCCGGAGGGGTTCGCCGCCGCGTTGGCCGTGGCCCATGTGGGCCGCGGCGCCCCCCTCAAGAGCCGCGCGGGCCAGCACTACGATTTCTTCCACGACCTCGTCGTCCGTCACGGCAACACGGACCGCCTGGCCCTGCGCTGCTACGATCGGAGGAACGGCTGGCAGGTGCTGAGCTACCGCCAGTTGCACGAGCAGGCCTCGCGGCGGGCCACCGAGTGGGCCCGGCAGGGCGTCAAGGCCGGCGCCAAGGTGTGCCTTTTCTATTCTGTCGGAAAGGAATTGCTCGTCTCGCTCGCGGCCGCCCTGGGCCTGGGCGCCTGCATCAGCTTCCTGCCTCCCCAGGGCCGGCGCTTCATCTCACGCCGTCTGGCCACGCTCGCGCCGGATCACGTCGCCACCGAGCCACACCAGGTGCTCCTGCTGGAGGGCTTCGAGAAGAAGCTGCTCAACAACCAGGGGCAGGCCGCTCCCGCATTCACGTCGCACACCTACAAGCCGGCCGAGCCGGTGGGCCTGCTCTTCTCGCCCCTGGTGGAACCTCCCGGCACGCCGGCTCCGCTCCTCGCCGAGGACGCCTGGCGTGGGGCGCTGGTGGACGGGTTGCTCACGTTCGGTGTCGGTCCCGAGGAGCATCTGGCCGCGCCCGGCTATCACCCGCTTCAGCACCTGCCGTCCTTTCTCCTCACCACGCTGCTGCGCGGGGCCACGTACCTCCACCTCGAGCTGCCGGACATCGAGGCCAACCCCGCGCTGCTCACCGAGCACCCCGTGCGTGCGCTCGGTGTCACCCCGGCGCTGCGCGACGTGCTGTTGCGCACCCGCACGCAGCTCAAGAACGTAGCCCACTGGTTCCGCAACCCCGAGGAGCCCATCGACTGGCAGTCCTGGCGCGCCTGGGTCAAGCAATGTGGGCTGTCCTCCGTCCCATCCTCCAACGTGCTGGTGGATGCATCCGCGGGGGGCTCGGTGCTCGTCTCCCCGCGGCGGGTGAGGGATGTGCACACAGAGACGCCTCCCGCTCCGGGACGCCGCTGGGTGCTGCACGACGTCAACATGAGCGGCCAGGAGGCCCCGGGAGATCTGGGCGTCTTCACCCTGCTGCCGGACGAGGAGCGGCCGCCCGCCTACCTGGTCCTCACGCGCTCCTATGGCCTGTTCCATTACGGGGGACCGCGTACGGCGAGGAGGGAAGGGCGCGTCTATCCCACCGCCGAAGTGGCCGAGGTCGTGCAGGAGCTGGCCTTCGTGCGGGGTGCCGCCGTGGTGCCTGCCCCCACGGGTGGCGTGGCCGGCCACTACCGCTACGTGCTGCTCGTCTTCACGGGAGCCCAGGCCCCGCAGACGAACGTCTGGTTGCAGGAGGTCCGCCGCTGCCTCGAGCTCCAGCTCGGAGCGGAGTACCTGCCCGACCGGACCGAGTTCATCCCCCTCTATCCTCGCAAGGTGGACGGGCAGGTGGACGAGGCCTGGTGCCTCACGCAGTACCTGACGGGTGCGCTGCACCGGAAGAGCTCGGATCCGCTCTTCCAGTCCCTGACCGCGCTGCGTGGACACCTGCTGGAAAAAGGAGGGCAGGGTGTGTGACGATGGTGCGCCGCGCGAACCTTCGCCACGGAGTGCGCCATGGGAGTCCAGGTTGTCATGGGGGCCATGCTGCAGTGCAGTTTCGGAGCGGCCCCTTCGTCGATGGTGGTGCTGCCCACCAACAAGATCCTGGCCACGACGCCCGCGGCCAACATCATGGACAACAAGCCCATGCTGAACATCATGCCTTTCGGCATGTGCATGTCCATGGCCAACCCCACCGTGGCCGCGGCGACCGCGGCGGCCATGGGGGTGCTCACGCCCATGCCGTGCGTGCCCGCCACGGCGGCTCCCTGGGCTCCCGGTTGCCCCAAGCTGCTGATCGGCAACATGCCGGCCTTGGACAGCAACTGCAAACTCATGTGCAACTGGGGCGGCGTCATCCAGGTCGTCTCCCCTGGTCAGTTCACGGTGCAAGATGGCTGAGTCCGCGAAGTCCCTTCCTCCTCCTCCCCTCCAGCCCAACCTCCTGGACAAGCTCCTGGATGCCGAGGCGCCAGACCTCGAGAGTTCGGATGATCAGCTGGAGAAGGTCAACAGCCTGGTGTCCAAGAGCGCCTACCTCGATGCGGCGCGGGCCGCCGAGGCGCTGCTGCGCCAGGGCCTCTACGACGTGCGGCTCGTGGGCCCCTACCTCCTCGGCCTCTTCATCGAGGGGGGACTGGAGGCGATGCCCACCGTCTTCCAGGGGCTCTCCCGTACGCTGCTGATCAACTGGCAGTACTTCGGGCCCCGTGATCGCAGGGACGTCTTCGCCGATGGAGGCCTGCGCTGGATGCTCAAGGTGCTCAACAAGCACCTCGAGCACCACGAGCGCCTCAAGGACGAGACGTGGCAGCGTTGGAGCGCCCCCACCAACCGCGAGTCCCTGGAGCAGGCCCTCACGCTCAGCGAGGAGATCTTCTCCGCGTTCGGCAGGGTGATGCCGCGCAACGGCTGTGAAGCCCCGTTCCGCCGCCTCACCCAGTGGCTGGAGAACCACCTGCGGTCGCTGCCCGCCCCGGAATCGTTGGAAGAGCCCGAGCCGGAGCCCGCCGACGAGCCCGAGGAGGAGGAGCCCGAGGCGCAGTCGCGGCCCGCCGCGTCCGCGCGCTCCGTGTCCGCGTCCGCCGGTCCCACCATGCCGGTGTCACCCGCGCTGGCCCAGTTGATGCTCAAGCTGGCCGCGTTCGACACCCTCGTCGCGCGCCAGGACTTCCAGCGTGCCAGCGTGGTGGCGGCCGACGTGCTGAACGTGGTGGAGCACTTCGATCCGCGCGTGTATCTGCCCGCGATCTTCTCCCGATTCTTCGCTGGGCTGAGCATGAACGCGGAGCAGGTGGAGCCCATGTTGCAGAGCACCGAGACGCTGTCCTTCCGCGCGCTGGAGCAGCTCTACAGGGTGGACCTGGAGGCCTTCCTCGCGCAGGGGGAGGGGCCGGAAGGGGAAGGGGAGTAGCGCCATGGACGTGGCGCTCGAGCGGCGCATCCGCGAGCGCATCCGCGGCTTCGATGTCCCGGCGCTGCTGGACGTGCTGAGTGCGTCCGGCTACGGCGACGCGGAGATCGAATACCGCAGTCATCGCACCACCGTGTACCAGTCCCACCTGGTGCACGACATCCAGTTCATCCACCAGCCGCGCAAGCGCATCGTCATCACGGTGAACGTGGGACTGCTCAGCGCGCAATCCCCGCTGCCGTCCTTCATGATGCAGACGATGGATCAGCTCGATCATGATCGGCTCGAGCGCTTCATCGGCTTCTTCGATCACCAGTTGTTGCGTGAGTGCTTCGCCGGGCTGTACCCGGAGCGCGAGGGGGCCCTGCTGCCCGGGTGGCCGGAGGCGGCGAAGGACCGGTTGCGCCTGCTGCGCCCCACCTGTCAGAGCACCCTGCATTGGCTCTTCCGCAAGGTCTTCCCCGAGCCGGAGGTGTCGGTGCGCCGCGACGTGCGCCAGCAGAAGGTCGCCGCGCCCGAGATGCGGCTGGGCGCCAGCGCGCTCGGTGAGGGCGGGGCCATGGGTGGCTTCGCTTCCATCCCCACCGGTGGGATGGAGGTGAAGATCTTCTGCGACGAGCCCATCTGCAGCAGCGGCGTCCCCTGGGCCATCGAGGCCCGCCGCCGCCTCGAGACGGAGCTGCTGCCGCTGCTCTCCGAGACGGTGCTGATGCTCACCGTCATTCTCGTGCTGCGAGATCAAGAGGGTTTCCTGCGCATCGAGAATCAGAGCCATCTCGGCTACGATCCCCTACACGGCGCTCCAGTCGAGACCCGACACGTCCTCTTGTTTTCGGGAGACACGTCGCGTTCTTCGTCGCCTGGCAGCTCTTGACGCGGGGGGCACCTCCCTTGACCCTTGTAATCGCTTCTTTCTAAACTGTCGGACTAGAACGCAGTCGGCTGTGTCCTGCGGTGGTGGGGGAGTCGCAGGGGCTTCCAGAGGACGCAGATCGCTCGGTGTAAGGAGAAGCCGTGCCCATTCAGGACAAGCTGCCCAAGTCTCGCATCACGCTCGTCTATCGTACCAAGATCAACGGCCAGCAGGAGGACGTGAAGCTGCCCTTCCGCGTCGTGGTCCTGGGTGATTTCTCGCAGGGGAGCTCCAAGGATCGGCAGCTGGACCTGGAAGAGCGCACCATGCGCTCGGTCACCGGCTCCAACATCAACGAGCTGATGAAGGACATGGGGATGTCCATCTCGTTCGAGGTGGACGACAAGATCAGCGCGGACGGCGAGGGGAAGATGCAGATCGCGCTGCCCATCGATCGCATGAAGTCCTTCCACCCGGACGAGATCGTCCACCAGGTGCCCAAGCTCAAGGCCCTGCTGCTGCTGCGCAAGCTCCTGATGGAGATGCAGTCGGACATCGACAACCGCAAGGAGCTGCGGCGCACGCTCTACGAGCTGTTCTCCAACAAGGAGCAGCTGCAGAAGGTGCTCGAGAGCGACCAGCTCAAGAGCTACGCGTCCATGCGCCTGCCCAAGCAAGCCCTGCCGAAGTCCGATCAGCCCGCGCTCGCCGCTGGCACCTCGGCCGCCAAGGCCTGAGTTCTCCACGCACCCTTCTCCACGCCGAGGAACCTTCTTCCCATGGCCGTCGAAAAAAACTACCTGAATGAGCTGTTCAAGGTCCGCGGGCTCGACATGCCCACCAGCGCCCAGCCGATGATTGGCACCGGCCTGGTCCCTGTCTCCTTCAATGAGGTGCAGGTCCCGGGTGACGAGCGCTTCATGTCCTCCCTGGCGGCGCTGCTCTACAACGTCGAGCCCGTCCAGGACGAGGCGGGGCAGATCCGCTTCGACAAGGGCGAGGTGCTCAAGGCCGTCGCGCACATCGACGAGCTCATCGAGGGGCAGCTCAACGAGATCCTCCATCACGAGAAGTTCCAGCAGCTGGAGTCCGTCTGGCGCGGTCTCGAGGATCTCGTCAACAACACCAACTTCCAGGCCGACATCACCATCGACATCCTGGATGTGGCCAAGGACGAGCTGGCCGAGGACTTCGAGAAGAACTCGAGCAGCCTCTTCTCCAGCGCCCTGTTCGACAAGATCTACATCAAGGAGTACGACCAGTTCGGTGGCCGTCCCTACGGCGTCATGCTGGGTCTGTACGACTTCACCGCCTCGCGCTCGGACCTCACCTGGCTGGAGCGCATGGGCACGGTGGCCAACGCCGCGCACTGCCCGTTCATCGCCTCCGCCAGCCCCAAGTTCTTCGACTGCGACACCGTCGAGCAGCTCGAGTCGCTCAAGAACCTGGACGGCGTGCTGAGCCACCCGCGCTACAGCAAGTGGCACGAGCTGCGCGACAAGGAGGAGGCCGCCTACATCGGGCTGACGCTGCCGCGCTACGTGGTGCGCCTGCCGTGGGATCCCGAGCGCAACCCCTGCGACGTGCTCAACTTCAAGGAGCAGGCCCAGGGCGACTCGAAGAAGTACCTGTGGGGCAACACGGCCTATCTCATGGGCCGTAACCTGGTGAAGGCCTTCGAGCTGTCCGGCTGGTGCCAGTCCATCCGCGGCCCCAAGAGCGGCGGTCTCGTCACGGGCCTGCCGGTGGACAGCTTCACCATGCGCGGGCAGAACATGATCCAGGCGCCGGTGGAGATCGCCATCCCCGACTACCGGGAGTACGAGTTCGCCCGTAACGGCTTCATCCCCCTGGTGTACCGCAAGTCCACCGGCGAGGCGGCCTTCTTCAGCACCCAGTCCATCAAGCAGGCCAAGAAGTTCAAGGACCCCAAGGACTCGGAGAACGCGCAGCTCGTCACCAACCTGGCCTACACCTTCTCCATCACCCGGCTCGCCCACTACGTGAAGAGCATCCAGCGCGACAACATCGGCAGCACCGCCGATGCGGGCTACGTGCAGCGGCAGCTGGAGTCCTGGCTGACGGGGTACGTCACCACGGTGACGAACCCGGACGATGTGACGCTGCGGCGCTTCCCCTTCAAGGCGATCAACGTGCAAGTCGAAGCACGCGCCGGGGAGATTGGGTGGTATGATTGCAAGGTGGCCGTGCTGCCGCACATCCAGTTCGAGGGTCTCAACGTGGAGTTGATGTTGGAGTCGCGCCTGGGATGACCGGGTTTCCATCGTAGTCCCCATCCAAGAAAGAGGGAAAAATGTCTGGAACTACCTTTTCGCGTTCCCTGGACGTGTCTCAGGGCTTCAACTTCAGCAAGACCGAGCAGGCCTCGGTGGGCTTCGTCACCAAGCTGAAGCTGGGCGATGTCGAGCTGAACGCCGATCAGGCGAGCATCAAGGATCCGGAGCAGCCGGGGCAGAACATCGGCAGCAAGGTGGTTGGCGTGCTCAGCCACTACATGTGGGAGACGCGCACCACGGACTCCATGTACCTGTCGATGCAGGTCTCCGAGGCGAACAAGAACGAGCTCTCCGCGAAGCTGCTCTCCGACTGGACCAACATGGAGGTCGTGTTCAGCTACGTGATCTACGAGTACGACCCGAAGGCCAAGAAGTACTTCAAGTCCAACTGGAGCGAGCCCGAGCTCAAGGGCATCCTCGAGAAGAACGGGCGGTCGCTGAACCTGACGGTGGGCAACGAGCCGTCCTCCGAGGTGCAGTCTCCGGAGAACTTCACCCTCCAGGTCGGCATCAAGCCGCAGCCCGAGGAGCAGACGGTGCACCTGGCCACCGCCGCCGCCAAGAACGTCTCCAAGCTGTGGGGCATCACCAACGAGTAGTGCCGGGCGTCGCACCCCAGCCATTCTTCGAGCTCCTGGCAGCGGGGAAGCCCGCTGCGGGGGCAGTGCCGATGTGGGGCACACGTTGAACTCCCGCTCCGGGAGCAGCGGGTGCCCCTCATCGTCTCCGAGCAGTCAAGCGGATGCTGGAGCAGGTGTTTCACCCGTTCAGGGGCCAGACCCGGAACGTCGCCAGGCCGTGGGGGGCATCACCGGGACGCCCTCCTGGCTACTTCACACCAGGAATCGATGCCATGCAGCGCCACAAGCTCGCCAGGGTCCGGTGGCAGGTCGGCCAGACGATCCTTCCCGAGCACTTTCGCGCCCAGGACGAAGCCCTCTCGGCTGAGGCGAAGCTGCATGCCGAACTCTCCGGGCTGCCTCAGATCGGTATTGCTTCCCTGGCCTGGAGCGAGGCCCTCCTGGCGGAAGGCAGTCTCTCCATCTCGTCGTTGACCGCCGTCATGCCGGGAGGCTTCCTGGTGGACGTGCCGGGCAATGCGTCTCTCTCCTCCCTGTCGCTGGAGGCCACCGGCCGCGCGGAGGCCACCGTCTTCCTCCACCTGCTGGAGGACACGCGGGGCACCGAGGGCGTGCCGCTCTACGCGGATGAGCCGCCCAACGTGCAGCGCGTGCTGCGCCGGTTGCAGCTCTCCAGCGAGCAGTCCGTGGACCGGGCCCTCTCCTCCATGGAGCTGGTGGCCTTCTCCAAGGATCTCCGGGGCGCCTGGCGTCCCTCGTCCCGGAAGGTTCCGCCGTTGTTGCTGGTGGGTCCCAACCCCTTCCTCAACGAGCTGCTCTTCGAGCTGGACTCGTTGCTGGAGAAGGCCCATGGCCAGCTGCGCACGCTCCTGCTGGACAGCTACCAGCGCAGCGAGCGGCTCGCCAGCGCCCGCCGGACGCTGCTCGAGGTGCGGCGCCTTCAGGCCATGCGCGACGACATGCGCGTGGGCATCTGCCCCCACCCGTACCACTTCTTCGACGCCCTGCGCCGGTTCTACTTCGAGGTCTGCTGCTACCTGGAGCTGGAGCCCGCGGACTCCATGCCCACCTACAGCCATGACAACCTGGGCGAGGGGCTGTGGGGCTGGATGCAGCTGCTCAACCGCGCGTTCCGTCCCGAGGACACGCGGCTCACGTACAAGCCGTTCGATTGCCGGGAAGGGCAGTTCATCCTCACCCCCCTGCCCACGTTGGAGGAGGGGATGCAGAGCGAGATGTACCTGCTGGTGCGCAGCGAGGACCCCAGCCAGCCACCCAGCCTGGAGGGGGTGAAGGTGGCGAGCCCCTCCCGTCTGCCCGTGGTGCGCCGGATGGCGCTGCGCGGCATCCCCTTCCAGCACGTGCCGCACCCCGCCTTCCCCCACGCCTTCGGGCCGGAGATCTCCTGGTACAAGCTCACGCTCGGCGAGGAGTGGCAGTACGCCCTGCGCGACAACGGCATCGCCTTCTACGTCACCCCGGCGCTTCAGGGCACGCAGGTCTTCCTCTTCTGGCGCAGGGCTTGAGATGGCTCCCTCCTCCTTCCTCGACAAGTTCACCCCCGCGTGGCAGCGCTCGGGCTCCCAGAGCGAGCTGGCCCAGGTGCGGCAGAACCTGGAGGCCGTGCTCAACACCAAGGAGGGTTACGGCTACTTCGTCCAGGGCTTCGGGGTGGGCAACTACCTGGAGAAGCTCGGCACCCGGCAGTTGATGACCACCCTCAACGACGAGCTGCTGCACACCGTGGTGCGGTTCGAGCCGCGCCTGCGGGAGCCGGAGTTGAAGCTGCGCGGCCGGGACTCGGGGCTGTGGCTGCACTTCGTGCTCACCGGTGAGCTCAATGGCGAGCCCTGTTCGCTGCGTATCCTCTTCCACACCGTGAGCGGCCGCGTGCGGGTGGAAGAGGATGAGGAGGGATGATGGAGCGCACCTTCGACGAGCGGTTGACCGTGTTGCTCACCCTCACCATCGGGGGAAAGTCCCATAAGATCGTCGCCGGCAACATCAAACGCTTCGCACTGGACCTGTGGAGCTGGGGCCTGGAAGGCGAGGTGGAGTTCCTGCTGACGGACAACCAGGCTCGTGGTGGCAAGGAAAAGGACGCCCTGCTGGCGGACTTCCTCAAGCCGGACCTGGTCGAGGTGTCGCTCGAGGTGAAGGCCGTCCTCGCGGAGGCCTCGAGCCGGCCCTCCTATACCTCGCTGAAGGTCAAGGGCTTCGTCTCCGACAAGACGCTCGTCGAGGAGGTCATCCCCACCCAGGGCGCGAGCGATGTCATCCTCCACCGCCGTTATGGCATCCGCTTCCAGGACGCCGCGCGGCTGCTGTGGCGGCAGCACTACCCCTGTGCCCTCTACACCTCGAAGACGGTCCAGGACGTGCTGGACGCGCACAAGGGCGACAAGATCAGCCTCGCCTATGACTGGTCCGCGGGCCTGGGCACCACGCACCCCATCCTCTTCGTGGGGTTGGATCCCGCGGCGCCGGCCAGCTTCTACGACTGGGTGCTGTGGTACGTGCACGGCCACGCGGGCGTGTTCACCTACGACTACGCCACGCAGGGCTACAAGTTCGCGGGCGCCAAGGACGCCTCGGGCACGCCGCTGGAGCTGGAGAAGGACAACCTGGCGGGGTTGGAGATGGTGTTTCCCGAGATCATCCGCCACGACGTGACGGTGCTCAACGCCACGGCCGAGAGCCCCCAGACCCAGCCCGTGACGCAGAAGCAGGCCGTTGCCGGCATCCGCCAGGACGTGCTGCTGTGCACCCCCATCTCGGACGACGTGCAGGCCCGGGTGGAGCTGGAGACCGGGCGGCTGAAGTGGCGCGGCCCGGAGATGGATCTCGTCTGGCGCTCCTTCCCCGAGAAGGCCTTCGCCCCGGGCGCCCTGGTGAAGCTGCCGTCCAACGAGGCCTGGGGCGCCGCGGGCGTGGCGAAGGACCAGGTCCTCCGCGTCCGCGAGCTGCACCTGTCCGGCGAGGTGCTGGACGAGCAGGGCTCGGAAGAGGTGTACAACGATCCGGATGCGCTCTTCTCCTTCAGCATGAGCACCCGGCTGGAGCCCAAGGACGAGCCCCACGTGGATCTGCCCGCCTGGCAGCCTCCGGCCTGGCCCCGCTACGTGGAGGGCTTCATCGTCAGCGAGCAGGGCGCCGACAAGGACGAGACCTGGCAGGCCTATACCGACTCGAAGACGTCCCTGGACGGGTACAAGGTGAAGATCCCTCTCTTCGCCGATCAGATCATCCCCGCTCCCTTCAACCCCAATCTGCTGCCCGGCCACTTCTACTTTCCCGCCTACAAGGGCGAGCGGGTCCTGGTGGGGCTCGACTTCCAGCGCGCGTGGATCAAGCGCTTCCTGGACTGGCGCACCGGCGCGCGCATGCCGCAGGATGGGCAGGGCGTGCAGCTGCTGGTGGGCAAGACGCCCGAGAATGGCACCGCGATCAAGCATTTCTACACGGACGACAAGCCCGTGTTGCTCATGCAGCGCACCAGTGCCAAGGACACGCAGAAGATCCAACTAGACGAGGGCACGCTTCTCATCCAGGTGAAGGAAGAGAAGTCGTGAAGCCGCGGGGGCCTCGGCTCCCCACCAGGAAGGCGAGGAACCATGGGCAAGCTCGTCTGCACCGTTGAGCTGGACAAGGAGAAAGGCGTCACCGTAAAGGTGGAGAACGCCGATGATCAGATCACCCAGACGGTGGTGATGGACGGTACCAGCATCACCATCACCGTGAAGGGCTCCGAGGAGACGAGCACCTACGTCCAGAAGCAGGACAGCGTCACCATCACGTGCAAGGATTTCACCGTGGACGCCACTGGGACGCTCACCCTCAAGTCAGCGAAGGCCTCGAGCTGGGCGAGTCAGGACATCCTCAAGGTCGAGAGCACCAAGGACATGACCTTCACCTCCAGCGCGAAGCTCACCCAGAGCGCCACGCAGGACGCCGCGCTGTCCTCCAACGCCAAGGTGGCCATCGAGGCCGCCACCAACCTCGATCTCAAGGGCATGCAGACCAGCTTCACGGCCTCCGGCGGCGACAACAAGATCGAGGGCGTCAACCTGAAGATGTCCGGCAAGGCCCAGGCGGAGCTGGCCGCGCCCATGATCAAGGTGGCCGCCCAGGCCAAGCTCGGCCTCGAGTCCTCGGGCATGGCCGATCTCAAGGGCTCGATGACCTCCGTCGGCGGCTCGCTCGTGAAACTGGGATGATGAGGGCGCGGTGAGCGATTCGTCGGACCGGATCTACCTGGACTACCTCAACGAGCTGGATGCGCTCGAGCGCTTCCGGCAGCGTTTCCTGGGCTCGTACCCCACCGTGCCCATGGACCGGGAGGACCCGCACGTCCGGCGCCTCATCGAGTCCATGGCCTTCTTCTCGGTGCAGACGCGCCTGGCCACGCAGCACAACCTGCGCTCCACCTGGCTGCGGCTGTTCTCCTCCTTCTTCGACTTCCTGCTGCAGCCGCTGCCCGCGGTGGCCCTGGTGCAGGCGCTGCCGGCGGAGAAGATGACCGAGACGCTGTCGCTCCCGCGCGGCACCGAGCTGCGGCTGTCTCCCAGTCAGGGCGTCGCCGGCACCTTCCGCACCCGGCACCACCTGCGCATCCTCCCCATCTCCCAGGCGGGCACCGAGGTGGTGCGCCTGCCGGACGGACGCTGGCGCCTCATCCTCCGCTACGAGTCCAGCTTTCCGCGCAGGGATCCGGTGGGCCTCTTCAGCCTGCTCGTGCGCCACCTGGATGAGTTCCGCCCCTCGCTGGCCGTCTTCCACGCGCTGCGCCAGCACCTCACGCAGGTGGGCGTGGTGTACGACGCGCAGGCCAACGACTCCTCCCAGCCACTCCCGTGTGAGTTCTCCCTGGGCACCGCCCCCGCCGAGCTGGATGACGCGGGCGCCTACGCGCACCCGCTGCAGCGCGTGCGCGCCTTCTTCCAGATGCCGGATCAGGGCCTCTTCCTCCATGTCTCGGTGCCCTCGCACCGCAAGGAGTGGAGCCGCTTCAGCCTGTGCCTGGACCTGGACAGATCCTGGTCCGTGGGCCGCTCGACGTACCCGGACTTCCTCCACCCCTTCGTCGTGCCGGTGGAGAACCTCAAGGCCGAGCCCGCCCAGCCCATCACCACCGACGGCACCCGCTCCGAGCATCCCATTCGCGGCATGACCGCCGGGCGCGATCTGCAGCTGCACTCCGTCACCGGCGTGTACGTGCTGGACAAGTCGGGGCGCACGCCCATGCGTCCGGCCTTCCTCCCTGGCGAGGGGCCCAGCTACGAGCTGGACGAGTCGCTCGACGAGGAGCTGCGCGCGCGCCACAGCCTGCTGGTGCGCATGCCCGAGGCCTTCCTCGAGCCGCGCAAGCTGCTCGTCGAGGCGCTCTGGTACCAGCCCCAGTTCGTCTCCGAGGCCATCGGCCGCGTGAGCATCTCCACCCCGGGCCGGCACGTCGAGGGGTTGGGATGGCAATTGGTGGGCCGGCTCGAGGCGCACCGCGACAGCACGCTGCGCAGTGATGTGGCGGGTTTGACCCGGTTGCTGGCCTGGAAGGTCAAGTCCACGCTCGAGCGCAACGAGCTGGTCGCGTTGTTGAACTACCTCGGCACCCCCGCCGAGGAGCCCTTCCGCCGCGTCATCCCCTGGGTGCGCGAGCTCAAGGCCACCGTGGCCCCCGATGGGGCGCTGCGTGGATCAGGCCTGTTGCACATCTACGAGCTGCTGCTGGAGCCTTTCGAGCCTGGCGCCGAGCCCCTGGTCGCCTGCTTCCTCGAACAGGTGCAGCAGCTGCTGGAAGCATGGAATGGTGAGGCCTCCGTGGTGCTGCGTCCCACCGTGGCCGGGGCAGGGCCATTCCAGTTCAAGGTATCCTCATGAAACTCGAGCACTGGCAGAACATCCTCCGGACGCACCGGCAGGTCCGTTCGTTGTTGGATCAGTTCCTGCCCGCCGAGCCGGTCGCGGGGGGAGAGCGCACCCAGGTGCGGGTGGGCGCCATGGGCCTGGCCCAGCTCCAGCAGCTCCTCCTGGCCGATGTGGCGGGTCTCCAGAAGACCCTGGGCGGCACGTACCGCGACGAGGAGATCGACGAGGCGATGCGCCCCTTCGTCTACCTCGTGGATGAGCTGGTGCTGCGCCGGCTCGCGGACATGGAGCAGTCGGAGTGGCCCCTTTTGCAGTACAAACTGTACGGCATCGACTCGGGCGGTGACCGCTTCTACGAGCAGGCCGACGAGAAGCTGGTCCAGCGTGGGGCCTCGCCGCTCGTCTTCGAGCTGCTGCACTTCTGCCTCACCGCGGGCTTCGAGGGCCGCTACGCGGGCAACACGGCCCGGCTGCGCGAGTACAAGGAGCGCCTGGCCGCTCGCATCCCCACGCCCGAGGCCATGCCCGCTCTCCCGCCCGCCGTGTCCCAGCAGCCCCTCGTTCACGCCTTCCCGTGGCGTTATTACGCGGTGTCCGGATTCGTGGTGGTGACCGTCCCGGTGCTACTGTGGTGGCTATCGCGATGAGGGCCGAAGCGCAGATCATCAAGGACCTCCAGGGGGCTCGGACACAGTTGGGCCGCCTGGAGAAGCTCATCCAGTCCGAGCTGGGGGGACTGAGTGCGGGCGTGGAGCCCCTGCTGGGAGAGGTGCGCGCGGGCGTGGCGGCGCTGTTCCCGGAGCCCGGGGGCACGCGGCTGGCGCCCAAGGAGCACGAGGCCCGGCACGAGAAGCTCCTGCAGTCGCTGGATGAGCTGGAAGACGTGGTGGAGGCACTCCAATTGGCCGCGCGCTCTGGCCGCTCCAAGGCGGGCGCCGCCCGCGGGGGGAGATGAGCCGTGGGGCCGCAGCTGCTGAAGGTTGTGACGGCACAGGTGCCGGATCCGACGAAGGCATTGAGCGCGGGAGTCAAGACGCTCGATGGGGGCGCCAAGTCCGTCAAGGCGAGTGCGACGACGCTCGGCAAGCTCTGGGCGATGGTGAGCCCGTACATCGTCTGGATCCTGGCGATCGTCCTCGTGGCGTTCCTCGTGTACGCCACGGTGAAGTGGCTCGTGCCGTGGTGGCGCCGCCGGCGCGCGGGAGCTCCGGCCTCCAGCGGCCCGCCGCCCATGGACTCCAACCGGCTGCTGCGGGTGCGCCAGGCCTTCCTCTCCGGGCTGCCCTGGGCCAACCGCGCCGCCGTGGTGGATCTGCCCACCGTAGTGGTGCTCGGGCCCGCCGGTAGCGGCAAGACGGAGCTGATTGGCCTGGATGTGGACTGGCAGCGCCAGGCCCGCCAGTTCCTCCCCAGCTACACCGCGGACGCGCTGCTTCAGGTGTACCTGGGGCCCGACTGCGTGGTGCAGGAGGTGTCGGCCCCGCTGCTGGAGGATGAGTCGCTCGCGGCCCGTGGCGCCCTGCGCAAGATGTGGCGCAAGTGCTTCAGCCACCGGCAGAAGGGCCTGTCCGTCATCGCCCTGGACGTGCGCTGGCTGGCGGACACCCCGCCCGACGAGCAGCGCCGCATGGCCCAACTGCTGCGCGGCAAGCTCAACATCATGTCCGAGACGCGCGGGGCTCCGGTGGAGACCCGCCTGTGCCTGACGCACATGGACGGGCTGGAGGGCTTCGAGGACTTCGCCCGGCTGCTGAAGAAGCACGGCGTGCCGCTCTCCTTCGAGATCCCCAGGGAGGGACAGGAGGGCCAGCTGGCGTCGCTGCTGGAGGGGCAGGAGCAGTACCTGGCCCTGGGCCTCACCTCGCTGCCGGTGGACGACTTCGAGCGCCTGGAGCACTTCTACTCCCAGGGCGGACGCTCGTTCTCCGCGCTCGGACGCTTCGTCTCCGCGCTGCTGGAGGGCGACACGCTCTCCTACAAGCCCCGGCTCACCCGGGTGTACTTCTCCTCCCGCACGCCCGAGGCGCGCGCCAGCGACACCCTGTCGGTGTTCGTCGAGGAGAGCTCCACCCAGTCGCTGCGCCAGCACTACCTGCGCACCCACATGCACCGCGCCGCGCTGATCGCCGCGGTGGGCTGTCTGCCGGTGGTCGCCGCGTACACCCATTTCTACTCGCTGCTGGGTGAGGCGCAGGAGGAGTTGCAGCGCTTCGAGAATACGGTCACCGAGCTGCGCGAGCAGGGGCTGGAGGGCAGGGGAGAGGTCGTCGAGCAACAGGTGAACGAGGCGGCGGAAGCGCTGCTGCATCTCAACCAGGCCACGCGCTGGTGGCCGCCGCTCAGCACCAGCTTCCCGGATGAGATGCTGGATCTGCGTCAGCGGCTGGCCCGTGGCATCCGCGAGAGCCACCTGCGGCCCGCCCTCACGCAGTGCCGCAAGCGGCCCCAGGACTGCCGCCCCGAGCAGGTGCTCTACCTGCTGGCCACCCTGCACGCGTCCAGTGGGGACAGCCTGGGCACCTTCGTGAGCTCCAGCGTCCAGCCCCAGCACACGCGCCTGTTGCGCCAGCTTCGCGATGGCGAGGACGGCACCACGGCCTCCTCCAGCATGGAGAAGCGCCGCACGTGGATCTCCGCGCTGGATCTGCGCGAGCCCCTGGTGGCCACCTACGTCCTCGCCAGTGACGAGCCCTGGGAGCGCTCTCCGCCCTGCCGCCGCGGGGCCGTGCAGCTCTCCAACAACGCGGACGAGGACTGGTCCTGCTGGCCCTACACGCAGCGGCTGACGTTCGAGAGCCAGCTCAAGCCCTGGGTGGATCACTTCCTGTTCCTGCGGCAGACCCTGGAGTCCGGGCCCAAGGGGCTGGCGGATCTGGAGCTGCGCCGCGAGGAGCGCGAGCGGCTGCAGGCGCAGCTCGCGGACCTGGACGTCTATGTCGCGCTGCCCACCGTGCTCAACCTCTTCGATGCCTCGGCGGTGCAGGTCAACACGCGCCAGTTCGAGGGCATCGAGACCACCGTGCAGGTGCTCGACTGGCTGAGGACGAACCGGGACACGCTCGCCGCCGTGCTGCGCATGGAGGAAGAGGCCTACGCGGGCTTCCAGGCCGTGGAGAAGATGACGCCCTCCGAGCTGCTCACCCGCGATGGCCTCTGGCTGACGGGCGAGAACAAGGGCCCGTACCGCATCGAGCTGCTCCAGCAGTCCTTCGAGTTCCGCCCGCCCCAGCTCTCGCGGGATCTCCTGCAGGCCCTGCTCGACTCCTACGAGAAGAGCGGCCGGCTGTCGGTCGCCGCCCATGCCTCCGTGCGCGATGGGCAGATGGTGCTGACCCGGACGCCCTTCGAGGCGGATCTCAAGCCGCTGGTGGATGACTTCACCCAGCGCCTGAAGAACGCCCAGCTCCCGATGGAGGAGGCCGCCAAGCGCGAGGCCTACGTGCAGAAGCGGGTGAACATGTTCTCCCAGGGCTACCGCGACGGGCTCTTCCACACCATCCGCGGCTACCACTTCAACGTGCCGCGCAGGCAACTGATCGACTCGCTGGCCCGGCTCACCCAGCCCTCGTCGGAGCAGGTGGACATGCTGCGCGACGTGGCCACCCGGGCCAACCTCGAGCCGCTCGAGGGGCCGTACTACGAGCCGCTGCGCAATT
Organism: Archangium violaceum Cb vi76; assembly: GCF_000733295.1. Taxonomy (GTDB): domain Bacteria; phylum Myxococcota; class Myxococcia; order Myxococcales; family Myxococcaceae; genus Archangium; species Archangium violaceum. The sequence continues at coordinate 43,578 of NZ_JPMI01000340.1, read as the reverse complement.
CCGTGGCGCCCTTCCGGCCCATCGTCCAGCTCATGACGGCGGACAAGAGCGGCTTCTATGCCGCGCTCGCCCCGTACCAGGCGCTGGTGGCGCAGATGAACGACGAGCTGGACGCCGTGTCCAGGAAGCCCGGCCAGGACAAGGCCGCGGGCGGTGACAAGGCGGCGGCTGGTGCCGCGGCGGCCCCCGCCAAGGACAAGAAGGCCCCGGCCGGGGAGGGAGAGGGAGAGGGAGACGCGGCGCCGCAGGACGGCACCGCGGAGCTCGCGGACATGATCACCCCGCTGGAGAAGGTGGCCCTGTCCATGCTGCTCGAGGAGGAGGGCTCCTACCTGCGCAAGGCCCAGGAGTGGCTGGACACGCAGGGCATCACCGGCGAGCTGCGCCAGCCCTTCCTCGAGCCCTTCCTCCAGGTGCAGAAGCTGGGCAAGCAGGAGCTGGAGGCCACCCTGGCGCGCCAGTGGGAAGAGGCCACCGGGCGCATGCTGCGGCCCATGCTGGAGCGCTACCCCTTCAACCCCGATTCCAAGGAGGACGTGGATCCGGGCGAGCTGGAGGTGCTGCGCCGCAAGGACGGTGCCTTCTGGCACTTCGTGGACCAGATGTTCTCCCGCGTCGCCATGGAGCGGGGCACCCAGTGGTCCCTGCGCGGCCCCCTGCGCGAGAAGCTCACCATGCCGGACGAGCTGCTGCTGTCCCTCAGCCGCCTGTCCCGCCTGTCCAAGCTGCTGTGGGACGAGGAGGGCCGGCCCCGGCCGCTCATGTTGAAGGTGCAGCCCCAGCCCCTGCCCGCGCCGCCCATCACCGGCGTCTTCGTCACCATGTCCTCCCTCAAGTGTGGGAAGACGACCGCCTATGGCTTCAACCAGAGCCCCACCTGGCAGGAGTTCCCCTTGAGCTGGTGGGATCAGCAGGTGTCCTCCATCGTGCTGGAGATGCGCTCGCCCGCGCGCGACGCGCCCCAGTACCTGTCCTTGCCGTGGAACCGCTCGGCCTGGAGCTGCTTCCGCCTCTTCGAGGAGGCCACCCTCACCAGCGATCAGCGCCGCCAGTGGAGCCTCGCCCTGCAGGGCAACGGCGTGGGCAAGCGCGGGTTGGAGATCAGCTTCGGCCTCAAGGGAGACCCCTGGGTGCCTTTCCGGGAGGTGCCGCGATGAGCGCACGCATGTATCGGCTGACGGCCCTGGCGGCACTGGCCCTGCTCAGTGGCTGTGGGGCCAGCAGGATCAACCTCAACGTCAAGTCGCCTCCCGGTACCAACCTGGGCCGGCCCATGTACATGCTCGTCCGGCAGGTGGACCCCAAGCAGTACGCCAACGAGGCCTACTCCGAGGTGGCCTCCAAGGTGGGCGCCCCGGACAACACCGTGCTGCAGACGTCCGTCATCTATCCGGGCACCATCCAGCGCTTCCAGGTGAAGGCGCCGGCCGAGGGGGCGTTGGCCGTCTCCTTCCTCTTCACCGCGCCGGACGGCAACTGGCAGTTGCTGCTCAGCCCGCCGGTGACGAGCTCGGTGGACATCGAGCTGACCGTGAGCCGCATCCTCAGCGACTCCAGCCCTCCCGCGCTGCCTCAGGATCAGCAGGCCGCCGCGCCCGAGGCGAAGCCGCCCGAGGGCCCCAAGCTGCCGGAGCTGCCCAAGGAGATGCCCAAGCTGCCCGGCCTCCCCGGCGGCAAGTAGCTCAGGCGGCCAACGCGCGCACCTGGGCGTCGAGCCCGTCCATCAGCTTCTCCACCCAGGTGCGGGCCTGATTCAACGGCTCCTCGAAGAGGGTGGTCTCCGCCAGGGACTGCTCGATCTTGTCCATCGGCGCGAGCAGCTGCTCCCGGGCCGCGTCCACCCGGCCGGCCATGGCGTCGATCTGCTTCGCCGCCTCGTCCATCAGCGTCCCGGCCTGCGTCGTGAGGGGAGAGAGCAGCTGATCCACCCGCTGGGACAGCTCGGTCTCGATGCGCTCGCGGGCCTTGTGCACCTCGCCGAGCGCCTGCTCCACCGACGTCCGGGCCGTGTCGAGCCCTGTCTTCATCTGCTCGCGGGCCGCCGCCACCTGCTGCTCGACCGCCTCGCCCACCTTCTTCATCTGCGCGGCGGCTTGTGTCACTCCCGCCTCGAGGTTGTCCTGGAGGAGCGTGAGCTTCTCCTTCACCTGCGTCTTCAGCTCCTCCACGCGCGCGGAGACCTTCTCCACCATCGCCTCCACCTGCTTCACCACCTGATCCCGGGCGGTGGCGATCTGCGCCGTCACCTGCACCACGAGCTGCTCCACCTGCGTGACGGCCTGATCGATGGTGCTCCGCACCGACTCCAGCAGGGTGCTGATCTGCTGCACGAGCTGATCCTGCAGGGCCTGCACCTGTGTGACGGCCTGCGTCTGGAGCTGCTCCACCTGGGTGATGAGCTGATCCTGCAGCGTCGTGATCTGCTGCCCCACCTGGTTGGAGATGGTCGTGAGCTGGGTGGAGATCTGTGACACCACCTTGCCAATGGCCTGCATGGCCGGGTCCACCAGCGGCTTGGGCAGATCCGAGGCGGGGATGGCCTCCAGCATCTGCACGGCCTTGGCCAGCACGGACTCCAGCGTGCCCACCAGCGTCTTGTAGAGCGTCTGCAACTGCTCGAGCTTCTCGGGCAGCAGGGCGAAGAGCGCCGACAGCTGCTTCTCCAGCTGGGCGATGGTCTCCATCAGCTGATCCAACACCGAGAAGGCGGTGTCGATCGTCTGCTGCACGGGCTTCTGGATGGACTCGAAGGTGGCGAGCGCCGTTTGCATCAAGGTGTCGATGGCCTGGCTGCCCTGGGTGATGAGCGTGTCGATCTGCTGCTGGATCTGCTCGATGAACTGCTCCACGGCCTTGATGCCGTTGGCCAGTTGTTGCACCTGGTCGGCCAGGGCCTTCTCGAGGGTGTCGAGCACCTGGTTGAGCTGATCCCTCCCGGTCGCGAGGGTGCCGCCGACAGTGGTTTCCAGCACCTGGAGGAGCTGATCGGCCGTCTCGGTGGCGCTCTTCATCGTGGTGCGGACCGGCTCCAGTCCCGCGCGCACCTGCCCGATGAGCCGCCGGGCCTCTTCCTTCGAGGACTCGCTCGTCGCGTGCACCGTGTCGTGCAGCCGTTGCAGGGCCGTGGAGGGCTGGGCGATCACCGTGTCGATGGCCTTGTCGAGCCGCTCGGCCTCCTGGCCCACCAGCTTGCGGACCTGCACGGCCGGGGCGAGCACCAGCGTCGTCACGCTCTCCAGCTTCGTGGCCACGCCCTTCAGCTCCTCGCTCACGCGGGTGCGGACCTTGTCGAACTCCTCCTGGAGCTGTTTCTCGCGGGCCTCGAGCTCCTTGATCGGCTTCTCCAGCTCCTGCTCCGCCTGGGTGCGCAGCTTCTGGTAGTCCTCCTGGAGCTGCTTCTCGCGCTCCTCGAGCTTCTTCGTCTGCTGCTGCACCTGATCGCGCAGCTTCTGGATCTGCTCCTGGAGCTGCTTCTCGCGGGCATCCAGCTGCGCGGTGGCCTTCTTCACCTGCTCATCCACCTGCGCGCGCAGCTTCTGGAGCTCCTCCTGGATCTGCTTCTCGCGGGCCTCCAGCCGCGCGGCCGCGCCCGGATCCGTCTGCGGCGCCTGGGCCCGCAGCTTCTGGAGCTCCTCCTGGAGCTTCTTCTCCTGGGCGTCGAGCCCGGCGGTGAGCTTCTTCACCTCCTGCTCGGCCACGGCCCGCAGCTTCTGGAGCTCCTCCTGGAGTCTCTTCTCCTGGGCCTCGAGCTCGGCGGTGATCTTCTTCACCTCCGCTTCCACCTGGTCGCGCAGCTTTTGGTACTCGCCCTCGAGCTGCTTCAAGCGCTCGTCGAGCTTCGCCTCGAGGGCGTCCTTGCGCTTCTTCAGCGTGGCGAGCAGCTCGGTGGAGAGGGACTGGCAGCGCGTCACCACGTCCTGCCCCAGCGAGTCGAGCTGCTGCACGAAGGACTGCTCCTTGTCCTTCACCGTGTTCTCCAGCGCCTGGAAACGGGAGGAGACCGCGGGCTCGATGGCCTTCACGGAGCCGCGCACCCGGCCTCCGGAGGACTCGAGCTTCTCGCGCAGGGCGAGCACGTCATCCGCCGCCTTGTCGAACCTGGACCACAGGGCCTTCACTCAGGGCTCCATCTGCGCCAGCTCGGCGTCCAGTGCATCGATCTGAGTCGAGAGCTCGCCACCGAACGCCTCCACCTCGGGACGCAGCGAGCCGATGGCCGCTTCCACCTTGCCCGTGAGGGCCTCGACCTCCGTGCGGATCGGCTCCAGGCGGGCCACCACGCCCGTGCTGAAGGACTCCAGCTCTCCGCGAAGCTCCGCTACCTTGCCGATCAGTTGCTTCATGGGTCCGCTCCGTCCCCCGGATCCTTGCTCACCGCAGCTTCTCGAGGGCAGCCTTGGCCTGCTCCGCCGCGCTCCCCAACTCGCTCACACCCTGGGACAGCCGGGAGGTGGCTCCCTGCAGCCCGCTCTTCGCCTCGGCCACCTTGGCGCCCACCTCCGTGCGCGCCCCGGTGAGCGCCGCCTTGGCCTCGGCCTGGGCACTCTTCATCTTCGCACGCACCGAGGTCATCGCGCCCTGGTAGGCGGCGGACGTCTCGCCGATGGCCCCTCCCACCGCCGTCGTGAGGTCCCCCTTGGCGGCCTCCACCTGAGGGGAGACATCGTAGGTGGGGGTGGGGGCCGCGCCGCTCTGCGACTCCTTCACCTGGATGAAGAGGTTGCCCTCCTTCATGCGAATGACCTGGGTGTCGCCCCCATTGGTGCGGAGCATGCGCCACACCGGCTTGTCTTCCTGGAAGTCGTGGGTGAAGGCCGTCTGGCTCGACTTGTTCCAGCCCAGGAGGATCTGATCGCCCTGTCCGTCCTGGGGCGTACGCACGCCTTCCTTCCAGTCGAGGAAGCGATCGAACTCGGCATGCGCGAAGTGCAGCGCCACCAGCACCCGCGTGTTCTTGTACGGCGGGAAGAAGAACTGGCCCGGGAAGTGGATGGGCTCGGCGGGCACGCTCACCGTCTGGTTCCACAGCGGCACCGTCATCCGGAACCAGGCCAGTGATGTCTTCTCGTCCTCGACGATGAGGTAGCGCCTGTCCTGGGGCTCGCCGCCGGGGCTGTGCACCAGGGCCTCCACGTGGATGGGGTAGTGCGGCGCGCGGAAGGCGGGCAGGGTGACCAGCGGCTCCGAGGCGGACTCCAGCCGCGCCGACATCGTCATCTGGTACTGGGCCTGGAGCGTCTGCTGGTTGTCGTGCTGGCCCTCGCTCGTGGCATGGGCCTCCAGCTCCAGCTCCAGCACCCGGTGGTCCTCGTCGAGCCCCGTCATCGTCGCGGGCCACAGCGGGCCCTCCATGCGCACCAGCGCGCCGGGATGGACGGGCACCGAGGGGAAGTCCTTGAAGGACAGGTGCAGCTGACGCTGGCGCACCTGCAGGCGGGTCTTCTCCAGCTTCTGCCGCTGCTCGACCTGGGAGGTGATGGGGTTGCGCAGCATCACGTCATGGGACACGCCCGTGATGGCCTGCGGCTGCTCGATGGGCGTGGTGGTGGGCCCGTTGGCCAGGGCGTTGAGCACGCGGGTGCCGTGGCGGATGGGCGGCGGCAGCTTCGTCTCCACGTGCGCCACCTGGTGCCGGTCGAGCGGAGCCGCCGTGCCCGAGGGCTTGCTGTCGGCCAGCAGGTACTCGCTCTTCTGGGTGTCGTAGGCGAAGACGCCGTGGTGCGCGTGCACGTACCAGAGGACGAAGTCGTAGAAGCTCACCCCGGGGGCATCCGCGCCCACCGCGAGGCACAGCATCTCCTGCTTCTGCCGCAGCGCCGCCCAGTCGTAGGAGAGCTGGAGGCTGGCCTTGTGGGCCTCGAGCACCTCCTGCATGGACATGTCCGTGTGCAGCTCCACGGGGCGGTGCTGGCGCCAGAGCACCTGGGCGGCGTCGGCGAACTCGAAGGTGTAGCGGCGGAAGACGCGCTCGGACTTCTTGTCCTTGCCATGGGGCTCGGCGATGAGCCGGCGGCTGCGGGCGAGGCCCTGCACCACGAGCGGCGCGGGCGGCGTGTCGAGCGCGTGATCCACCGCGGCCACGGCCAGCCGCACCTGGACGAGGTCCGGCTTCTGGAAGGCGGTGAAGAGCGGCGCGTCCTTCTTCTCCATCGAGGTCCAGAAGGTGACCGAGGCGGTGAAGCCATGGCTGGCCAGGCGCACGGCGAGGTGCGTGAGCTGGCCCCCGGGGATGGAGAACGACTTGCCGCCGATGGTGAGCGTCAGCTCGGGCTTGAGCTCCTCCTGGAATGCCGTCCTCACCGGGTGGTCTCCTCCCCTCGAGCAGGGTGCCTGGGCCCATCATCGCACATCCCCGCCACATCCGTCAGGACCTCACCGAGGGCCTGCCCTGGGCGGGCTGAGCCCCGGGTCCGACTCAGCCGCGCAGCGGCAGGGTGAACTCGAGCTGCACGTGCGTGCCCGCGAGCTCGGGCCGTAGCGCGGCGAATACCTGGACGGCGCGCCCGCCGTTCCCCGCGGGCACCACCTTCCCCTGGAGCTGACAGGCCCGCCCGGCACCTCCCGTGGGGAGGAACGCCTCGGCGGCCCGGGTGAAGACGGCGGACACCGCGTCCTGGTTGGCGCCCGCGGGGAGACGCTCGGCGATCTCCTCGGCGAGGCGGACGATGCGGCCGGTGAGCAGTTGAGCGGGCAGCGGCGTGGCATCCCGGCCGCCGTACACGGTGGGCGCCGCCGCCAGCAGCACGGCGTTCGAGTCCCACCAACCTCCCACTCCCCCCACGCCCCGCGCGGCCAGTTGCTGCTGTTCCCGCAGGGAGAGGCCCACCTCGGTCGCCACCGGCGAGCGTCCTCCGGGCCGCCACACGGCGGGGGCCCGCGTCCCGCTGCCCGGTCCCACCAGCCGGCCGAAGGTGCGCGTGTCTCGGAAGCTCGCAGCCAGCAGGGCCGCCAGGGCGAGCGCGGGGCTGGTGAAGCATTCGCGCCGCACCTCCCCGTGCTGCTCGGCCATCATCACCACGGGATTCTGGGCGGCGCACAGCCAGCGGGAGGTTTCGTCCGCGCGCAGCCGGTTCCACGCCTCCGACGCGGGTGCCTCGCGGACCGCCACCACCATGGGCAGACAGGCCTGCTCTCCCAGCGCCGCGAGACGATGCAGGGTCTCCACGTCGTCGAGGGTGTCCAGGAGGAAGCACGCATCGGGGCGCTGAAGGGCGGGCACGTCGATGCACCGCGTGAGCGCGTCCACCACCTGGTGGGGCTCCACGTCGAGCACCTCGATGTCCATGCCCGAGGAAGTGGGGCAGTGCGCCCACAGCCAGTGCAGCCCGCGCCAGGCGGACTCCAGCCGCGCCACCCGGGGGTGCTGGAGGATGTCCCGCGCGGTGCCGAAGAGGGCCTCCTCGATGACGGCGAGCGCGGCGTCGCGGGCCTCCTGGGGCGAGTCCGTGTTCCGGAGGGCCTCGGCCAGCGCGGAGGACAGCAGGCCCGGGCCCAGGCCCTGCTCGAGGCGGGCGGCGTCCTGGGGACCCAGGCCCCTGGCGTTGGAGAGCGCCTCGCGGACGGCGTGCAGGGTGCGCAGATCCGGCAGGGCGTCGATGACGGCGGAGAGCTGGAAGGCCTCCAGCCCGTCGAAGGTGAGGGTATGGGAGCACGCGTCGCCGGAGCCGAGGCGATCCCGGATCGTGACGCTCAACCCGCTCCCGGCGTGTCCGAGCTGCTCGGTGAAGGAGGCCTCGGTGAGGAGGAACCGGCGGCCCGAAGGGGAGGGGAGGAACGCCCCGGCGACGAGCCAGCGCACACGTACAGGGGTTGCGTCCATGAGACCTCCGCTACGCGCTCGCCCGCTCACTCCGCTGCTCGGGGACGAGGGGCAGCTCCAGCGTGAACGTGGCCCCCTGGCCCGGTCCAGGGCTGTTCGCCCTCAGCGAGCCCCCCAGCTCCTGGGCCGCCAGGGCACTGGAGTGCAGGCCGAAGCCGTGCCCCTCGCTTCGGGTGGTGAAGCCATATTGGAAGATGCGCGTGAGCATCTCCGGCGCGATGCCCACGCCATTGTCCCGCACCTCGATGTGGATCCGCCCGGGTGTCGAGCTCGCCAGGCTCACCGTCAGGAGCCGCTGCGCCGGGGGCACCGGGTCCATGGCGTACTTGGCGTTGCTGATCAGGTTCACCAGGATCATCAACACCTTGTGCTTCTCGGTCTCCACGGGAGGCACCTCCGCCAGGTGGCGCTCCACCTGGACGGAGTGGCGGCCGAGCGCGGCCTGGTTGATGCGCAGGGCGTCCTCCACCAGCTCCCCCAGCTGCACCGGCTCGAACATCTGCTGGGGCGTCCGGGCGTAGCGCTGCTGCAGCTTGACGATGGCGCCAATGTGCTCGGTGTGCCGGCTGATGTCGCCCAGCAGCGTCTGGAGCTCCTGGCGCTCCTCCTCCATGTGCTTGCCCAGCCGGATGAGGAAGGGAAGCGTGTTCTTCCCGCGCTCGTCCTGGGTGAGGAAGGCGGAGAGATCGGAGCGGTGAGACTCGAGCAGCTCCGACAGCTTCTGCAAGCTCTCGAGCTTCAGCGAGGCCAGCCGCTCCCGGGCCAGCAGCGTCGAGGTGAGGACGCTGTTGAGCACGTTGCCCACGTTGTGCAGCACGTTGGTGGCGATCTCCGCCCGGCCCACCTGCCGCGCGGTCTCCACCAGTTGCCGGTGCACGTCCTGGAGCTCCCGGGTGCGCTCGTCCACCCGCTGCTCCAGTCCCTCGTTGGCCTGGCGCAGTGCCTCCTCGCGCCGGTGGATCTCCCCGGCCATCCGTTGGAAGGCGTTCGCCAGCTGTCCCAGCTCGTCGCCGCGCGTGGTCTCCAGCTGGACATCGAAGTCACCGGCCTCCAGCCGGGCGGTGGCCCGGGTGAAGCCGAGCAGCGGGCGGGTGATCTGCTGCTTCAGCACCCAGTACATGATGGCCAGCTCCAGCAGCAGCGACGCCACGCCGAACCCCAGGACGTAGCGTGCCGCCTGGAACGCGCCCGCGGACACCACCTGCTCGGACAGCACCGTGACCATGAACCACTCCGGGCCCTTCAGCCGGTCCACGGCGAGCAGCTCGTCGTACTTCGGGAACTCCAGCACGGACTGGTCCCGAGGATGTTTCTTCACCCCCTCGAAGATGGCGTGCAGGTGGGCCCGCTGTCCCGGGGTGCCCACGTACGCCGCGGCGTCCTCCGGAGTCCCGGTGTTCTTCTGGATGTCGTAGACGCCCTCTCCGCTCCTCATCTTCATCTCGGGGTGGGCGATGAGCTGGCCATCGTCGCGGAAGAGGATGTTGTAGGCCCCGGGCATGTGGTTGTTGATGGTGCGGGCCATCAGATCGTTGAGGAGCAGATCATGGGTGATGGTCGCCACGTGGCGGCCGTCCACGTCCAGCGGGGTGGCGAGCGTGACCATCCAGGTCTGGGTGGGGGGATCCTCGTAGATGCTCGTCCAGGCGGACACCCGCCGCGGGTTGTTCTCAGGCAACCCGAGCGTGTAGTACTCGAAGTCCTTGAGCGAGAAGGTGGCGTCGAGGTCCTGGAAGTAGTTGGCCCCCTCCGGCCAGTACCCCGCGATGGCTCCCTCCGTCAGGATGACGCCCGTGGTGGAGAAGCGGACGTGGAAGGCGGGGGCGTACTCGGCCGTCACCTCGTAGGCGGCCACGAGCCGGCGGCGGAAGTCGGCATCCACCTTCACGCCCGGGGGCACGAAGACGCCCGGCATCCGCGTGCCATCGAAGCGCTCGGGGCGGTTGCGGATCGTCCCATCGGGGCGGAGGGCGAACAGGCTGGCGAACCGGGTGTCCACCTCCTCCTGACTCAGGGTCTGGAGCCGCTCCGCCAGGGCCTTCTTCATGGCGGCGTGGTTGTCCTCCGCCAGCACGAAGAGGGCCTGCTCCCGTTGGCTGCGCTCCGTGACGTTGCGCTTCAACTGCGCGAGGGCTTCCTCGCGCAGGGTGTAGAAGATGTGGAGATAGCTGAAGAAGGTGGTCAGCGCGATGATCACCGCGATGCGCACCCCCATGCTGATGAGCGTCGAGCGGGCCAGGGAGGACCGGGCGGGGAGGAGGGACTCGTGCTGTCTGGCCATGGGGGTGCTCGGCCTGCTCAGGGGGTACTGAGGGGATCGGCCGGGTTGCTTCCCGCCGCCCGCTCGTCGCCGTCGAGGAAGCCGTCCAGATCGCGATCGATGCCGATTCGCCGGCCCGAGCCCGGTGGCGTACAGGTGAAGGTCAGCGCCGAGTCAGCCGTGGACACCTGCAGGCGAAGGGCCGAGTCCGTCAGCAGTGCCGTGAGCTTCCGGTCGGGTTTGAAGTAGCCCCCCTGGTAGAAGAAGCCCACCTCGCGCAGGGCGATCCGCCCCTTGGCCACCAGGTCGCACTCGCCAGCGTTCGCGCGTGCCACCAGCAGAGCGATTCGCGGGGCCACCACGGACGCGTTGTTGAGTGTGAGCGTCACCTGCTGGCCGACGATCGGCGCCAGGTTGCTGTCGAAGGCCAGCAGGAACTGCTCCATGTCCAGCTTGGCCTGGCGGCCCGCGGGCGTGTCCGGGATGCCCACCGAGTTGAAGATCGGGTGGAAGTCGAAGCCGCTGTTGAAGCGGAACAGCGTGTCGAGGGAGCCGTCGCTGTTGAAGCCGAAGCCGCGGATCTGATCACCCAGGAAGCCATCCGCCGGGATGAAGCCGAAGTCGTAGCCCACGCCGAACATGCCGATCTTCTGGTACATGTTCCGCAGGTGCGGCGTCTTGGGGAAGATCGCCGTCGCGACGAAGGCCGGGCGGCCGTCCGTGCCGAAGAAGCCCTTGCCCACCGGGCCCTCGCCCGGGTTGGCGTTGGGATCCAGCGTGTGGCAGGAGTTGCACGAGCCGTGGAAGAAGCTCGTGGTGTTGAAGAAGAAGTCCCGCCCGGCCTGCTGCGCCGGCGTGAGCGAGTTGTCCAGGTTGCGCACCGGGTTGGGCGGGTACCTCACCTGGAGCATGAAGTCGGTGAACTGCTGCATCTCCGCGGGCGAGAGCTGCGCGTTCCTGCCGAGCAGATCCACGAACGCCGGGTTGAACTGCTTGAAGGCCTCGGCCTCGTTGAAGGCGCCGCTGTCCGGCTGGGTGCTCGGCGCGGTGTAGCCGCCGGTGCGATCCCCGCGCCAGTGCATGGGCCCGTGGTTCGCCATGCCGCGCAGGCTCTGCGTGGAGAGCGGCCCCTTGATGGGGTGGAAGTTGGGATCCTGGCCAAAGGTGGGATCGTTGCCGAACTCGGGCGGCACCGGGATGATCGGGTTCGGGTTGACCTTGTAGAGGCCATCCGGGTTGCCGAGGTTCCACACCAGGCTGTCGAAGTCACCGAAGATGTGGCAGCTCGCGCAGGACGAGTCGCCGTGGCTCGAGCTGTTCTTCGCGTCGTAGAGGAACGGGCGTCCCGCCACCACGCTGGCCGGCTCGGGGTTGTACATCTTCAGGTGGGCGATCTCCTGGCGCGTGGTGGTGTTGATGACGGAGATGCCGTTGTCGAAGCGCGTCAGCACGTACATGCGCCCGCTGCTCTCATCCAACACCATGCCCGTGGGCCCTCCACCACTCACGGAGATCTGGTTCGTGGTGCTCGGCACGAAGGTGTCCGCCTCGAGCGCGGCGGTGGAATAGACGCCGATCTTCGAGGAGCCGAACGCGGCCACGTACAGCGTGGTGCCGTTGGAGCTCACCGCCATGCCGAGCGGCTGCGCGAGGCTCTTGTCGTTCTCCGCGTTGGGAAGGGCGGCGCAGCAGGCGGCGTAGTTGATGTGCTTGTTGAGGTGCCGCGGAGCGACGCCCGTGGAGCTCAGCACGGAGATGCGGCTCTCGTGCAGGTGGCCTCGGAGCGTCTCGCCCGCGAATGTGCCGGGGCCCTCGAAGCGCAGATCATTCCGGGCCTCGGTGTTGCTGACGTACACCTTCCCGTTCACCGGGTTGACGGCCATGTTGAAGAGGATGGTGCCCACGCCGGTGTAGAAGCCGGCCGTGCCCGCGAGCTGCGCCGGCGGGTTGGCGTTGGCGTCGATGACGAACACGTCCTTGTCCGGCAGGGAGAACTTCACCTGGTCCGTCCACGAGCGGCCCAGGCTGTCCACCCAGTCCGTGCCGTTGAAATGGACGATCACGGAGGACTCGGGCGCCGGCTTGCCCTCGGCGTTGACGTTGGGCCCCGGGACACCGCCGTCCGCCTCGCCCCCGTTGGGCACGAGGATCTCATGCACCACGGTGGAGCGGTTTCCGGAGTGGAACGCGGCCGCGTAGACGCGCGAGCCATCCGGCGTCGCCGCGAGCGCGCGTGGGGTGTCACTGAAGAGCGTGATGATCTTCAGCGGGTTGCCGGCCAGCGAGGTGCCCAGGTTGTTGGAGTCGAAGACCCAGACGTCGGCGCGGCCCACGCCCGGCGTGGTGAACTGCGGATCGAACGGGACGTTCTGCCCACGGTGGGCGGCCGTGATGAAGGCGCGGCCCTTCGACGGTCCGGCGAAGACGATGTCGCGTGGCTCGTCACCGACGAGCAGCGTCCGCGCCACGTAGCCGGCGCGCCCGTACGCGTTGTGCCGCACGATGCTCACGCTGTCGGACAGGTGATTGACGACCCAGACCTCGCCGTCGCTCCGCGCCGCCACCGCCACGGGCTCGAGCCCCACGGGCACCGAGGAGACATGAGAGAGGGCTCCGGCCGTCACCTTGAAGATCTCCAGGCGGTTGTCCGGAGTGTTGACGGCGTAGAGGAACCCTCCATTGGGAGACAGCGCGAGCGGCCGCACCTGTCCACTCTCGAAGAGGGTGAACGATGAGGCGGACGCCTCGTGACCCGCCACCGCTCCCCCCAGGAGCACCATCGCGACGAGAGCTGCTCTCAGACGATTCCTGCGTGATGCCAGACGGTTGGCTTCCATGACTTCCCCCTACAGGTGGACTGAAAGAATCCTTTCCAACAGGAACCCGCTCGACGTCAAGTCAGGTTACCAGAGCACACTTGACAGCGCCTGTGTCCCTTGAGACCCGGGAGTGAGATGACCCGGGGGAACCCGTCATGGGCACATTGGAGGGCGCGGGCTAGCCTCGGCGCGCATGAGCGCCCGGCGCATGTTTCCCATGCTGTCCACCGAGAACCTGGAGCACGCCCTGGGCTTCTACCGGGGGCTGCTCGGTGGCACCGAGACGTACCGCTTCCCCGAGGACGGGCCACCGGCGTTCGTCGTGCTGAGACTGGGCGAGTCGGACATCGGACTGGGAGCGATGTCCCCGGACAGCCGGCCCCTGCATGGCCAGGCCCAGCGCCCGGCCCTGGGTCACCGCATCGAGTTGTGCGTCTACGTGGACGACGTGGATGCCACCGTCGAGCGCATGAGGGCGGGGGGGGGTGCCCATCCTGCTCGAGCCCATGGAGCAGCCGTGGGGCGAGCGGGTGGCCTACGTGAGCGACCCGGACGGCAACCTGGTGATGCTCACCCGCGAATAGCTCACGCCGAGCGCCGGGGCTCCTCGTCCGAGGGAAGGGGCAGGGGCTCCTCCTGCTCCGGGAGGCCCGGCGCGCGGCGCTCGAGCAACGCGAGCACGGCCGGGAACAGCACCGTCGTGCCCAGCGAGGCGCACACCACCCCCAGCAGGGCGATCTCCCCGATGGAGCGCAGCCCCGGGTGACGGGCGGTGAGCAGCGCCCCGTAGCCCGCGGCATTGGACAGCGTGGCCACCACCGCCGCGACGCCCGTGGTGCGCACCACGTGGGACAGCGAGCCTGGCCCCTCCTCGCGGTAGCGGTGGTAGAGATGCACCGCGTTATCCACGGCGATGGCCAGCAGGTTGGGCAGCACCACCGCGTTGATGAAGTTGAGCTTGAGCCCGTACAGGTGCATGGCCGCCGGCAGACACGCGAGCCCGAGGTACAGCGGCCCGGCCACCAGCGCCGCCCGGCGCACGCCGCGCAGGCTCAGCGCCATCATCGCGAACACCGCGAGCGCGGCGGCCAGCAGCAGCCAGGGGCCATCCACCCGCACCAGCTCGAAGATGCGGTAGGCGATGAGGTTCGGGTCGAGCACCTGCACCACCAGGCCCCGGGCCTTCGCCACCTCGCGCAGCTCGTCCATCTGCACGCCGAAGCGGTGCAGCGCGTCCGTGTCGGAGAGGGACTCCCGCTTGAAGGCGAGCACGAAGGTGCCCTCGCCATCCAGCGCGGTGAAGCGGCGGCGCACCTCGGCGGGCAGCTCCTCCACGCCGTAGGGGCGGGCATTGAGCAGGGACTCCAGGCGGCGCAGCCCCGGGCCCACCCGCTCCGAGTCCCAGGCACTCACGGGAATCCGCTCGAGGAACGCGCGCAGCGCGGCGCGCTCCGCCTCCACGTCCTCGCCCGTGCGCGGCAGGAAGTCGCTGAGCGACACCACCTCCGCGAAGGTGCGCTCCGCGCCATGGCGGGCCTCGAGCTCACGCAGGGCGGCGGCGAGCTGGCCGGCGCGCGAGACGTCCTCGGCGAGGAAGATGGTGGGCGAGTGGCGCCGTCCCAACTGGGCGATGATGTGATCGTCCAGGCGGGTGGCGGCGAACTCCCCGCGCAGCTTGCGCATGTCGGGCTCGAAGCCGATGGAGCCCACCACCGAGGCGGACCAGGCGGCCAGCGCGCAGACGCCCACGACGATGCTCACCAGCACGGCGCGGGACAGGTGCGGGGCCTCGCGGCGGGGCCGGGCCGGCAGGGGCAGCTCCGCGCGTCCGGGCCGCAGCCGCTCCGTGAGGGCGATGAGCGCGGGGCCGCTCAGGTACGTGGCCAGCACGGTGAACATCACCCCCGCGGCGGCGATCCACCCGAACTGGGCGAAGGCCTGGAACTGCGCGAGCGTGAGCGCGGCGAAGGCCGCGGCGTTGGTGCAGGCCGACGTCAGCGCGCCCTTCCACGTGCCCAGCACGGCCTCGACGAGCGCCTGCGCTGCGGGGTGCTGACGGCGCTCCTCGCCATAGCGCATGGCCAGGTGCAGGCCGTACTCGATGCCCAACCCGATGAGGATGGCCACGAGGAAGCCGGTGATGATGTTGAGGTAGCCGATGGTCTGCTGCGCCATCGCGAAGGTGACGAGCAACCCCACGCCCACGGGCGCTCCCACCACCAGGAGCGAGGAGAGCCGCCGGCAGGACAGGACGACGATGAGCGCCGCGATGGCGCACGAGAGCATCGAGGCGCGCGTGAGATCCGCGCGCATCCTCCGGTCCTCCTCGAGCCGCAGCACGTGCGCGCCCGTGGCGTCCGTCTGGACCCCGGGGAAGTCCCGCGCCACCCCGGCGCTCGTCTCCCGCACCCGCGTCACCAGGCGCTGGGCGAAGGGGAGATCCGCCGCGACACCCGAGGGCTTCACGAAGAGGTACAGCTCGCTGCCGTCCGCGGGGCTCAGGTACTCGCGCACGGCGGCGGCGCGGGGCGCGTAGCGGCGGGCGAGCTGTTCGATCGAGGGCGGCGGGGTCGCGTCCTCGGGTTCCGTGAGCACGGACATGGCGGCGCGCCGCTCCGCCCGGAGCATGGCCTCGAGATCCCCACGCAGGGCCCGCAGCTGCTCGGCGGGGAGCAGGAGCAGGGCGCGCTCCTCGAAGAAGCGCGTGTCGTAGTGGAACTCGACGTAGCGGACCTCCTCCAGGGCCTCCAGCCGCGGCGCCAGCGCGTGGGCGAAGCGGCGCAGCGTCTCCGGACTGCCACCGCGGGCCCGCAGCACCAGGTAGCCGTCACCGCCGGCCTTCTGGGACACGGCCTCCAGCTCGCGCACCTCCTGGGTGTGGGCCGGGAGCAGCTCCACGAAGGAGCCCCGGAAGACGAGCCGCGAGGCGAGCACGCCCGAGAGCAGCGCCGCCACCACCACGCACGCGAGCACGAGCCCGGGCCGCCGGTACGACAGCCGGGTGAATCGCTCCATTCCACTGTTGAAATCCAGACGCACGTGCAAGGACCCTCACTACCCCCCGGCATCCGCCCGCGTGTGTCTCACGAATGCGGGGCGAGCCCAAGCGTCGCGAGCGCCCTGAAACGATTTGGAGGGGGACGCGGTGCAGCAGCGTTCTCAGTAATACGCCAGCAGTGTGACACTCACCTTGGTCCTGGCGGCGAAGGTGGGCAGGGCGTCATCGACACCGGTGACGGGATCGAACGTGCCGGAGACGCCCATCCCCGGGCCTCCCACGGTCCGGAGCAGCTCGAACTTCCACTCACTCACCACCGAGTCGCGGCCCATGAGGACCTCCGGCGGAAGAGAGGGCAGCTCCTCGCCGAGCTCCTCCACGGCGGTGACGGCGGCTCGATCCAGCCCCCCGTTGCCCGAGGGCTCGAGGAGCTCCGTGGAGAGGACGTTCCCGCCGGGGTCCTGGGTGAGACGCACCACCGCGGCGCCCTCGCTGTGCGTCCATCTCGTCGGCAGCATATAGGCCAGCCGCTCCTGGGCCTCCTCCAGCATGGGGTGGGAGGCCGGTCCGGCCGCGAGCGGATCGACGCGGCGGGGGTGTTTCATCGGATCCTCCATCTCTCCGGAGCGGGAGAGCACGCTGCCCACGTCGTTCGCCTTCCGGGCCACCTTCTCCTTCGTCGTCTGTTCGCCCTCCACGTCCGCATGGCTCTGTTGGAAGTGCCGCGTGAGCACCTTGCCCATGTCACCGAAGTACGAGTGGCTCAGGCCGCTCTCGGCGCGCCGCCGGGCGATGGTGTCGCGAGCCGTCTCGGTGGCGAGCTCCTGGGGGGAGGCGAGGGGCTCGGGGGCACGAAGACGGGTACCCGGAGGCCCCGGCTCGGGTGGCGGCACGGGAAAGTCTCCACCGGGCTGGAGCGCCAGTGTGTCGGCGCCCGGCAGGAGCGAGGGTTTCTCCGGGCGCGGCTCGGCCCGGGGCACGTCACTGGCCAGGGGGGCGGGTGCCGGCGGTGGTGGGGCCTCGGAGGGCGGGGCCGTGCGAGAGCTGTCCCCCTTGCGTCCCCCCTGGGGCTGGCGCGTCTCCGGACCCTGGCGCGGTGGGTTCAGGGTGGGTGGCGGAGCGGGGGCGGGACGGGCAGGGGGAATATCGACAACGATCACCTCCACCGGCTCCTGGGTGGAGTGCGCGGAGACGGAGGATGGCCTTGGAGGAAGGGGGATGCGCTGCCACCACCACAGCAGCACCAGGTGCAGCACGAGGCTGAAGGCCAGGGCGAGCTGCAAGACACGGGATGGGTGCCTCATGTGCCCAGGCCCTCATGGTCCGCCGCCGCATGGGGCACTCCCCACGAAAACGGGCTCCGGACAAAGGGTAGGCACGAGCCATGGCGGTGGGATCTCTGGAGGGGATGCGAGGAGCCAGGCCTCCGATTGCATGCCCCGGATGATCGGGTCTGGTCGGTAGGGTCGCGGGAGCCCAGGCTGTTGACACCACGTGGCGACCAAGGGAGCGCTATATTGATGGAATGGACCAGGATACTGATCCCGGACAGCGTGAGCGGTACTTCGAACTGCTTCGAGCCTTGTCTCCGGCGGAGCGCCTTCGAAAGGCAGCGGATCTAACGCAGACGGTCCGATGGATGGCGGAGGTCGGTATCCGCCAGCGCTTCCCCCAGGCGGATGAGACCGAGGTGCGGGTGCGGCTGGCCGAGCGCCTCTATGGCCGTGAGGTGGCCCGGCGCCTCTTCGGTGAGCATCCCGCGCTCCTGTCATGAATGAGCCAAGCGTTCTCCTGGTGGCGCTTCAGTGCGCCGAGGCGTTCGAGCAGGTAGGAGTGGGCTATTTCCTCGGCGGCAGCCTGGCCAGCTCCCTTCAAGGTGAGCCACGTGCAACCAACGACATCGACTTCGTGGTGGACCTGGAGCCGTCTCGAGCAGAGTCACTGGCGCAAGCGCTGGGAAGTGACTTCGATGTTGATGTCGAGGCGCTGCGACAGGCCGCCACGCGCCGGGGCTCCTGGAACATCTTCCACCAACCGACGGTGACCAAGGTGGACCTCTTTCTGCTGCGTCCAGGAGCGTTCGACAGAAGTGAGTTCTCGCGCCGCCGCCGGGTGGTGCTGACGCCCGAGGGCCGAGGTCTCTACATCAAGAGCCCAGAGGACTCCGTGCTGCGCAAGCTATTGTGGTTCCGGGAGGGTGGAGAGGTTTCCAGCACCCAGTGGCGTGATGTCGTGCAGATCCTCCGTCTTGCGGCTGGAACGCTCGATGAGTCGTATCTGCGGGAGTGGGCAGGTCGACTCGGCGTGCAGGAGCTGTTCGAACGGGCCATGGCCAATGCCAGGTGAGCAGACGCCACCCCGGAGAGGGAACCGGCGGAGGAGCGCTGCCTCTCGCGTCTCAGTCGACCTGCTTGCATGGAGACCCGATCCCCGGCATGGATGACCCGATGACTGCCCGCTCGCTCCACCGACTCTCCGTCGCGCCCATGATGGACTGGACGGATCGCCACGACCGCTACTTCCTGCGCCTCATCTCCAAGCGCACGCGGCTGTACACCGAGATGGTCACCATTGGCGCCATCCTCCACGGCGACAAGGCGCGGCACCTCGACTTCTCCCAGGAAGAGCACCCCGTCGCGCTCCAGCTCGGCGGCAGTGATCCGGCGCAGCTCGCCGAGTGTGCCCGCATCGCCGAGCAGTGGGGCTATGACGAGGTGAACCTCAACGTGGGCTGCCCCTCGGACCGCGTGCAGAACGGCATGTTCGGCGCGTGTCTCATGGCGAAGCCCGAGCTCGTGGCCCGCTGTGTCGAGGCCATGCGCGGTGCCACCCGCCTGCCCGTCACCGTCAAGCACCGGCTCGGCATCGATGACCTCGACTCGTACGAGCTCCTGACGCACTTCGTGCGGACCATCCACGGCGCGGGCTGTGACACCTTCATCGTGCACGCGCGCAAGGCCTGGCTCCAGGGGCTCAGCCCCAAGGAGAACCGCGAGATTCCTCCGCTGCGCTACGAGGCCGTCCGCCAGCTCAAGACGGACTTCCCCCACCTGACCGTCGTGCTCAACGGTGGCGTGAAGTCCCTGGAGGCCGCTCGCGAGCACCTGGCGTGGGCCGATGGCGTGATGATCGGCCGCGAGGCCTACCAGAACCCGTACATGCTCGCGCTCGCGGATGGTCTGCTGTTCGGCGACGAGCGCCCCGCGCCCACCCGGCGTCAGGTGGTCGAGGCGTTGATGCCGTACGTGGAGGAGTTGCTGGCGCGCGACGGGCACCTGTCGCGCGTCACCCGCCACATCCTGGGGCTCTTCGCGGGGCAGCCGGGAGCGCGTGGCTGGCGGCGCGTGCTGAGCGAGCGCGCCTGCCGGCCCGGGGCGGGGATGGAGGTGCTCCGGGATGCGCTCGCCCAGGTGCCGGATCGCGTCCTGGACGAGCCCCCTGGCGCCGAGCCGGCTCCGCTGGCCGCCTCGGCGTGAGTCAGCGTCAGTAGACGTTGTACTTGCGGCGCAGCGCCTCGTGCTCGTCGGCGTTGCGCGAGGGGTGCAGGCGCCGCTCGGCGTCGTGGAGGTAGTACCAGAACTCGCTCGGCTTGGGCTTGAGCGAGGCCTGGAGCGACTCCACGGTGGGCGCGCCGATGGGACCCGGCGGCAGGCCCTTGCGGTGCCGCGTGTTCCACGGGTCCGCCTGGTCGCGCAGGCGCTTGAGGAAGGCCACCCGATCATTCCACTCGGCCAGCTCGTAGCGGGACGTCGCGTCCACGCCCAGCGGGAAGCCCTTGTCCACGCGCTTCCAGAGGATGCCCGCCACCAGCGGACGCTGTGCCGGCACCGGCTCCTCGCGCTCCAGCATCGAGGCCATCACCACCACCTCGTGCAGGCTGCGGCCGCTGCTCTCGAGGGCCGCGCGGTTCGGCGTGTAGAAGCGCTCGGCGAAGGTGTCCAACTGGCGCTGGATGAGCTCCTGGACGTTGAAGGCGCCGGGCACCACCCGGTACGTCTCCGGGTAGAGGTAGCCCTCGAGCGTGGCGCGCGGGAGCGGGAAGGCCGCGGTGTAGCGGCCAGGCTCGCTGGCGGCGGCGATGTAGGCACCGGGCTTGATGAGGCCCGCGGCGGCGAGCGCCTCGTCCGTATCCCGCAGGCGCCAGCCCTCGATGACGACGAAGGGGACGTCCTCGGGGATGGGGCTGCCCTCGAGCGCGGTGGACAGCTCCGCCATGGTCATGGACGGGCTCACCATGTGGCGGCCCGCCTTGGGGGCGAACTTGCCGCGGCGGTAGAGGTGCCAGCGCCAGATGCGGACGTCGCGGAGCAGCCCCTGGGCGGCGAGCTGGGTACCCAGGCCACGGCCCGTGGTGCCCTTGGGCACGGTGAATTCCACCATGGGGGCGCCCGGCGGAGCCACGGCGCGTTGGACCTCGCGCTCCGCCCAGAAGAACGTGCCAGCAACCGCGCCCACCGCGAGGACGAAAATCCCAACCAGGACGAGAAGAATGCGCTTCATTCGGCCGCGCACCTTAGCACCCGCCAGCCCGGCCCCCAGGAGATGTTGAGGGGCCGGATGCCCTCCGGGCGCCCTTCTGCCCGCCCGCTGACCTTTCGGGAGTATGGCAGCATGGGCCTCCCCCTGGAGGCCCCACTTCGATGCGTCGTGCCCTGATCTCCGCCCTGCTGCTTCTCACGGCCCTGCCCGCCAGCGCCGCCGAATCCGCCTCCCAGAGCTCCTGGCCCCGCATCCGCAAGGCCCGCATCCAGCAACTGCTCCCGCGAGCCATGGAGTTGGCGCAGGTGGATGCCTGGGTCGTCATCTGCCGCGAGAACGACAACGATCCCCTGGCCAGGCACGTGGGTTGTGAGAACACGGGTGCCCAGGCGGCCTTCCTCTTCCTGAAGCAGAAGGACGGGGTGCGCTCGCTCGCGCTGTCTCCGGCGGGTGAGGCCAGGGCCCTCCAGGACGTGGGCCCGTTCGACCAGGTGCTCTCCCTGGAGCGCGGCACGGACGTGTTCGCCCGGGTGGCCACGGCGCTCGCCGAGGCGAAACCCCAGCGCATCGCGGTGAACTCCTCGAGCAAACTCACGGTGGCGGATGGGCTGTCGGCCACCCAGCGTCAGCGGCTCGAGGCGGCACTGTCTCCCTCGCTGCGCCGCCGCGTCGTGTCCTCCGAGGAGCTCGTCTTCGAGTGGCTGTCCGTGAAGCTCCCCGAGGAGGTGGAGATCATGCGGCGCGCCGCGGCGCTGACGGCGTCGCTCCAGGAAGAGGCCTACCGCACCGTCGTCCCGGGCAAGACGCGCGACTCGGACGTGGCGCGCTTCCTCAAGAAGCGCATGGCCGAGCTGGGCGTGGAAGACGGTTGGCAGCCCGACCAGAACCCCAACGTGAACTCCGGTCCGGACCGGGGCCACTCGCACGCCACGGATCGAGTCATCCAGCCGGGTGACTTCATCCAGATGGATTTCGGCATCAAGGTGGAGGGCGTGTGGTGCACCGACATCCAGCGCTTCGCCTATGTGCTCGCCCCGGGCGAGACGCAGCCTCCCGCCGACGCGCTGGCGAAGTGGGAGAAGTCGAAGAAGGGCAGCCGCGTGGCGCTCGCGGCGATGAAGCCCGGGGTGCGCGGCTACGACGTGGACAAGGCCCAGCGGGACTTGATGCGCGAGGCGGGCTCGGAGCCGGTGATGTGGGGCACGGGACATCCCGTGGGCTACTGGGCGCACGACGTGGGCCCGGCGCTCTCGGGCGCGCAGAAGGGCAAGCCCCCCGAGGGCTGGGCGCTCCGGCCGCTCCGTCCCGGTCAGGTCTTCGGCTTCGATGGCTTCTTCGCCTGGAAGCTCCCGACTCCCGGCGAGACGAAGACGCTCTCCGTCGAGGAGATGGCCGTGGTAACGGAGAAGGGCGCGGAGTACCTCATCCCGCCGCAGGAATCGCTCATCCTCATCCCCTCGCCGGCCGAGCCCCGCTAAGCCCACGAAGCAGGTCCGTTCAGGGCGTCATGGCTCGCGCAGGCCCCTGCCCGTGACGAGGTACACGGCGAAGCTGCCCAGCCAGTGTCCGCCCTCGTAGTGGGCTCCCGTCACCGCCCGGAGCCCCGCCTCACGGTGGAGCTTCGCCGTTGCCCGCAGCGCGCGCAGCCGTTTGTCCGCGGGCGGCAGTCCGGACACGATTCCCTCCAGCATCCACGCCCGGCTCAGGTTCAGGCCGTCCAGGTGCGCCAGCTTTGGATCGCTCGGGTCCGTCACCACCGCCGGGGCGAGCCAGGCCGTGGAGCCATCCGTGGGAATCTGCGGCAGGAAGCCGCGCAGCCACGTGGCGAAGCGCGCCGGAGGGAGGAGCCGCCGCATCAGGTCCGCCTCTCCCAGGCACGGCGAGAGGAAGTCCTGCCCCGAGGGCTCGTACGCGAGCGGGCCCCGGACGTCCTTCCCGTAGTAGGTCTCCACCCGCGACGTCAGCAGTTGCTCCATCGCGCGATCCTCCGCCCGCCGCGCCCAGTCGAGGATGAGCCCGAAGGAGAAGGCCGTCTGATCATGCTCGCCCTCGCGGATGGGCCGCGAGAGCTTGGGCAGCCACTCCCGGAGCCGATCGGCCGCGCGCGTCTCCAACGGCTTCAGCGTGGCCGACCACTCGCGCGCCTGGGGATCGTCCCACTCCCGCAGCTCCGCCGCGAGCTGGAGCAGCCACGCCAGTCCATAGGGGCGCTCGAATGACACCCGGCCCGGGGCGCTCAGGTAGCGCACCTCCGCCTCGATGTTCGCGGGCGTCAGGCTCTTCGCCAGCGCCTCCCGGGCGCGCGCGGCGAAGGGCGCCTCCGGGAAGGTCCGCGCCAGCCGCACCAGCAGCCAGTGCCCGTGGACGGCCGAGTGCCAGTCGTAGCACCCGTAGAAGGCCGGAGTGAGCTCGCGAGGCGGGCGCACGTCCGCGTCGCCCGCCATCACGTGAGCGATCTTGTTCGGGTACTCCTTGTGGACGCAGGCGAGTGCCAGCTCCGCGAAGCGCGTCGCGGCCTCGGCGCCGAACTCCGGGGACGGGGGCGTGTTGGAGGTGAGCGTGGTCACGAGGATCGTCAGCAGGAGAGGGGAGCTCATGGCGTTTCAGCGCGGCTTCGCTCGAGGCACGACAGGCACGGTGAAGGAGAACGTGCTGCCACGGCCCGGCTCGCTCTCCACCTGGAGCGTGCCCCCGTGCGCCTCGACGATGCCCCTGGCGATGGACAGCCCGAGGCCCGCCCCTCGGCGATCCGTCCGGTTCGCCTGCCAGAAGCGATCGAAGATGTGCGCGAGCGACTCGGGAGGAATCCCCGGACCGGTATCGCGCACATGGAAGCGGACCTGCTCGCCCTCCACGCGCGCGCCCACCCGGATCTCCCCTCCCTCTGGCGTGAACTTCAACGCGTTGCCCAGCAGGTTGGAGAAGACCTGGAGCAGCCGGTCTCGATCGGCCAGGACGTGAGGTGTCTCCTCGGAAGCGTCCAGGTGCAGCTGGTGCCCCGTGGCCTCGGGACCGGCCGAATCGATGGCTTCCCGGAGCAGACTGGCGGGGGTCTGGGGGCTCACGTTCAAAGACAGCCGGCCCGCCTCCAGCCGCGCCACGTCCAGGAGATCCTGGATGAGCCGGCCCATGCGCCTGCACGAGGAGGCAATGGATCTCACCGGCTCCTGGCTCCGGGTCTGGAGGTCCGCCGAGCCCAGCTTCTGGATCTGCCGCTCGACCACCTGGAGCCACAGGGAGATGGAGTTGAGTGGGCTGCGCAGATCATGGGCCACGATGCCCAGCACCTCGTCGCGGACCTTCGTCGCGCGCTGGGCGGCCTGATAGAGCCGGGCATTCTCCATCGACAGGCTGGCGAGCCGTGCCAGCCCCTGGGCGAACTCCACGTCCGCCGCGCCATAGCCGCGCCCCGGGCGGGTCGAGATGAAGACCAGCGCTCCCAGCAGCCGCTCATCGGTCAGGAGGGGCACGCCCATGAGCGAGCGCGGCTCGAGCCGCCGCAGCAGCGACAGGTGCTCGCCGCCCTGGGCCATGGACTCCAGCGCCTCGGGGGTGACGACGGGCATGAGCAGGGGCTCGCGCCGCACCAGCACCTCGCGCGCGAGGAAGGGCTGGCTCATGTCGATGCGGAACTCGCGCAGCGCCGTGGCCAGCGCCTGCTGTCCG
The DNA here is from genome assembly GCF_000733295.1 of Archangium violaceum Cb vi76. Lineage (GTDB taxonomy): Bacteria > Myxococcota > Myxococcia > Myxococcales > Myxococcaceae > Archangium > Archangium violaceum. The sequence continues at coordinate 19,537 of NZ_JPMI01000340.1, read as the reverse complement.
GGCTCGTGGTGGGCCACCTCCAGCAGGCGCACCTGCTCGCCCTCGGTGACGTACACCAGGCACCAGTCCGCCAGGGACTCCACCGTGAGCCGGGCCACCTCGGCCAGGGTGCGCTCGGCGTCCAACGAGCTGGAGAGCGTCTCCCCGGCCCGCGCCAGGAAGCGGTGCTCCGCCTCCACCTGCTTCTGCAGCGAGACGTCCCGCAGGATGGCCGTCAGCACCCGCTCGCCCTCCACCTCCATCCGGGAGATGGCGGCCTCGGCGGGGAACTCCTCTCCGTTCTTCCTCCGGCCGAAGATGGGTTGGCGCTCGGCCATCCTCCGGGAAACCACGGGCCCCTTCCCGAAGGTCTCGAGGTGTCCGGGGTGGCCGCCCCGGAATCGCTCGGGGAGGAGCAACTCCAGCGGCTGGCCGAGGATCTCCCGGGCGCTGTAGCCGAAGATCTGCTCCGCCCCGGAGTTGAAGAGGGTGATGCGTCCCTGGCCATCCACGGAGATGATGGCATCCGCGGCCAGGGAGATGATGCCCGCGAGCCGGGCATCCGAGGTGCGCAGGGCGTGCTCCGTGTTCCGCTCCGCCGTCATGTCACCGCTTCATACCGCATAAACGAGCACGCGGTGGCTACTCAGAACGCTCCCACGGGCCTGAGCAGTCCTCCGGACACCGCCCGTTTCTGCTCGAGCGCGGCGCGCCGGCCCTCGCCTGTCAGCTCGTAGTAGCGCCTCGGCCGGCCCCCCCGCTCCGCGAGGGGCTCTCCCTCGAAGCTGCGCACCAGACCCTCGCGCTCCAGCGCCTTGAGGGCGGGGTACACCGAGCCCTCATCCAGGACGATCTTCCCCTCGGTCCGCGCACGAACCTTCTCGATGATCTCCAGTCCGAAACTCCTGTCCTGTACCAGCACGGTCAGGATCGCGGTCCGGGTCGAGAGCGGAGTGTCCATGGGGCGCGGAGACTACCTCGGACTTCGAGGATTACAACCCCACGTCATGGGTATGCCCGCCAGTGACCATTTGAAGGTGGCGTGGGCCGCATGTCGGATTCCCGCACGGAGGTGAAACCACGCATCGGCCCCGGGCTGGACGCTCGCCCGGTCGTCCTCGGACGGAGGGGAAGAGGGCCTCCCGGGATGTTTCTCCCCGAATGGGTTCCGAACGATGCCGGCAGGACCCCAAGTTGCCCGGTGCGGCTTCACCGCATGGAGGATGGGAACCCAGATGAGCGCCACCGTCAGCGATTACCTGCTCTATCGCCTCTCACAGTGGGGCGTCCGCCGCATCTACGGGTATCCGGGGGATGGCATCAACGGCATCCTCGGAGCGCTGGGCCGCAACTCCGAGTTCCAGTTCATCCAGACGCGCCACGAGGAGATGGCGGCCTTCATGGCGTGCGCCCATGCCAAGTTCACCGGCGAGCCCGGCGTGTGTCTGGCCACCTCGGGCCCAGGGGCCATCCATCTGCTCAACGGCCTCTATGACGCGAAGCTGGATCACCAGCCCGTGGTGGCCATCGTGGGCCAGCAGAAGAGCATGGGGCTGGGTGGCCACTACCAGCAGGAGGTGGACCTGCCGGTGCTCTTCAAGGACGTGGCGTCCGAGTACATCACCATGGTGACGCACCCCTCGGCGGTGCGCCATGCGGTGGACCGGGCCCTGCGCATCGCCCGCGCCGAGCGCACGGTCACGTGCGTCATCATCCCCAACGACATCCAGGAGGAGCCCTACCAGCCGCCTCCTCGCGTGCACGGCTCCATCCACTCCAGCGTGGGTTACTGCGAGCCGCGCGTGGTTCCCCAGGAGAAGGACCTCAAGCGCGCCGCCGAGGTGCTCAACGCCGGCAAGAAGGTGGCGATGCTGGTGGGCGCGGGCGCCCTGCGCGCGGCGGATGAGCTCATCGAGGTGGCGGACCTGCTGGGCGCCGGCGTGGCCAAGGCGCTGCTGGGCAAGGCGGTGCTGCCGGACTCGCTGCCCTTCGTCACCGGCGCCATCGGCCTGCTGGGCACCCGGCCCAGCTGGGACATGATGATGGAGTGCGACACCCTGCTCATGGTGGGCACCAGCTTCCCCTACTCGGAGTTCCTCCCGCCCGAGGGCCAGGCGCGCGGGGTGCAGATCGATCTCGACGGCCGGATGCTCGCCATCCGCTACCCCATGGAGGTGCCTCTCACAGGGGACTCCCAGGAGACGCTGCGCGCCCTCATTCCGCTGCTCGAGCGCAAGGAGGACCGGAGCTGGCGCGATGGCCTCGAGAAGAGCATCCGCCAGTGGTGGAAGGCGTCGGAGGGAATGGCGATGAAGGACGCCAACCCCATCAACCCGCAGCGCGTCTTCTGGGAGCTGTCGCCGAAGCTGCCGGAGGGCGTCATCCTCTCGGCGGACTCGGGCTCGGCGGCCAACTGGTTCGCGCGCGACCTGAAGATTCGCAGGGGGATGATGGCGTCCCTGTCGGGCAACCTGGCCACCATGGGCTGCGGCGTGCCGTATGCCATTGGCGCCAAGTTCGCCTACCCGGACCGGCCCGTCATCGCCCTGGTGGGCGACGGCGCCATGCAGATGAACGGCAACGCCGAGCTCATCACCGTGGCCAAATACTGGAAGGAGTGGAAGGACCCGCGCTTCATCGTGCTGGTGCTCAACAACCGCGATCTCAACCAGGTGACGTGGGAGCAGCGCGTGCTCGCGGGGGACCCGAAGCTGCCGGCCACGCAGGATCTACCCGACTTCCCCTATGCCCGGTACGCCGAGTCCATCGGCCTGCGCGGCATCCGCGTGGACAAGCCGGAGCAGCTCGCCCGCGCGTGGGATCAGGCGCTGGGCTCGGACCGGCCGGTGGTGCTCGAGGCGTACACCGATCCGGACGTGCCGCCACTGCCGCCGCACATCACCCTCGAGCAGGCGAAGCACTTCGCCCAGTCCATGATGAAGGGGGACGTGAACACGGGCGGCATCCTCAAGCAGTCCATCAAGGGCCTGGTCGAGCAGCTCAAGCCCCACAAGTAGGGACCAGGCACTCGAAGACGGGCAGGGCCATAAGGCCCCGCCCGGGGCTCGGGTGCTACTCGTGGCCCTGCCCGTTGTTGCCGGTGCTCACCGTCTCCGTCCCGATGAGCGCGTGGACGCCGTCCTGCGCCGTGTGGGCGCTGACCCAGAAGAGGGTGGAGAGGATCCTCATCTGGATCCTCCACTTCGGCTGTCCCGCCCTCACCATCCGTTGGAGCATCTCCAACGCATCACCCAGCTCCTCGGCGTTGATGCGCTGGGGCAGGTGCACGCCCATGGCATCGAAGAGCCGCCGGGCCTCCAGCAGCAGCTCCGACTGTTCCGGGGGCCGCGCCAGGACCGCGCGTCGTGCCGCTTCCTTCCTGGCGGGGGCAACGGATGGCACGGAGGCGCGGAGGGGGACGTAGGTGGCCCCCAGCACGTTCCGGCGCGAGCCCGTGAGCCCATCCTCGAGCGCGAACCACTCATCCCCGTATGTGGACTCCGGCTTGTGCTCGTCGTTCATCGGAACACCTCCGTGGGATGCAACAGGTTGAGCCATGTAACGACATGAAGAGAGATCTGCCCGTGGTTACCCTCCCGAATGCCGACGGCTCCCACGTGCACGGCCCATGTGGGTTTGCCGGTGCTTTCGTGGGATACACGGTACCTCGATAATTGAGGTTTGCAAATGAAACTTTCCAATTTCAACAGATTGTTTGAATCTTGACGGTCGTGGAGCGGGCCTACGCCCCGAGCTGCTCAAGCCCCACGGTGACGCGGAGGGCGGCATCGGCCCAGGCGGCCGCGAGCGCCGCCTCGTCCCCGGGGAGGCCGGAGACACGGGCCGCGTCCAGCTTCTTGGAGAGCGCTCCCAGCTCCTCCGCCAGGCGCTTCATCCCGAGCTCCTGGACTCGCGAGGCCACCGCGGAGAGCCGGGTGCCCCAGGCGGGGACGACGTGGCGCAGACCCTGGTGCACCGCGTCCGCGAGACAGCCTTCCAGCTCGGCCAGGGCCGCCGGGAGGGGCTCCAGGGGCGGCCTGTCCTCGGCGGTGCGCAGCGGCCCCGTCGCGGCGGCGGGTTGCATGTCGAGCACCACCACCCCCGTGCCCTCGCAGGACAGCGCGAGCGGCTCGACGACGAGCCCCCGGGCCGTCCTCCGCACCTCACCCGAGAGGTAGCGAAGCGCCCCGCGTTTCCCCCCCAGCCCCTCGGCGAGCGCGTCCAGTGCCCCGGGCGCCACGCGGCGGTGGGACAGCTCCACGAGGAAGCCGTGTCCGCCCGCGTCCTCCAGCTCCGCGCGCACCAACTGGGCGCCCGGTGAGTAGGCCACGTCCACCACGCGGGAGACCTCGAAGGCGTGCACGTTCTCGGCGAGCTGCCGTGGCCGCAGGAAACGCGGAGGCCGGGCCCGCAGGGAGGCCTCCAGCGCGGAGACGTCCTTCACGAGCAGTGGTGCCGGCAGCAGGCTCCAGTCCCCGGACTGGGGCGTCACCGAGGTGCGCTGCAGCCCGCGCGTGGAGAACACCACGAGGCGATCCGGCAGGCGCGTGGCGCCCGAGGTCACCACCTGGCCCCGCGAGAGGGCCTCGAGGGTCGCACCGGGAGCGCCCTGGCGGCGTCCGAGCTCGGCGCCGTCCTCGGGAGTCTGATCCTCCGCGTAGGTGAAGGCCCGGCGCACCACGAGGAGGCTCGCGCTGGCCGGATCCGCGAGCACCAGCTCCGCGCGGCGTTCCCGGCCATCGGCGAACAGCCGCGCCCCGAGCGACACCAGCCGGACGTAGTCGAGCTTCGTCTCGGGGGCCTCGTCCATGCCCAGCACCGCGCGGGGCGGGACGGCGCCCGAGGTGCGGGCGGCACGCAGCCGGGCGAACAGCTCCGCCAGCGTGGCCGAGAGTTTCGCCGGGGTGTAGCGGGCCCCTCGGGCCACATAGGCCTCGAGCAGATCCTCGAGCTCATCCAGCGCCGCGAGCGGCCAGGCCATCTTCACGTCCGCGAGGCTCGAGCGCGCCACCGCGAAGCGCCCCGCGAGCCCGGTGCTGGCGTGTTGGGCCCCCTCCAACAGGAGGAAGCTGGCCAGGTCGCTCGCCGCGTCCATCGCCGGCCCGCCCTCGTGCGAGGCGACGTGCTCGCGCGCCACCTCGACGGAGAGCTCACGGCTCGTGGGATCCCTGGCGTCGGCGGCGCGGAAGGCCCAGATGGCGAGCGGCAGGTGCTCGCAGCCCGTGCCCACCGCGCAGTCGCAGCGCGCGTAACCCAGGTTCCGGGGCACGAGGAAGCGCACCGTGCACGTGGCGAGCGACACGGTGGGGATGTCCTCGCCCACGAACGTCCCCCGGCGCACCTGGGCGAGGTAACCGCGCTGGCGGAGGGACTCGGCGCGCTCCAAGGAGCGGCGGGGGATCATCTCCTCCAGCGCCTTGTCCTCCACCGAGCCCGGGGACCAGGGCGGCTCCGGTGCGGCCTCCTCGGCCTTCTCCGGGGCGGGCGCCGTGCTCGAGGCGCTGGCGAACGCCGGGTAGGCGAGTGCCACGGCCACGCGGTGCCGGCACACGGTGGTGGAATCGCACGAGCAGGGGCTGTCCTTCAGGCTCTTGCCCGGAAGCAGCCGGGCCGTGTTGCCATCCTCGAAGGTGCCCACCACCGTGCCGTCGGCCAGCTCCTCCAGCCGGGGAGCCTTGCCCTGCTCGATCTCCTTCTGGGCGCGCTTCACCAGGCCCAGGTTGGACACGCTCGCGATGGCCTGCGGGGTGAGGGCGAGGAGATCCGCACGGCTCATGCGCGCACCTTCTCGGCGATCCACGCCGCGAGCTGGCCGGGCGTCATCGCTCCCACGTGGGCGCCCACGTCCACCAGCCGCCGGGCCAGGTCCCGGTCGTAGTTGGGGGTCGCGTCCGGCTCGAGCGCCGCGAGCCCCAGCACCTTCGTCCCCTGGGCGCACAGCTCCTTCACGCGGCGCACGAGCAGCTCGGGGCCGCCGCCCTCGTAGAAGTCCGTGATGAGGACGACGATGCTCCGCCGGGGGGACTCGATGAGCCCCGCGCCGTAGGCCACGGCCTTCTGGATGTCCGTGCCGCCTCCGAGCTGCACCTTCATCAGCAGCTCCACGGGGTCGGTCACCTCGCGGGTGAGATCCACCACGGTGGTGTCGAAGGCCACCAGGTGCGTCTGGATACCGGGCAGCCCCCACAGACAGGCCGCGGTGACGGCCGAGTGGATGACGGACGACGTCATGCTGCCGGATTGATCCACCAGGAGGATGACCTGCCAGCGCTCGGTGTGCTTCCGGGTGCGCGAGAAGAACGAGGCGTGCTCGATGGCGATCTTGCGCTCGGTGGGGGAGTAGCGGTCCAGGTTCTCGCGCAGCGTGCGCCGGAAGTCGAAGTTGCGCGCCACCTTCAGCGGCGAGCGGCGGCGCCGGTCGAGCACGCCCGAGAACGTCTGGCGCACCTCCTTGCTCAGCTTCTCCATGAGGTCGCGCACCACCTTCTCGACGATGCGGCGGGCCACCGCGAGCACCTCGGGATTCATGAGGTGCTTGGTGCGCAGCACGGCGCGCAGCAGCGTCTCGTTGGGCTCCACGCGCGAGAGCACGTCGGCGCGCGTCACCACCTCGTCGATCTTGTAGCGCTCGACGGCATCGCGCTCGAGGCGCTCGATGGTCTCCTTGGGGAAGAGGCTGTGGACCTCGTTGATCCAATCCGGGACGGAGAGCGAGGACGGGCCCGTTCCTCCCTGTCGTCCCCGGACATCACGGTCCGCGAGGTCTCCCTCGCGCCCGTACAGCCACTCGAGCGCCGCGTCCATGCCGCGGCCCCGGGCGTCCAGGCTGTTGCCGAGCGCTCCCTCCGCCGCTTCACCGAGCACGAGACGCCAGCGCGCCAGGGGATCCATCGTCATCGCGCACCTCCCTCGTGGGGCCGCAGCAGCCCGTAGCGGGCCAGCACCTGCTCCACCTCCTCGTCCAGCGCGGTGCCCGCGGCGACGAGCGCCGGATCCACCTTGAGGCGGAGCAGGTTCCGCGCCCCCGCGGGATCCTTGCCGTGCAGCGTGAGGATCGACCGGGCGATGTCCTCCTTCTCCCGGGGCGGGAAGAAACCGAAGGCCAGGCGCAGGGCCGGGACGGCGACGAGGAAGTCCTCCTGGGGCAGCTCGCGGAGCACCTCGTCCAGCACCGCGGTGACGGGTGGCGCGCGCACCACCTGCTCCCGGGCGAGCCGGAACAGGCCGGCCAGGAAGTCACCCAGGATGGCGGGACGTGCCGCGGCCCGGGTCGCGCGGATGGCGGCGGCCTCGGCGCTGGCCTCGTCGGAGAAGCGGGACAGGGACCAGAGCGCTCCGAGCGCGGCGCCTCGCACGGCGGGTGGGGCGCGGAGATCGGCCAGACGGCGCTCGAACACGGCGGCGGCGTGCGTCTCGTCGAGCGAGAGCGCCCGGCCCGCGAAGCGGAGCGTGTCGCGCAGCGCGGCCACGGCGCGGAGGTGTCCCTCGTCCGCGGGAAGCGCGGGCCCGTCGAGCTGCTCGAGCAACCACAGTCCCCGATCGAAGGCCGCCGCGATGACGGTGCCCACCTCGGCCGAGCCCTGGGCGCCGAGCAGTACGTCGTATCGCCAGACGGAGAGGAGCCGCTCCAGGGCCAGGCCCAGTCGGGTGAGAGCCGGCTCGTGCAGGGCCTGCGCGGCCACGGACTCGAGCACACGTTGCGCCAGGCCCTTCGCGCCGATGAAGAGGCTCTCGGCGAGCAGCAGGGCGAGCCTGCCCAGGTCCGGCCCCGCAGTGGTGAGCGCTTCCTCGAGCCGTCCGGTGGCCGCCACCTCCAGCGAGGGGCCCCAGCCCGAGGCCTCGATGACCCAGGAGATGAAGTCCTCCGTGGGGGCCACCGTCCAGGACTCCTGGAGCACGGGCTCGGTGGGGAAGGTGGGGCCCGCGTCCCGGGTGAAGCCGGGGATGCCGAGCACCCGCAGCCGGTGCAGCGCGCGGCTGCGCTCCAGGTGCGCGGGCTCGCGCAACTCCACGCCCACCTTCCGGGCACGTTCCCGCGGCCGGAGATCGTGTGCGGTCAGGACGCGCTCCACGTCTGCCAGCAGCGGGGGCCTCGGGGTGGAGTCGCTGAGCCGGCCCGTGCGGTCGCCCGAGAAGGCGCGCAACACCTCGGCGAGGAGCGGATCCGTGTCCGGGGAGAGGACACCGCGCATCGTCCACGGTAGCGCCACGTCGAGCGCGTCCTTCACCAGGGCGGCGGCCATTCCGTCGAGCAGGTCCGAGCGCGTCAGGGCCGTATGGGCGCGCAGACGTCCGAGCCCCTCGGCCATGACGGAGGCGGCGATGAGATCCGCCGAGGAGATGTGCTGTCCCCGGCCGCGCAACCGCGTGACGGCGGCGCGGAGCATGTGCTCCGGAGCCTTCTCGGGGCCGAGCTCCCATACCGCCTGGTAGAAGGCGGGGGAGGGCATGCCGGACTCGTAGCCGGTGAAGGAGTCCAGGCGGCGGAAGCTGTACGGCACGAGGTAGCTGCGCGCGGACGGGTGACTCGGCGTCTCGGGGAAGGGGGCGCCCGGTTTGCCCGTGGCCCGCGCGAGCACGGGCGCGTGGAAGCCACCGCACACCACCACCACGGGGCCATCTCCCAGGGCCAGCGCGGCCTCCACGTGTGCCAACATGAAGGCCTCGCGCCGGTGGTCGCTCCCGGTGGCCTCCTCCTCTGCGCGGAATGAGTCGAAGTAGACGCGCAGCCGCTCCGCCAGGGTGTCCAGCTCGCACGGCTGCTCGAAGAGGTGATCCCAGAGGGCATCCATCCCCTCCAGGCCCAGCTTGCGGCAGAGCGTCTCGATGAGCCGGGCGGTGCGGCGCTCGCCGTCCGAGTAGCGGTTGCGCACGCCGTGGAAGGACTTGTCCCAGGCGGGCAGGTCCATGAAGCGCACCTGCGCTCCGGCCGCCATCCCCTCCGTCAGGGCCACCCATTCGGGCGAGTAGGCGCAGAAGGGCGTCCACGAGGCATGGGTCCGCTCCTCGTCGCGGTAGCTGCTGAAGACGGCCAGCGGCAGCTCGTGCGGCAGGAGCAGCTCGTCCAGGCGGGCGTTCATGTCCGCCGGGCCCTCGATGAGCACGTGGCGGGGCTTCACCTTCCGCAGCGTGTGCGCCACGACACGGGCACACGCCGGGCTGTGGTGGCGCACGCCGACGACATGGAGGCCCGGAGTCCCCTGCATGCCCACGGTGTCAGCCCGGCAGGAGGTGGCGGGCCTCGTACAGGGCGCGCCATTGGGGTCCATTGCGGCGCGCCACCCGCTGCTCCAGGTACGCGCGCAGACGCTTGAGGTCCTCGGGGCTGTCCTTCGCCGCGGTGCCAGCCAACGTCTCCACCAGGTCCGCCGCCGAGCCTCCATCCCCACGCAGGTAGTAACCGCGTACGCCCACCGCGTGGGCCACCGACACGGCCTCCGCCGTGGAGAGCACCGCCGTCAGCCGCTCCATCGCCTGGCCGTCGCTCGTCTCGCCGGCCCGCAGCTCGCGGAACGTGGTGACGAGCACCTCCAGCAAGTCCTCCGAGGGCGTCACCGGTACGCCCGAGCGCTCCAGCAGCCGCTTCGTCTCGTTGCGCACCAGGGACAGCTCGGTGTTGAAGTCGCCGATGGGGAACACCGTCTCGAAGTTGAAGCGCCGCTTGAGCGCCGCGCTCATCTCGTTGACGCCCCGGTCGCGCGTGTTCGCGGTGGCGATGACGTTGAAGCCGTCCCGCGCGAACACCATGGCGTCCTCGTCCCGCAGCTCCGGCACCGCGAGCACCCGGTCCGACAGCATGGAGAGCAGCGAGTCCTGCACCTCGAGGGGACAGCGGGTGATCTCCTCGAAGCGCACCACCTTGCCCTCCTTCATGCCCGTGTAGAGCGGGGCGGGCACGAGCGCGCGAGGCGTGGGGCCCTCGGACACGAGGAGCGCATAGTTCCACGAGTATTTGATCTGATCCTCCGTGACGGACGCGCCGCCCTGGATGGTCAGCGTGGAGGTGCCGGAGATGGCGGCGGCGAGCAGCTCGGACAGGAGGCTCTTGGCCGTGCCGGGCTCGCCCACGAGCATCAGTCCGCGGTTGGTGGCCAGCGTCACCATGGCCCGGTCCACGAGGCTCGGGTTGCCCACGAACTTGCGCTGCACGCCGAGCGACTCGTCTCCGAGGATGAAGCGGCGCACCGCGTGCAGGGACATGCTCCAGCCCGGAGGCTTCGGCGCGTCATCGTGGGCGCGCAGCTTCTCGAGCTCCTCCGCGTGGAGGGTCTCCGCGGGAGGCCGCTGGACGTCCTTCGCCGGACCGCTGCCGGCCGGGGTGGGGGCGGTGTTCTTCTTCCGGGTCGTCGCCATCGGGAGCACTCGTACCCAAGTGCGGCGGGACGCGCCAGCACCTTTACAGAACCCCTGGAGATGGAGACCGAGGCTGCCGGGGCAGGAGCAGGACGAAGCTCGCGCCGAGGCCCATGCCCGGGCTGTGCGCCGAGACCTGGCCCCCGTGCAGCTCGACGAGGTGGTGCACGATGGCCAGCCCCAGCCCGAGCCCGCCATGGGCCCGGCGGCTGCTGCTGTCCTGCTGGCGGAAGCGCTCGAACAAATGGGGCAGGAAGGCCGGGGAGATGCCCATGCCGGTGTCCGTCACCCGCAGCTCCACCGAGCCGTCCAGTGGGCGCAGCTGGACGGTGACGAGGCCTCCCTGGGGGGTGAACTTGATGGCGTTGCTCAGCAGGTTCCACACCACCTGCTGGAGCCGTCCGGCGTCGCCCCACATGGGCAGGGGCTCCGAGACCGTCTCCAACTCCAGCTTCACGCCCTTGGCATCGGCGAGCGGCCGCGTGGACTCGAGCGCCGCGTCCACCACGTTCCGCATGTCCAGGGGCCCGGGCTCGAGGCGGAGCTTGCCGGTGATGATGCGCGAGATGTCCAGCAGGTCCTCGATGACCTGGGCCTGGACGCGGGCGTTGCGCTCTATCGTCTCCAGGGCGCGGGCGCGCTTCTCCTCGGACAGGCTCCGGGTGCGCAGGATTTGAAGCCAGCCGAGCATCGCCGTCAGCGGCGTGCGCAGCTCGTGGGACACGGTGGCGAGGAAGTCATCCTTGAGCCGGTTGGCCTCCTCGGCCGCCGCGTGGGCCGCCTGCACGCGCCGCAGCAGCTCCAGACGTTCCTGGCCGGCGCGCCGTTGCTCGTCGATGTCGGTACAGGAGCCGATCCACCGCAGGAGGGTGCCGTCCGCGGAGCGCGCGGGCTGGGCTCGGGCGATGAACCACCGCCAGGCCCCATCGCTGGCCCGGCGCAGCCGGAGTTCGGCCTCGTGGCCGTTGAGGGTGTCCCGCGTCCGCTGCCAGTGCGCCAGGATGCGCGGCAGGTCCTCCGGGTGTATCGCGCGCGTCCAACCGCCCCCGAGGGACTCCTCCATCGAGAGGCCGGTGTACATGCACCAGGGCTGGTTGACGTACTCACAGGTGCCATCGGGCCGGGACATCCAGGCGAGGTGGGGAAGGGTGTCGGCCAGGAGCTGGAACTGCCGCACCTGCTCGGCCCGGTCCTCCTCGGTGCGATTGCGTGCGGAGATGTCATGCACCACCAGCGCCGCGCCCATGATGCGCCCCTCGGCGAGGATGGGCGCGTTGGAGCAGTAGACGGGGATGAACAAGCCGTCGCGGTGGATGAAGAAGTCCTCGTGGCCCTGGACGGGCCGTCCCTCGCGCATCACCAGCCCGAGGGGGCAGGTGTCCATGGGAAAGGGACTGCCATCGGGGTGGTGGTGATGGACGAGGTCGTGGAGGACCTGTCCGAGCATCTCCTGCCGGCTCCAGCCGAACATCCGCTCGGCGGCGGGGTTGACGTAGGTGAGGCGCCCCTGGGCGTCCATCATGAAGAACGCCTCGACGGTATGGCTGGCGAGCAGGTGGACGAGCTGACCCTCATCCTCCCAGGGGGCCTTGGTGGAGTGGCTCATCGCCGCCCCTGGCGAGGAGGGGACGCGGAAGGGCACCTGGGAAGCGCCAGTGCTGGAGAAGAGGGGCGAGCCATCTGCACCATGTCGCAGCGCCCGCCACCGGGGAATCCCGGGGGCATTGGGGGGATGGCGCTGGCGGCGCTGGCCGTATAGCAGGGCAGCGGGGAGATGATCGCGAGACCTGCGCGTCCTGTTGGCCGCAAGACGCTGGAGGGTGGCTCCTCTCAGGAGGGCCACAGCGCTTCGAGGGCACGCACCATCGCGATAGCCTCCACGGCGGTATGTGCCTCCCGGAGTTCAATACCCATCGCCTGGATTCTGGAGCGCCACATGGCACGGGAAATCGATCTGACACAATGGCAGTCAGAGCTGGTTGATGCCTTCCGCTGGGGAGAGCAGGAAAGGGCACGAGCCCTGGTGATGACATTGCGCGAGGCGCAGCCTGGAAGAGTCCACGGCGTTCTGGAGCAGATGCTCCAGTCTCCCGATGAGAAGGTGCGCCAGGCAGCGGTCTTTGCCTTGGGGGAGCTGGGTGGTCCTACGAGCGCCAGGCGCTTGGAACAACAACTCCTTCTGGAGGAATCGCGAGGAGACCCCGATGCCTCGTCCGTCGTGCAGGTCATTACCCAGGCACTCAGTCAGCTCAAGAGTGCCAGCTTGAGGGCAACCCTCATACGCAGGCTGAACCGGTTGGGTGCTGGCATGCCAGAGGGCTCCGATGTGGATGACGTGGTCTACGCACTCTGGCGCAAGCGGCATCCAGAGTTGATTCCTCCTGTTCGCGGGGCACTGGAGCGGCTCTCCCCACCCGTGTCCGAGGGCCTGCGGGCCCTCCTTCGCTTGCTGGAGAGTTCTCCGCAAGAGCTGCGGGTGTGGATTGAAGATGGATCGGTGCCCGTCGAGCAGAAGACCAAAGTCCTGACCGTGTTGGATGAGGAAGTGCCAGATGAACTGGCTCCTGTGCTTCCGTCATTCATTTTCCTGGCCGGGTCGATGATTGAAATGGCATCCAGGAAGAAAGGGCAGGAGAGGCGCTTCTGTGATCGCCTGTTCACCCTCCTGCTCCTGCACCGCGAGCGCCTTTTTCCCACACTCCCATCCAATGCTCGCTCCATATTGCGCGAGGTGGCTCGAAGAATGATTGCGGCCCCGGAGGCTGTTCGCATCATCAAGGCCGCGAACCTCCTCGAGTACGTGGGACGGCGGGAGGACGCCGACCTGCTGGAGGAACACAAGCCCCAGGACGAGGTGCTTGGCAGGGTGTACGAGGAGGCCGTAGAGATCCTGCGCAAGCTCCCCCATGCTTGATGTGGTGATGTGTATCCGTCCGGCGGACGACGTGCTGCGGCTGCTTGAGGGCGGATGTGGGTCGTGCTCGGCGACGGTCGCGAGTTGGCTGAAGGCGATAAGCAGGGTGGGCTGCGAACGCGAGAGTGCGCGCGTCGGCCCATCGTGATCAGCGAGATCGGCGCATCGTGATCACCGGGATCGGCCATCGTGATCAGCGGGCCAAGGGGCCCGAGGACTACGCTGGAGGTCAGGTGGTTCGCCCTACGGGGCCCGTCGGCTGGTAGCAACCGGACGCGGGAGGGCGGGCGAGCCGAGCGAGCACGCTGGACGGCGCAATCGTCGACGGCCCTCCGGGAGGAGGGCCGATGGCCACGGAGCGACTGTCCATGCGTCACATACGAGAAGTGCTACGGCAGAAGTGGGTGCAGAAGAGGAGCCACCGGGAGGTGGCCAGCAGCCTGGGAATCAGCGCGGGGGCGGTGGGGAGCGTGCTGGCGCGCGCCACGGCGGCGAAGCTGAGCTGGGAGCAGGTGGAGCAGATGAGGGAGGAGGAGTTGGAGGAGCGGCTCTATGGCGCCGCGCCGAAGCCCGCGGCCCAGCGGCCGCTGCCCGACCCGGTGTACATCCACACGGAGAGAAAGAAGCCCGGCGTCACGCTGGAACTGTTGCACCTGGAGTACCTGGAGAAGCATCCGGACGGGTACCGCTACACGCAGTTCTGCGAGTACTACCGGCAGTGGCTGGCCAGACACCGGCTCACCATGAGGCAGGAGCACCGGGCGGGAGAGAAGCTCTTCGTCGACTACTCGGGAAACAAGCCGCACCTGGTGGACGCGACAACGGGCGAGCGAGTGGAGGTGGAGCTGTTCGTGGCGGTGCTGGGGGCCTCCAACTACACGTACGCGGAGGCCACACGCACGCAGCGTGGGCCGGACTTCATCGCCAGCCACCAGCGCTGCTTCGTGTACCTCGGTGGCGTGCCGGGCGCGCTGGTACCCGACCAGCTCAAGAGCGGGGTGACGCGCGCGTGCCGCTACGAGCCGGGAGTACAGCGCACGTACGAGGAATTCGCGCGGCACTGCGGCACGGTGGTGTTGCCAGCGCGCCCGCGCTCGCCCCGGGACAAGGCGAAGGTAGAGGTGGGCGTGCTGGTGGTGCAGCGCTGGCTGCTGGCGCGGCTGCGCCACCACACCTTCTTCTCGCTGGAGGCGCTCAACGAGCGCATTGGCGAGCTGCTGGAGGACATCAATAACCGGAAGATGAGGCTGTACGACGCGAGCAGGCGCGAGCTCTTCGAGCGTCTGGACAAGCCGGCGCTGCGGCCGCTGCCGGTCGAGGCCTTCACCTACGGCGAGTGGAAGCAGGTGCGAGTCAACATCGACTACCACGTGCAGGTGCACCACCACTTCTACTCGGTACCGTACGCGCTGGTGCAGCAGGTGCTGGAGGCGCGGGTGACGGCCACCACGGTGGAGCTGTACCAGCGCGGTGAGCGAGTGGCGAGCCACGTGCGCAGCGACGAGCGCGGCCGGCACACCACGCAGCCCGAGCACATGCCCAAGGCGCACCAGAAGCACCTGGAGTGGACGCCCTCACGGCTGGTGCACTGGGCCGGCACCATCGGCCCCAACACCCGGAAGCTGGTGGAGAGCATCCTGTCTGAACGTCCCCACCCGGAGCTGGGTTACCGCTCGTGCCTGGGGATACTCCGGCTGGCCAGGCGCTACGGCAACGAGCGGCTGGAGGCTGCTTGTGCGCGAGCCCTGGCCGTGAGCGCCCGCTCCTTCCGGCATGTCGATTCCATCCTCCAGAACGGCCTGGACCGGCTCGCCCCGCCAACGGACGAAGTGCAGCCGGAGCCCGTCGCGCAGACGCACGAGAACGTGCGTGGCGGCGACTACTACCACTGACCCTCACGCCACCCGCGAGCCTCGTGCGTGAGGGGCGCGCCGTCGCACTGCGTGCGCCGGCGCGCGACGACGAGGCTCTCCAACACCGCGGCACCCGATCAGGTGCCGTACACCCGAGGAGAAGCACATGCTGAACGAACCGACGATGCAGAAACTGCACTCCCTGAAGCTCTCCGCCCTGGCCTCCGAGTGGGAGCGGCAGCAGAAGGACACCGAGCTGGCGAAGCTGTCCTTCGACGAGCGGCTGGGGATGCTGGTGGATGCCGAGTGGCTGCACCGGGAGAACGCGCGCACGGCGCGCTGCCTGCGCGAGGCGAAGCTGCGGCTGAGCAGCGCGAGCCTGGAGGACATCGACTACGCACCCAAGCGCGAGCTGGACAAGAGTCTGGTGCGCCAGCTGGGCTCGTGCCGCTGGGTGGCCGAGCACCAGAACGTGGTGATTACGGGCGCCACGGGCACCGGCAAGACGTACCTGGCATGCGCGCTGGCGCAGACCGCGTGCCGCAAGGGTTACAAGGCGCTCTACCGCAGGGCGCCCCGGCTCTTCGATGAGCTGACGCTGGCGCACGCGGACGGCTCGTACGCGCGCGTGCTGGCGCGTCTGGCCAAGGTGGACGTGCTGGTCATCGACGACTGGGGGCTGGCGCCGCTCAAGGAGCAGGAGCGCAGGGACATGCTGGAGATTCTCGAGGACAGGTACTGCTACATAACTCCCATCGGGTCGTGCTAAAGGGCCCCTCCCGCAGGAAGGAGGAATCTGCGGAGAAGTAGGTCCCCGGTCAGCGTCGCTTCGCTCCGATCACGATGACCGATCCAGGTGATCACGATCGACCGATCTGGGTGATCACGATGGCCGGAATACGCAATGTGGCTCAGCGTCCCTCCCTTCTCCGGCGCCTCCAACACCATCTCCCTCTTATGAGGGCGCGGGAGGCGAGCAGCGCGCAACCGAAGGGCGCACGACGTACGCCCTCTTGAACTCCAAGCGAGTGGCGGGCTACCCTGGTGTCCAGAATTCAACGATTTCGCTCGCCGAGCAAAATGATGAACCAACCCCTCTGCAAAACCTCATCCCTCCCCCTCTCGAATCAATCAACCATGACCGCTTACAATCGAGACATAGAGAGGAAAGCTCGGCCCCTGGTGTTGAGTTTTACGCTCGCTAGTTTCTTAATCTACCCAACGTGGGCAACTGCGCAGTCCAACACCATTCCAGCCATCACTCCGGTCAAAGCCGATGCGGATGGCCAGCCCCCCCGACTGGGTCTTCCTACGGGAGATGACGTCACGCAAACGCGGGGTATGGCTGTGCTTGGGCTTTCTCCGCAGCAGCATTTGGTTCAAATAAAGCGTGCCCCGCTTTCCGCCGCATCCATTGACGAGCCCAAGCAGATAGCGCCGTCCACTCGAGTCGTGGAGGCCCGAAATGCGTTCAAGGTCAATGGAGCGGGAACCGCCGTCGCGATCCTGGATTCAGGTCTCAATCTTGCTCATTTTGACTTCGCAGGACGTATCCGTGCCCCAGTGAATCTTGTGTCTGAAGAGGGGTTTGTTCAAGATGTCACAGACCCCGTAGGGCATGGCAGCAACGTCGCTGGCATCGTGGTTGGAAACGGTCTTCACATCGGGATCGCTACTGGGGCCTACGTCGTCCCTGTCAAAATCCTCGATAGAAACAAAAACACGACACCTCAGCGACTGACGGCTGCTCTCGACTGGGTTCTGGAAAATGCCGAAAAAGCAAAAATCCGGGTGGTTTCACTTGCAATTTCGGATCGAAAAAACTACACCACCGTCAGCTCTGCAATCGAGGCAGGAGGTCAAAGCTATCAGGCAATCATAGATAAAATTCTCGCGCTGCGAAAGAGGGGGATTCTGGTGGTTACGCCAGCCGGCAATGAATACGCCTTGGTTCGTAGCCCCGGAATGGGGTTCCCCGGGATTGCTCCAGGTGTTATTGCCGTCGGCGCAGCGTTTGACTCAAGCATAAGCCCATTGCCATTCGACTTTTTCCCAGCCAAAGCTTTTCGGGCCAAGGTCGACCAAATCGCTCCCTTCAGCCAAAGATTGTCACCGAATCTCGTAGGTCGCGGAACCGACCTGTTCGCGCCAGGTGTCCAGGTCGCATCCGCCGGAGCGGATCTTGGAGACCCCTATTGCGAATCGATTGCCTCGGGAACGAGTCACAGTGTTCCAGTCGTCGCGGGTGCGATTCTCCTGCTTCAACAATTCTTTTTTGACCGGCTCCAACGATGGCCAACAGCGGAAGAGTTGGAATTCCTCTTGAAGTCAACGGCCAGGGAAATTCCAGAGCCAACGAGTGACGATGATGACGTGCCTCATCCGGAGCCTATGGCGAAATACAAGAGCTTGGATATCTACAACCTACTTGCGGCGGCAGACACTCTCCTGAAGGAGCAACGTGCGGTGGTTGCTCCTCAATCCCAGCCTGTCAAGAACTAGAGGATAGGATTAATTCGCGGCCATGAACATGAACATGAACATGAGTAGGAACATGAAAAGGCTTCTATACTTTGCGGCAATGGTCATAGCACTGCGTGCTACGGTCGCGGTAGCTCAGACCTTGACTCCTGCGCAGCCAGGGGTTGACACGCCGCAACCATCTTCACAGCCCCCCGAGGTGGCATATTCTTCTGCGTTGAGCCCGGAAACCCTTCGTGTCTTTGTTGATAGAAATCCTATCGAAAAAACGGACTGCGCGCGCGACAATGCCACAGGGACTGTAACACTCAAGCTCCACGCGGATGGTACTCAACTCTGCAATCTGGACGAACTTCCGCAAAACTACAGAGCCATTGTCAAGGTATACACTCCATACGACTGGGCTCACCGCTGTAACCTAGGGGCAGTGGAGGGGAAAAGGCTTGATGCGGTGATGGTGCGTGGCAGTTATGCTGATGCTAAGAGCGCCTTTTCAGCCGCGTCTGTTCCAGAGGACTTCGTGGCGCCTGACTTCTATCTGGCCCGAACGTTTGGCCCCTTCAGGAGCGAAGATGTGACGTTTTCGCTTGAGTGCAAAGAGGCCAAGGTTGACGCAAGCCTGAAATTCTCTGTTGAACCTTTGTATCAGGTGAATGTCAGTGCGGTCGCACTCGCAGGCAAGAGTCGACAGTCATTTGGTATCAGTGAGGGAGTGATTACGGAGGCGACAGATTCAACGCCCGTGGATTATTTTGTCGGTGCAACGGTTTATCCAGCGGCTTGGCGAAGAATAAATGACCAATGGACATACGGACGCTATTTTGTTTCGGATCTCCGTCGTTTCCAAGACCGTATCGGCGTAACGGCGGGCTTCAGTCTATCTTCGCCAAGAGATCAACTGTTCCTTGGAGCCTCTGTGGAAGTCGTCACAGGGCTTGCGGTGACCGTGGCCTGGGTCCCACGGCGAATCGAGCGGTTGACGGCAGACAGTGATGGCCGCCAGTATCAAGTCGGCGATGCTTTTGAAGGCACTTCGGCTCCGACTCAGAAGCATTGGGACTTCAACTCGTTTGGAGTTGGTCTCGCGGCGGATGCGACGATCATGAAGTCTATCATTCAGTTGTTCAAATGAGTTACCAGGATTGGTACTGATCGACGACTCGACTTTCGTCAATTCAAACCGGATCGAGGGCCATATCCATGCGGCCTTCGCCCGGAATGGAGGACTGGAGAGGCAGAGGAACACGTTACCAAGAACTAATACTACTTGGTCAGATGCGAGAAGGACCGAGAGGTGGGGCGCGACTGTCGACGTGACGCAGGCAGAGTGAGCAGTGGCCAATGCGCTGCAGCAGCAGGTGCTGTAGACGTCTACGCACTTGCGGCAGCGTCCAAGGCGTAGTCCTCAGGGTAAGCGCTCGGCGGACCACACCTTCCGCGTGAGGGAGGAGGCGTTCAGCGTCGCGTTCCAGGAGGAGTCGACATGGGACGCAACACGGAAAGAGTGGACGCCAGGCTGGCGAGGGCCGCGGCAAGCAACTACTGGACGGAGGCCGAGGCGCAGGCAGTGCTGGAAGCCTGTGAGGCGAGCGGGTTGTCGGTGGCGGAGTTCGCCCGCCGCCATGGGCTGGGTCCACAGCGGCTGAGGTGGTGGAAGAAGCGGCGGGCCGAGGAGGCGGCCCCGGCGCTCGCGTTTGTGCCGGTGCACGTCGCGGCGCCGCCGTCGCCAGAAGCACAGCGGGCAGCGGGCGCCGTCAGCATGGAGGTGCTGCTGGCCAGAGGGCGGAGAATCCGGGTGGAGCCCGGCTTCGATGCGGGGGAGGTGGCGCGGTTGGTGAGGGCGCTGGAGGAAGCATGCTGACGCTGCCCGCCTCGGTGAGAATCCACCTGGCGAGCCAGCCGGTGGACATGCGCAAGTCCTTCGACGGGCTGTCCGCGCTGGCGCGGCAGGTACTGA
>NZ_JPMI01000339.1 GCF_000733295.1 Archangium violaceum Cb vi76 | reverse complement strand
CTCTGTGTCTTCCTACAAGCGAGACTTCGTTTCAGGTAAACGCAGTCACTTTTCAGCTCAAACGAAGCTATATTGTACACGAAGCTCACACGTTTCTCGCTCTTAACTGAAACGCATTGGATGTTAGAGGGCCTGTGGTTTGTATCAGTTTCAGAAGCAGAGTTGAACTAGATATGGTCCGTGTGTGTAGGAAACACAGTTCTTTTGTTCTGAGCACTCTCACGTTTCCCGCCTTATTAGAGACTCTAGAAAGCAAGAGCGTGCTTCTTGCTCTAAAGCAGAGTGTGTTTCATGGATGAGAACTGTGCTGTGTGTTTCCCTTCAGAAACGGAGTTAAATGCCAGG
>NZ_JPMI01000338.1 GCF_000733295.1 Archangium violaceum Cb vi76 | reverse complement strand
ACCGTGACGACGCCGACGAACAAGCCGCCGGTGGCGCTGTGCCGTGACGTGACGGTGAACGCCGACGTGTACTGCACGGGCAGCGCGAGCGTGAACAATGGCAGCTACGACCCGGACAATGGGCCGTCGCCGCTGTCCATCAGCGAGGTGCCCTACACGTCGCTGCCCCTGGGCACGCACCCCGTCACGCTGACGGCCTCGGATGGCGCGGCGAGTGACCAGTGCGTGGGCAACGTCACCGTGGTGGACAACACGAAGCCGACCGTCGGCTGCCCGGCCTCGCAGGTGCTCGAGACGTGCTCGCCCGCGGGCGCCCCGGCCACCTTCGCGGCCTCGGCCACGGACACCTGCGGCCCGGCCACCCTGTCGTGCTCGTACGCCTCGGGCTCCACCTTCCCGGTGGGCGAGACGGGCGTCACCTGCTCGGCCAGGGATGACGCTGGCAACACGGCCTCCTGCCGCTTCAACGTGACCGTGACTGGCGACACCACGCCGCCAGTGATCAGCTGCCCGACCTCTCCGATCGTCATCAGGGCCTGCG
>NZ_JPMI01000337.1 GCF_000733295.1 Archangium violaceum Cb vi76 | reverse complement strand
AACTTCGATGGGGACGCGGCCGGGGAAATCGTCGTGGTGGGCAAGAGCCTGGAGGCGACACACGGCCAGGTGAGCCTGCTGGACGACAACTGCGAGCTGCTGTGGACGCGCCAGGTGCACCTAACGGGCACGGAGCTGCCGCTGCACGACAAGGCGGGCCATGGAGGAGCGCCCAACATCGGTGACTTCGATGGGGACGGGCAGCTGGAGATAGGCCTGGCGGGAGACTGGAACTACACGGTGTACGGGGCGGACGGGACGGTGAAGTGGACGTTCCCCATCCAGGAGTACAGCTCGGGAAAGACGACGTCGACGACGTTCGACTTCGAGGATGACGGGCGGTTGGAGGTCATCTACGCGGACGAGCTGAAGCTGCGCATCTTCGACGGAGTGACGGGAGCGCTGCGCTGGGAGACGGCGCACAGCTCGGGCACGACGCACGAGTTCCCGATCGTGGCGGACGTGGACGGGGATGGGGCGGCGGAGATTGTCACGGTGGAGAACAACCACGGCGCCGGGCTTCAACGGCGTGCGCGTGTGGCACGACAAGAAGGAAGGGTGGGCCGGGACGCGGGCATCTGGAACCAGCACGCCTACAGCATCACGAACGTGAACAACGACGGAACGATTCCGGCGGTGCAGGCGACGAACTGGCTCAACCCCAAGCTCAACAACTTCCGCTCCAACGTCGCCAACTACTTCGGTGAGGGCCCCAGCCCGTTCGCGGGTCCGGACCTCATCGCCTCCGACGTGACGACGTCGTGCGACGGATATGGCTCGCTGGTGCTGGGAGCGCGGGTGCGCAACCAGGGAGAGGCGGCGGTAGGGGCGGGGGTGAAGGTGGCCTTCTACAAGGGCAACCCGGCCTCGGGTGGCACGCTGCTGGGCGTGGCCACGGTGACGGACGCGCTGCCGGTGGGCGGCTCGGCCATCGCGACCGTCGTGGTGTCCTCCACCACCTTCGGCACCACCGAGGTGTGGGCCGTGGTGGATGATGACGGCACGGGCAAGGGCAGCACCTCCGAGTGCCGCGAGGACAACAACGGTGCCTCGGCCACGGGCAACCTGACGTGC
>NZ_JPMI01000336.1 GCF_000733295.1 Archangium violaceum Cb vi76 | reverse complement strand
GGTCCACCACCAGGAACAGCGCCGCCACCGGCAGCGCCACCAGCCGCGACACATTCCAGCGCTCGCGCGCCACCACGTACGCCAGCACCGTGGTGATGGTCATCGTCGTCGTCACCGAGATGCCGTACGCCGCCGCCAGGTTGCTGGAGGACTTGAAGCCCAGCACCAGGAAGATGATGCCCACCAGCAACGCCAGGTTGATGCCCGGCAGGTAGATCTGCCCCCGCTCCTCCGCCGAGGTGTGCACCACCTCCAGGCGCGGCGTGTACCCCAATTGAATCGCCTGCTGCGTGAGCGAGAAAGCCCCCGAGATGAGCGCCTGCGAGGCGATGACGGTCGCCCCCGTGGCCAGCACCACCAGCGGGTAGAGCGCCCACGTCGGCGCCAGGTGGAAGAAGGGGTTGGAGGCCTTGCTGGGGTCTCTCAGCAGCAGCGCCCCCTGCCCCATGTAGTTGAGCATCAACGCCGGCAGCACCAGC
>NZ_JPMI01000335.1 GCF_000733295.1 Archangium violaceum Cb vi76 | reverse complement strand
CCGCGTTGCCCGCGAGGTGGGTACCGAAGGAAAGCTGGGCGGCCAGGCCAAGGTCGAGGGCGTGTCCGGCACGTGGAAGGACCTCACGGACAGCGTGAACCAGATGGCCAGCAACCTCACCGCCCAGGTGCGTGACATCGCGGATGTCACCACGGCGGTGGCCCGCGGCGACCTGTCCAAGAAGGTCACCGTGGACGTGAAGGGAGAGATCCTGGCCCTCCAAGAACA
>NZ_JPMI01000334.1 GCF_000733295.1 Archangium violaceum Cb vi76 | reverse complement strand
GTCACGGACTCCGCGGACGCTACGGGCGCTTCTGGCACCCCGCCGGTGCGAGCCGCGGACGTCGCTGCCCCCTCACCCACCGCGGGCAGGTCGCGCGGAGTGTCCCGGCGCGGCGAGGACACGCTCCTGGACGAAAGCTCCTGTGCCGCTGGCCGCCGGGGCCGCACGGGCGCGGGGAGCGGACCGCCCTCATCCCATGCCCCCTCGATGGCGGGCAACTCCCTCGGCGTCGCGCGGCGCAGGGGCGAGTCCTCGCGCCTCACCACCTCTCGACCCCGGACGGAGGACTCCACCTTCGGGTCAGTACCGGAGGCGCCCTTCCCTGCCCGGCCCTTGCCACTGGCCGGCTTGCGTTCCTTCTTCGACGTCACGCCGCGAGCTCCCGTATGGCTCCATCGAGGGAGGGATGACACGCTCCGGAAAGAAGCAGCCGGTCGAGAGGAACGCGCATGGCGAGAGAGTCTACCTCCAGAAATCGGTACGGTGTGGAGTGGGATCAGCGCGCAACTGCCGCTTCGGCCGGTATGCAACAGGTCGTGAAGGTCGGTTAGATTCGTCAGCGGGAGGGAGACGATGGCAGCCAAAGAAGCCAGGTTCCGGGGTCACCTGCACTATCCACTTCGTCTGGGTGGCACCAGCTCATTCAACAAGAATCAGCTGGGCAACTACTACACGAACAACGAGACGGCGGATGGTGGATGGTACCCCATTGGTGCGAACCAGACCTGGCACAATGGCATCCACCTGACCGCATCCCGCGGAGCCCCCATCCACAGCATCGCCAAGGGAAAGCTCATCGCGGCACGTCTAGGCAACGATTATTCAGATGAGAA
>NZ_JPMI01000333.1 GCF_000733295.1 Archangium violaceum Cb vi76 | reverse complement strand
GCTGGGGCAGCAGGAGGCTGGCGCTCAGCAGGCGCAGGCGGCGACGCCTGGCGCCGGGGACGCTGGCGTCGCGCAGGGCGACCCACCTCCGTCCGAGCCGCCCAGGAAGCAGTCGCGCAAGAAGGAGCGCAAGGGACACGGGCGCCGCCCGCTGCCCTCCCACCTGCCGCGTGAGCAACGCGTGCACCAGCCTGTGCCCGAGGCGCTGCGGTGCGAGGCGTGTGGACGGGACAAGACGCGCTGTGGCGAGGAGAAGAGCGAGACGCTGGAGTGGGTGCCCGGCCACTTCAAGGTGATTGAGGAGGTGCGTCCCAAGTATGCCTGCCGGCCA
>NZ_JPMI01000332.1 GCF_000733295.1 Archangium violaceum Cb vi76 | reverse complement strand
GCTCCGAACGACTTGCGCGCAGGACGCTCGCCACGCTCCTCACGCTCGGGACGGCTGCTCGGAGTCTCCTCGACCTCGTCCTCGCCGGGAGTCCACGTCCCGCGGCGCTCGGCACGGCCCGCCGCGCCACGGAACGCCGGACGGGAACCGCCCTCGCCACGCGGGGCGAACGTCTTGCGCTCGGGAGCACCCGCCGCCGCTCGCGCCGGACGCTCCGCCTTCACACCCTTGCGCTCGGGACGCTCCGTCCGGGCGGCCCCTCGGGCCGCGGGCTTCTTCGCCGCCGCTCGCGACCGGGCCGGCGCGGGAGGCGCCTCGTCACCGAAATCATCGTCGTCCAGGTCCGCCTCCGCGAAGCCCGGGGCCGAGCGCCCGTGGCGCCGCGGCGGCAGCTTGAGCTCGCGCTCCGGCGGCGTGGCCTTCCCGTCCGCCACCTCGTTCAGCATGCGCACCTGGTTCTCCGACAGCGGCCGCAGCTCGCCCGGGCGCAGGCCCTCGACGGTGATGCCCGCGTAGGAGGGCCGGAACAGACGCACCACCGGCGCCCCCACCGCGGCGCACAGCCGCTTGATGAGGTGCGGGCGGCCCTCGGCCACCACCAGCTTCAGCCACGTGTTGCGCTCGGCCTGCTCGAAGACGTCCACGGACAGCGGCGTGGCCATGCCGTCCTCCAGCCGCACACCGCCGCGCAGCTTCTCCAGCGTGGCCGCGTCCGGCGAGCCCTTCACCTTCGCCAGGTACGTGCGCGGCACCTGGAAGCTCGGGTGCGTCAGCTTGTGCGCCAGCGCCCCATCGTCCGTGACGAGCAGCGCCCCCTCGGCGTCGTAGTCCAGCCGGCCCACCGGGAAGAGCCGCTTGCCGGTCTCCTCGATGTAGTTGGCCACCGTGGGCCGCCCCTGCGGATCCGAGAGCGTCGTCACGACGCCCACCGGCTTGTACAGCACGTAGTAGGTGGACTCCTCCGGCGGCGAGACGAGCTTGCCGTCCACCGTCACCAGGTCTCCCGGGGACACCTTGGAGCCCAGCTCGGTCACCTTCTGGTTGTTCACCGTGACGCGGCCGTCGGTGATGAGCTCTTCCGCGTGCCGCCGAGAGGCCACGCCAGCGCGGGCCAGGTACTTCTGCAAACGTTCAGACGCCATTTCCGCCACCTTCCACTTCTTGGCCCCCCCGTCAAGCAGGCTCTGGCCCCTTTTCACCCTCGGGGGGTGCCTCGGGGGGTGCCTCAGGGGGTGGTGGGGGGGTCGGGTTCAGGACGCTGGAGGCGGCCTTCTGCGTCTTGTCCGCGGCGTCCATGGCCTGCTCCAGCTCCTCGAGCGCGGCCTCCGACGCCGCCACGCTCTTGTCCATGCGCTTCTGGAAGTCCGGATCCGCCAGCATCTCCACGGTGCCGGCGGCTGCCGGAGCCGAGGGCCGCTCCTTCTCGACGATCTCCTGGTGCTCCTGCGTCAGCTCGTGGAACTCGCGCAGCGTGGGCAGGGCGGACAGGTCCTTCAGGGCGAAGAACTCGAGGAACTCGCGGGTCGTCCCGTACAGCATGGGCCGGCCCACCTCCTCCTTCTTGCCCAGGATCTTGATCAGCTTGCGATCCAGCAGCGCCTTGATGACGGCGCCGCAGTCCACGCCGCGGATGTCCTCGATCTCCGGGCGGGTGACGGGCTGACGGTAGGCGATGATGGCCAGCGTCTCCACGGCGGCGCGGGTGAGGCGCTGGGGCTTCACGCGCAGGTAGCGCCGCACGTACTCGCCCGAGTGCGGATCCGTGCGGAACTGCCAGCCGCCGGACACCTCGTACAGGACGATCCCGCTGATGCCGTCGCGGTGGACGCCGGAGATGAGGTTGAGCGCCTCCTGGATCTTCTCGCGATCGATGCCCGTGGCCTCGAAGAGCTGATCCAGATCCAACGGCTTCTCGGCCACGAAGAGCACACTCTCCACCACGGTGCGGATGCGCTCCGGGGAGAGGTTGCGGCTCTTGACGACGAGCTTCTCGAAGGACGACTGGAGGTCGGGGACCTCGTCGGCCTCGATGGTGGCGACCTCGGAGTCCTCCAGCTCGTCCTCGTCACCGGGGCCGGTGACGGCGGCGATCTCCTCCTCGGTGAAGGGGCTGGGGCCGCCGGAGGAGCGCGGGGGCTTGCCTCCGGTGTCCTCGGGACCGTTGTTACCGGTACTCACTCTCATCCACCTCCGTGGGGACCAGCCGCTCCAGGGCATCCCCGTTGGGCGTGAGCAGGATGTCCGCCAGGGGGGCTTCCTGGCTCACCTTGAGCAACCGCCGCTTCACCATCTCCAGGATGGCCAGGAAGGTGATCACCAGCTCCTGACGCGTACGATGCTCATCGAACAGACTCTCGAAGGTACACGCTCCCTGGGCCTTCAGGCGCTCGGCGATGCGCATGATGGCCTCGGAGATGCTCACCTTCTCGCGCACCACCTCGTGCTGCAGCTTGGGCGCCAGGCGCTCCAATACCCGATCGAGCGCTTCAATGAGCTTGAGGACGGAGAACTCCTGCAGGCCCACCTCCTCCTCGGGGAT
This sequence comes from Archangium violaceum Cb vi76, assembly GCF_000733295.1. GTDB lineage: Bacteria > Myxococcota > Myxococcia > Myxococcales > Myxococcaceae > Archangium > Archangium violaceum. The sequence goes on along the minus strand of NZ_JPMI01000332.1, from coordinate 5,982 downwards.
GGGCACGGCCTCCACGGGCACCCGGCGCGGGAACACGTCGCGATCCAGGATGTCCTGCATGGCGAGCTGCTCGGCGGCGTCCTTGTACTTCTGGTACTCGAGCAGGCGGCGCACCAGCTCGGCGCGAGGATCTCCGGCCTCCTCCTGCTGCAGCTCGGCGACCGCGTCCGCCGTCTGCTCGGCGGTGTCCTGGCGCGGCAGGAGCATGCGGCTCTTGAGGTGCGCCAGCGTGGCGGCCATCACCAGGAACTCGCCGGCGATGTCGAGGTTGATCTCCCGCATCCGCTCCAGGTGCTCGAGGTACTTCTCGGTGATGAGCGCCAGGGGGATGTCGAAGATGTCGAGCCGGTGCTCCTTGATGAGGTGGAGCAGCAGATCCAGCGGTCCCTCGAAATTGGGCAAGGCGACGCGGAACGCGTCGCCCGGACTGCGGGGCACGTCTGCCTCGAGGGTCTCCTCGGTGGGAGGGGCGCTGCGACGGCCTGCGCTCACCAGACGTCCTTACTCACGCTCAGGGAACGCCCACTGCGCGGCGGATCCGCTGCATGAGCTGGGAGGCCTCGGCCCGGGCGCGCTCGGCGCCATCCTGGAGGATGCGCTCGAGCTCGGCGGGATCGCGCTTGAGCTCCTCGTACCGCTTGCGCGCCGGGCCGAAGGTGTCGTGGTAGGCCTCGAGGAGCAGCTTCTTGTACTCGCCGTAGCCCTTGCCACCGGCGCGCCAGGAGGCATCCACCTCCTGGAAGCGCTGCTCGGGCAGCATGAGCTTGAGCAGATCGTACAAGGGAGCGTTCTCGGTGGGCTTGGGCGCCTCGACGGCGGTGGAGTCCGTCTTGATGCCCATGATGCGCTTCTTGATCTCCTTCTCTTCTCCGAAGAGCTCGATGGTGTTGCCGTAGGACTTGGACATCTTCTGTCCGTCCACGCCCGGCACCGTGGCGGTGCTCTCCTGGACGCGGGCCTCGGGCAGCTTGAGGAGGCCGGGGGCGTGACCCTTCTCCTTGCCCTCGGGGTCCTGCGGGTCGTAGCCGGGCACGTAGGTGAGGTTGAACTTCACCGCCCAGTCGCGAGCGAACTCGATGTGCTGGATCTGATCCTTGCCCACCGGCACGTAGTCCGGGCTGTAGAGCAGGATGTCCGCGGCCATCAGCACCGGGTAGGCGAAGAGGCCGAAGTCCGGGCTGATGCCCTTGGCGATCTTGTCCTTGTAGCTGTGGGCGCGCTCGAGGTGGGCGTGCGGCACCACGGTGCCGAGGATCCAGTAGAGCTCGAGCACCTCGCGCACGTCGCTCTGCCGGAAGAGGACGGCCTTCTTCGGATCCAGGCCGAGCGACACGTAGGCCATGGCGGCGTCGCGCGTCAGCTCCTCGGCGAGCTTGGGCTCGCGCACGGTGGTGAGCGCGTGCAGGTTGGCGATGAAGAAGTAGGCCTGGCCCTCGTCCTGGAGCTGCACGAACTGACGGATGGCGCCGTAGTAGTTGCCGATGTGCAACCGGCCCGAGGACTGGACTCCCGAGAGGATCCGCATGACTCCCACGCCTATACACGAAAGGGGTGACAGCCCTGGTTCGCACACCCAGGGCGACCCTGCAACTTTCCTGCGAGCGCGCCGCGGCAATTGAACCCGGCCGCTCGCTCCCCGAGCACACCGACTACTGGGTCCTACTCGGCAACCGAGGCAAAGGACTGTGAAATCAAAGGGTTGCCGGGGGTGGCGGGCTTCGTTACCCTGCTGTTCCCCCAGGGAGAAGGAAGTCGTCGACATGGATCGGTTCAAGGGGAATCTGGCCAGCTACCGGCTGCAGCTGTTGATGCCCGCGTTCTTCGAGGCACCAGCGGTGGACGGGATGCTGCGCGTGGAGCGCGGCGCGGTGCGCCGGCACTTCTTCTTCCAGCGCGGCTACCTGGTGGGCGAGAGCTCCAGCGAGGCGACGGAGCACCTGGGACAGATGCTGGCGCGGCTGCGGATCCTGGACGCGGAGCGGGCGGCGGTGGCCTTCGAGGCGGCGGAGACGGCGGGCGTGCCCTTTGGCACCTTCGTGGTGGAGCGGGGCCTGGTGGCGAGGGCGCGGCTGCTGGAGGCGATGGAGCACAAGGCGCGCGAGGCGCTCTTCGACTGCTACGGGTGGGAGTCCGGCGAGGTGGAGTTCCGCCCGGGGCTGCCGCCGCTGGGGCGGGCGGTGGAGCTTCAACTGGGCCTGAAGGAGCTGCATCGGGACGCGCTGACGCGGCTGCTCGAGTGGAAGGTGTTCTGGAATCTCTTCCCGGGGCCGGCGACGACGTTCGGGGTGTACCGGGAGTTCGCGGTGGAGACGGTGGCGGCGGCGGAGGAGCAGCTGCTGCAGCTGGCCGAGAACGGGGCGACGCTGAGCGAGTTGCTGGCGGCGTCGCCGGAGGGCCCACTGCATGGGGCGCGCTGGGTGCTGCGCCTGTACCGGCGCGGGGCGCTGACGCCGCGCAAGCCGAGGGGCCCGAAGGTGGGCGAGGAGACGGAGCTGGCGGATCTGCTGACGCTGGCGCGAGGCCTGGTGGACGGGGGCCGGTACGAGGAGGCGGTGGCGGTGGCGGCGCAGGTGTTGGAGCGGGCGCCGGTGCCGGAGGCGCACACGCTGTACCGGGAGGCGGAGGTCCGGTTGACGGTGGCGCTGGCCGAGGAGGTGCTGGCGCTGGACGGGCGGCTGTACTTCGAGCCGTTGCCGCGCCCTGCCCCGGCGTCGCTGACAGCGGACGACCTGTACCTGTACACGAAACTGAGGAGCAGCCGGACGGTGCGCGAGGCGTTGCGGAACACGGCCATGGGTGAGCTGGCGGCGTACCGGGCGCTGAAGCGGCTGATGGAAGCGGGCGTGGCGAAGCTGATGCCGGACACCGGGGCTCCGAGGAAGCGCGCGAAGACGGAGCCATTCGGCATCCCCATCATCGTGCGCTGAGCCCCCCAGACGAAGCCGTGCAATATCCCCTCTCCCCCTGGGCTGAGGACTGCACACGCTCCACAAGCGGGCACAAAAAGCTTGTGGACGAGTGCCGCCTTTCTTGTGGATGAGTGCGGCAGATGAGGCGGGCTTTCCGCTCACCTTCCAACGGCTGTTAGGCACTCAAGCGATAATTCCCCCGCGTCCAGCCCCGAGCGGTCACGACTCCGGGGGCGGACCGTCGAGGCCCCTTAGCTGCTCCTCGGCCATCTCGCGGTATAGCGGCACGACCTCCACGGCCAGCACGTCGCGCATCTGCTGGCGCGCACCGTCGAGATTCCCAGCGTCCCGGAGGCTCGTCATCCGGAACAGTGCGCGGGTGATTCGCTTCTTGCCCTCCCGGAAGCGAGAGAGAATCATCCGCATAAGGGCCTCGGCTCCTCCCGGGCTCTTTAGAGCCTCTTCCGTCTCGGCCTCGATGATTCCAGCCGTGGGGGCGGTCCGGCGTAGGAGGGCGCACAGTTCCTCGGCAAGTTCCAGTGCGTGTCCCTGCTGGATGCGACGTTCAAGAGCGGCGAGTTGGTCCCGGTCGGGAAGGCTCGCACTCACGCGCCCGCTTGCGGCCACTTCCGCAAGTTGGGTCATTTCCTCAAGCATACCTTCAGCCCGCTTGCGGTACACAGGAACAACCTCTACGGCGAGCACGTCGCGCATTTGCTTGCAGGCCCCCTCAAGGTCCCCCTGATCCCGAAGGTCATACATCGCAAGGCGTGCATCATCGAGCCGGTCAGCGCCATCATCAATGCGTCGCACGACCTCCTTTAGCAACGTGCTGGCCGTGGTCACACTACGTAGGGCATCCTCAGCGTCCGGCTGGCTGATGCCTACCTCCTGAGCAGTCCTGAGCAGGAGTGCCCGCGTGCCTTCCGTCAGTTCCAGCGGCTCGTCACCCTCAAGCACTCGCTGGGCTAGATTGCGAATGGAATTCCAATCAATTTTGGCTGACATGGTTAATTGCCTTCACCGGAAGGGTGGCACCTGTCCTTGGGCCACTTTCGCTGGCCCTCACAGTAGCGGATGCAATCGTAACAGTTGCCCGTCCAGCGCCGCTCAGTGCACGCAACGTAAAATTTGATGCACCGCTGTTTCCACTCTGGCAGGTCTTCGTTGTTGGCGAACTCATCGGAATCAACGTAGTCGTCCGGATTGAAGTCCTCGTTGATGTTCGCGACTACATCGCTCACCTCCGCTATTTCCCTCAAAACTCGGAGCACGTCCGAGCGGCTGGCGGTGCAGTTCTCTAGCGGGCTCAGCGGGTATTTCTTTATGCAGCAGTCCACCGTGGAGTCTCCCGGTCGGCATGCGATAGCCGCTGCACAGCCCGACACGAGCCCACCCACCAGAAGGACCACCCAGAGGCGTGGGGGATAATCCAGGTTTTCCATGCCTCAAAGGCTAGGCCAGCTAACCAGGGAACGCCAGCCGGGGACAGGGCGTGACGAGCTGGACGCCACCAACCCGTCCTGACTGGTTCCCCGCTGTGCGAAACCGTCTACTTAGCCGGTCTGCCCGCTGGCTCAGGACTCCTTCTCCCTCCTCCTCGGGCAGAAAGTTTATTTCCAGACGGCGCCTAAGAGAGGGCTAGGGTGAGGGTATGGAAGCCCGTGCCGCAGCGGCCCGTGGCCACCACAGCGAGCCCAGCGTCAACCGGAGCATGTCAAACGGCTCCGCCATGACCTCGCCGTCTCCGCTGTGCCGGGCGACGTGCAACCAATCCCTCTCCTGCCTGCGGTAGATCTCCAGGCTGCGAGCCGACGGATCGATGAGCCACACATGGCTCACCCCCTCGCGATGGTAGAGCGGCAGTTTGCGTTTCCTGTCGACCCGCTCGGTCGAGGGTGAAAGCACCTCGCACACCCAATCCGGAGCCACCGTGGAGAACGGCTCGTCCATGAAGGGCGGGACGGGCATCCGATCGCGACGCCACCCCGCGAGGTCCGGCACCAGGACATCCCTCCCGAGGTGAAGTTCCGGCTCGTAAAGGATCCACCACCCACTATTGGGCCCCTGCTGTCCCAGATCCGAAGCAGGGCCCAGCAGGATGCTCAAGGCCCAGGCCACCCGCGCATGAGGCATGGCCGGGCGCGGAGAAGCCACCAGTTCGTCCTCCAACAACTCCCCGACCCACCCGACCGGCAGCGCCTCAATGTCCTCGTACGTGGCCGGCTTCTTCCCCTTCCCCATCTCCGCACCCCCTACCTTTGTGGTCAGAACCCGCGAGGCAGCGCCCTGGTTCCTCTTCCTGAGCCATCATACACCGGACTCTGACTTCTCCGGTAGGGTCCCCCGCAAGGCCAGGGTCGAGACGATCCTCGAGGAGTCCACACTCCCGGACTCTTGCGAGCGGTATGCCCTATCCCCTAAGACCCGCCCGCCTTCTCACCCGACAGGAAAGCGCTCCTCATGCTCAAGAAAATCCTCATTGGTGTGGCCGTCGTCATCGTGGCGCTGTGCGGCGTCATCGCCATGCAGCCGGCCACCTACACCGTGCAGCGCAGCGCGACGTTCAAGGCGGCGCCGGACATCACCTTCGCGCTGGTGAACGACTTCCACAACTGGGGTGGGTGGTCGCCCTGGGACAAGCTGGATCCGAACCAGAAGACGACCTTCGAGGGCGCGGCCACGGGCGTGGGCGCGAAGTACAGCTGGTCTGGCAATGACCAGGTGGGCGAGGGCCGGATGGAGATCGAGGAGAGCAAGACCAACGAGCTCGTCCGCATCAAGCTGGAGTTCATCCGGCCGTTCCCGTCCACCAGCCCGACCACCTTCACCTTCAGCCCGGCGGCCGAGGGCGTGACGGTGACGTGGAAGATGGACGGCACCAACGACTTCATGGGCAAGGCCTTCGGCCTGTTCGTGGACATGGACGCCATGCTCGGGGCGGACTTCGACAAGGGCCTGGCGGCCATGGGCAAGATCGCCGAGGCCGAGACGCGGAAGCGCGCCGAGGCGGAGGCCGCCGCGAAGCTGGCGGCCGAGAAGGCGGCGGCCGAGGCCGCGGCAGCCGCTCCGG
>NZ_JPMI01000331.1 GCF_000733295.1 Archangium violaceum Cb vi76 | reverse complement strand
TCGAGGGCCAGCCGGCTCCCGCGGGCGGCCAGACCGTGGCGGCGCCCACGCCGTGATGACGTGAGGCGGGTGGTGGGGGGAACTACGTGCCCCCTGCTGCCCTCTTCCTCGCCACGCGGCCGCCCAGGGCCCCTCCCCGCCCGCGCACGTCGTCTCCGCGCGGGTGGGCGTTGTCGTAGACGGCCCGCAGCCGCGCGCTGTTGACGTGCGTGTAGATCTGCGTGGTGGCCAGGTCCGCGTGGCCCAGCATGGCCTGCACCGCGCGCAGGTCCGCGCCGCGCTCCACCAGGTGCGTGGCGAACGAGTGCCGCAGCTTGTGCGGTGACAGCGGCTTGCGGATGCCCGCCTTGAGCGCGTAGCGCTTGAGCAGCTTCCAGAAGCCCTGCCGGGTGAAGCCGTCGCCGCGAGGCGTGACGAAGAGCGCCTTGGACTCGCGCTCGCCCAGCAGCAACTGCCGGGGCCCCGCGAGGTACGTGCGCACCTTCTCCGCCGCGATGGTACCCACCGGGACGATGCGCTCCTTGGCGCCCTTGCCCTTGGCCACCAGGTAGCCGGCGCCCAGTTGGATGTCGTTGATGCCCAGGCCCACCAGCTCGCTCACGCGCAGGCCGGTGGCGTACAGCACCTCGAGCATGGCCTTGTCCCGCATGCCCGCGGGCGTGCTCTCGTCCGGAGCGGCGAGCAACTGCTCCACCTCCTCCAGCGTGAGGAAGATGGGCAGCTTGCGCGCCGAGCGCGGGGTGTCGATGTCCTCGGTGGGATCCTTCTCCACGTACTTCTCGGCCACGAGGAAGCGGTGGAAGCCGCGGATGGCCGCCAGGTGCCGCGCCTGGCTGCGGCGGGAGAGCCGGCGCGAGTTGAGCGTCGTCAGGTGGCCGGTGATGTCGTCCGGATGCACACGCACTACGTCGGTGATGCCCTTGCGCTTCAGGTCCGCGAAGTACACCGCCAGATCCGCGGCGTAGGCATCCACCGTCTTGCCGGACAGGCCGCGCTCGGCACGGATGAAGGCGATGAACGCGTCGAGGTACCCTTCCATGATGCGTCCATGCTAGCCCAGGAGTGGGCTCGGGCAATCTTCCGAGAGCCCCGGACCGCCCCACCTCGAGTAGAACCGGACCTCCATCGACGCGCCACACCATGCCCCCCCCCTTGTCCGCCACTGCCAAGTCATTCTTGTAGACCATCGGCGCGTTGGTCAGCCACTCCCGCCCTTGGCGAAGTTGAGGAAGTGCGTGGGTTACCCTAGGCTGTCGCTGGATTCAGGTCATGGCCAAGATCTTCATCTCGCACTCTTCCAAGGACAAACCTTTCGCCATTGAGCTCAAGAGACGGCTCGAAAGCAAGGGCCATGATGCCTGGCTGGACCTGTCCGAATTGCTTGTCGGCGATGAAATCCGCACCAAGATCGACGAAGGGATAGAACGCAGCGACGTGGTCGTATTCGTCCTGTCTCCCGACGCCATCCTGTCGCGGTGGTTCAATTATGAATTGAGAGTGGCTCAAACTCTCCTGCGCTCCGGGAAGAAGAGGCCCCTGTTTCCTGTACTCCTGAGAGAGTGTACGAACCTTCCTCCCGATCTTGAAGGAGTCAGGTTCGCTGATTTCCGTAGAGACCACGAGCAGGGCTGGAAGGAGTTGGAGCAAGGGCTCTCTCAATGGGAGCGAGTCCAACAGCCTTCATCGCCTCATGCGCCACCAAGCAGGTCCGAGCCGGCACAGCCCCCGATATCCGG
>NZ_JPMI01000330.1 GCF_000733295.1 Archangium violaceum Cb vi76 | reverse complement strand
CCCCGATATCCACCACCCAGGTAGGCCACTACAACAAGCTGGAACAAAAACTCGTGGCTGCTGCGGCGTCGAAAGACAGCACAACGAACGCTTCGAGCAGTCACCGGGAAACCTATTCTGGGCGATCGAACGGATCCAAGAAAGCAAGACCCTCGTCAACTTCAGAGACCAGGGTAGCGGCCGCCGTCGTGTTGATTGTCGGCGGACTTGGATTGGCCATTTCCGCCAAGGACGACCCAGCCCCGTCTGGCGATTCCGGACCTCGGCGCAAGAGCCTGCTCGCACAACTCGTTGATGCAACCGGTGAGACAAATCAACCGGCGAGCAGCACTCCATCATCCGCATCGGAAAGCGCACCAAACAACACACAAAGCACAAGGGCAGTGGGCGGATACGCAACGAAGCTCGAGGAACTCCGCAGCCAGAATCGGGTGCGTCCTCTTCAAGACAACGAAGCAGCGCTCTCGGCGGAGCACTTGCCCCTGGGCGTTTTTGGCTTCGTTGGAATCGACACCCTCCCTCGTCTTCGACGAGCCCAGATTCAGCTGTCCCCATCCTCGACAGGATCACCCGCCACGGCGTTCGAAATCCAAAAAACATCCGCTGGCGAGCTCCTGGTCGTTGGATATGTATGGGAATCGGACTTCGAGCGAGCCACCACAGGCCGCCCAATGCGCATCGCCCTTGCGCCCAAGACCGGACGGAGGGGCAGGCTCATCAGCATTCCGATGGACAGAATCAAGACAGTAACCCTGAAGAACGAGCAAGGCGAGCGCATTGCTGAACTCTCCCTTGGCTCCGCAGTCTCGAACCGATAATCTCAATCACCATCTGGGGGAGCATTCCCTTGAAGCACCTCTTTTCGCCTCTTCTATTGATTGCCATCCTCGCCGTATCTGGCTGTGGTTACGATGACGGTGAGCTGCCCATCACTCCAGACACTTTGTGCGGACCTCACAATTGCAGTGGCTGCTGCTTGGGAAATACCTGTCAGCCAGGCACATTGGACACGACGTGCGGCAAGGGTGGCGGTGCCTGTGTGACGTGTCAGGCGGAAACCCGATGTTCGCCAGACAAGAATCCCATCTGCGCACCCAAGCTGCCTCTGGATTCCAGTTGGAAGGTACAACCCTCGACTGCGAACATCGAGCCACTGGATCCGTCAGACGGACTGAGTTGGGATGCGGACAATTCCCCGCCTGATGTCGTAGTGGAGATGACCTGCCCTACGGACGGCGCACCGATCACAACCCGCACGTCCGAGATTTCAGGCCTCACTCCCTCTTGGTCGGATGGCGGATGTACGACAACGGCGAACGCTCTGTTGAATTCGCCGTTAACCGTAAATGTGATTGATATCGACTTCGCCTTCGATGATCCGATTTCTTCCTTCCAATACACCTTGACTGCAGCGGACTTTGAGGCGGGCGTAGTTGTCCGGACCCTGCCCGGAAACGTAGGGACGTTGACCCTGCGTCTGCAACCACGGCAATAGTCAACCTCCGCCAGGCCCATCCCAGTGCCCCCAAGCGCCAGCCCACTCCAGGAGGGAGGGAAAGCTTCTCCCAAGGGCTTCCTCGCCGGGACCCACCGCCTCATCTCCCCCGAGGAGACGGTCACGCGCGTGCGGGGCCTGATGCCTCT
>NZ_JPMI01000329.1 GCF_000733295.1 Archangium violaceum Cb vi76 | reverse complement strand
GCACGCTCGCTCTCCGTCTCCCAGGGCAAGGGGGGCGAGCTCGCCTCCGCCCGGGCCTCGGGGTTGATGGAGGCCATCGAGCTGCATCACGCCGAGCACATCACCCTGCCCCTCAAGCTCGCCACCTTCAACGAGCTGCGATTCACCCACCGGATGGTGGACGTCACGGCGCTGCCGGCCCTGTCCGTGAGCCGGTTCCACGGCCACTTCCGCACGCTGTGGATCGAGGGCCACGACCTCTTCGACCAGGGCTCCACCTGGGTGCCCTACGAGATGGTCCACATGGACTACACGCTCCCGCTCCCGTCGGGGAGCGGCTCGTTCCTGATGAGCTCCAGCGGCCTGGCCTCGGGCAACCACCCGCTCGAGGCCGTGAACCATGCGCTCTGCGAGCTCATCGAGCGCGATGCCACCACCCTCTTCCGCCTCTCCGGCGAGGAGGCCCGGCGCCGCCTCCGGGTCGACCCCTCCACCGTGGATGACCCGGGCTGCCAGTCCCTCCTGGAGCGCTATGCGCGCGCCGGCGTGGAGGTCGGCATCTGGGAGCTCACCTCGGACGTGGGAGTGGCGGCCTTCTCCTGCACCATCGTGGACTCGGATCCCGACCCCTACCGGCCCATCGGTCCCATGGGAGGAATGGGCTGCCACCCCTGCCGCGCCGTGGCGCTCTCGCGAGCGCTCACCGAGGCAGCGCAGAGCCGGCTCACCGTCATCACCGGCGCACGCGATGACGTCCGCCACATGGGGCCTCAGAGCGCCGAGGAGGAGCTCGAAGCCGCCCGGCGGATGCGGGACACGCTCGTGGCCGAGCCAAGGGCACACCGCTTCCAGGATGCGCCCGACTTCCAGGGGAGCACGCTGGAGGAGGATCATGCCTTCCTGCTGGGCCGCCTGCGCGCGGCGGGGCTCGGCAAGGCGGTGGTGGTGGACCTGACGCGGCCCCACTTCGGCATCCCGGTGGTCCGCGTCCTCGTCCCGGGCCTCGAGCCCCTCAACGACATTCCAGGCTACGTACCGGGCGCCCGAGCCCGCCGCCTCCTCTCGGAGAGAGCGCCATGAAGGTGATCATCTTCGCCGGCCCCACACTCAGCGGCGTGGACCACGAACGGGAGCTCGAGGCCCTCTACCTGCCGCCCGCGGCGCAGGGGGATCTGTACCGGGCGGCGCTGGACAAGCCGGTGGCCATCGGGCTCATCGACGGTTACTTCGAGCGCGTGCCCTCGGTATCCCACAAGGAAATCCTCTGGGCGATGACGCAGGGCGTGCACGTCTTCGGCGCGGCGAGCATGGGAGCGCTACGCGCCGCGGAACTGGCGGCCTTCGGCATGGAGGGCGTCGGAGACATCTACGAGGCCTTCGCGAGCGGAGCGCTGGAGGACGACGACGAGGTCGCGGTGGTGCATGCCGGGGCCGAGGAGGGCTACCGGCCGCTCTCCGAGGCGATGGTGAACATCCGCGCCACCCTCCAGGCGGCGGAGCGCGCCGGGGTGCTCGGCCAGGAGACGCGCCACACGCTGGAGCAGCTCGCCAAGGGGCTGTTCCATGCCGACCGGAGCTGGCCCGCGCTGCTCAAGAGGGGCCAGGAAGCAGGGCTCGACACGGCCGGGCTCGAGGCCTGCCGGCGCTTCGTGGCCGGGAGCCGGGTGGACCAGAAGCGGCTGGACGGGTTGCGCCTGCTCCACACCCTGCGCGCGAAGCTGGAGGCGGGCCTGCCACCGAAGCAGACCCTCTACCCCTTCTCCCACACGGACTCCTGGGAGCACATCCGCCGGAAGGCGGAGGCCCCGCGTCCTCCGCGGGCAGAGGGATAGCCCTCGCCCCGCCCCTCTTCAGTCCAGCTGGCCCTTGCCCTGCCGGAGCACCTCGATCTGGTCGTCGATCAACGACACCACCGTCGAGGGCTCCATCAGCCGCACCCCGCCATCGAGGATGAGCTCCAACCCGTGCCCCAGCGCGTCCTTGATGTCCTTGGCGTCGATGAGGGGCTCGCCCTCGGCGTCCGTGGCCGAGGTGGTGACGATGGGCCTCCCCAACGCCGCGGCCAGCGCCCGCGCCAGCTCCGCGTCCGGCACCCGGATGCCCACCTGCTTCTGCTTGGACATCATCACCTCGGGCACCAGCCGCGTGGCCTCGAGGATGAACGTGAACGCCCCGGGCGTCAGGCTCTTCATCGTCCGGTACGCGAAGTTGCTCACGTGCGCGTACTTCGCCACGTCCGACAGGTCCGGGCACAGGAAGGACAGCGGCTTCTTCCTGTCCCGTCCCTTCAGCTGGTACAGCTTCTCGATCCCCTTCTTCGAGCCCAGGTCACACCCCAGGCCGTAGTAGGTGTCCGTTGGATAGGCGATCACCCCGCCGCTGGAGAGGATCTCCACCGCACGCTGCACGTGCCTCGGCTGGGGGAACTCCGTGTTCACCTCGATGATGGGTGCTGATGCCATACAGCGCTCTCCTCAGGCCGGGCCTGGAGCCTCGTCGGAGCGGATCTCCCCGCTGCGCTCGAGCGCGCGCCGGGTGAGGATGGGCCCCACGAGCTGGTTCAACGTAATCATCGCCACGATGAGTACCTCCACCTGCGGGCCGAAGTCCGGAAAGGTGCGCGAGATGAGCGCCGCCAGTCCAAAGGACACGCCCGCCTGGGAGATGAGCCCCATCCACAGGTAACGCGACAGCCGCTCGTCACCCGGGGGCGCGAAGCGGCGGCAGGCGAACCACACGGCCACGGTCCGCAGGGCCACCATCAGCAGCGCGATGGGCCCCACCGTCACCAGCGCATCCAGCTTCAGCCCCGCGCCCGCCGCGGCGAAGAAGAGCGCGAACACCGGCAGCCCCGCCCGCTGGATGGCGTGGTGGATGCGTGCCCCCTCGCGCTCGTCCAGGTTGGCGATGAGCGCCCCGGCCGCCAGCATCATCAGCAGCGGCGACAGGTGCAGCCGCGTCCCCGCCTCGGCCGAGGCGAAGCTGATGGCCACCAGGAAGAGCGGCAGCTCCTTCTGCACCTGGCGCATGTAGACGAGCATCCCCACCGCCAGCAGCGCCCCCACCAGCACCGAGCCGAACAACTCCCACCCCACCCCGCCCACCAGCCCCGCCAGATCCAACCCTCCGCCGAAGCTGGCCCGGGCCACCCCCACCGCCAGCGCGAAGGCCACCATGACGAACAGATCGCCAATGATGACCAGCGCCATGAGGAACTCGGTGAAGGTGCCACGCGCGTGCGTCTCCTGCACGACGGCGATGGTGACGGTGGGCGAGAAGGACACCACCACCGAGGCCACCAGCGCGCTCACCGCCAGCGCCTGCGGCACCGTCATGGTGGCCAGGAAGGGAAGCCATCCCTTGAGGGCGAACATCGCCCCGACCGACACCACGAACGTCACCCCGCACACCACCGCGCACAACACCGCCACCTTCGTCCCCACCCGCCGCAGCAACCCCAGGTGCAGCTCCGTGCCCGCCACCAGCGCGATGAGGCTCAACGCCAGTCCCTTCACCAGCTCCAGCCCCTTCACCCCCGCTCCGGGGATGAAGCCCAGCGCGTACGGGCCCACCGCCACGCCCACCAGCAGGTACCCGGTGAGCCTCGGCAGCCCCAGGCCAATGGCCACCTTGCCGGCGAACAGCCCACACAACAGCAGCGCCCCGGCCGCCAGCGTCACCGACGTGCCCGTGTCCACGCGCCACATCTGCGCACGGGCGATGCCCGCCAGCAACAACACCAGCAGCAGCAACCTCATGCCAGCCCTGACCGTCATGTCGGGCTCCCCTTCACGGGCGCCTCGGGGGCCGGCGCCAGCACGTAGCGGAAGGCTCGGCTGCCGAGCAGCTCGTTGATCAGCGCCCCCGCCACCACCACGTCGAAGACACGCTGGGACAGCGGCCCCGGCACCAGCACCAGGTACTCCACCACCAGGCACAGCGCCAGCCCCCCCTGGGCGATGAGCGCGTAGCCCAGCCGCGGCGGCAGCGCCAACGTCCCCCCGGCGATGCGCTGCGCGAGCGCCCCCCCCAGCACCTTCCCCACGAAGCGCAGGCCCAGGTACCCCGGCAGCAACACCCACGCCATCAGGTCCCGCGCCTGCACGTGGGCGCCCACCAGGAAGATCAGCAACAGGTACGCGGGGCGCTCGAAGCGCCCGAGCCCACGTGCCGCCTGCTCCACGGCCCGGCCCCCCACCAGCACCAGGGTGGCCCCACAGGCCACTCCCGCCAGCAGCGCCGACACCCGGAGGTACGCCGCCGCCCCGGACACCAACGCCACCCCGCCCAACAGCACCGCCATCAACTCGCCCTGATCCTTGAGCCCATGCATGAGGAAGGCGAGCAGTCCGCCGCACGCCATGCCCAGCAGCAGCGCCAGCGCCACCAGCCCCAGGCCCTCCAGCGGGTGGCCCGCCGCGCCGAAGCTCAGCGCCAGCACCAGCACCCCCAGCCCCACCAGGTCATCCAGCATGGTGAGCAACGCCACGGACAGGCCGCTGCGCCGCTCCATGCGCCCGCTGCGGTAGCCCAGCACCGCGAAGTGGCCGGAGGACAGGCTCGCCGCCGCGCCCAGCAGCACCGCCGCGCCCAACGCGGCCCCGGGGGGCAGGCCCATGGTGAAGAGCAGCGGACCGGCCAGGGGCAAGGCCACCCACAAGAAGGCCGTCCCGGCATGAGCGAGCGCCGCCGCGTACACCTCCCGAGGAAGCAGCCGCAACAGCCGGGGCTCCAGGTTGAGGCCGATGATCACCCCCGCCACCCCGAGCCCCAGGGCCAGCACCGGCCGCAGGGCCGTCAGATCGCCCCAGGAGAGCACCCCCAGGGAGCCCGGCCCCATCACCGTCCCACAGGCGAGGAAGAGCAGTCCGCTGGCCGCCAGGTGCGCCACGGCCGGGAAACGGCCAGGGTCCAACACCGTCCGGCTCGAGGCCAGCAAGGAGAGCGCCGCGATGGCGAGGAAGACGAGCAGCGCCTGCACGAATACGGTGATTACACCGCCCGTGGCGCTTCGTCACTCCCGGCGATGCATGGGGGCGGCGATCACCGGCAGGGCCACCAGCCGTCCCATCGGGGGATCGTCCGCATCCATCTCCAGCTGGACGCGCTGGACGAGCCGCTCCACCTCCTCGGCCGACTGGGCCGGCAGGAGGCTCACCAGGACGAGCCGATCCTCGTCCGCCCCGAGCGCGAGGCTGCGCAGGCCGGCGAAGACGGGCACCTCGGCCGAGAGCGTGGCCGCGGCGCTTCGGGCCCGCACGACCAACGGCTCCGGGATACCGAAGTCCCGGAGCCGTCGGATGGCCCGTTCAGGTTGGTCCGCGTGGTCGAGGAACGCGAGGAAGAGGTACACGACCCGTGTCTATCCGGTCCGCGGCCCTTGCGTCACGTGCTACTCGGTGCGGCCTGGGCCCGGCTCGCCGGACGGGGGCGAGGCAGATGCCCCGGGCTCTTCCGCTGGGCTGGTGCCTTCCTGCTTCTCCATGGCCGCCCGGGCCGCCCGCTTGCCCTCCTCGATCAGCTTCTTCACCTTCTGGCCGCCCTTGCGGCCGATCTCCTCGTAGAAGTTCGGTCCCCGCGTGGCCTTCACCCGGTCTCCGCCCTTCTTGCCGATCTCCTCGTAGAACTTCGCCCCGCGCTCGGCCTTCACGGTCTCGCCGCCCTTGCGGCCGATCTCCTCGTAGAAGGAGCGGCCCCTCTCGGCCTTCACCGTCGCTCCCCCCTTGCGGCCGATCGTCTCGTAGAACTCCCGGCCCCTCTCGTTGCGCACGGTCTCTCCGCCCTTACGCCCCGCCTCGGCCACCGTCATGCTGCCCTTGTTGTCTTTGTCCTGCTGCATGTCGTCTCTCCTCCTACGTTCTCCCCTTCCCCGCCAGGGTGCCCCTTGCCCCAAAACTTGGGACGGAAGCGCCCCGATGCAAGCAAGCTCCGTACACCGCCAGCCGTTCGCAGTGGACAGGACCCAGGCAATCCCCAGGAATGACGCGGGGTTGGGGGCTCACGCTGTCCCGGCGGGCGTGACTACGGCCTGCCCGCCCGGACGCTTCAGTGTCAACAACACGCCAGTGCGTATTGCCGATTCCCGTTCGCTGTCACACCTTTCCCGCCAACCGAGAGTGGGAGGACGGCGTGAACGGCGGTGGCGGCGGAGAAATGGGTCTCAAGGGCTGGCTGAAGGTGCTGGCGCCGGTGCTGGCCTCCATCGGGGGGCTCACGATGCTGAGGCTGCTGGGCCCGGACTTCATCAACCAGAAGGACCTGACCGCCTTCCTGGCGCCCATGGGGAAGTGGGCGCCGGTGGCCTTCGTGTTCTTCCTGGCGGTGCGGCCGGTGACGCTGCTGCCCGGCCAGGTGTTCACCGCGGTGGGGGGGATGATCTTCGGGACCCTGGCGGCGACGATGTATTCACTGCTGGGCAGCTTCCTGGCGACGCTGCTCATCTTCGGGCTGTCGCGCTGGCTGGGGACGCGGTTGATGAAGCGCATGGCGGGCAGCCGCTACCCGGCGATTACCCGGGCGGCGAGGCGGCACGGCTTCAAGTTCGCGCTGCTGGCGTGCATCAACCCGCTGCTGCCCACGGACGTGATGATCGCGGCGGCGACGGCGGCCAAGGCGCGCTTCTGGCCGCTGGCGATGGGGGTGCTGCTGGGCACCATCCCGGGCACCTTCCTCACGGCGCAGTTCGGCAGTGGACTGGCGCAGGGACGCACGGTGATGACGGTGGTGTCCGGCGTGGGGATGGTGGTGTCGCTGGGGCTGGGCGCGCTGCTCGGCCGCCGCATCTTCCGGGAGATCAGCGAGGACCCCCCGGCCGACGAGCCGGAAGAGGCGGGGGCCGGGTCCCGGCTGCCCCGGAGCCCGCCCCTGAGGACGAAGGGCCGGTCGGGGATCCAGCCCGCGCTGTCGACCGTCCAGGAACTTCCACCCGCGGGCCCATGAGCGCGGCCCGAGGCCCCCCTCAGCTCCGGACCTCCGCGCCCTCGCGCTCCAGTGCGTCCAGGGCGGAGGTGAGCGCCTCCACCAGCGCCGCCTCATCGCCCGGGCCCTCGATCCGGGCCCCCTGGCGGGTGATGTAGAACGAGTCCACGGCGCGGTGGGCCTCGGTGGCCACCTTGGCGAGGGCAATCCCAGCGCCCGCGCGGGTGAGGGCCGAGGAGATGGCATACAGGAGGCCCACGCGGTCCGGAGCCACCACGTCCACCACGGTGAAGTCGCGGGAGGCGCGGTTGTCCACCGTGACCTTGGGAGGCACGGGAGGCAGGTGCCGTTGCAGGACGGAGCCGGAGCGGCGCCGGCGCAGCACGTCCTCGATGGTGGTCCCTCCCGAGAGGACGCGCAGGAGATCCGTCCGGGCCACGCGCCAGCGGGAGCGCTCGAGCAGCCGCCCATGCGGGGGCCGCACGTCGAAGACGTCCAGCGCGAGTCCGTCCGAGGTGGAGACGATGCGGGCCGAGAGGATGTCGATGCGATGGGCGGAGAGCACGCCGGCGAGCAGCGCGAGCAGACCGGGCCTGTCCTGGACGGCGAAGGACAGCTCGCTGTAGCCGGCGTCGGGGTGGTGGCGCAGGGCGGCGGCGAAGGGGCGCTTCCGGGCACACGCGAGCAGCCGCCCATGGAGCGTGGCGCGCGAGGGATCCGTCCCGAGGAAGTACCGCTCGGGGAGCACCTGTCCCAGCTCGCGCGCCCGGGGCTCGCCGAGGACACGGGCCCAGCGCGCGTGGAAACGCTCGCGCAGGTGCTCGGAAGAGCCCTCCCCGCCCGCGGCCGCCGAGCCCACGAGGTGGGCCCGGGCCTTGTCGTACAGCTCGCGCAGCAGCTGCGCCTTCCAGCCCGTCCACATGCGCGGCCCCACCGAGCAGATGTCCGCCCAGGTGAGGAGGTAGAGGCAGGTGAGCTTCTCCACGTCGCCCACCTTGCGGGCGAAGTCGGCGATGAGGGCGGGATCGCTCAGATCGCGGCGCTGGGCGGTGTGGCTCATCGCCAGGTGTTCCTTCACGAGGAACTCGGCCACCTCACGCTGGCGGGGCGTCAGGCCCAGCCGCTCGCCGAGGGCCACCATGAGCAGGCGGCCCTTCTCCGAGTGATCGCCCCCCATCCCCTTCCCCGCGTCGTGCAGGAGCATGCCGAGGTAGAGCGGGAGGGGATCCTTCAGGTCGCGCATCTCGCGGGAGAGCTGGGGCTCCTCCGTGACGAGCTCTCCGGCGCGCAGACACTGGAGGCGGCGCACGGCGAAGAGGGTGTGAACGTCGACGGTGTACACATGGTACAGGTCGTGCTGGTGGTGGGCGGTGACGCGGCCGAACTCGGGCACGACGGCGCCGAGCACGCCGGCATCGTGCAGGGCGAAGAGGAGCTCGCCGCGGGTGCCGGGCCGGGCGATGAGGGCCTTGAAGGCGGAGGTGACGGCGGGAGTGGCGCGGGCGGCCTCGAGCGCGGGCAGGGCCTGCACGGCCTGCTCGCGGGCCCACGAGTAGAGGGGCAGCCCGTGCTCCTCGGCGGTGCGGAAGAAGTCGAGGGTGGTCGCGGGCTCGCGGGAGAAGAGGCCCGGGTCCGACAGGGTGAGCTTGCCGCGGAACACCTTGAAGGCGCCGAGCCGTCGCTCGGGGAAGAGGGAGATCTTCCGGGCGGTGCTGAGCTCCTCGCAGCGGGCGATGAGGGCATCGGCGGCCTGGCGGAGGGCCCGGGCGGACAGGTAGTAGTCGCGCATGAAGGCCTCGACGGGCAGCACGGGGCCCTGCTGGTAGCCGAGGAAGCGCGCCACCTCCTCCTGGAGCTCGAAGGTGAGCCGGTCCTCCTTGCGTCCGCGCAGGAAGTGGAGCTGGTGGCGGATGCGCAGGAGGAAGTCACGAGCGGCCTTGAGCCGCGCCACCTGCGAGCCGGGGAGGATGGACTGCTGGAGCAGGCCGGTGAGGCCGCGCGTGCGGAAGCGGACGCGGGCGATCCACAAGGCGGTCTCCAGATCTCTCAGGCCTCCATTGCCCTGCTTGAGGTTGGGCTCGAGGAGGAAGACGGAGTCACCGAAGCGCTCGCGGCGGGCGCGCAGCTCCTGGACCTTGTCCTGGATGTAGGCGTCGGCGCGGTGGGTGAGGAGCTCCGGGAGGACGTCCTCGGAGAGGTGGCGGAAGACGTCGGTATCGCCCGTGACGAAGCGCGCGTCGAGCAACGCGGTGCGGATGGTGTGGTCGGAGTCGGCGGCGCGAGCGCACTCCTCGGGGCCGCGGGCGCTCCAGCCCACGGCGCGCTTGAGATCCCACAGGAGCGTGGGGAACGCACGGGCCAGGGGGGCGGTGGCCTCCTCGGAGACACCGGGGCCGCGCAGGAGGAGCAGATCCAGATCCGAATGGGGAGACAGCTCGCGGCGCCCGTAGGAGCCGAGCGCGACGAGTGCGAGGCCGGGAGGGGCGTGGTGCTCGGCGGAGAGCTCGGAGAAGAGCCCGTGGACGAGCCGGTCCGTGGCGGCGGAGAGGAGGCGGCAGGTGGAGAGACCGGCGGCCCCTCCACGGTGGAAGGCCTCGACGCGGGCATGGGCCTCGCGGAGGTATTCCCGGGCGCGAGCCAGCCGGTCCTCGGGACCCCCGGAGCGGAACTCCGGGAGCGAGCCGAGGGCCTCGCGATGCGTGGGCGCGGGGGGCGGCGGGATGGGCGGGACGCTCATGAGAAGAAGTTCTAGCGCTTCGGCCCACGAGACGTCCGGCCGCATCTCCGCCCCTGTGCGCTTTCCAGCCAAGGCGAGGCGGCCTCGATGATGTGACTGTCATCCACCGCGGAGGCTCGCGATTCCGGGCCCTTTCCTCCCGAAACCCATTGCGTCCAATCGAATTGCGCACAATACTTTTGACGGTTCGAACGTTGGAGGAGTCATGTCTGGAGAAGTCGCCGTGGCACGCCCCAGTGTCCTGAAGACCGTTGCACGCATCTGGCTGGGAGCTTCCTTGCTCCTCGCGGGCGCGGGCCACCTCACGTGGGCCCGTACCGAGTTCCTGGCCCAGGTCCCGAGGTGGGTGCCGCTCGACGCCGACTTCGTCGTCCTCGCTTCGGGCGTGGTCGAGCTCGTGCTCGGCGCGGCGCTCCTCTTCGCGCGCCGCTGGCGCACGCAGGTCGGGTGGGTGGTGGCCGCGTTCTTCGTCGCGGTCTTCCCGGGCAACATCTCTCAGTACACGAACGGCATCAGCGCGTTCGGTCTCGACACCGACAGGGCGCGGTTCATCCGGCTCTTCTTCCAGCCCGTCCTCGTCGCCTGTGCCCTCTGGTCGACCGGCGCGTGGGAGGCCTGGCGCGCGTCGAAACGCTCGCGGTGACGATGGCCGCCAGCACGAGCTTCAGCTCGCGGCGCTCATTCCAGACTCGAGCAGATCCGCCTCCCGTCCCCGGCGGGAAGGATAATCGTCCCCGAAGTCCCTCAGGTTGCCCAGCGCATCGTCCCAGCGCTGGTCGACCACCTGGCCAAAGAAGTTGGGGGTCTCCGTGCTCAGCGTGCCGTATTGGAAGTGCACGGACGCAATCACCGTCTGCATCTCCGCGGGCAGCTCCTCGAAGGAGACCCGCTCGCCGCCGTCCTCGGCGTTTCTGGAGGTGACCTCGGCGTTGTAGCGGGTGATGAGCGAGTCCACCGCCTGGTCCCGCACGGCCTGGTCCAGCTCCTCGACCTCCTCGGCCGTCAGCTGCAGCGGGTTCGCCTCCAGGAAGTCCACCGCCTCCTGCTGCTGCAGCCCGAGGTAGGGCGTCAGCCTCTCCTGGAGCGCCTCGGACAGGCCCAGCCGCTGCAGGTCCGCGAGGTCTCGCGCGCCCAGGTCCACGCCCGTGCCCACCGTCACGCCGCTCTGGCTGCCCTCGGGATCGGGGACATAGGCATCCTGGCGCGCCGCGCCTTCCTGCTCGGCGATGAAGTCCCAGTCGATGTCCGTGCCCGGCTCGGCGACCTCCGCGCCCGGCTCGGCGACCTCCTCGGCGGCAACGGTCTGCTGCACCTGGTGCAACTGCTGCGCCTGCCGCGCGTCCGCCGTCCTCAGGTTCAGGTTGGCTCGCACGGGGGCGTCATCCCAGCCATCCCGGAACGTGTGCCCGGCTCCCTGCGAGGTCCGCGTCTGCTGCGTGGCGGCGTCGGGCTGGCTCAGCTCGGACCGGACGTTCCGCGTGGCCTCATTCGAGGAGACGCGCGAGGACTGCTGGGTGCTGCGCTGGGACGAGGACGACGATGACGAACGCTCGATTCCGGCCATGACCAACCCTCTCTGTGTGCGACGGGGGGCGCACCCTGGGTAAATACCCTACCGGTGCGTCCCATTGCCTACAAGCCCCCCTGTCATGAATTCACCGGAAAGTCGTGTGCTCCACGCCTTGGGCGCTGGCTCGCTATCGGTCAGGCGCGATCGGCATCCTGGGTGCGGACAACCTGCTTCTCTCTCATCATCGCCAGCCAGCGGCGGCGCAAGACGACGGGGTGTTCGGGATAGCGCTCGTCGAGGAAGTCGACCGATGTCAGCTGGTCGGTGCGGAAGATTCGGAAGTCGGCGCGCAGCTCGCACCACGCCATGACGACACGCACCGTCGCGACATAGCCCACCATGAACGGCCAGATGACACGCTCGCTCGTCTGGCCGGTCTTGTCGACATAGCCGATCGCGAGCTTCAGCCCCTGCCGGCTCCACGCGCGGAGCTTCGCGACATCGACGCCGACGTCGCCGTGCACCTCTCGCGACGGCGGGGTTCCGACCGCGGGGTCGTCAATGAGCGGGCGCAGATCCTCGGGCACGATCGCCGCGATCTTGGCGAGGACGCCGAGGGCGGCGCGGGCGAGCTCGGAGTCGGCGTGCGCCATCACCCATTGGGCCCCCAGCGCGACCGCCTCGAGCTCGTCCGAGGTCAACATCAGCGGCGGCAGGTCGAAACCGCGATCGAGGATGTAGCCGATCCCCGCCTCGCCGCGGATCGGAACGCGCTGCGCGATCAGCGCGCCGATGTCACGGTAGATGGTGCGCTTGCTGGTCTCGAGTTCCGCCGCGATCGCGGCGGCGGTCAGCGGGGCCGACGCGCGGCGCAGCACCTGGATGAGCTCGAACAAGCGGTCGGCGCGTCGCATGGGGGTCCGTTCGTCAGCGGGGGCGGGGAAGCGCGCTCGCGACCTCGCCCGCGCCGTGAGGTGCCGTGCCCGATCCTACGACATCGCGACGATGATCGCCGCCGACATCAGGCTGCCCAGCGTGAACATCGGGCCGCTGATCAGGCTGTAGTAGAACGGCCGCGGGAAGTTGGGGTTGATGGCGATATTGACCGTCATGGGCACCAGATAGCCGATGCCGACGAGCGCCCCCAGGAGCAGCGCGTCGCCATAGGTCGTGATGCCGAGCGCGCGCAAGAGGAACGTGGTCGTCGCGATGTTGAGCGCGCTGCACACGACCGGCCCCACGATGAACCGCGGACCTGGCGTCTGCGCCGGCTGCTCGCCCTTTCCGAGCGAGGCCCTGTATTGCTTGGGAAACAGCACCATGTACCAGACGCCGCCCAGCCCAAAATGGGCGACGGTCGCCACCAGAACGGCCAGCCAGTTCATCTGTGAGAATGCCTCGGTCATCGGTCTGACTCCCTTGTCGATGTGGAAGAATCCGGGAGTGCCGATGTAGCGGAGGGCTGCTGCCACCGTGCTGTCAGCAGCGTTACGTGTGACGCACGCGACCACCCGGATCGACCCGGTACGCCGCGACCAGGTCCCGGGCGGCGTCCTCCCAGTGGGGGAACGAGAACACAAACCCCGCGTCGAGCAGCTTCGTGGGGACGACCCGGCGGCTCTTGAGCAGCAGTTCCGTATCGGTCCGCAGGATGAAGGCGCCCAGCTCCAGCATCGCCTTCGTCGCCGGCAGCCCGAACCTCCTGCCCCACGCCTCCCGGAGCGTCTTCATGAGCTCCCGCTGCGGAAGCGGGTGCGGCGAGGCCAGGTTGACCGGGCCCCTGAGGTCTTCGCGCTGGAGCAGGAACAGGATGGCATGCACGAAATCATCTTGATGGAGCCACGACACGTACTGCCGGCCCCCCGCCGCGGCGCCTCCGAGCCCCGCTCGCACGAGCTTCGACAGGACGTCGAACACCCCGCCCGCGTCCGGGCTCATCACCATCGCCGTGCGCAGCACCACCTTGCGTGTCTGGGGAGTCATCACCTCCTCCTGAGCGCGCTCCCATGCACGAGCGATCTCCACACTGCGCTTCCAGTACGCGGGCGCATCCGGCTCGTCACCGCCGAGCACGCCGCTGACCTCATCGTTCGCCGCATCGAAGCGATGCGCATAGAGGGTGGCCGTGCTCATCTGCAACCAGACGCGCGGCGGCGCCTTCGCTCGGGCGATCGCCTCGCCCACCACGCGCGTGGACTCGACTCGCGAGTCCATCATCTCGCGCAGGTTCTTCTCCGAATACCGGCAGTTGACGGTACGGCCCGCCAGGTTGATCACCCCGTCGCAGCCATCGACCTCGTCCGCCCACGCTCCGAGCGTCCGCCCATCCCAGGCGACCTGCTCGGGGCCCTCGGGGTGACGGCTCAGGATGACGACGCGATATCCGGCCTGACGCAAAGCCCGCGACAGGATGGCCCCGAGCTGGCCCGTGCCTCCAGCGATGACGATCTTCATGAACGGCTCCCTCCCTTCTGCACATTGATACCGGAATGCGTCTCGGCGGTTGCGGGGGAGTACTTCGAATTTCGAGCCTACCCAAGGGCAAGTCCCCTCCTGGTACGATCTGTGGCCTACAAGCCTTCCCGCCATGAATTCAGCGGCGGAGCCAGGGGGCATCCATTAGGGTGCGGCGACCATGACCCGTCTGCTGCCGACCCTGCTGCTGGCCCTGCTGCTCGCGCCCGTCGCGCGCGGGGCCGAGACCCTGACCATCTACTCCGGGCGCAATGAGCGTCTGGTAGCGCCGGTCTACAAGGCCTTCACGGAGAAGACAGGCATCCAGGTGAAGGTGCGCTACGGCGAGACGCCGCAGATCGCCGCCACGCTGCTGGAGGAAGGGGCGAAGTCTCCCGCGGACGTGTTCGTCGCCCAGGATGCGGGGGCGCTGGGAGCGGTGGCGCGCGCGGGGCTGCTGCAGCCGCTGCCGAAGGAGCTGCTGGAGAAGGTGGATGCGCGCTTCCGCTCGCCCGAGGGCATGTGGGTGGGCCTAAGCGGCCGGGCTCGCGTGGTGGCCTACAACACGAAGAAGGTGAAGCCTGAGGCACTGCCCACGAGTATCCAGGGATTCACGGACCCGGCGTGGAAGGGCCGCGTTGGCTGGGCGCCCACCAATGGCTCCTTCCAGGCGTTCGTGACGGCGCTGCGGCTGATGAAGGGGGATGCGGCGGCGAAGCAGTGGCTGGAGGGCATGAAGGCCAACGCGCCGCGCACCTACAAGAACAACGCGGCGATCATCGAGGCACTGGCGCGGGGCGAGATCGACGTGGGCTTCGTCAACCACTACTACCTGTACGCGGCGAAGAAGGACAAGGGCGAGGGGCTGCCGGTGGCGAACCACTTCCTGGCGCCTGGGG
This sequence comes from Archangium violaceum Cb vi76, assembly GCF_000733295.1. Lineage (GTDB taxonomy): Bacteria > Myxococcota > Myxococcia > Myxococcales > Myxococcaceae > Archangium > Archangium violaceum. The sequence continues at coordinate 29,177 of NZ_JPMI01000329.1, read as the reverse complement.
ATGCGGGGACGCTGGTGAACGTGGCGGGCGTGGGGGTGCTGAAGAGCTCCAAGCGGGCGGAGGCGGCACGCAAGCTGGTGGCGTTCCTGCTGGAGCAGCAGGCGCAGCAGCACTTCGCGAAGGAGACGTACGAGTACCCGCTGGCGGCGGGGGTGGAGGCGGCCCCGGCGCTGCCGGCGTTGAGCAAGGTGGGCTCGCCGGAGCTGGATCTCTCGAAGCTGGAGGATCTGAAGGGAACGCTGAAGCTGCTGCAGGAGACGGGAGTCCTCTAATCCCCAGCGGCCACGGGTGGGTGGCCCCCGAGGACACACCATGTCACGCCGTGCCTCCAGGCCCCTGCTGGCCGCTGGGCTCGGGGTGGCGGCGCTCGCGCTGCTCCCCGCCGCCTATCTCGTCGTGCGCGCGACAGGCGCCACCGCGGAGGCGTGGGAGCTCCTCTTCCGGCCCCGCACGCTCGGGCTGCTGGGAAGCACGCTGGGCCTGGCGCTGGCGGTGACGGGATGCGCGACCGTGCTCTCGCTCCCGCTGGCCTGGCTGACCACGAGAACGGACCTGCCGGGACGGCGCATCTGGACGGCCCTCCTCTGCCTGCCGTTGGCGCTGCCGACGTTCGTCAGTGGCTACGTGCTGCTGGCGGCCTTCGGCACGGGCGGAGCGCTGGAAGAGCCCCTGGCCCGGCTCGGCGTGCCCGTGCCGCCGGTGTACGGCTTTCCGGGAGCGCTGCTGGCGCTGACGCTCTCCACCTATCCCTACCTCTTCCTCGCGCTCCGAGCAGGGCTGCTCGCGCAGGATCCAGCGCTGCTGGAGAGCGCGCGAAGCCTGGGGCTCACACCCGCGCGAGCCTTCTGGCGTGTCACGCTGCCGCTGCTGCGGCCGGCCTTCGCCTCCGGGGCGCTGCTGGTGGGGCTCTACGTGCTGTCGGACTTCGGCGCGGTGGCCCTGGTCCAGTACGACGCGTTCTCCCGCATCATCTATATGCAGTACGAAGGTGCATATGATCGCGCCTACGCCGCGCTGCTCGGGCTGGCGCTGGTGGCGGTGACGGTGATCGTCCTCGCGCTGGAGGGATGGGTGCGAGGACGCGCCAGCTACCACCGGAGCGCCAGGGGTACCTCTCGTGCGACGGCGCCGGTCCGCCTGGGGCGCTGGTGCATTCCGGCCCTGGCACTGTGCGGCGGGGTGGTCTCGCTCGGGGTGGGGCTGCCGGTGGTCATCCTCGTGTACTGGGCCGCGCGCGGAGTGGCCTCGGGCGAAACGGGCGTGTGGGGGCCGGCGGTGAACTCCGTGCTGGCCTCGGGGCTGGCCGCGGTGCTGTCGGTGGTGGCCGCGCTGCCGCTGGCGGTGTTGGGGGCGCGCTACCCGGGGCGGCTGCCCATGCTGCTGGAGCGCAGCGCCTACGTGGGCTACGCGCTGCCCCCCATCGTCCTGGCGCTGTCTCTCGTCTTCTTCGGCATCAACGCGGCGCCCTTCCTCTACGGCACGCTGGCCATGCTCCTCCTGGCCTACCTGGTGCGCTTCCTGCCGCAGGCGGTGGGCACGGTGCGCGCGGCGCTGCTCCAGCTCTCTCCGCGACAGGCGGAGGCCGCCGCCACGCTGGGACACTCACCGCCCTCCGTGCTCCGCCGCATCACCGCGCCGCTGATGGCACCAGGGCTGCTGGCCGGCGCGGCGCTCGTCTTCCTCACCGCCATGAAGGAGCTGCCGGCCACGCTGCTGCTGGCACCCATCGGCTTCGACACGCTCGCCACGCGCGTGTGGAGCGCCACGGCGGAGGGACAGTTCGCCCAGGCCGCGCCCGCCGCGCTGCTGCTGCTGGCCGTGTCCGCGCTGGGCGTGGGTCTGTTGCTCTCCCAGGAGGAGCGTGCGCGCTCGTCCCAGGTGTCGGGGTAGGAACGATGCCGCTGCTCTCGCTCGATCAACTCTCCCTCCGCTACACCCCTGGCGGCACCCCGGCGGTGGACGGCCTGAGCCTGGCGCTCGAGCCGGGCGAGACGCTGGCCCTGCTGGGCCCCTCCGGGTGTGGCAAGACGACGACGCTGCGGCTCGTCGCGGGCTTCGAGCGGCCGGACACGGGCTCCATCCAGCTCGAGGAGCGCGTCCTCGCCGGCCCGGGAACCTTCGTCCCGCCGGATCAACGGCGCATGGGCATGGTGTTCCAGGACTACGCCCTCTTCCCGCACCTGTCCGTGCTGGACAACATCACCTTCGGGCTCCAGGCCCTGCCGCGCCGCGAGCAGGTGGCCCGCGCCCGCGCCTTGTTGGAGCTGTTCGCGCTGGGGGGCCTCGAGGCACGAGCGCCACACGCGCTCTCTGGTGGCCAGCAGCAGCGCGTGGCGCTCGCCCGGGCCCTGGCGCCGGGGCCGCGCGTGCTGCTGCTGGACGAGCCCTTCTCCAGCCTGGACGCGGCGCTGCGTGCCTCCACCCGCCTGGAGGTGCGCCGGGTGCTCAAGACCCTGGACACCACGGTGCTGCTCGTCACCCATGACCAGGAAGAGGCCATGGCCTTCGCGGACCGGATGGCGGTGATGCGCGCGGGCAAGGTGGAGCAGCTCGGCACGCCCGAGTCCCTCTACCTCACGCCGCGCACGGCCTTCGTGGCCTCGTTCCTCGGAGGTACCAATCAGGTGCCTGGCAGCGCCTCTGGTACCGAGGCACGGACGGCGCTCGGCAACATCCCGTTGATGGCGCCCGCCCAGGGCCCGGTGCTCCTGTCCCTGCGGCCGGAGGCGCTGCGGCTGACGGCGGACACGAACGAGGTGGCACAGGCGGGCGCCGTGCTCGCGGAGGTGCTCACGCGGGAGTTCCAGGGCTACAGCGTGGTGTTCACCGTGCGGTGTGGAGACATGGAGCTGACGGTGCGCGGCACTCCGGAGGCGACATTCCGCCCAGGCGATAGAGCGCGGCTGGAAGTGGTGGGCAAGGCGGTGGTGTTGGAGGACGCGGCATCTGGGGTTGCCCACGAGTCGTGAGAGGCACCCGAGGTGAGCCGCGCCCCTCAATGCCCACCACAACGGCACCGTGTCTCCAACATTTGGCTTCAACGCACCGCAGCGCGTTGTGCACGCCCGCCGATCTCTGGGAAGCGCTCGTAGGCCCACTTAAGCGCGTCCAGATGGGCGGGGTTGTCCAGGTCGAGCGGAGCATCCGTGAGTTGCACAACCCACCCACCCGTCGCGGTACTCCGCGCTCGCGAGAGCAGGTCCGCGTCTCGGGCAGGATCAGGGAATCCGATGGCCCGTGAGGCAGCGGCAGACCAGTAGTTCAGCCACCCGAGGCGATGCGGAATCTCAGGCGCGCGGATGTATTCCGGGAACCTGAGAACAGGCAGCCCCCGTGGCGGGCTCCCCGGTTTGCGCACGGGATCGAGCGTCTGCCGCGAAATCTCGGCGCCCACGCTGAGCGGTGTCGCATCTCCCCAGAATGCGTGAGCAGCCTCCCCTATCTCCTTCAGCACATCCGCTGCCGGCGCGATGCCGACTGCGTCGAGCGGCAAGGCCGCATGGATTTCAAAGTGCGGCCCGCCTCCCGTGCAAAGACCATTTGGGCTTTCCAGCCCAAATAGCGTCATGGGACAGTTATCGTCATCGTTGCAAACGAACGGGAAGCCGCCGTCCGCCCTACTGGCCGCGACCCATTCATCGCGGCCAGGCAATGCAACGATGTCTCCCTTTTCAGAGAGCGTCCACCCCAACCTCAATCCTGGAAGCGCACGCTCCATTCCATGGACGATTGCGAGAGGCCGCGTATCACCACTTACGAGTGCGGGGGCCTTGACTATGATACTAAGCTTGTCTGAATGAACATCCATGTCAGCACCAGTTCATGAGGACGACTTTGAGGGTGCCGTCCGCGCGTTCCAGCGCGATTTGATGTGCTTTGCTGCGCACGCCAACGGCAAACTCATACCCACACGCTTCCGCCAGCCTCTTTTCGCGTTGTATTTCCGGCAGCTTCATTTGGATGAAGAAGTCTTGGGATCGCGAATCATGCTTGCCAAAGCCATCCGTTTTGACATCCCACAACGTCCGGGTGACCAATTGAAGCGCGTCGAAGTTCTTCCCATTCACGAGCACATCCCCGCCGGGGAAGCTGTTGTTCGGCATCTTGTCGGCGCATTCGTTGTGCAGACCATGACCGCCAAGGTGGTACGGCAATGGGATGGGCTTGCATCTCGGATCGTCTTCCTGCGTGGGGACCGACGCGAGCTGCTTCTGCGGCCCGGGAGCCCGGGCCGGTGCTTTCTCCGGGCGAGGCTGGGCCTCGAGCTCCACCATGAGTTGCCGCGAAGCCTCGGAGATCTCCCGCAGCCGCACCTCGTACTCCTGTTGAGCGTCGACCCACTCCGGGCGGCGGTCGATCTCCGCTGAGGCGGTGCTGGAGGGGTAGAGCAAGGCGAGGACCGCGAGCAACGGCCCCACCCGGGGGAGCGCTTCAGCGAACGTCCTGGCGCGTCCAGCCCGCACGAATCCCTCCGCTCCCCTCGACACCTCTGCGGCTTGCCCACTTGCCTTCGCGGCTCTGGAGAAGCGCTCAAAAGCCCGTTGCGCTGCGGTGAGCTTGCCATCTAACGCATCCCATTGGCGCGACTCCAGGTCACTGCGCGCCCGAGACAACAGCGCCCGGGCCTGCTCCATGTCCGCCATTCCAATCCGCGACGATTGTTCCACCGGCTCCATTGGCGCGGACACGAGCCGGATGCTTGGGCCCAAGGGAGGAGTCGAGGCGAAGGCGAGAGGCCGTGGCATCGACAGCGGGTCTGGCGCGCTCGCGCAGGCGGAGAGAAAAAGCAGCAGTACGAAGCAAACGCGCAGACGCATGGGCACGGCCTTTCAAGCAAGTGATAATGTGGCCTCCGTCTCACTCGGATGGAGAGGCGAGCACGGTCTGGTGTCCGTCGTACTCACCGGAGTGCTCCCGCGCTAGCACCAAACGCGCAAAAGGGCCGAAACGGGTGACCGGACAAGTTCCGCTCGTCCAGAGGGAGGCCAAGTCACCTCTCCTCTTCCCTCCTCGGGGCAGCGGAACCGGCCCATGCGCCAAAAAAGGGCCCTCTGCGCGTTTGGTGCTAGTGTTCAGACACAGTCTCTGTGACTAGCAGAAACCAAAGCGTGCTAGAGGTGCCTCCACCCCAGGAGGTGCGCCCTGTCGTCGGAGCCTCGCAACCGCTTCCTCGAGAAGATGCTCGATCGTCTGTACGCCTCGCTCGCGTCGGGCCCGAGCATCAACTGCCGTCCCCACAACAGCCGCCAGCGCGTGGACCTCACGCTGCTGAGCCGTCTGGATGGCACCCCGCCCCACTCCGTCCTCGCCGGGCTCCTCGGGGACAAGGCCACGGTGAAACTCTCCGTGCGCACCCAAAGCACCCCCAAGGACGTCCCCGACTCCCCATCCAAGCGCGAGGACGATGAGCGCCAGGCCCTGTTGCGCAAGCTGAACACCATCGCCGAGGACGCCCGCACCTTCGAGCAGGACACCGGCGCCCAGGTGCTCCACGTGGGCTTCCCCCTGCTCCACTTGCCCCCGAACACCAAGGACTCGCGAGGCTTCACCAGCACCAAGCGCGTCCTGGCGCCCATCGCCTTCATCCCCGTGCGTCTCACCCTCAAGAAGGGCCGCACACCGGGCCTCGAGCTCGAGTCCGCCGCCGATGGCGCGGATCGCGTCATGCCCAATACCGCCCTCATCGCCTGGGTCGAGCGGCAGACCGGCAAGCGCCTCGGAGAGCTGTTCGCCGACGAGTCGGGCCAGGATCCCTGGCGCGAGCTCAACGAGCTCTCCGCCGCCGTGGCCAGCGCTCTCGAGCTGCCCGCCCCCGCTCCCCTCTCCGCGGAGACGCCCCTCTCCCCCACCCCACGTTCCGAGGACGAGACCTCGGCGGGGACCACCATCCTTCCGTGCGCCGTGCTCGGCCTCTATCCCCTGTCCAACCAGAGCCTCGTGGATGACATGCGGGCCCTCGTGGACGGCGAGCCCGTGCAGGGCCCCATCGAGAGCTTTCTGCGCGTGGGGGTCTCCCTCGGCGCCCAGGGAACGCCCAGGAAGGACGCCACGGCCCAGGCCACCTGGCGCGCGGGCGAGGACCGGCTCGTCTCCCATGCCGACCCCTGCCAGTCGCGCGCGGTGCGGCTCGCGCGCAGCAGCCGGGGACTCGTCGTCCATGGGCCTCCCGGCACCGGCAAGTCGCAGACCATCGCCAACGCCATCGGAGACCACCTCGCGCGCGGCGAGCGTGTCCTGCTCGTCTGCGACAAGCGCACCGCGCTCGATGTGGTGAAGCACCGGCTGGAGCACCTGGGCCTCGGCTCCCTGTGCGCGGTGGTGCACGACGCGCAGAGGGATCAGCGCGAACTCTACCTCGGCATCCGCGAGCAGCTCGACAACCTCACCGAGTCCAAGGTCAACCCCGCCGCCAAGGCCGAGTTGTCCCGCGTGGACACCGAGATGCAGGCACTCCACGACGAGCTGTCCTCCGCCGAGCGCGCCCTCTCCGAGCGCCCCGCCGGAGGCACCGAGCCCTCCTTCCACGAGCTGGTGGGCCAGTGGTTCGGTCAGGAGGCCCCGGACTCACTGGCCCGCGCGACCGAGTCCCTCGGCTCCTTCCGGCTGGCCGACTCCCGCCCCCATGAGCGCGAGGTGCGCGAGGTGCTGGAGCGCGCCGGCAAGGAGGGCTACCCGGACAACCCCTGGCGCACCTCGCTCGGGGCCGGGCTGAAGGACTACCTGTCCACGCCGCTCGCCACGTACCGCGAGCGCATGGCGTCCGCCGTGGAGGCCACGCGCGAGGCGGATGCCCAGGCCTCGCCGGATGTCCCCGCCTTCTCTCCCTCGGGAGACGTGGCCGCCGAGGGCCGCGCGCGTGCCGAGCTCGCCGACAAGCTGGATCGTGTCCTGAGCGAGGCGCGTCCCGAGTGGCTGGCGCGCTGGGCCTCGTCCATGTCCGAGGCCGTGCAGGCGACGAAGACCCAGCTCGAGGGTCTGGCGCCACAGGTGCAGGTGTTGAACGAGGGCCCGCTGGACACGGAGCTGGCCCTGGTGCACCGCTCGGAGCCGCAGGGACTGAGTGCCCTGGGACAGTCCCTGGCGTTCCTGGCGTCGTGGCTGCTGGTGGCGCGCAAGTGGTACCGCTTCCTCTTCTTCTTCACCCGCCGGGCGAAGGCCGCCGAGGTGCTCCGGCGCTTCGGGCTCACCGTGGGGGCCGAGACCGCCGAGCGCGTCTCCCGCTTCCTCACGGGCGTGCGCGCACGGCTCCTGCTCACCGAGTTCCATCACTCGGTCCTCGCTCCTGGCCCCACCGGACCCCTCCCGGACGAGGCGCTCGCCCGCGGCCTGAGGGCCCATGCCGCGCTCTTCGAGGTGCTGTTGCAGCTGGAGCGGCCGGTGTTCGCCTCGTGCCGGCAGACCGTCCGGGACGCCTTGAAGGCCGATGACGCCGCACGGACGCGCCTGCTCGCGGGTCTGCGCCAGTCCTCCGCCCGGAGCGAGGCCGTGGTCCGGCTGGAGTCCCGGCTCGCCGAGGTGGGCCTCTTCTCCTCCGAGTGGCGCGTGGCCCGGAGCCGGGCCCTGCGCGCGGGCGAGCAGGTACAGCCGCTCGTCTCGTCCCTGGCGGCGCGGCTGTCCAGCGTGGAGGGCCTGCTGCGGATCCAGACCCTGGTGGAGGGATTGCCTCCGGCGCTCGGCATGGCGGCCGAGAAGCTGGCCCTGGCCGGAGCGGACGCGGAGAACGGCTGGCGCGCGGTGCGCAAGGCGGTGCTGGCCGCCGAGGTGTCCGCGCGTGTGCGGGAGAGCCCGGTCCTCCAGCACATCGACGCGGACCGGCTCCACGCGAGCCAGACGCGCTACCGGGCCCTGGAAGCGCGCAAGCGTGAGCTGGTGCGTGACGTCATCCTCCACCGCTGGACGGAGTGCCAGCGCGAGCGGCTGCTGGCGGCCACGGGAGGACGGCTCAACGGGCTGGGCGCGGAGCTGCGCCGCCGCCTGCTGCTGCGGGGCGAGCGAGCGCTGCGGGTGCGCCAGGTCATCGCCGCGGGCGCGAATGTCGAGGGAGGCGATCCCCTCTTCGACATGCGGCCGGTGTGGATGGCGAGCCCCCAGACGGTGGCGCAGATCTTCCCCCGCCGGGAGCTCTTCGACGTGGTCATCTTCGACGAGTCCTCGCAGTGCCGGTTGGAGGAGGCGCTGCCGGTGCTGACGCGGGCGAAGCGGGTGGTCATCGCGGGAGATCCCAAGCAGTTGCCGCCCACGCGCTTCTTCGAGTCCGCCGTGGTGCAGAGCCAGGAGGAGCTGGACGCCGAGGACGAGCAGGGTCTCTTCGAGGATCAGCAGTCCGAGGTGGAGGATCTGCTCGGCGCGGCGCTGAACCTGGAGATCGATCAGTGCTACCTGGACGTGCACTACCGCTCGCGGAACGCGGATCTCATCGGGTTCAGCAACGAGCATTTCTATGACTCGCGGCTGCAGGCCATTCCGGGGCATCCATCCAACCGGGTGGAGCACGCACCGCTGCGGCTCGTCCACGCCGGAGGCCTGTACGAGAAGCGGGTGAACGTGGTGGAGGCGCGGGCGGTGGGCGCGCTGGTGAAGGAGCTGCTCTCCCAGCCAGAGCCGCCGTCCATCGGCGTGGCGTGCTTCAACCTGACGCAGCGCGACGCCATCACCGAGGTGCTGGAGGAGCTGGCGGCGGCGGACGCGGACTTCGCGGCGAAGCTGGCGGCGGCCCGGGTGCGGCGCGGCGAGGGCTCGTTCGAGGGGCTCTTCGTGAAGAACCTGGAGAACGTCCAGGGAGACGAGCGGGATCACATCATCATCAGCACTACCTACGGCCCCGATGCGAAGGGGCGTTTCTACCGGCGCTTCGGGCCGCTGGGGAGCGCGGGCGGAGGACGGCGGTTGAACGTGCTGGTGACGCGGGCGCGGCAGCAGGTGCACCTGGTGACGTCCATCCCGCGCGAGGTGTACTCGGCGCTGCCTCCGGTGGAACAGGGCCGCAAGCCGAACGGGGGCTGGCTGCTCTTCGCCTACCTCCAGTACGCCGAGCGGCTCACGGCGCGGTACGCGAGCGATTCCGGACGGCCGGACGAGGCACGGGAGCGGCCAGAGCCGGTGGTGCACGAGCGCGAGACGGAAGCGGGCTCGGCCTTCGCGCGGGCCCTTGCGGGGGAGCTGGCGCGGGCGCACGGCGTGTCCTCGGACGTGCACTGGGGCAACGACGGCTTCTGCGTGGACGTGGCCCTGCACCATCCCCGCCGCGCCGGGGACGTCACGGTGGGCGTGCTGTGCGATGGCACGCGCTACCCGAAGGCGGCGGACCCGGTGGAGTGGGATCTGTTCCGCACGGCCATCCTGGAAGGCCAGGGCTGGAAGCTGGTGCGGCTGTGGACGCCGCACTTCTTCCGGGATCCCGAGAGCGCGCGGGAGAAGGTGCTCCAGGCCGCCAGCGAGCAGATCGCCCGCCAACCGCCCGTCCCGGACACGCAGGCCCGGGGCGAGACCCGCCGCATGCTCAATTGAGCGTGCTCAGCCCTTCTTGACGATCTGGATGTTGAAGTCCGGGGTGCCCATCGCACCCCAGAGGCGGAGCCACAGCGGCAGGTAGCTCTCGGTGCCGCGCGCGGTGGTGATGTCGCCCAGGTCGATGACCTGCTTCCAGCCGAACCACTCGGTGAGCAGGCGCTTCACCTGGCCCTTCGCCTCGGCGTCGTTGCCGGAGACGAACACGGCGTGCTCGCCGGGGATGCGCGAGGGGTCCACCATCACGTTGGCACTGATGGTGTTGAGCGTCTTGACCACCTTCAGCGCGGGGAATGCGCGCTGGATCTGCTCGCCGAGCGAGTCCGTGTTGGAGACGAACAGGGTCGGCGGCATGCCCTTGGAGAACTCGAGCGGGTTGGAGAGATCCAGGAGGCTCTTCCCCTCGAGGTTCTCCTTTCCGGCGGCGTTCAGTGCCTCGAGGGAGCCCGAGCCCGACGTGCAGTTGAAGAGGAGCTCCCCGAAGGCCGTGGCGTCCGCGAACGTGCCCTGCGAGGCCTTGGCGCCAGCCTTCTTCACCCAGGCCGCCGCCTTCTCGTTGGTGGCCGAGCGCGAGCCCATCTTCACCTCGTGCCCGAGCGCGACCAGCTTGCTCCCGATCGTCTCACCCACCATTCCAGTACCGAGAACCGCGATCTTCATGGCTGTTCCTCCGTGGGGCGCCCCCTGTGTTGGCGCCGGACATGCTCAAGGTAGCCGTCAACCGGATGCTGATCGAGCCCCCCGGGGTTGAACCATCGTCAACCCCAGGTTGATGATGAGGCCCATGGACCTGTTCGCCGGCATCCTCCCCTTCGTCCACGTGGCCCAGGAGCGCAGCTTCCGGCGGGCCGCCGAGCGGCTCGGTGTTTCCACGGCGGCGGTGAGCAAGGCCGTGCAGAAGCTGGAAGCGGACCTGGGAGTGAGGCTGCTGGAGCGCACCTCCCGGCAGGTGGCCCTCACCTCGGAGGGCGAGGCCTTCCTGGAGCGGGCCCGCGAGGCCGTGGCCCAGGTGCACGCGGCGCGTGAGCTCGTGGCGCAGGCACAGCGTGCGCCCCGCGGCCCTCTCACCGTGACGCTGCCCTACATCCTCGGCCCGCTCCTGCTGCCCCGGCTCGCCCGGCTCCAGGCCCGCCACCCGGGACTCACCCTGCACGTGCGCCTCGGAGATCGCCTCAGCCGCCTCGTCGACGAGCAGATAGACGTGGCGCTGCGCATCGGCGCGCTCGAGGACTCCAGCCTCGTGGGGCAGCTCCTGCTGCGCACGCGGTGGGTGACACTCGCCGCTCCCGCGTACCTCGCGCGCCACGGGATGCCGCGGCACCCGGACGCACTCGTGGACCACCAGTGTCTCAAATTCATCCTCCCGCGCGGCATGGCCCGGGAGTGGGTGTTCCGCCGCGAGCCCGGAGGCTCAGCGGAAACGGTGCGCACCGGTGGGACGATCGACGTGGACCATGGGCCCGCGCTGCTGGACCTCGCGGCCGCGGGAGCGGGCCTCTGCCAGGTGCTCGACTTCATGCTGGACGAGCGTGTCCGGGACGGACGGCTCGTCGAGGTGCTCGCGGACCACGCGGCCGAAGGCCCTCCCGTGCATGCGCTCTGCGTGCCCGGCCGGCAGTCGGTGCCCCGCGTGCGGGCACTCCTCCAACTCCTCGTCGAGGAGCTGAGGCCCCGCTAATCCACCTGCACCTTGGCCAGCTGACGGCGGCCGAGGAAGTCCTCCACGCCCAGGGCGATGGCCTGGGCCACGTCCTCCTGGTACTTGTCCGAGGCGAGGCGGCGCTCCTCCTCGGCGTTGGACAGGAAGGCCGTCTCCACGAGGATGGCCGGCATCCTCGTGCCCAGCAGCACGTAGAAGAGCGCCTCCTTCGTGCCCAGATCCTTCACACCCTTGTAGTGGCTGGACAGGTGGCTCACGAGGTTCTTCTGCACCCGCGTGGCCAGCCGCGTGGACTCCTCGGTGTTGGCCTTGGTGGCCAGGTCCGCGAGGATGAACTGCAGATCGCTGATGCCCTTCTCCGAGGAGGCGTTCTCACGCGCCGCCAGGCGGATGGAGTACCGGTCCGCCGACGTGTTGAGCGTATACGTCTCGATGCCGCGCAGCTTCGACGTGGGCGCCGCGTTGCAGTGGATGGAGATGAAGAGATCTCCCTTCATCTCGTTGGCCATGCGCGCGCGCTCCTCCAGCTTGAGGTAGCGATCCCCGTCGCGGGTGAGCATCACCTCCAGGCCCCGATCGCGCAGCTCGCGCGCCAGCTTCTGCGCGATGGCCAGCGTCACGTCCTTCTCCCGCGTCCCCTTGCGGCCGATAGCGCCCGTGTCATGGCCACCATGTCCCGCGTCGATCACCACCCGGCGCACCTTCAGCCCGAGCTGCTCCACCAGCGTCAGCTCGGCGTGGTGGGACGCCTTGGCCGCGGCCTTGAGCCGGGCCTGCGCCACATGCTCGTCCACCGGAGCGGTGACGGACTTGTTCGACGCGAGCACCTCGGTCTTCGTGGGTTCCACGGCGGGCTTCACCGGCTCCACCTTCACCGGCTCCACCACCGCCGGCTTCACGGCGGGTTCCTCGGTGGGCTTCACGGGCTGCTGCTCCGCCACCTTCACCGGCTCCGCCGCCACCGGCTTCGGCTCCGGGGCCGGCCCCGGCTGCGCCGCCTGCTGCGTGGAAGCGGGCTCCCGCGAGGTCCTGCCGATGGCATCGAGCAACGGCGACGTACCGGACCGCTCCCCCGCCGTCGCGGAGGCCACGGTCTGCTGCGCGGGCGCCGGCTGCGGCTCGGCCGGCTTGGACAGCTCGACGCGGATCACCGGGAGCGGCTCGGTGGCGGCCGGCTTGGACGGCTGGCTCGAGGCCACGGCGGGCGCCTTCTCGCGCACGGGCGCTGGCGTCCTGGGCGCGGGCGGCAGCGAGGCCAGCAACGCCTTCAACTCCTTGACGCGATCGCCCTTGGGGTTGGCCTTGATGCTGCCGGTGATGACGCGACGCGCGGCCTCGGGCTGATCCAACCGCTCGAAGTAAATGCGCGCGAGCGTCAACGCCGCGTCGTCCGCCAGCCGGTGCCTCGGGTGGGACTCCACCACGCGGGTGTAGTCGGCGATGGCCGCCTGCTGATCCTCGGGGACGAAGGAGATGCGGCTCAGCTCGTTGAGCAGCTCCGCGGCCGTGTAGAGCGCATCCGGGGCCCGAGAGCTCTTCGGATGGTGGCTGGCCACTGCCTCGAAGCGGGCCGCCACGTTGAGCCAGTTGTGGCGCAGCTTGCGCCGCGCGGCGTCATCCTTGAGGGCGTAGTAGGACCGGCGCGCCTCCTGGTAGGCGGTCTCGGCCGGATCCCGTTTCGCCTGGGTGGCGATTGGCAGCAGCAGGGCCAGGAGCAGGACGAGGCGCGGGAGCATGGTAGGTCCTCCAAGGACGGAGAGGGCTACAGGTGTGTGTCACGGCCCCCCTGCCCCCGCAAATTTTCGCCCCCTCAGCGGACCCACCCCAAAGTCCGTGCCAGCTCCTCGTCGATGACACGGGCCTCGCCGGGCAGCGAGGACAGCACCGCAGCCAGCACCTTGTCTCCGTTGCGCACCGGTGCCCGGCCGGAGCGCAGGCGCGCGCGCACCGCGTGCTTCTGGTCCTGCTTCCAGTAGCTGGCCGGGAAGAGCACCTCCCGGCGTGACTCCGGCAGCGGGCCGTCCGGGGTCAGCCACACCAGCATGCCCTTGCGCAGCGGCTCCAGCTCCGCGCGCAGCGTCCGCCGCAGCTCCCGCGCGAAGAGGCCCACGCCCACGAGCGCCCCGAGCCCCAGGCCCCAGGGCACCAGTCCGAGCGCCTCCGCTCGCGCACGCACGTACCTCGCCTCCCGGGGCTTGTCCGGCACCTGCGGATCCACCAGCAGCAGGACGCGAGCCCCCGGTCCCAGGCCCTCGGCGTACTCGGCATCCGTGCGCACCCCGCTGGCCGAGTACCGCACCTCGTCCACGGCGTAGAGCACCTCCAACGTGGCCTCGGCGCCTTCGCGCTCGCCCCGGGGTGGCAGCGTCAGCGCCGCCAACTGGCCTTCCAGCTCCTGGGCGCGTGACAGGAAGTCCAGCTCCTCCACCACGAAGCGGTCCAGGGCCCTCGCGCCCGCGCCAGGCACCGCCATCAACACCAGTCCCAGCATCCCTCCACGCACCAAGCGGGCGATGGCACCGGGCACCTTCGAGAGGGGAACACGTCGGGGAGCCTGGGGGATGGCGAGCCGCATGGCCCCATCCTACACCCGGCCTCCCGGCTCACCCCCAGGACAACACATACTCGCTGGAGAGCGGCCCCAGCACCCGGCTCCACACCCGGGGCTCGCGCATGCCCACCACCTCGAGCGCCGCCACCAGCGCGCCCTCCACATAGGCACGGGGAAGGAAGTCCCGCTCCAGCCGCACGAGGGCGCTGCCCGAATGCGACCAGACCACCACGCACTGGCCGCCATTCGCCGAGGCCGCCGCGTACGCCATGGGGAGGCTGTCCAACAGCTTCCTCGGCTCACCCGCGAGCAGCGTCTGCAATGGCCTGCCCGTGGCCGAGGCGAAGAAGTCCGTGGCGGCCCGGCGCCCCAGCGCCCGCATCGCCCCCGCGAAGTCTCCGTACCCGTTGCCCAGCAGCCGCGCCGCCGTCCACGACAACCGCAGGAAGTCGCTCGTCGGGTAGCACGTGAAGTCCGCGAACTTGCGCCTCCCGCACACCTCGACACAGTGCTCCACGGAGGCCTCGTCCCCCAGCGCCCACATCACCTCCAGCACGCTGCGGAAGAACATCCCGCGCACACAGTCGGCTGGTGTCGCCAGTCCCAGTCTCCTCTCCAGCTCCAGTTCGGCCCCGACCTCTCCCGGGGCGGCGCCGGTCTCACGCCTCATGTGCAACGCCCCTCCCGGGCAACCTCCCCCCATCACCGCCCTAATATCGAGCAGGCGGGCGTCTCTCGCACGCAACACCTGTCCCGGAGGTTTGGATCCGAAACAGATCGCGCCCGGCAGCACTCCCGGGTGCGCTCCAGGCAGGCACTCCCCCCGGAGCATCCGCAACAGGGCCACGGAGCCTTCACGCTGACGGTGTATGATTGTGGCCAGGCCGTCCGCGGGGCGCGGGCGTTGGGAACGCACCTTCGACATGTCGAGCACTTCCACCATCCAGGCGGGACAGTCAGCCGCGGAGTCCCCGAGGCCCCATGGACAGGGGCGTTGGAATCAGCGGCTGGGGGGGTGGATCCTCTCCCGGCTGGACGTCTTCCTGTCGAAGCCCCTGCGCCGGAGCGCTCCGGAGGATCTGATCCGCTGCCGCCTGCTGGTCTGCATCGCCCTGGGCTTGATGCTGCTCGATGGGATGGTGCTGCTCGCCCTGCCCGTCAGCCCCCAGCCCGTGATGCACGCCACGATCGGGCTCTTCTCCCTGTCCATGAACGCGGCCGCGCTGGTGCTGCTGCGGCGGCGCGCCACCCACGAGCTCTCCGCGCTGATCGTCTGCTCGACCATCGTCGCCGCGTTCGTGTTCACCTGCATCAACAGCACCCGGGCCTTCTCGGCCTCGCACGCCGCGAGCATGCTCCTGCCCGCGATGTCGGTGTACCTGGTGGGGGCGCGCCTGGGGTTCATCCTCACCGTACCCTTGGCCCTGTTCGTGGGCGTCATCCATCCCATCCACTTCCTCGCCCGTGCCTCCGAGCCCATCCACGAGGGCAACCTGTGGATCGTGGATATCAGCGCCGCCATCTGCATGATGAGCATCTGGGCGGTGAGCTGGCTGCACACGGCCGCGCGCAACCAGGCCCACGCGGCACGCGAGCAGGCGCTGCGCACCCTGCGCGAGAGCGAGCGCAAGCTGCAGAGCCTCATCGAGAACACCGATGACGAGGTGTCCTCGGTGGACGCCGAGGGGCGGCTCATCATCGCCAACTCGGCCATGCGGCGCGCCTTCCGCGAGCGCTACGGAATCGAGCCGGTGCCGGGTGAGCCCCTCCTCGCCCACGCCCCCCCGGAACACCAGCTGGGCTTGCAGCAGCTCCTCGAGAAGGCGTTCCGCGGGCAGCGCGTGAGGCTCGAGGACACCTATGTGAGCGAGGGCCGGACACGGGTCACCGACATCTCCTACAACCCCGTCTTCGGCGAGGATGGCCGGCCGCTGGGGGTGAACCTCTTCGGGCGGGACATGACCGAGCGCAAGGAGGCGGAGCTCAAGCTCAGCGAGATGCACCGCAGCCTGCTGGACGTCTCCCGCCACGCGGGCATGGCCGAGGTGGCCACCGGCCTGCTGCACAACGTGGGCAACACCCTCAACAGCGTCAACGTCTCGGCCAACCTCGTCACCGAGCGCCTGCGCAACCTGCGGGTGAGCGGACTGGTGCGCTCCGCGGAGCTGCTGCGCGAGCACTCCGCGGACCTGAGCACCTTCCTCGCCACGGATCCGCGCGGCCGGCAGCTCCCGGTCTACCTCAGCGCCCTGGCGGACCAGTTCACCGAGGAGCAGCAGGCGCTCCTGAACGAGCAGCGGACGCTCACCGAGGGGCTCGAGCACGTCAAATCCATCGTCAGCATGCAGCAGGAGCACGCGCGCTTCGCCGGCATGGTGGAGCTGATGTCGGTGACACGGCTCATCGACGACGCCCTGCGCCTGCAGTCCGTCTCCTTCTCCCGCCATGGGATTGAAGTGCACCGCGAGTACGCGGACGTGCCGCCCATCCTGCTGGACAGGCACAAGCTGCTGCAGATCATCCTCAACCTGCTGAGCAACGCGCGGCACGCGTTGAGGGACAGTGGCAGGCCGGACAAGCGCATCACCATCCGCGTGGAGCCCGCGCCCGACGACCGGCTGCGCATCCAGGTGTCCGACAACGGCATGGGCATCCCCGCGGAGAACCTGGCGCGCCTCTTCACGCAAGGCTTCACCACCAAGAAGAACGGCCACGGCTTCGGGCTACACATCAGCGCGCTGTCCGCCATCGAGATGGCCGGCAGCCTCTCCTGTGAGAGCGAGGGCGAGGGCAAGGGCGCCACCTTCACCGTCGAGCTGCCCATGCAGACGGAGGATCCCCGCCTCTGACGGAGGGGATCCCCGGTCCGGGTCCTACCTGGACTTCAGATCGCGCTCGCCCAGGTTGGTGGCGCCAATCCACCGCAGGCGGTTGAAGCCGTCGAGGTTCTTGTTGGCGACGATCTGGAAGCAGGTGGACGCGCCCTGGGCGGCGATCTCCACGGACCAGCCGAGGAACATCTGCCAGAGGCGGAACCACCACTCGCCGTAGGTCTTCACGACGTCGGCGCGGTTGGCCATCCAGTTGTCGTACCAGCGCGAGATGGTGAGCGAGTAGTGGATGCCCACGTTCTCCACGCTGTGGATCTCGAAGCCCGCCGTCTCCAGGTTGCTCACCACGAAGGAGAGCGGCATGGAGGCGTCAGCGCCCGGGAAGATGTACTTGTTCATGAAGAGGCCCCACACCAGGTCCTCGAAATGGAAGCCCAGGGTCCCCTTCTTGGCGCGCAGCCCGGCGATCTGCAGGTAGAAGAGCCCGTCGTCGGCGAGCATCCCGTACACCTGCTTCATGAAGTCCTGGAACTTGCGCACGCCCACGTGCTCGGCCATCTCCAGGCAGGAGATCTTGTCGTACGGGCCGGGGGGGATGTCGCGGTAGTCCAGCGTGAGGATGCGGGCGCGCTCGCTCACGCCCATGCGCTGGATCTGCTCCGTGCCGTACGCGGCGCCCTTCTGGGCGATGGTGATGCCCGTCGCGTCCACTCCATAGTCCCTGGCGGCCGTCGCCACCAGCGTGCCCCAGCCACAGCCGATGTCGAGGTAGCGCTCGCCCTTCTCCAGCTGCAGCTTGTCGCAGACCAGCTTCATCTTCTGATCCTGCGCCTGCTCCAACGTCTGGTTGGGCGAGGTGAAGAAGCCCGACGTGTAGATCATCCTCGGCCCGAGGAACCAGCCGAAGAAGTCGTTGCCCCGGTCGTAGTGCTCGCGGCCGATGCGGAGGTCCTGCTCCTGCGAGTGGATGAGCACCTCGGGCAGGAAGTTGGTGAGCAGGAACTTGAAGTGGTCCGCGACGAACTTGTAGTCGGCCACCGAGTGCCGATTACGGATGAAGGCGAGGAAGTCCCCCTCGATGTCGAGGCGCTCGTGGATGTAGTCCTCGATGAGGGTGGTCATCGGGACCTTGCCGGCGGCATAGCGTGCGGTGGCCGGACCCTTCGGGTTGAGACGGAACGAGGCTGGAGCGTCCATGCGATTTCTCCTGATGAGATGATGTGCCTGGCGGAAGAAGGGAGCCCCGCACGTGGGCCCTGCCCCCCCGCCTGGTTCCTGGGTGGCCGACCACAGTACGTGAGTACGCGTGGGCGCGTGTGAATTCCTTCACAGCCCGTGCCGGGTGCCATCGTGTAAGAGCGTCCGGCATTCAACGACGTCACGAGGGGGGAATAAATGCGGACATCATTCATCCTGATCGCCACCGCGGGTGCGCTCATCGCATGCAAGGGCGAGAGCACGGCCGGCGCGGGGGACTGCGCCACGTCTCCGGCTTCACAGGGGAGCCCGGCGGGGCTCACGTCCTTCGAGCAGGGCCTGGTGGGCCCGTTGCTCTCGGATGTGCGCGAGGGCGTGCAGCCGTACAACGAGCAGAGCATCGGCATCTGCAAGGGACAGGGCCGCGACTGCGAGGAGTTCCTCGGCGCCAGCGCGGAGGAGCTGCCGCCGGGCGAGTACATGATGCGCGCCGAGCTCAAGGTGCCGCGCGTGGGCGAGAAGGGCACCTGGCGGGTGAAGTTCGAGGCCCAGTGCACCACGACGCGCAAGACCGAGCGCGGCGAGACCACCAGCACGAGCACCACCAGCAAGGAGTACGACGTGCAGTACGCCGGCACCGAGCGCGGCTCGCGCCTGTCGCCGCTCTACACCATCCGCAGCCCGGATCCGAGCGGCGAGAAGCACTGCAACTACAAGGTCACCTCGCTACACCCGGACAAGCCCACCGAGTGGACGGGGAGCTGGTCGGTGCCGCAGGGCTGATCCCTCGGACGTGTGGGAATAGCGTGCAATAGTCGAAAGTCCGGGCACCCCGAGGGGTGCCCGAGAACGAGGACGATTCATGCACGCGTTTCAACCCACCCCGCCGTCCCGGCGGACCCTGAAGAAGTCGCTGTACGCGGTAGCGTTGCTGAGCCTGGGAGGCGCCGGCTGCGGCTGGTTCGATGATCCGGATCCGCAGCCGTCCAACATCGCCCCCATCATCACCCAGGTGCTCGCCACGCCGGCCTCCATCAACGAGGGCACGAACACCGGCCTCTCGGTGACCGCCAATGATCCGGATGGGGATGCGCTCACCTATACCTGGACTCAGACCCCGGAGACTCCGGCGGGGACCTTCAGCGGCGAGACGGGCTCGAGCCGCACCTGGACGGCGCCCGCCCTCGCCACCAACACGACCTTCACCCTGCAGGTGACGGTGGCGGATGGAAAGGGAGGCTCGGCCCAGGCCACGGTGGACGTGGCGGTGGCCAACGTGGCCACCGTCAACCGCGCGCCCACCGTGGACGAGGCCATCAGCGTCACCACCCCAGCCATCGCGGGTGACGTCACCCTCTCCATCGGCGCGACCGACGCGGATGGGGATGTGCTCACCTACGCCTGGAGCACCAGCGTGGCGGGCCAGGGCACCTTCACGGCCCCGACCGCCTCCGAGACGCAGTGGCTCTCGCCCGAGATCTCCACGGCCACGACCTACACCATCCAGGTCACCGTCTCCGATGGGACGGCCTCCGTGACGCGCACGCTGGACGTGCAGGTCGGCGTCCCCGAGTACACCCGGGACATCCAACCCATCTGGAACGCGCAGTGCACGAGCTGCCACAGCAGCAGCGGCCGTGGGGGCTTGAACCTGCTGGAGGGCAGCTCTCACGCCTCGCTCGTCAACACCGCGGGCACCGGCGGCTATCCCGCTGGCTGCGGCGGAACCACGCGCGTGGTTCCGAACGAGCCCGACAACTCCATGCTGGTGAAGAAGATCAGCGGCACCGCTTGCGGTGGCAGGATGCCGCAGGGCAACACGGCCTACTTCGACAACAACCCCGGCCAGCTCATCCGCATCCGCTCGTGGATCCTCGCGGGCGCTCTGAACAACTGACGGCGGTTACAACGGCCTCCACTTCCGGAGCGGGAGCACGCTACTGTCGCTCCCCTCCGGAGGGTAGAGAGGCATGCGGCGTTTCGAGTTCGTCGAGGGCTCTTCGCAGAAGTTCTGGGAGATCGAGCTCCAGGGCACGGAGTTCACGGTGCGCTGGGGCCGCATCGGCACCAACGGTCAGACCCAACAGAAGTCCTTCGCCAACACCGCGAAGGCCCAGGCCGAGCACGACAAGCTCATCGCCGAGAAGCAGAAGAAGGGCTACACGGAGGTGGGCGGCGATACCAACACCGTGGTGGCCTCCCCTGCCGCCGCTCCGGACGAGGCGCAGCAGAGCACTCCCGCGCCTGCCCGGAAGAAGGCCGCCGCGAAGACAGCCACCGCTTCCGCGCAAGCTCCCGCTCCCGCCTCGGAGGAGGCACCCGCTCCCGCCCCCGCTCCGGTGGCACCGGCGCCCGCCGACTCCCAGCAGCCCATCGCCTGGAGCGACTCGCTCGTGCGGCGGGTGCACCCGCGGCGTGGGGGACTCGCGGTTCCCGTCCGCGCCCTCGGCTCCGTGAAGAAGGCCTGGGCCTCGACCGTCGAGGCCTTCGCGAAGCACGCGGGCCAGGGCAAGCCCCAGGAAGGCGACTTCCCCGCACAGACGACAGCCGTCGCGGAGCGGATGGGGGGCGCCGAGCCGGCCATCGGAACTCCCGAGGAGGACGCCGTCCTCCTGGCCTTCGTGCAGCACCGGGCGAGCTACAACGACAAGACGCCCAACGTGGACCCCGCCGTGGATCTGCTGTTCTCCCTGGGAGGGCCCGCCCATGCGACGCGGGCCGTGCTCCTGTCGCTGGCGATGCACCTCGAAGGAGCGGCTCCAGCGTTCCAGGCGCGCCGGGGCCCGAGCACGGAGTGGTACAACTCCATGAGCAGAGGGGAGCTGTACGGCCTGCCCCGGCTGCGTGCCCTGCTCGCCACCCAGACCGATGACACGGGCTACACGGCCGCTCGCGACGCCGCCGCGGCCCTCCTGGACGACGCCACCCCCGAGCAACGTGCCGGCGCGGCCTTCCTCTTCCCCACGGAGAAGGCCTGGGTCCGCGCCGAGGCCGAGGCCTACAACCAACAGCCCGACAAGCAGGGTGATCTCTTCCTCTGCTCGATCTCGGACCGCGCCACCGTCGAGCTCGTGGCGCCCTCCATCCAGGGGCTGTACCTGCTCGGTGGCTACTACACCCGGGACTACCTGCCCTCGCTGATGGACGGCGTGGGCCTGGATACGCTCGTGCTCCTGCGGAACATGGCCACCCCGCAGTACTCCAACGCGGAGAGCCGTCGCGCCTGGGCGGAGCTCGTCTCCGTGCTCGACACCGACGAGGCGATGACGCTCCTGTTCGATCACCTCGACAAGGAGGTGACGCCCTTCGCGCTCGAGGCGGCGCTGCGTTGGCCCGGCCGCGCCCTGCGCTTGCTGGTGCCCCGGGCCGCCCAGCGAGGCAAGGAAGCGGAGGCCCAGCGCACGGTGCTCACCACCCTCGTGCGCCGCGCCCCCGAGGCCGTGAACACCGAGCTGCCCGGACTGTCCGAGGAGGCACGCAAGCTCGTCACCAGCCTCCAGGCGATGTCCGCCGGCCCCGATGTGCCCGAGGCGACTCCCGACCAACTGCCACCCGTGCTCGCCCGTCCTCCCTGGAAGATGGGCAAGCCCGCCACCCTCCCCGTCCTCGCGGATGTGACACCGCCCGCGATTCCCGATGCCCTGATGTGGCGCGAGGGAGAGCGCGAGGCGTGGTCCCAGGAGAAGAGCTGGGAATACGGTGAGCAGTACTCGAAATACACCCCGGCGCAGTGGGAGGGGATCGGCAAGACCCTGCCCCCGGGGAATGCGAAGCCCCGGGCGAGCTTCTTCGCGTACGCCCCCGAGGAGCTCGCCCTCCAGCACATCGTGTACTTCTTGCCCACCCAATGGGGAGACGAGGGCTGGCTGCCGGCCATCGCCGCACACCTCGGACTCGCGGCGCTCCCGTCCCTGCGCCTGGCCGTCAACGCGAAGGGAGGAGAGTCGTTCCGCCTGCTGTTGCCCTTCGGCGCCTCGGGGCTCGCTCCGCAGGTGTCCGAGGCCCTCGCGGGCTCGAAGAAGGCCCGTCCCCACGCCCGCGCCTGGCTGCTCCGCCACCCCGAGCACGCCACCACCGGGCTACTCCCCGTCGCGCTCGGCAAGCAAGGCAAGACCAAGGACGCCGCCTGCGCCGCGCTGCGTCTGCTGGCCAGCAACGGACACGAAGCCACCGTGCTCGACGTGGCCGGCCGCGTCTCGCCCCAGGCGCGCGAGGCGACCGCGCAGGTGCTCGCGTTCGATCCACTCCAGCTCTTCCCCCAGAAGCTGCCGAAGCCGCCCGACTTCTTCACCCCGGTGGGGCTGCCCCGGCCGCTGCTCGCTGATCGCTCGGCGAAGCTGCCCGTCG
Organism: Archangium violaceum Cb vi76; assembly: GCF_000733295.1. Taxonomy (GTDB): domain Bacteria; phylum Myxococcota; class Myxococcia; order Myxococcales; family Myxococcaceae; genus Archangium; species Archangium violaceum. Next base: position 7,084 of record NZ_JPMI01000329.1, on the reverse strand, counting down.
CGGCCGTGGAGGCGCTCGGGATGTGCCTGGCCATCTCCTCCCTCGACGAGCCCTATGCCGGACTGGCGCAGGTGAAGGCCGCGTGTGAGCCCGCGAGCCTGGCCCGCTTCGCCTGGGGCCTCTTCGAGGCGTGGATGGTGGCGGGGGCGCCGAGCAAGGAGGCCTGGGCCTTCCAGGCGCTCGGCCATCTGGGTGACGACGAGTGCGCGCGGAAGCTCGCGCCGCTCATCCGCGCCTGGCCCGGGGAGGCGGCCCACGCGCGCGCCGTGACGGGGTTGGACGTGCTGGCCACCCTTGGCACGGACGTCACCCTCATCTACCTCAACGGCATCGCCGAGAAGGTGAAGTTCAAGGGACTCCAGGAGAAGGCGCGGGAGAAGATCGAGCAGATCGCCGAGGCCCGGGGCCTCACGCGGGACGAGCTCGCCGATCGGCTCGTGCCGGACCTGGGGCTGGACGACAACGGCTCGCTGCCGCTGGACTTCGGCGAGCGCACCTTCACGGTGGGCTTCGACGAGCAGCTCAAGCCCTTCGTGAAGGACGCCACGGGGGCGCGCCTCAAGGACTTGCCCAAGCCCACGAAGAAGGACGATGCGGAGAAGTCCCAGGCCGCCGAGGAGCGGTGGAAGGCGCTCAAGAAGGACGCGAAGGCGGTCTCGGGCATGCAGGTGCTGCGCATGGAGCTGGCCATGTGCGCCCGGCGCCGGTGGAGCGCGGAGACATTCCGCCAGTTCTTCGTCGAGCACCCGCTGCTCATCCACGTGGTGCGCCGCCTGGTGTGGGGCAGCTACACGGCGGAGGGAAAGCTGGCCGCCACCTTCCGCGTCGCCGAGGACCGGACCTACGCGGACGTGAACGAGGACACGTGGACGCTCCCCGATGACGCGAGCGTGGGGATTCCGCACGCGCTGGAGCTGGATGCGCAGACGGCGGGGGCGTGGGGGCAGATCTTCGCGGACTACCAGTTGCTGCAGCCCTTCGCGCAGCTGGGCCGCCCCACGTACGCGCCGATGGCGGAGGAGCGCACGGGCACGGAGCTGGCGCGCGTGAAGGGGCTGAAGGTGCCCACCGGCAAGGTGCTGGGGCTCGAGACGCGCGGCTGGCGCCGGGGTCCTCCCCAGGACGCGGGCGTGGTGGGGTGGATGGAGAAGCACCTCGGCCCGGAGCAGATGATCGAGCTGGAGCTCGATCCCGGGCTCTACACGGGCATGCTCTCCGAGTCCCCCGAGCAGACGCTGGGCACCGTCACGGTGCGCAAGCCCAACACCTGGGGCAAGGAAGGCAGGTACCCGCTCGGGACGCTCGACCCCATCCTCTTCTCCGAGCTGGTGAGGGATCTCGAAGGGCTGCGGCCTTCTTGATTGAACCCGCCTTATTCACGATAGGGCACGCGGGGTGACCTCGGAAAGAGGGTGACGCGCCTGACCTTCCGAGTGGTAGAGGGGTGTTGTTCAGACATTCACCACCAAACGGCAGGAGGCGCGTCATGGGTGAAATCCTCACCGACTTCTCTCTGAAGTTCAACGGTTCGGTGAAGCTGGAGGCAAGAGCGGAGCGGTTGACGGGGGAAGCAGGGGCGGTGCTGCTCAGGGAGGTGGACGAGCGGCTGGGGCTGACGCGTTGGCTGGGGGAGACGCTGACGGACACGAGGGACGAGAGCCGAATCACCCACTCGTTGCGAGAGTTGGTGCGCACGCACCTGTTGCTGCTGGCGCAGAGGTGGAGAGACGTCGATGACGCGGACGCGCTGAGGAAGGACGCGGCGCTGAGACTGGCGGTGTCGGTCAGCAAGAGCACCGGGCCGCTGAAGCAGGAGGAAGGAAGGCCGGAGGGACTGGCCTCGCAGCCGACGTTGTCGCGGCTGACGGCCATGCTGGCCCAGGAGGGCAACCGCGAGGTGCTCCGAGATGCACTGGTATGGCTGACAGGCCGGAGGCTGAGGGCGTCGAGGCCTGGGGGGCGAGCGGCTGAAGCAGGTGACGGTGGACGTGGATGGGCTGGCGGTGGAGGTGCACGGGCACCAGGAGGGCAGCGCGTACAACGGGCACTATGGAGTGCGCATGTACCATCCAATTGTCGCCAGCATGGCGGAGACGGGGGACTTGCTGGATGTGAGGCTGCGCGAGGGCAACGTGCACAGCGCCAGCGGGGCGCTGGAGTTCATCTCCCAGTTGCTCGAGCGGGTGGAGAAGCAAGTGTGCGAGGTGGCGGCGGTGCGCATGGACGCGGGCTTCCCCGAGGAGAAACTGCTGAGCATGCTGGAGGAGCGAGGCACCCCCTACGTGGCGCGCGTGCGCAACACTGCACCCCTCAAGCAGGAGGCGGCCTTGTGGCGCTTCCTCCACTCGGGTGTCCCCCAGGGCCAGCCGGGCACCTTCCTGTACGAGTCGGAGTACCAGGCACAATGCTGGAGCCGTGCGCGGCGCGTGGTGCTGGTGGTGTCGCAGCGAGAGGACGAACTCTTCCCCCACGCCTTCTGGCTGGTGACGAGTTGGACGAAGGAGCAGATGCCCGCCGAGGCGTTGCTGACGCACTACCGCCAGCGCGGCACGGCCGAGGGCCACTTCGGAGAACTCATGGACGTGCTGGCGCCAGCGCTCTCCTCGGCTGCACGGCCCAAGTCCAACTACCAGGGCCAGCCGCCCGTGCGGCGCTCGGTTTCAATCGAGGCCTTCGCCAACAACGAGGTGCGCCTGCTGCTCAACGCGCTGGCCTACAACCTGGTGCACGCCGCGCACGTACTGCTGGAGCACAGGCCACGGGCGAAGGCTGGGGGCTGCGCCGTGTTCGCGAGCGGGTGCTCAAGGTGGCGGCGCGGGTACTGGTACACGCCAGGAGGGTGGTGCTGGTACTGGGCCAGGAGTCGGCCGCTCTCTGGCGCGAGCTGTGGAGCCAGCTCGGCTCGCTGAGTACGGCCCACCTCGCGTAACCTCGACGGCCATTGCCGCTCCTCCGTCGAGTCGTTCGCCGCACCCTTCCCAGCCTCTCCTGTTTGCTAACCCGCGGCCCCGGGAGGGCCGACGTCTGTTCTATGCCCGAAATCGCTCACAAGAGCCCCTGGCCACTGCTCTCATGCATGCCTTGGGCCACTGGTCATGAATATGGTGGGATTAGTACTACGAGGTCACTTAGGAAGTAACCTCGGAGGACCCGTGTTCACAAGTAGATGACACGGAGAGAAATGAGGCAGCTCAACCGGGAGCTGAGCGAGTACATGGAGTCGATGGTGGAGGGGATGGGGCGCAGCGAGAGGCGGCGAGCGCTGGAGCAGTACCTGACGGGGCTGCTGCTGGAGGGGGAGCGCAAGAGCATTGAGCCGATGGCGGCTCGGCTGGTGAAGGACGAGGCGCAGGTGGATGCCATGCGCCAGCGACTGCAGCAGTGCGTGTCGGCCTCCAATTGGAGCGACAGCGAGGTGCGGCGGCGCCTGGCCAGGAAGTTGGAGGCGGAGCTGCATGGAGTGGAAGCATTCGTGGTGGATGACACGGGCTTTCCCAAGAAGGGCGAGCACTCCGTGGGTGTCGCGCGGCAGTACTCCGGCACCTTGGGCCGCACGGACAACTGCCAGGTGGCGGTGAGCCTGCACCTGGCTGGAGACAAGGGCAGCGGGTGCATTGGGATGCGGCTGTATCTGCCCGAGGACTGGGCGCATGACGCCAAGAGGCGTGAGTGCCCAGGGAGGTGCGGTTTGAGCGCAAGTGGGAGATAGCGCTGGCGCGTAAGCCTCCGATCCAGCCCAGGTAGTGGAGATGCGCAAGGGGCCGCAGAGTGAGCGTCGCGATGACGACGAGCATAGCGACGACGAAGACGGAGCCGGCGTGGTTGGAAGCAGCGCGGCGGCCGAGGTGGACCCCGGAGGTAGCAGCGCAGGTGGTGCGAGCGTGGGAGGAGGAAGGAGGCACGCAGTCGGCCTTCATGCGCAAGCACGGGTTGCCGAGAGAGAGGCTGCGCTTCTGGACGAAGAGGCGAGAAGGGAAGGAGGGGGCGCGCAAGGCCATGTCCTTCGTGCCGGTGGAGGTGGCGCCGGCCGGGCGGAGCGAGGCGAGGCGGGGACATGGGGAGGCGGTGCAGGTAGAGGTGGACGGGGTGAGGGTGCGCGTGGAGGAGGGAGCCAGCCAGGAGTTGGTGGCGCGGGTGCTGCGGGCGGTGAAGGAGGTGCAGGGGTGCTGAAGCTACCGGAGGGGGTGAGAATCTGGGTGGCGACGGCGCCGTGCGACATGCGCAAGCAGGCCGACGGGCTGAGCGCGCTGGTGCAGGGCCACTTGGGGCAGCAGCCGAAATCGGGCCACCTGTTCGTCTTCTTCTCCAGGAGAAGGGACTTCGTGCGCATTCTGTTCTGGGACGCCAACGGGTACTGCACCGTGAGCAAGAGACTGGAAGCGGGGCGCTTCCGGGTGCCTTCGCCCGTGGAGGGACAGGCCGCGGTGCACCTGGACGTCCGGCAGCTTTTGGAGTTGCTGTCGCTGGTGGAGGCAAGCCACGCGGTACGGCGAGGAGAGGTGCACTGAGTCCGTGCTTGCGCGCCCGGCCTGACTTCGGGCATAGGCAAGGCGCGCATGACTTCCGCAGTCACCACTGAAGAAGACAGGGGCCAGGAGGAAGAAGCCGAGGTGCCCGCCTTCGAGGGGGAGGACTTGGAGGCGGTGCGCGCCTACGTGCTGCAACTGCTGGAGGAGGGCCGAGGCGAGCAGGCCATTGAGATGTTGTTGGGCCTGTTGGGCCAGCTGCGCGAGGAGCACAGCTCCACGCTGGTGCGACTCAAGCAGGCGCTGCGGCAGTTGTACGGGCGGCGCAATGAGAAGACTCCCGCCAGTCAGCTCCAACTGCTGCTGTCATTTCTCACCGGGCAGCAGTCCGTCGAGCCCGCGGCCGAGCCCACCACCGCCGACGGAGCACAGGCCGCCGCGGCGGCGGCCCCGCCAGCCGACGCGCTGAGGAAGACACCCAAGCGTCCGCCCGTGCGCGGCGCCCAGGCCCTGCCCGCGCACCTGGAGAGGCGCGAGGTACTGGTGCAACCCAAGGCCGAGGAGTGCCTGTGCCCGGAGTGCGGCGAGGAGAGGAAGTCCATTGGCGAGGAGGTGAGCCAGAGGTTGGAGTTGGAGCCAGCGCGCTTCTACATACGGGTGGAGAAACGCCCGAAGCTGGCATGCCAGCGCTGCAAGGAGGGAGTGGCCGCCGCGCCCGCCAGTGAGACGCCGCTGCCGGGGGCGCTGCCTGGCCCGGGGCTGCTGGCGCAGCTTTTGGTGGGCAAGTACCGCGACGGGCTGCCCCTGCACCGCCAGCAGGCCATTTTCGACAAACGCCACGGGGTGAGGCTGCCCGCCTCCACCCTGGGGGACTGGGTGGCGGGGGCCAGCGACTTGCTGGCGCCCGTGGTGGCGCTGCTCAAGCAGCGCACGCTGGCCGACGCCTTGCTGCACACCGATGACACCGGGGTGCGCGTGCTGGACAGGGACGACGCCCGCGGCGTCAAGCGCGGACACCTCTGGCCGTACGTGGGCCAGGGCGGCAACGTCTTCGTGGAGTACACCCCCGACTGGAGTGGCACGGGCCCCCAAGGGGTGCTGGCCGACTTCCGGGGCTACCTGGTGGTGGACGGCTACAAGGGCTACCAGGCCCTCTTCGGCCCCACCTCTCCTCGCATCGAGGTGGGCTGTTGGATGCACGCCCGGCGTGGCTTCGAGCGCGCCTATGTGGCCGGCGACGCTCGCGGCGGCACGGTGCTCACGCTCGTGCAGAAGCTGTACGCCGTGGAGCGGCAGGCTCAGCAGGAGGGGCTGTCCCCCGAGGCGCGCCTTGCCCTGCGCCTGGCGCACAGCCGCCCCGTCTACGAGGAACTCTTCGGCCTGCTGGAGCAGTGGGCTCCTCAGGTGCCTCCCAAGACGCCGCTGGGCAAGGCCATTGCCTACGCGCGCAACCGCTACGTCCCCCTGGGCCGCTTCCTCGAGGACGGACGACTCCCGGTGGACAACGGGGAGGTGGAGCGCCTCATCAAGCTCATTGTCCTCGGACGCAAGAACTGGCTCTTCCTGGGCAGCGACGCGGCCGGCCACCGGGCCGCCAACGTCTACTCCCTCGTGCTCAGTTGCTACCGCTTGGGCATGGACCCGTGGGCCTACTTCCGCGACGTGCTGCCCAAGCTCGGCGATACCCGCTTCCCCGCCTCCCGTCTCGCCGAGCTCCTCCCCGAGGCGTGGGCCCAGCAGCAGACTCAACAGCGATAGGCTTGTCGACGCGCCGTCCATCACGCGGCCACCCTGCCACGCTCCTCGGTGGCCTACACCCTGGGCTGGATCGGGTGCTTACGCTGGCGCAGCTGGACGAGGCATTGGAGTGGGGAGTGCGCCGGCACGTGGTGCTGTCGGACGCGGGGTACGGGGATGCACGGGAGTTTCGAGAGGCCGTCCGGGAAAGAGAGCTGCACTACCTGATGGGCGTGCAGGGCACTCACAAAGTATGGCCACCTGGAGTTCAGCCTCGACAACCGCCGAAGGTAGCGGGCCGCAAGGGGCGTCCTCGCACGCGTTACACGGCGCAGGGCGTGGAGCCCTGGAGCATTGAGAGTCTGGCGCGTGAGCTACCCGAGGAGGACTGGCACTCCGTCCACTGGCCTGAGGGGAGTCGTGGCCAGCAGGCCTCGCGCTTCGCCGCCGTGCGAGTGCGCTCAGCGGCCAGGCATGTCCATGGTGTGGCACCGGGCCAGGAAGAGTGGCTGCTGGTGGAGTGGCCCAAGGTATCCGCTCGGCGGAGCGGTGCAGCGTGGAGACGGAGATGTGGTAGGGGGCGCGCCGCTTGATTCGATCGGGAGGAGCGGCGCTCAGGTCGTCGCGGGCGAGGCAGAGGGAGCCTGCGCGGCGGCGTCGCGCGACGCCTTCCACATGGGCGGCAGCAGTTCCTCGAGCCGACGCTGCGGCCAGCCCCCAGCGAGCTTCTCCAGCACGTCGGTCAGGTACGCCTGCGGGTCCACGCCCGCCAGCACGCAGGTGGCCACCAGCGTGTACACGCACGCGGCGCGCTCGGCGCCCGCGTCACTGCCGGCGAACAGGTAGTTCTTCCTGCCGACGGCAATCTCCCGCAGCCGCAA
>NZ_JPMI01000328.1 GCF_000733295.1 Archangium violaceum Cb vi76 | reverse complement strand
TAAGCGCTCGGCGGACCACACCTTCCGCGAGAGGGAGGAGGCGTTCAGCGTCGCGTTCCAGGAGGAGTAGACATGGGACGCGACACGGAAAGAGTGGAAGCCAGGCTGGCGAGGGCCGCGGCAAGCAACTACTGGACGGAGGCCGAGGCACAGGCGGTGCTGGAGGCCTGTGAGGCGAGCGGGTTGTCGGTGGCGGAGTTCGCCCGCCGCCATGGGCTGGGTCCACAGCGGCTGAGGTGGTGGAAGAAGCGACGGGCCGGGGAGACGCGCTCGGCGCTCTCGTTCGTGCCGGTGCACGTCGCGGCGCCGCCGTCGCCAGAAGCCCAACGGGCGGCAGGCGCGGCCAGCATGGAGGTGGTGCTGAGCAGGGGGCGGAGGCTCCGGGTGGAGCCGGGTTTCGACGCAGGCGAGGTGGCGCGGTTGGTGAGGGCGTTGGAGGAAGCATGCTGACGCTGCCTGCCTCGGTAAGAATCCACCTGGCGAGCCAGCCGGTGGACATGCGCAAGTCCTTCGACGGACTGTCCCTGCTGGCGCGGCAGGTGCTGC
>NZ_JPMI01000327.1 GCF_000733295.1 Archangium violaceum Cb vi76 | reverse complement strand
GGCCGCGCCTGTGGTCACTCCAGGCCGCGCCTGTGAGCACTTGCCTACGGGGCAACGCTGGGGACCGGCGGGAAGCTCGCGCGTCCATGCACCAGCGGCGCGGCATTCTCTGGAATGCGGCCCCTCCTCCAACCCGGAGAGCAACGCCAGTGCAGGAGGGGCGCCAGCCATGAGCACGCCCCCCGTAGCTGCGGACGCCGCGCCCGCGTTTCTCACGGTGGAGGAAGCCGCCGAAATACTGCGCGTGAACAGGAAGACTCTCTACGAGGCGATTCGCCTCGAA
>NZ_JPMI01000326.1 GCF_000733295.1 Archangium violaceum Cb vi76 | reverse complement strand
TTCGGCACGCTGGTGCACTACTTCTTCCCCGCCAGCACCGGGCCCAGCGGCGCCTACGCGATTGTCGGCATGGGCGGCGCCGTGGCCGCGCTCACCCGCGGGCCCCTCATGGGCATGATGATGCTCTACGAGCTGAGCGGGAACCACGCCATCATCCTGCCCCTCATGGTGACGTGCACCATCTCCTCCGCGCTCTGCCACTACCTCTCCGAGCGCAAGGCGCCCAAGCAGCAGACGGACGCGGAGCTGCTGTCCAGCACCCCCGTGCGCGCGCTCATGCGCGAGCTGGCCCCCGTGCCCGCCGACATGCACCTGCG
>NZ_JPMI01000325.1 GCF_000733295.1 Archangium violaceum Cb vi76 | reverse complement strand
GGCGCCGTGTTCCTTATCACGCTTGCCTTGCTGCTGCCTCCTCTTGTTGAGCCTGGCCAACCCGGTCGCCGTTCCCTTGAAAATGGCGAGCTGCTCGTCATCCATCGTTCGCACCAGCCGCAGCAACCGCCTGATCTCCGGCGTCAGTTCTTCGTCGGGTGCCGGTTGGGTCTGAGTGGCTTCCCTTTCGACGAGCCCCACAAGCAAGTCAGCAGAGAGCCCAAGTGCAACGCAGATCCTCGTTAGCGTTGGCGTGCTCGGAAGCATGGCGCCTCGCTCAAGCCTCCCATACACTTCCGGGGTCAAACCGACTCGCTCGGCTATGTCCTCCTGAGTCAGTTTCAATTTCAACCGGGCCGCCCGCGCAGCCGTGCCGATTTGAATACTGAGTTCGGTTCGGTTTCTCCCCCTGGTGGCGCCCTCCTTCTTACCTGGCTTCCCTTTCATGACCTAACCCTCGTCCTCGTCGGGCGTTAGCGCCGTCCGCTCGATGGGGTTTCCCGTCAGTCGCTTGACCCTCGCGGCAGCCTCAAAAATGGCCTTCAGCTCTGCCGCGATCTCTTCGGCGAGGACCGGCGGCTCTACGGTCCCCAGGTAGACGAGCAGCTCTTCGCGCATCTCGGCGGCAGAAAAAC
>NZ_JPMI01000324.1 GCF_000733295.1 Archangium violaceum Cb vi76 | reverse complement strand
CCCGTACCGGATCGATGGTGGTGACGAACGGTCCGAGCTGGCCCGTACTGTTGTCGCCCCAGCCCCAGACGGTGCCGTCCTCGGCCACCGCCAGGGAGTGGCTGGCGCTGGTCGCGATGGCCACTACCTTCGGCAGTTCCGTCACCTGGAACGGCGTGGTCTGGAGCTCGGGCAGGTACGGGCTGAGCTGCATGAACAAGTTGTCACCCCAACCCCAGACGGTGCCGTCCTCGCGCAGCGCCAGGACATGCCTGTAGCCGGCCGAGATGCTCACGAGCCCCGACAGGCCCCGTGCCCGCACCGGCGTGCTCCGGATGTTCGAGCCGGTGCCGAGCACGCCAGTGGAGTTCCAACCCCAACCCCAGACGGTGCCGTTCTTTTCCATCACCAGGGGCCGTGCGCCCGCCGCCAGGGCGATGACATGCTTTGGCCCGTCCACCCGCCGTGGGGTGTGGTCTCCCTCCCTGGGGAACCGCACGGAGGGGTCGAGGCCCCAGGCCCAGACGGAGCCGCCCGCGCGCCGCACCAGGGAGAAGTACACTCCGGCCGAGACATCCGTCACGCCCGTGAGGGCGGGCACCTGCCGCGGAGTGGGGTTGGAGCGGGTGGTTTCGGGGAAGCCGAGCTGGCGGAAGCTGTTGGAGCCCCAGGCCCAGACAGTGCCATCCTCCCGCAGCGCCAGGGAATGCCCGAAGCCGGCCGAGAGGGTCTCCACTCCCGTGAGGCCCGGCACCTGCGCGGGGATGGCGTCGAATGGCGTGGCCGTGGTCCGTCCGAGCTGGCCATTCGCGTTGTTG
>NZ_JPMI01000323.1 GCF_000733295.1 Archangium violaceum Cb vi76 | reverse complement strand
GTCGGGACGTGAAGGAGGCGAACATCCTGGTGCGCCAGAAGACGGGTGAAGCGGTGCTGGTGGACTTCGGAGTGGCCTGGCACCCGGCCTGCCCCACGCTGACGAAGGGCCTGTTTCCCCCGGGCACGCTGCCCTACCGGGCGCCGGAGGCGTGGGCCTATGGCCGCGCGCACGCGGGCGAGCCGGGCGCCCACTACCGGGCCGGGCGGGGAGATGACCTGTACGCGCTGGGGGTGGTGCTCTACCGCTCGCTCACGGGCCGCTTCCCCTTCCTGCCGGCGGAGCATGGAGGCGAGGACGTGGAGGCGGTGCTGCACCGGGAGCCGCTGCCACCGCACCTGGTCAACCCGCGGGTGCCGCGGGCGGTGGAGGCGGTGTGCCTGCGGCTGCTGGCCAAGACACCGGAAGCGCGCTACCCGGGCGCCGTGGAGTTGTGCGCGGCACTGGAGGAGCTGCGGGCCCGGACGGACGTGGACTGGACACAGGTGCCGCGCCCCGGGCCGCGGCCCCGGAGGAAACCGTGGAGGCGCGGGGGCCGGGTGGCGGCGGCGGTGGGGGTGGGGTTGGCCGTGGCGCTGGGGGCGTGGTGGCTCGGCTCCCGCCAGGAAGTGGCACCCGGAGGGCATGCGCCGGAACCTGTGCGGGCCGTGGCCGCGCCTCCCGCCGAGGCGCCCCGAAAGGACAGTGCCCCCATGACGCAGCAACCCCAGACGACACCCGGCTCCCTTCTAGAAACCGCTCCCAAGCGCCGCAAGGCCGCCGTGCGCACCGCGTGCCTGGGCCTCACGGGCGCGGCCCTCCAGGCCTGCATGGGTGCGCCGCAGCAGGTGCCACCCGAGCGCCCGGCGCCGCCGCCCCAGGCGTGTCCCGCCGGGGCCGTGGAGACCATGACGGCCACGCTCGGCCTGCACCTGGGGGAGATAAAGAGCGTGGACTGGAGCAGGGTGCGCGGCAGGCCCGTGCAGGTACACGAAGACACGCCGCTGTTCGTGGGCGGCGATTGGGAAACGAACAGGGATGCGTGGACGCTGAGGGGCGACAAGGTGGCATTGCCAGACCAGACCCGGCTCTCGGGGAGGCTTTACGTCCACGAGGGGCGGGTGTTCGGCCGCATCACCGAGGCGCGCACGCCCCTGGGTGTGGTGTACCCGGTGTGCCTCGAGTTGATGGATAGCAGTGACGACGTCGGCATGGAGCTGGAGCCCGGCAGCGGGCCGGGGAAGATGATGGTGGCTCCCGTCGCAGGGGTGCGGGTGGTGGACCGCTTCCCGTAGGGGCGTCCCGAAGGTGGGACGGACACGACCGGGCAGGAGGTGTGGTAGAGCCCCACTCCTCTGGTCTCGTCCTCATGAGGTGCCCACCCCATGCCCGTGCTCTCCTCCGCCACCCTGGTGCGGCTCGTGTTGCTTGCCGCTCCCATGAAAGCCTTCGCGCCCTCCGCACCGCCCGCCTGTGAAACGGGCACGCATCACCTGGCGTTGACCACGGACACACCCGGCGAGGCGCTCTCGGTGTGCATCCACCCGGGACTGCCCACCCACTTCTTCTTCGACGCGAAGCTGGCGCATGTGGAGTTGCCCGGACGGGAGCGCTTCCGGGTGATGGCGGACGAGACGGGGCTCGCCCTGGTGCCCACGGGCGTCTTCACGCAGGGGGAGCACGTGCCGGTGCGCGTCACCTTCCAGGAGGGCATGGACCCGGCGGGCGTGCGCTTCCTCCTCGTGGTGCATCCCTCCGAGGCCGCACGGTTGGTGCAGGTGACGCGTCAGCCGCGCCCGCTCGCGTCCTACCGGGAAGGCGAGCGGCAGGCGCGGGCACGAGCGCGGCAGTGCGAGGAGGACAAGGCGCGCCTGGAGGCGGAGTGCGGCGGGCAGCGGGGCCTGCTGGGCCTGCACGCCCAGGGGCTCCTCGGAGAGGGAGGCATCGTCAGCAAGGACATCGCGAAGAATGTCATCTCGCGTCCGGGCAATACGCTCGAATCCATGAGGGCGCGCGGTTACCGCGCGGACACCCCACGCATGGAGGGGAGACAAAAGGTGGTGCGGCTGGCCGTGGAGCAGCGGTTGCGCAACCTCGGGAGCACTCCCTGGACGCCCGCCGGAGCGGTGCTGGTGGGCGCCAAGGGGGAGGAGTGGAAGGTGCTGGGATGGGGGCCGCTGGAGCCTGTTGTTCCAGGGAAGGAAGGCAGACTCATGGTGGAGGTGGAGATGACGGAGGAGGCGGCGCGCGGCACCTTCACCCTGAAGCTGTGGCGCGAGGACGGCGGCACGGCGGAGTTCTTCGACGGCATCACGTTCCCGTAGCCAGCGCCCAACTCAGCACCCACTCAAGCGCACGGTCCTCAGAGGATGTCGTCGGGCAGGTAGACGCGGTGGTCTGCGGGCAGTTGGCCCGAGCCCGCCAGCTTCAGGTACTCCTCGGTGCTGCGCACGGTGGCAATCACCTCGGGCACTCCCTTGCGCGTCACCACCACCGCGCCGATGGTGCCCGGTTCCGCATGGAAGATGGCCCAGAACGCCGCCCGCTCCTCGGGCGTCGGCTCCGCACGGATGCGCTGGACGATCATCATGACCAATCCGGCGGGCCCCATCGCAATCAACGCCAGACCGGGCCAGTTGATGGGGCCTGAAAGCTCCTGGCGGATGCTCAGGTCGAGCCAGCGAGCCGAGACGACCCCCAAGGTCACGATCCATACCCCCAACCCAATCAACCAGAGAGGGATGGGTTTCTTCACGGCAGTCTTCCTCACATGCGCACCCTCCTCTCAACGTCCACCGCTCGATGGACCCTCCAGATGATTGCGAACGCCCCGCTCCACCTGCTCACCGGTCAACGCGTCCACGAGAAAGTACCCACCGAAGCCGATGATGAACCCCACGGCATTTCCCAGCAGGGGAACTTCCGAGCCCCCGATGGCTCCCACGGTCCCCGCGGCGACAGCGGAACCGAGGCCGCCAGAGACGAAGGCGCGTGTCCCTGTCGCGACGTAGTCCGTGCGACTGTGCTCCTCATCGTCGAGTGCGAGCGAGGTCATCGTGAAGACCGGTGCAGCCAGTGCGCCTCCCGCGAAGCCACCGACTGCACGGCCCGCCCCTGTCGCCAGTCGGACACCCGCCCCCTGACCGACGAGTTTGCGCGATACAGCACTGCCCGCGTTCGCCATGACGAGATTCTGGGTAGCACCACCCACCAGACCAGACGCCCCTCCCGCGGCGCCAGCCTTCAAGACTGGCGGGACTGGGTCCGCCAGGGGTTCATAAAAAAGGTAACCGGCTTCACACACCATGGAAACCACGGCGCCCCCCCGCCGAGCCACGCCCGCCCGTGATACCCGCGGCCACGGCGTTCCCGCGCACCCCGCCCCCATGGCGCGCCACCAGGAGCAACTCCGGGAAGACCCAGCGCTCGATTTGCGCGGGCGTCATGTGCGGGTTGGCGGTGGCCACCTGCCGCCGGAAGCGCTCCAGTTGGACCAGATGGGGACTGGTGAGGCCATTGCCCTGCACCCGGCTGGCCAGCTTCTCCCTCACCGCCGAGAGCGCGGCCTCCGCCTGCCGGCGCACCTCGGGGCGAGTCGCCGTGCCAAGGCGCGTGTTCTCCAGGTTCTGATAGGCCCGGTACACCGTGCCGCCAATGCGCACCGGCTCCATCTCCAGCAGCTTGTCCGCCACCTCCCGGTAGGCCTGCCTGCGGTAGGTGGCCGGGTCGCGCAGCACGGCCCGGAACGGCTCCACATGGTCCTCGTTCACCAGCAGGTGGCCATTGCGCAGCATCAGCGCCCGGCCCTCGGCCGCCGGCAGTTGCGGGTACAAGGCCGCGCGCGCCCTCTCCCAGGTACCAGGCCGCAGGCCGACAATGTCCCGCAGCCCGCTCAGGTACGTCTCGAACGGGTCCGCGCGCGTGTCCGCCGCGCGCACGCTCGTCTTCACCGAACCCAGGCGGCCCCGGGGGTCGCGCAGATCGAAGATGGGATGGTTGTAGCGCACGGCATTGAGGTCCTGCTGGGAAAGCATCCCCGCGTGCCGGGCCGAGAGCTCGCCGAGGCCGCCGCGCCAGTCGCCGCGCGAGAGCGCGCTGGTGCCCGGATTGGAGGAGAAGGGGCCCGGGGCATGCCGCTCGAAGGCGGGCAGCGGATGAAGGCTGGCGAGGTAACCCGAGAGCGCCGAGGCAGGCACCGTGGGGATGGAGTCGTTCCACAGCCACTGCTCGAGCTGGGCCCGGGTGAGCACGTCGCCAGAGGAGTCCTGGCGCTTGCCGGGTGAGACCTTGACGACGGCCAACGCCGCCCCGTGGGGCACGAGCTGGAAGGACTCGCCGGAAATGGGCAGGGGCGGACCCTTGCCGGGCCGCCCCGAGGACTTCGGGCCCGGGCCCTTCTTCGACGGCGTCGTCATGAGCGCGCCTCCAGCATGACCCTCCTTCCCGTGGAGGCCTCCGCCTGAGCATACCCGGGCGGCACGGGCCGGGCTTCCCACCCACCCCAGTGGTAGACGTCTACCACTGAAGGAGCACCTTTCAACACGCCCACACACCCGGGTGGTAGACGTCTACCACCCGAGCCCGCCAGCTCCAGGTATGAGTGCACCCATGACCGATGCCATCCTCGTCATGGTGACCGCGCCCACGGCCGACAAGGCGGCGGAGCTCGCCCGCGCCCTGGTGGAAGAGGGCCTGGCGGCCTGCGGCAACGTGGTGCCCGGCCTGCGCTCCATCTACCGGTGGGAGGGCAAGGTGCACGATGAGCCGGAGGCGCTGCTCATCCTCAAGACGCGCGCCTCGCACTTCGAGGCCCTGCGCGAGCGCGTGGTGCGACTGCACCCCTACCAGTGCCCGGAGGTGCTGCGGCTGGACGTGCCGGAGGGCCACGCGCCGTACCTCCAGTGGATTCGCGACAACGTGCGCCCCACGCCCTGAGGGCACGAAGCTCACCCCGTGCACACCGTGTATCCCGGGTTGCACAGGCCCCGAGGTGCGCGGGCCCCGCCCCGCTCGGGGTGGGATGACGGCCCCGCTGTTGCACGATGCCACGGACATGAATGACGTCCTGTCCGCACCCTCCCGGATTCCCCTGCTGTTGCTCCTCCTGCTCGCCCCTGGCGTGGGCCTCGCCGCCCCGGAGTCCGCCCTCGAGCCCCTGGCGCGGCACTCCGCCCATTCCGAGCCACTCTCCGAGCCACGCATGGCCTCCTCCGGCCTGCCCGGCACGGACGCGCGTGCGCCCCTGCGGCTGCGCGAGGACGACTGGGCCCAGGCCGAGAAGGAGGACCCCCGCCCTCACCGCGCCCTGCGCATCCTGGTGGAGACGGGAGCCAGCCTGCTGACGGGCACCGGAGGTGGGTTCCTCGGCCTTCTGGCCGGTGGTGGTCTGTGCGAGGCGGGGCTCGTCGGTAACAGGAGCGGCTTCCTCGGCTGCTTGGATTCGGCCGCCATCGGGCTGATCCTGGGCGCGGGCCTCGGCGTCACCACGGGAGTCTGGTGGGGCGGCGAAGTGGCCGGTGGAGACGGAAAGCTGCTCGGTGCCCTGGCGGGAATGGGCTCGGGCATCGTGCTGGGCCTGGTCGCGGGGCTGGCGGCCGGGAGGGGTGACCTCGGGCTCTACTTCACCCTCCCTGGCGCCGTGCTCGGCGCCATCGTGGGCTACGAGCTCTCACAGCGCTCCCCGGCGCCCGGCCCTCACTCCCCCGCCGTGGCCTCCGCGCGCCCCCGCCTCCAGCCCGTGCTGGCGTTCTCCTCGCGCGGCACGCTGGTGGGTCTGGGCGGAACTTTCTGACCCGGGCGGCCAGGCGAGGGAGGGGCGGGTGATCGACGCCGGGTGCGCGAAATGCGACACTTCCCCACGAAAACGGCTCCGCCCCCCCGGCACGGCACGTCGTGCCAGGGTGGTAGAAACAGGGCCGCTCTCCTCACGCAAACCCAAGGAAAGGCCTGCTCATGACGCTCGCAAGTCGGGAGGCTCCCTACGGCTCATGGAAGTCCCCCATCACCGCCGACATGATCGCCACCCAGACGTTGGCGCTGGGCGAGGTGGCCGTGGATGGCGATGACGTGTACTGGCTGGAGGTGCGCCCCAGCGAGCGGGGACGGCACGCCATCGTCCGGCGCTCGGTGGATGGAACGCTCACGGACGTGCTGCCACCGGCGGGAGAGGGCCGGGTGGCCTACAGCTCGCACAGCCTGGTGTACGGCCATGGCGGCGGCTCGTTCGCGGTGTCCGAGGGGCTGGTCATCTTCGTCAACCACGCGAGCACCGGGCTGCACGTGGATCAGCGGCTGTACCGGGTGAATCCGGGCCGCACGCCGGTGCCGCTGACGCAGGACACGGGCGGCAAGCACCGCTTCGGGGACCTGGTCATGGACCGGACGCGCAACCGGGTGGTGTGCGTGCGCGAGGACTGGCGCAACCTGAAGGACGGGCACCCGAAGGCCGCGCTGGTGGCGGTGGACCTGGACGGACAGAGGCAGACGGTGCTGGCGGAGGGGAGGGACTTCTACTCCTCGCCCACGCTGAGCCCCAATGGGCGGCGCATGGCGTGGCTGGCGTGGGACTACCCGTGCATGCCGTGGGATGGCTGCGAGCTGTGGGTGGCGGACATGGACGAGCTGGGCGTGCCGCACCACCCGAGGCTGGTGGCCGGCGGCACCACCGAGTCCATCTTCCAGCCCGAGTGGAGCCCGCAGGGCGAGCTGTACTTCGTGAGCGACCGGAACAACTGGTGGAACCTGTACCGGTTGCAGGGGCGCAGCGTGGTGCCGGTGCTGGAGCGCGAGGCGGAGTTCGGCACGGCGCAGTGGCAGTTGGGCATGTCCACGTATGCCTTCATCTCGCCGCGGCACGTGGTGTGTGCCTTCAACGAGCAGGGCCAGTGGAAGCTGGGGCGGCTGGACGTGGTGCTGGGCCAGTTCGCGGAGATGGCCACGCCGTTCACGGACGTGTCGCAGGTGCGTGGAGGTCTTGCCACGGCGTACTTCGTGGGCGGAGGGCCGGAGCAGCCGGCGAGCGTGGTGCGGCTGGACATGGAGTCGGGCAAGCCGCAGGTGCTCAAGACGCCCACGCGGGTGCCCGAGGAGCTGGTGCCGTACCTGTCGCGCTGCGAGCCGCTGCACTTCCCCACCACGGAGCTGGGCGAGGCCCACGCCTGGTACTACCCGCCCACGAACCCGGAGCACACGGCGCCAGCGGGCGAGAAGCCGCCGCTGCTCATCATGAACCACGGAGGCCCCACGGCCTCGGCGTCGACGACGCTGGACTGGACCATCCAGTACTTCACCAGCCGGGGCTTCGCGGTGGTGGACGTGAACTACCGGGGCAGCACGGGCTACGGGCGCGAGTACCGGCTGTCGCTGTATGGCAACTGGGGCGTGATGGACGTGGATGACTGCGCCAACGCCGCGCTGCGGCTGGTGCAGGAGGGCAAGGTGGACGCGCGGCGGCTGGTGGCGCGAGGCGGCGGCACGGGTGGGTACACCACGCTGTCGCTGCTGGCCTTCCGGGACATCCTGCGCTGCGGCACGAGCGTCAGCGCCGTGAACAACCTGGAGTCGCTGGTGGAGCACGCGGAGAAGTTCGAGGCGCACTACATGGACCAGGTGTTGGGGCCGCAGCCGGAGTCGAGGCAGCTCTTGCAGGACCGCTCGCCGAGCCTGCACCTGGACAACATCAAGCGAAGCCCGGTGCTCTTCATCCAGGCGAGGCTGGATGGGCAGACGTCGCAGCGGGAGACGGAGGAGATGATGCGCAAGCTGCGCGCCAACGGGGTGGCGACGGCGATGCTGCCCGTGGACGGCGAGCCGCACGGCCCGCGCATCACCACCGACACGAAGAAGGCGCTGGAGGCCGAGCTGGCCTTCTACTCGCAGGTGATGGGGCTGAAGCTGGCGGAGACGCTGGAGCCGGTGGCGCTCGAGCCGGCGCTGCCCGAGGCTCCACGCCGCTAACAAGCGGGTGTCACGGGCCGCCGGGTGGAAGTTCGGCCACGGCGGCCATCAGGGCGCGCGTCATCTCGGCGGGGAGGTCTCCCTCGTGGAGGAAGGCGATGCCCACCACGGCGCGCACCTCCCCGGCCGCGTCGAGCACCGGCAGGGCCACCGAGGCGCGCACGGGCACCCTGCGGGCCCCGGGCTGGACGCGGCCACTCTCGTCCGTCTGGAGGTTGCAGGTCTGCACCGGCTCACGGGTGGACAGGGCGAGCCCCGCCATCCCCTTGCCACGAGGCACCGTGCGCACGGCGTCCACCACCGGCGGCGGGATGTTCAGCGCGGCCACCAGCTCCAGCACCTCGCCCCGCCGCACGTGGATGGTGCCGGCCATGGCGCCCCGAGCGGCCGCGAAGGACTCCAACCAGGACTGGTACGGCGGCGTTGCGACTCCATCCATGCGGTGCTCCGGGTCGAGCCCCTGTGCGGGGGGAGGATTGTCGTGGCGCGGAAGCTGGCGGTGGGCATGAAAGCGGCGGCGGGACTGTAGAGAGGGCGGACGGGCAGGCGCCATGCTCGTCGCACGGTGTGCGGCCTCCACGCGCCGCAAGCGCACACGGGATGACGAAACGGCAGCCCCCCTGGTTGTTGATGGGACCCTGCATTGTCAGCTTCCCCACACGGCCCCGTGCGGGTGGCCGGGAGGTGTGCATGGCTCATCCATCGGAGGCCTCCCGATGAATCCGGATCGCATCTCCCCCTGGGAGTGGGGCGTCTTCGGGGTCATCGTGGTGGCGATGATCCTCGTCGACCTGCTGGCCCACCGGTCGAAGCGGGGGGAGACGAAGAAGGCGGCCTATCTCTGGAGTGCCGTGTGGATCGCCGTGGGCCTGGCCTTCGGCCTGTTCGTCTGGGCGAGGCACGGAAGCAACAACGCCCAGGAGTACCTGGGGGCCTACCTCATCGAGAAGAGCCTCAGCCTGGACAACCTGTTCGTCTTCCTCGTCATCTTCGCCAGCCTGAGCGTGCCGGAGAACAAACAACGCCGGGTGCTCTTCTGGGGCATCTTCGGCGCCCTGGTGTTCCGCGGCCTGTTCATCTTCCTGGGCCTGGAGGCCATCACCCGCTGGCACTGGGTGGTCTACATCTTCGGCGCCATCCTGCTCGTCGCGGCCTGGCGCGTGGCGCGCCGCCATCCCTCCGAGGAGTCCACGGGCAACAACACGGTGGTGTCCTGGCTGGAGAAGCGCATGCCCGTGACCTCGGAGTACGAGGGCAAGCAGTTCTTCAAGCACGTGGACGGCAGGTGGCAGGCCACTCCCCTCCTCATCGCGCTGATCGCCATCGAGCTGTCGGACGTGGCCTTCGCCATCGACTCGGTGCCCGCGGCGCTGTCCGTGAGTCACAACCTGTTCGTCGTCTACACGTCCAATGTCTTCGCCATTCTCGGACTGCGCGCGCTGTACATCGCGCTGGCCAAGACGGTGCACGAGCTGCGCTACCTGCATTGGGGACTGGCGGCGGTGCTCGCCTTCGCCGGATTGAAGATGATCCTGTCCGAGTGGGTCCATGTGGCCCCGCTGGTGTCGGTGGCCATCATCGTGACGTGTCTTGGTATCTCGGTGGGGCTGAGCGTGCGCGCGCGCAAGCGAGAGGCCACGCGGAGAGCCGTACTGACGAGGGATGAGCAGCCTCGCGGTGGACCGCGGGAAGAGGTCCACGCCTGAGCATCCCTCCCCTCGCCCTCCGGGAGAGGGTCAGGGTGAGGGTATCGGGGTCCTCGGGTTGAACCCGTGTGGATGCGAACCCGGGTCCACGAGATACCCTCACCCCGTCCCTCTCCCGAGGGGAGAGGGGAGATTGTGAGCGCTCTTTAGACAGTTCAATGCACCGGCGCTTCCTTCCCGGCGCCACGTCCCTCGACACCGAAGGTGAACCGTCCGTCCACGAAGTCCACGACCACCCGGTCCCCTTCGTGCACGGTCCCTCGCAGCAGCATCCGGCTGAGCTCCGTCTCCAAGTCGCGCTGGATGACCCGCCGCAGCGGCCGGGCACCGAACTTCGGGTCGAACCCGCGCCGTGCCAGCTCGTCCTTCGCCGCGTCCCGCACCTCCAACAGGATGTTCTGCCCGTGCAACTTCCGCCGGGTGGACGCCAACATCGAATCCACGATGCGGTTGAGCTGCTCCCGATCGAGCGCGTGGAAGACGATGATCTCATCGATGCGGTTGAGGAACTCCGGCCGGAAGTGCTGGCGCAGCGCGTCCATCACCACCGAGGCCACGCGCTCGTCCTCTCCGTTCACGCTGCCCTCCAGGGGCCGCTGGAATCCCAGCGCTCCCTTGCGCAACCCCAACTGCTCGGCCCCGAGGTTGGACGTCATGATGATGACGGTGTTCTTGAAGTCCACCGTGCGCCCCTTCGAGTCCGTGAGCCGCCCGTCGTCCAATATCTGCAACAGCAAGTTGAACACATCCGGGTGGGCCTTCTCGATTTCATCGAAGAGGAGCACCGAGTACGGCCGCCGCCGCACGGACTCGGTGAGGCGGCCGGCCTCCTCGTAGCCCACGTAGCCCGGAGGCGCACCGACGAGCCGGCTCACCGTGTGCCGCTCCATGTACTCGGACATGTCGAAGCGCAGCATCGCGCTCTCGTCGTTGAAGAGGTAGTCGGCGAGCGCGCGCGCCGTCTCCGTCTTCCCCACCCCCGTGGGCCCCAGGAAGATGAACGAGCCGATGGGCCGCCCTGGATCCTTCAGCCCCGCCCGCGCCCGGCGCACCGCCTCGGAGATGGCGCGCAACGCCTCCTCCTGGCCCACCACCCGCTGGCGCAACGACTGCTCCATCTCCAGCAGCCGCTGCGACTCCTCCTGCTGCAGCTTCTTCGCCGGAATCCCCGTCCACTCACTCACCACCGTGGCGATCGCCTCCGTCGCGACGATGGGCTCGGCCAGACCCCGGGCCTGCTGCCACTGCGTGCGCAGCCCGTCCACCTCCGCGCGCAGCGCCTCGAGCTCCCCCTTCAGCCGCGAGGCCTCCTCGTAGCGCTCGCCCGCCACCGCGGCCTCCTTGTCCTTCTCCTTCTGCGCCAACCGCTCCTCCAGCACCTTCATCCGGCCTGGCTCCGTGTGCGCCCCCAGCCGCACCATCGCCGCCGCCTCGTCGAGCAGATCGATCGCCTTGTCCGGCAGGAAGCGGTCGCTGATGTACTTGTCGGAGAGCTCCACCGCGGCGGTGAGCGCGGCGTCGGTGATCTTCACCCGGTGGTGGGCCTCGTACGAGTCACGCAGCCCCCGGAGGATGTCCATCGCCTGCTCGGGGGTGGGCTCGGCCACCATCACCGGCTGGAAGCGGCGCTCCAGGGCGGCGTCCTTCTCGATGTGCTTGCGGTGCTCGTCCAGCGTGGTGGCGCCCAGACACTGGAGCTCGCCCCGCGCCAGCGACGGCTTGAGCATGTTGGCCGCGTCCATCGAGCCCTCGCCCGCGCCGGCCCCGACGATGGTGTGCACCTCGTCGATGAACAGGATGACCCTGCCCTTGAGGCCGCGGATCTCCTCCATCAATCCCTTGAAGCGCTCCTCGAACTCACCGCGGAACTTCGAGCCGCCGATGACGCTCGCCAGGTCCAGCGAGAGCACCTTCTTGTCCTTGAGCACATCGGGCACGTCGCCCGAGATGATCCGCTGGGCCAGGCCCTCGGCGATGGCCGTCTTGCCCACGCCCGGCTCGCCGATGAGCACCGGGTTGTTCTTCGTCTTGCGGCTGAGGATGCGGATGCAGCGGGCGATTTCCCTCTCACGGCCGATGATGGGATCCAACTCGCCCGCCTTCGCCAGCGCGGTGAGGTCGCGCGTGAAGCGGGTGAGATTCGGTGGAAGCGATTCCGTCCCCCGCCCGCTTCCGGAGGTGGCCGGCACCGCGGGCGCCTTCAGCAACTGCCGCAGCTCGTCCGCGTCGATGTCGGAGAGGAACTGGGCGGCGAAGCTCTCCCCCTCGGCCATGATGGCCAGCAGCAGGTGCTCGGGACCGATGAAGGTATGCCCCATCTGCGCCGCCTGGAGCCGGGCGAGCTGCAGCACGCGCTTCATCCCCGAGGACAGCCCCACCCCCTCGGCCCGGCGGGGTGGCCGCCGCTCCATCACATGCTCCAGCCGGGCCTCGTACTCGGCCACGTCCGTCCCCTCCATCTCCAACGCCACGCGGATGTCCGGCACCTTATGGATGAGCGCCAGCAACAAGTGCTCGATGCGGATGCGCTCGTTGCCCCACTCCAGCGTCAGCCGCGCCGCGTGCTCCAACACCTGCTGCGCCAGCTCCGAGAGCTGGGACAGGATGTTCTCCCGCCTCGCGCGAGGACCCATCATCTGCGCCATCAGGCTCTCCAGCGAGCCGAAGGGCATGGACCCCGGCGCCATGTTCATGGCGCTCGCGCAGTGGTTGCAGAGGCTCAGGGAACCCTCCCGGCCCTCGTCCGACTGCTGCTTGAAGAACACCACCGCGGGTCTCGCCCGGCAGTTCTCACACAGCATCATCCGCCTCCTGCGTGCGTCTTCCAGGCAAGCTAGGGACGCGGCCGGGGAGAACCCATCGTTCAGCGGAACATGGGGGGGCAGGCGGACGAGCCCCTCCCCGCTCGTTCACGCCCCCGGGGGCGATGCATGCCCTGCCTTCACGAATGAAGCTGGTGAGGGGGGACGGCGGGTCCACCCCGAGAAACGCCCCGCCAGGCGCTCAGGGCCCGCCGTCCCGTGCGGTGCCTCGCAAGAGGCCCAGCCGCTCTCGCAACAGGGCCTCGCGCGGGTACCAGCGCAACAATGACTCATACGCCCGCGCGGCCTCACCCGTCCGGCCCAGCCGCTCCAGGGCGAGGCCCAGGTTGTACCCCGCCTCGAGGTAGTCCGGCTCGAGCTCCACCGCGTGCCGCCATGCCTCCACCGCGGCCGCGTCATTTCCCAACCGGGCGTGACGGCCGCCCACCGCGTAGTGCAGCTCGGCCTCGAAGTCGACGGCGTCCACCGCCAGCCGCACCGGCCACACGGACACCAGCAGCACGGCCAGGGCCACCCCTCCAGGCACCCCTCGCGCGGAGGCTCGCGACACCAGCGCATGCAGCCCCAGCGCCGCGAGCACGCACAGCGCCGGGGCGAGGGGTGCGCGGTAGCGGCCGGAGACGAAGAAGAGCACGGACGGAGCGGCGAGCATCAACGCGGCCCCCACCACGGTGAGCGCCGCGCGCATGTCCTCCTTCGCCCGCCACTGGCGCCAGAGCGCCACGGCCCCCGCCGCCGCGAGCGGCCACAGCAGCGCGTAGGGCAACGCGACGCCCCCGGGCCGCGCGGTGAGCGCCCACAGCACGGGCGACTGCGCGCGGACGACGTAGAGGTCCTCGTTGCGAGGCAGCTCGCGCCCCACCAGCAGCAACCGCGTCTTCCACAGCAGGTTGCCCACGCACTCGCGCGGGTGCGAGCGGCACCAGTCCAGCGCCTTCCGGCGGAACCACGCGTCCTGCGCGGCCGGCGAGTGGAAGCCGTAGCGCGAGGGCTCGTTGACGAGCGTCTCCCAGGCGGCACCGGGGCGGATGGCCATGGCCCCGTCCACGTCCGCGTTGTTGCCCAGCCACAGGTTGATGCCGCCATTGGCGGAGATGAGCACCCACTCGCCCGAGCGCACGCGGTTGGCGGCCGTGGCGCACGACACCACGGCGGCACAGGCCACCCCGCACAGCACGGCGCGCAGCGGACGTCCCCGAGAGAGCGCCCAGGCCAACGGCAACACCAGCGGCAACAGTGGCGCCACCGCGAGCGCCCCCAGGCCGATGCACGCCCCGCACAGCAGCGCGGTGCCCGGGCGGGGAGAGTCGCGCACGGCCAGCCACAGCGCCGCGGTGCCCAGGAAGGTGCCCAGGGAAGTGGCCAGCAATTCCCCGTCATAGAAGACGAGTGGCCCGTGCAGCGCCACGAGCAGGCCCGCGCTCCACCCCACCACGTCGCGGCCGGAGAGCCGCCGGGCCACGCCACAGGCGAGCGCGGCGGTGAAGGCGCCGAGCAGGGCCTGGAAGAGACGCGGCCACCACAGGCTGTGTCCCCCCAACCCGTAGAGGCCACCCAACACCAGCGGGTAGAGCGGCGGCTGCCAGAAGGGCCCCGGGTCGAAACCCTCGCCCCGCGCCAGCCGCATGCCCAGGTAGTCGTAGTAGTCCGCGTCGATCAACGGCGCGTCGAAGGCGGGGCCGTGCGCGGTGAGCAGGTACGCCAGACGCACCCCGAGCGCCACGGCGAGGACGAGCGCCCAGGCCGGCACCGGGGCCCTCGGCGCCTCCAGGCGTGCGCCCGGAACGGGAGACTCGGGTGGTGCGGGAGGCGTCGTGCGTCGCGGAGAGCGGGCCGATGGGGGGGGGCGAGCGCCACGAAAGCAGAACCAGCGCTCCGGGAAAAGGAGGGCCGGCCCGTGGGCTCACCCGCCGAGGCGCACGCGACTACTTCTTCGTGCGAGAGGAGGTGCGGCGCCGGGACGTGGAAGCGCCCCGGCGGGCGGTGCCACGGCCCGAGGCCGTCTTCGCACGGCCAGTGCGGCCCGCGGCGGCGCGGCCCCCCGTCTTCTTGGCTCCCCGGGTGGTGGTGCGCTTGCGCGCCGGGGTGCTCTCGCGGGCGGTGGTGCGCTTGCGCCCGGTGGTGGAGCGGCGGGTGCTCTTCTTGTCGCTCAGCTCGCCCTCCTCCTGGCCGAGACGGTGCGCGCTCCGGGCGCTCCGCCGTGTCTTGCGCGAGGCCTGGCCGGGAGCCGGAGGCTTCAGGTCCACTCCGGCCCGGCGTGCCTTGGAGAGGCCGATGGCGATGGCCTGCTCGCGGGACTCGGACCCGTGCCGGCCCTCCTTCATGTGGTGCATCTCCTCGCGGACGAACTCACTGGCCTGCGTGGTGGGCTTCTTGCCCGTGCGCTTCGCCTGACGCGCGCGCTGGAGCGTCTGTTTCTCCGGCATCGGATGTCCTTTCGTGTAGGCCCCGAGCAGGAAAGTGGGGATGACAGGCGGGGTTGACAAGTGGCGGCTCAATGACGCCGCCGCTCGAGCTCCCGCGCGAGATCCTCCTCCAGGTGCCGCAACATCGCATCGGCGTCGAAGGACTCGTCGCCCTCGCGCCACACCAGCAGCGGATCCATGCTGCCCAGGCGCTGGGTGAGGGAGCGGATGCGGTGCACCGCCCGCTCCATGGCGGCGATGGTGGGCTCGCTCCCGGGGCTGCGCTGGCGCAGCAGGGCGATGCTCAGCTCCAGCGTCTGCAACGGGGTGTTGGTGGCGTCGCGCACCGCGATGAAGAGCCGGGCCAGCCGCTCCAGGGCCTCGGCCTCCGCGCGCACCTCCCGCAGCTTCAGCTCGATGTTCTGGCTGCGCACCCGGTAGGCCAGGATGGCCAGCGCCACGCCGCCGTAGACGAGGGTGACCCAGGGCTCCCACGGAGAGCGCACCCCCGGGTGGCCGCCGAGCCCCAGCGCGAACCAGAGCACCGCCGCCTCCAGGGCGAAGGAGGCGATCAACCCCCCTCCCAGCCACAGGCCCGTGGGAGCGAGCACGCCCATGGCCAGCATCACCAGCCGATGGCCCGTCATGGGCACCCAGATGAGCCCCGAGCCGGCCATGAAATACTCGGCCAGGGCGAAGATGGGCAGGAAGGGCACCGTCGCCGCCGCGAAACCACCGTGAATCAACCGCGGGGTGAGGCGGCTCCGGCGCGCGAACAGGACGCCCAGCACCCCCAGCACCCAGAGCACATGCAGCAGGCGCAGGACCGGCAGCAGGAGGGCGCCGAGGAACACCCGGTAGTCGATGAAGATGTAGGCCAGCTCCGTCAGGGCGACCAGGAGGTTGCCGAAGAAGACGCCGCGCCAGCCCCGGCGCAGCATTTCCTCCTCCACCACGCCCAGCGCGCCCGGCCTAGGCCGTTCCGGACCCATGGGAACCGCCCCTCACCAGCGCCAGGAGGACCTTCGACTCGATGGGCTTGGGGACCACCTGGACGTTCGTCAGCTCCAGGGCCTCGCGCACCAGCGGATGGGAGCGGGCGTGGCCGGTGAGGAAGACGGTCCGTCCGGTGAAGCCATTCTCCTTCAACCAGCGGTACGCATCCAGCCCGCTGGGCACCCCGGCCCCGAGGTTGATGTCCAGCAGGGCCAGCCCGCACCCGAGCGCCTCGACACGCTTGTGCTTGACCTCCTCCAGCGAGCCGGCGCGTACACACTCCTCGGCCCCGGACAGCGAAAGCAGCTCGCAGAGGATGGTCCGCAAGTCCGCATCGTCCTCGAGTACGAGCACCCGTAACACGTCCCACCCTTCCCGCTGGCTGGGGCCAGGAGCGTGCGACGCCCCGGGCCCTCCTCTCGAGCCGGACGCTAGGACATGCGGCGCTTTTAGGACAGGCCCCAGGGCCTCCCCAGGCGGGCCCCGGGGCGGCGATGGGGCCGCCCCCCGGGAAGGGACGGCTCAGGCCACCACGCGCAGGGGGCCGTGGTCGTCGCAGTGGGTGCCGTGCGGGTGGTGCAGGTGGCCGCCCACCAGGTAGTCCACGTGGTCGCCGTGCGGCACCGCCTCGTGGCCGCACTGGGCTCCGTGCTGGTGGTCCTTCGCGTGGTCGGCGCAGGCGTGCTTCGGCGTGCACTGCGCGGGGTTCGCCGCGGTCGCCTCGATGCGGCACTCGTTGTACTGCTGGCCGTCCTCGCGGTGCAGGTGGCCCTCGTGCAGGTAGTCCACGTGGTCACCGTGCTGCACGGCCTTGTGGCCGCAGCCGCTGGAGTGCTGGTGCTCGTGCGAGGCGTGGTGGTGGGTACCGTGGCTCATGGTCGTTCTTCCCTTCAGGTGATGTGACGTTCCTGGTCCCCCCCAAGCGGGCCGGACCAGGAGTGAAGCTACCCACACCCTCACGGGACGAACATCTTCCACGCAGCGCGGCGTGCGCTTTTCCGCTCGGGAATGCGGACCTCCCCACGAATCCCGGGAGAAGATTTCCTGTTTTGCTTTTGTAACCCGGATACACATCCACCTGGGATGCTTCAGATGCCTGGTTGCCGGGCTCACGAGCTCTCATCTAAGAACCGGCCCCATGACGCGCGAGACGCTGGCACGAGTGGATGAGGGAGCCTTCCGGGCCGGACGCTGGGATGCGTGGGGCCAGGCGCTGTCGGTGCTGTGCATGGCCCACTGCGTGCTGCTGCCGCTGGCGCTGGGCGCGCTGCCCGCGGTGCTGAGCCAGTCGCTGGAGGAAGCCCCCATCCACCTCGGCGTGCTGGCGCTGGCGGCCGTCATCGGCGTGGCCAGCTTCGTGCCGGGCTTCCGCCAACACCGGGACTGGCGCGTGCTCGCCCTGGGCGCCGCGGGACTGGTGCTGCTGGGGCTCGCCCAGACGGTGCTCCCCGAGGGCGTGGCCGAGACGGTGATGACGCTGGTGGGAGGCACCGTCCTGGTGGTGGCGCACGGGCTCAACCGCCGCCGCTGTCGGGACTGCTGCCCGGTGCCGCTCGCCCGGAGCCACTGAGCCCGTCCCCGGCCCTGGCGGCCTGCCCAGTGCCCGCCCTGGGGGCCGCGGCTTCAGGGGGACGCCCATTGCCACCGTGTTGCAGATACAACGAAACACGGATAATCTCCCGGCTCTGTCCCGGATCACGAGGAATCCCCGATGACGCTTCCCCTGAGTCTGGCGGCGTGGGTGCTGGCTCCGCTGGTGGAGTGGTGTGTGAGGGGAAGGAGAACGGCCAGCGCGGCGCTGGAGGGGCTCGTCTTCGTGGCGCTGGGCGGCATGGTGCTGGTGCACATCCTCCCGCACGGGCTGGCGCTGGCGGGGATGGGAGCGCTGGGGGCGGCGGGGGTGGGACTGGGCCTGGCGCTGACGCTGGGGCGGCGGCTGCCCGCGACGGGCGGGCCGGTGCTGGCGGTGGTGGGGCTGGCGGCGCACGCGGCGCTGGAGGGACGAGCCCTGTCCCTGCACGGCAGCGGGAGTGGAGCGCTCGCCATGCTCGCGGTGGTGCTGCACCGGTTGCCGCTGGGACTGGGCCTGTGGTGGCTCGTCCGTCCGGTGGTGGGCTCGCTGGGGGCCAGCGCGTTGCTGGTGGCCGTGGCGCTCGTCGGAGGCGCGGGCCTGGGCTGGGGTGGGTGGGTGCTGGAACCGGGCCCGCTCCAGGTGGCCGCCCTCGTCCAGGCCTTCACCGCGGGCGCCTTCCTCCCGGCCCTCTTCCGGGGACGCGTGGGCGGCGCCGAGGGGCCCGGGCAGCGGCTCGCCGCGGGGCTGGGGGCCGTCACGGCCGTGGCGCTGCTGGTGCTCGTCTCACATGCGCACCCGGTGCTGGGCGCGCAGCCCGGGGAGCTCGGCGCGGGCACCACCTTCCTCCACCTGTCCCTGGAGACGGCGCCCGCGCTGCTGGCCGCCTATGTCCTCACCGGTGTCCTCCAGGCCTTCCTCGGCGAGGCCTCGCTGGCCTGGCTCAAGCGCGGCTCCTCGCTGTCACAGTCCCTGCGCGGCACCGTGGTGGGCCTGCCCCTGGCGCTGTGCTCCTGCGGGGTGTTGCCCGTGTACCGCGGCCTCATCCGCAAGGGCGTCCCCATCGCCGCCGCGCTGTCCTTCCTGGTGGCCGCGCCGGAAATCGGCGTGGGCGCCTTCCTCGTCTCGATGCCACTCATTGGCTGGCCCCTCACCCTGGCCCGCCTGGGAGGGGCCTTCGTCGTGGCCGTGCTCTCCGGCCTCCTCGTGAGCCGGCTGATTCCGGCCTCCCAGTCCACCGCCATGGCCGCTCCGGCGCCGGGCCCCACCCCGCCCTTGCGCGAGCGGCTGGCCCACGGGCTGCGCGAGGGGCTCGTCGAGTCGGTGGACCACACGGCGCCCTGGATTCTCGTGGGCGTGGGCATGGCGGCCCTGGTGGAGCCGCTGCTGGCGGCCGAGTGGCTCTCGCGCCTGCCGCCGGGCCTGGACGTGCCCCTCTTCGCGCTGCTGGGCGTGCCCAGCTTCGTGTGCGCCTCGGGGGCCACGCCGCTGGTGGCGGTGCTGCTGCACAAGGGCTTGTCTCCGGGCGCCGCGCTCGCCTTCCTCCTCACCGGCCCGGCCACCAACGTCACCACCTTCGCGGTGATGTCCCGGTTGCATGGGCGCAAGGTGACCCTCGCCTTCGGCGCGGTGGTGGCCGGCACCTCCATCGTCCTGGGCCTGGCCCTCAACGCGCTCGTCCCGGCGCGGACGGGCCTCGCCCACCTCCCGCGGCACGCGGAGCACGAGGGGCCGCTGGAGTGGGCGAGCCTGGTGCTGCTGGGAGCGCTCTTCCTCGCCTCGCTGCTGCGGCAGGGCCCGCGCGGCTTCCTCACGCAGTTGCTGCCCGGCGCGGACCACGGCGAGGGCGCCGTGCCCACCGGGGACAAGCTCTCGGGGCTGCACGTGCACGGGCCCGCGTGCGGCCATAACTCCGGGCACGCGCCTCCCGCTCCCGGGGCCCGCCCATCCCTCGTACTGACGCCCCGGGCCCACGTCCACGGTCCTGGCTGCACGCACGGGCACGCGCCCGTCCCCCTCCTCGTGCTTCCCCGGGCCCATGTCCACGGGCCCGCGTGTGAGGACGGGAAGGCCTGCTCCCACGGCTCCTGACGCACGGGCTCCTCGCCCCGCCCCCGCGCCTGGCGGGACTCCGGTGCTCAGCCTGGCCGCCATCCTCATCCCGGGCGTCCAGCGCAACCGTTTTTCACCTACAATTCCATTGCACCATCACTCCTGGTCGCTATGGATTCTCCCGTACGTCCTGGGGACGGGTGGTTCGCCGCGGTGTGCCACAACCGCCCGGATGTCCTCCCACGGGCCGGAACGGCCGCCGCTGCGTTGAAAATGCACGAGTCGCCACCGCATGCGTAGCAAGTGGGATGCAACTTTCGAGAAGTTGAGTTATGCGGAGGAAGATGGCTGCCAGGAAGAACGCAACCCAGCCGAAGCTGACCGACTACCAGGACCGCTTGCGCTCCGCGGGACTGCGCAGCACTTCACCGCGAGTGGCCGTGCTGCGCGAGTTGGAGTCCGCCACCTCCCCGCTGAGCCACGCCGACCTGGTGGATGCACTGGGAGAAGAGGGCTACGACCGCGTCACCATCTACCGCAACCTCACCGACCTCACCGAGGCCGGACTGGTGGTGCGGGCGGACCTGGGAGACCACGTCTGGCGCTTCGAGCTCAAGCGCGAGGAGAAGTCCCACCAGGGCACGCACCCGCACTTCACGTGCACCGACTGCGGCACCGTGGCCTGCCTGCCCTCCGAGTCCGTCCGCCTCACCTCCACCAAGGGAGCGCCCAAATCCGTGGCCGCCCGCTCGGTGGACATCCAGCTGCGCGGCCTGTGTGACCGGTGCGGCTAGGCACCCCCGTCCCGCCGTGACAGCTTCCGCCTTCCCGCCTGCCTGCCCTCCGGACGGCATTGCGCGGGCCGGAATAGCGCCGGGTTGGCGCGCACCCCTCGGGATACCACCGTTTGGCGGCAGGTATCCCACACACATGGAGGGGTCATCATGAAGAAGCTTCTGACCGCACTGGTTCTCACGCTGAGCACGGCCGCCCTGGCGCAGACGGACACCACCCAGGCCCAGGAGCAGCACCAGAAGAACGACACCACCCGCGTCAAGACGGGCCTGGACGCCACCGAGGTCGGTCCTGCCATCGAGGACAAGGCGAAGGAAGCGGCCGCCGCGGTGGGGCTCGACACGAACGAGGACGGCACCTTCAAGACGGACAAGGCCTTCTCCGTCACGGGCACCCTCAAGGGCGAGGCGGGGGAGGAGATCACCCTCGCTCGCCAGGGCCTGCCCGACGCGGACCTGGACGTGCGTGACCAGACGAAGGTGATGCTGGACGGCAAGAAGGTCGCGGTGAAGGACATTCCCGAGGGCGCCCAGGTGCGCGCGAAGTTCCAGCTCGAGGGCGAGGAGCCCGTCGCGGTGGAGCTCAAGGCCACGAGCCCCAAGGGTGCCAAGAAGAGCAACAAGTAGGGCAACGCCTGGGACACTCCCCAGGGAACAACCCAGGACACGCGCCGGGCCCGTTTCCCTCGCCGGGGAGCGGGCCCGGTCGTTTTCCGCCCCATCCCTGGCATGGCGGGGAACGCGAGGGGGAATCCGCTTCCCTCCGTGGCACCGCGCGAGGCACGCGCGTTCCCACCCGGCGCCTCACCCTCGCGGGTACGGCGCTTGCTCTACCCGGAGTGTTTCGAGACTCGTCTGGAGACGAGGCCCGAGGAGGCGGGAGAGGTCATGCGCAGACTGTTGGGGGCGTGGGCGGTGGGAGCGATGGTGGCGTGGGGTTGCGGCAACACGACGGAGGAGCCGCGCAACCCCGGAGTGGACGAGAACCCGGCGCAGAACGAGGAGCCGCCTCCGCAGGTCGGCCCGCGGCCTCCGGACACGGAACCTCCGGTCTCCGAGCAGCCGGTCCCCACGGACCCGGACCCCGTCGAGCCCGTTCCCACGGATCCGGACCCCGTGGACCCCGGTCCCACGGATCCGGTGGTGACGGCGGGGCCCTGGCCGGACGAGCCGGTGGTGAACTACTCGAGCCGCTACGGGCTCGGCACCGTGCGAGCGGTGGCGGTGGATGACGCGTACAACATCTGGCTGCTGGACGGAGACCGCATCGGCGTGCTGCGGCCCGGGGACACCTCGCCGCGGTGGACGAGCGGCGTGGGCCAGGCGGCGCCGGGCTTCGGGACGGACAAGCTGGCCCTCGGCTCCACCGTCATCTGCGGTGGCAGCGCGGGCCGCGCGTACGTGGGCTACCACACGTACGAGCTGGACAGCGCCTTCATCTACAGCCCGGATGGCAGCAACTTCCCCGCCTATGACGATCCGGACCCGACGCGCTTCGATCCGGTGCGCTACCAGGAGTACCAGAAGGGTGACCTGGACGTGGTGAAGCTACAGCCGGATGGCAGCGTGGCGCTGGAGACGCATCTGAGCCGCTCGGCGCGCAGCAACGGGCCGCAGGACGTCGGCATCCGCAACACGAACGACCACCACTTCGACGAGGACCGCTCGGTGCTCAGCTGCACCAAGGTGATGCGCGGCAAGCACCGCGGGCAGGTCTACATCGGCACCAACCACGGCGTGACGCGCATCCAGGGCACCGTCTACAACAGCCACCGGCACCCGGTGTGGTTCAAGCCCAAGCCGGACGGCAGCCTGTCGCAGATGGCCGGCTACACGTACGCGCTGGGCATCGCGCAGAACGGTGACGTGCTCATCGGCAATGAGTGGAGCCTCGGCGTGGTGACGCCCTCGGAGCTCCTGGCCGACTGGGACAAGACCAGCCAGACGCTCAACCCGGAGAAGCTCAACTCCTACCTCCAGGGGCTCAACAGCGAGCCGGAGATGGACCTCTGGCGCGGCATCCAGCAGACGACGGACGGGCTCTACTACGTGGCGAGCAAGGACTACGGACTGTGGAAGATGACCATCGCGCGCCGCTCCGAGGCCCATGGCACCAAACTCCCGGGGCTGCCCACCGATCGGCTCACCTCGCTGGCGGCCACGGATGATGGCTCGCTCTTCATCGGCACCGAGGGCTTCGGGCTGTGGCGGATGGACGGGCAGAAGGGCCTGTCGCACGTCGAGGGCGTGGACGGAACGGTGGTGAGGCAGTTGATGTACGACCCCACCGTGAAGCCGGCGATGCTCTACGTGCTCACCAACAAGGGGCTCACGGTCATCCGGGGCCACTGAGGCCCGCTCCATCACCGGGCCGCCGGGCGGGATGCCGGCGGCCCGGAATATTCGAAGAGCTCCCGGCCTTTACCTTCCGCCCGCTGACATCGGCTGGAGACCGGACAAGCGGACTCGGGGCCCGGCCTCGTCGTCCGTGGCCGGTGTCCTCTACAATCCGAGCCGTTCCCGCCGACGGAAGGAAATTCATGGCCTTGAGACTCGCCCGCCGCCGTTCCGCCACCCAGACCGCCAAGGCGGTCTCCGCCCACGAGCCCGGGCCGCACCGGAACCACATGAAGCGGAACGAGTTGAGGGCCATCGGACCGGATCCCCTGCGGCCGGACGCGCGGCTGCGGTGGCGCGACCACTTCACGCTGTCGGAGAACGTGCTGCACGTGCCGGGGATGCACCGGGAGCACGATGGGCTGCGCATCGCGCACCTGTCGGACATCCACGTGGGCCAGGCGACGTCGGCGGTGCGCATCCGCCGGGCGGTGGCCGAGGTGAACGCGCGCACGCCGGACCTGGTGTTCCTCACGGGCGACTACGTCACGCACAGCCCCAAGCCGCTGCCGCGCGTCATCGAGCTGCTGGCCGGCTTCTCCAGCCCGGTGTTCGTGGTGCTGGGCAACCATGACCACTGGGTGGACGCGCACTACCTGCGCACGGGCTTCGAGCGCCTGGGCTACACGGTGTTGCAGAACGAGCACCGGGTGGTGCCCATGCGCGGGGCGCCGTTGACGGTGCTGGGCATCGACGATGGGCGCACGCACCGCGACGACGTGGAGACGACGTTCCGGGGCGCGCCCGAGTCGGGCACGCGCCTGGTGCTCACGCACGCGCCGCCCACCGTCGACAAGCTGCCGCCCAACGGCAACCTGGTGCAGTTCTCCGGGCACACGCACGGCGGCCAGTTCGTGGTGCGCGGCCTCACCGAGGCCCTCTTCCGCCGCGCCGGCCAGCCCTACATCCAGGGCCACTACCACGTGCGCGGCAACCAGCTGTACGTGAACATGGGGCTGGGCTTCGGCTTCGGCGGGCCCTACCTGCGCCGGGGCACCTACCCCGAGGTGGCCTTCTTCACCCTGCGCCACGTCGAGACGAGCAGCGCCCAGGCCTGAGCCGCGGCCCGAAGCCTCAACCGGTGTGCGCCTCCTCCGGGAGGGCGCCGCCGTCGCCCCCGGCCAACGCTCGCGCGTCCCGGGGCAGCATCACCGTGAAGGTCGTTCCCTCTGCCTCCGTGGAGCGCACCGTCACCTGGCCGCCGTGGGCCTCGACGAGCTCGCGGACGATGAAGAGCCCCAGCCCCAGCCCGCTGCTCCGCCCGCTCCGGGCCGCTCCCACCTGGCGGAACGGGTCGAAGAGCGTGGCCAGCAGGTGCCCTGGAATGGGCTTGCCCGGGTTGGAGATCTCCAGCACCTGTTGCCCGGCCTCGTCCCGGCAGCGCACGAAGACGCGCCCCTCGCGCGCGCCGTGCTCCAGCGCGTTGCCCACCAGGTTGCTCACCACCTGGGCCAGCCGCTCCGGGTCCCAGATTCCCTCTCCCCCGCCCTCGGCCTCCACTCGGATGTCTCGCCCCGGGTGCGCCACCGTCAGCTCCTCCACCACCTGCCGGCACACCGCCGGCAGGCTCGTGGGCGCCAGGTGCAGGGGAATGCCCCCGGACAGCCGCGCCCGCGTCAGATCGAGGATGTCGGAGATCATGTTCCCCATGCGCGCCGCGCTCGTTTCAATCCGATGGGCCAGCTGCTGCAGGGCCTGGGAGAACTCCCCGCGCCGCCGCAACTGCCGCACCGACAGCATGATGGCGTTGAGCGGGTTGCGCAGGTCGTGCCCGAGAATCCCGATGAAGCGCTCGCGGAACTGCGCCTCCTCCTGCATCCGCTCCACCGCGCGCTTGCGCTCGGTGATGTCCATCATCGAGCCGATCATCCGCGCCGTACGCCCCTGGGCATCGCGGGCCACCAGCCCCCGGTCCAGCACGTGCACGTACGTGCCGTCCTTGCGCCGGAAGCGGTACTCGGCCAGCCACGACTCCCCGCCCGAGCCCAGCACGTGCTCGAGGCTGCGCATCACCAGCTCCCGGTCATCGGGGTGCAACTGCTGCTCCCACCAGGAGATGCCCCCCATCTCCTCGGGCGCGTAGCCGAACACCGTGCGGCAGGCCTCGCCCCAGTGGACGTGCTCGACGGAGGGGTTCCAATCCCAGAGCACGTCATGGGTGGCCCAGGAGACCAGCCGGTAGCGCTCCTCCGCCTCGCGCAACGCGGCCTGCGAGTACTCACGCTCGGTGCAGTCCATCACCACGCCCAGCATCCGCGTGGGCCGGCCATTCTCCCGGTACGTCTGCCCCACCAGCTCGTAGCAACGCAGGGTGCCGTCCGGCCAGGGCGCGCGGAACTGGAAGGTGTAGGGGCCCTCCGCGCACAGTCCCTGCAGGAAGGCCTCGGCCACCCGCGTCCACTCGCCGGGGAGCACCCGCTCCAGGAAGCTCTCCAGGGTGTCGCCCAGCCCTCCGGGCGGATGGCCGAAGAAGGCCTCCGCGTTGGGAGACCAGACGAGGGTGAGCCGGGCCTCCGACCACTCCCACGTCACCATCCGCGCCGTCTCCAGCGCCAGCCGCAGGTGGTCCTCCCGGGCCCGAGCGGCCCGCTCCTTGTGCAGCTCCTCGCGCAGCACATGCCGCTCCGCGAAGACCTCGGTGATGTCGGAGAGCCACAGCGAGAAGCCATCCCCTCGCCCCTGCACCCGGGCCCGGAACCAGCGCTCCGCCCCATCCAGGCGGCCGTGCACCTCGAAGGACAGCGGAGTGCCCGAGTCCACCACCCTGCGCAGGGCGCTCCGCTCCGGCAGGCCTCGCAGCACGCCCGCCCACGAGGACAACGAGGGGCCTGGAGACGGACCTGGAGACAGGCCTTTCACCAGTGCCACGGCGGCCGGATTGAGGGCCGTCGCCCGGAAGTCGAGCAACGCGCCCGCGTCGTCCCGCACGGACTGGAAGAGGATGCATGCATCCGGACACTCGGCATGTAGCTGCCACGCGAGCTCGGGCCCTGGAACCCAGGATGAAGTCATGAAATCCCCCCGCCTCACCTCCATCCGGGTCGAGCGCTGGGATGCCCGGAGGACGGTGCGAAAAGACAGTATGCCATGACCCTCCCGGTGTCGGCCATGACCTGGCGTTCTTTGTCCGGGAGGGGGGCCTCGCGTGTTCGAGGGATGTCTCTCGCGCGGGATGGTGGGGACCGGAGTGGATGCACCCGGACAGACGGGTTGAGAGCGCGGAGGCCCTGGCCCGCCATGTGCTCCTACCGGCGCCACCCGCCATGCCTGGACCTCATGATCTCTTCGTCCGCTACACCTTTGGCCCGGCTGGCGTGGCTCGTGCTGCGCTATGGGCGCACCGGGGAGCTGGCTGACCGTCTCCCCGAATGGACGGCATTGTTGGCGCAAGTGCATGCCGACCCCGATGGCACCGAGAATCTGTTGGTGGCCATCCGTTACCTCATCTGGATCGGGGACAAGCGCAGCCGCCAAGCAACGGAGCAGGTGTTACATTCAGTGGTGGATGCACTGCAAGCGGAGAAGCTGATGCGAAGCTATGGCGAGCAACTCGTCGAGCGGGGACTGAAGAGGGGGCGAGCCCAGGACGTGGTACGGATTCTCATCGCACGGGGCATCCAGCTCGACGAGCAATCCCGGCAGCGCATCCTGATGTGCAGGAACCTGGAACTCCTCGACCAGTGGTTCGATAGGGCCCTGAACGCCACCCGCCTCGGTGACGTGTTGGATCAGTAACGACCCTTGAGGCCGAGGATGGGCAGCGCGATGGGCAGGCCCGTCGGGCGCTTCTGCAGGGGAAAGCCAACACCGCCCGCGTATTCGAAGGCCACCACCTCCTGGCTGATGGTGACGTTGAGCATGTCCAGGTACGCCTCGAGCGTGAAGGTGTCGTAGGCCCAGGCCTTGGACAGACGCAGATCGAAGCGGAAGAAGGGCGGCAGCCGGTCCACCCTGTCCCTGTCCACCCGGACCCAGCGCGGCTGGCCGAGGCTGTCCGTTCCCTGCGTCATCGTGCGGCTGGTGAGGTTGCCCGACTCGGGACGGCCGGTGTTGAAGTGCAGCACCCCGCCCACCGTGAAGTTGTTGGCGAACTTGTAGCTGAGCACCAGGTTGGCCACGTGCGTCTGGTCGAAGACGTAGGGCAGGTCCGCCTCGTCCTGGCCCACCGGGACGTCCTGGTCGTTGAAGCGGGTGAAGCGCACACGCCGCGTGCTGCGCTGCAACGAGTAGGACAGCCAGCCGAACCAGTTGCCTCCCAGCGGCCGGCGGATGAGCAGCTCCAGGCCGTACGACAGGCCCCGGCTGCTCACGTCCGGAATCCCGATGTCGGGCAGGGGAATCTGCTCCTGCATGCCCCGCACCACGCGGCCCCGCCCGGGCCCGGGCCGCGGGTCCCCCACTCCATCATCGGGATCGTCCGGCGTCACGATGGGCGCCTCCTCGTTGCCGAAGGGCGTCAGCTCCACCGTGCGCAGCATCGGGTTGACGTACCCATCCAGGCTCACGTCGAAGCCCCACAGGTTCTTGTACTCCACGCCCGCCGACACCTGCAGCGTCTGCTGCAGGCCCTGGTTCAGCGCCGCGATGTCGATGACGGGCAGGCTGATGAGCGTGGTGGGCGCCTGGTGGTAGAGGCCCACGCCGCCCTTGAGGGTGAGCTGCTCGCCCAGCCTCCGGCGCGCGGTGAGGCGCGGCTCCACCGCGACATGGTTGATGCCGCCGGCCAGGTAGTAGTTGTCCACGCGCAGGCCGGGCACCACCGTCCACGGCGAGTCCTTCTCCTCCCACTGCAACTCCGCCCACAGGCCGCTGAAGGTGGCGACCGCCAACGGCAGCTCCACGCTCAACTCCTGGAGCGGGCCGCCCGTGGGCGGGACGGAGCGCTGCAGGAGCGAGACGACCGCGCGCTTGTTGTCCACGTCCAGGCCACTGCGCAGCGAGAAGGCCTCGCCGAACTTGCGCTGGTAGCCCAGGCGCGCGGTGAGGTTGCTCTGGTCGATGTCGAGGGTGGTGCCGCCAGAGGAGGCGCTCTCACCGCCGAGGGAGAACCGGTCCAGCCCCCAGGTGACGCCGCCCTCCAGCTCGCCGCCGCCCACGGGGTGGCGGTAGCGCAGGTCCACCCGGTGGAAGAGCACGGACTGCAGCGCGGTGACGCCGTCGTCGCTCGTCGCCTGGGTACCGAAGGTGTCCGAGGAGCCGAAGGCGAAGAGGCGCAACCGGCCCGGTCCCACCTCCTGCTCGATGCGCGCCTGGTAGTCGTAGAAGTCCAGCACCAGCTTCGAGTCGTTGGCCCCCGGCGGTTGCAGCGCGTTGGCCGCCGCGGCGATCAACCACGGCGTGTACGAGATGCGCCCGGCCACCGAGACGTTGGTGCCCGTGGACTGGAAGGGGTACTCGAGGAAGAGGCCCGCGTTGATGAGGTCCGCGTAGGCGCTGCCGTGGAACCGGTCATCGCGAGGCCGCGTCAGCCGGCCCTCCACCGCGCCACCGGTGAGCCGTCCGTACTGGGGGGACGGGTTGCCCGGGAAGAAGTCGATGGAGCCGATGAAGTCCGGGTGGATGACGGCCGGCCCGAGGAAGAGGTGGAAGAGGATGGGGACGCGGATGCCGTCGAGGAAGTAACCCGTGGCGGCCGGCTGGCTGCCGCGCACCACCGGGTAGGAAACGCCCGAGAGCATGCTGCCCACGCCGGGCATCAACATCATCACCCGGAAGGGGTCTCCCATGGTGCCGGGGATCTCCCGCAGCTCGGCGTCCTGCAGCGTGACGCGGGACACCTCGGTGCGCTCACGGTCTCCGCGCACCACCGTCTCGTAGGGGTTCACCACCAGCGGCTCCAGGCCGTACACCACCTCGAGCGCCTCGCCCTGGCGCACCTCCTCGAGGAAGTAGCCGGGTTTGTGGCCCGGGGCGTTGATGCGCACCGTCTGCCGTCCCGGGGGCAGGCGCGCCTCGAAGCGTCCATCCGGCCCCGTCTCCACGGGCATGCCCTCCGCGGCGTTCGACACGAGCACGGCGCCCGCCAGCGGCTTGCGGTTGCCCTTGGCGCGAATCAACCCGCGCAACGTGACGGGCGCCTGGGGCGTGCCGGCTTCCGCCACCGGCTGGGGCGCCTCGAAGCGGTACTCGAAATGCAGCCGCACCGGCACCGGCGCCCCGTCCACCTTCGCGGGAGAGAAGCGCAGCCCGGGCGCGGCGTGCAGGGCGGCCTCGTCCAGCAACGGGTGCAGGCCCTGGAGGAGCCGGACCTCGGCCACCTCGCCCTCCTCGTCCACCAGCAGCTCCAACCGCACCGTGCCCGCCACCGGCCGCGCGGCGAGCGCCTCGGGGTAGCGCGCGGGCGCGTCCGCCACCAGCGTGGGGGCCTCGAGGGCCGACGGCGT
Organism: Archangium violaceum Cb vi76; assembly: GCF_000733295.1. Lineage (GTDB taxonomy): Bacteria > Myxococcota > Myxococcia > Myxococcales > Myxococcaceae > Archangium > Archangium violaceum. Next base: position 20,680 of record NZ_JPMI01000323.1, on the reverse strand, counting down.
GCCCCCGTCCGCCCCCTGCAACGCGAAGCCTCCCTCGGCGCGCTGGACGCCCACCTCGGTGGGCACCAGGCCCGCGTCGGGGCTGGCCAGGGGCGCGTCCGGGAGACTCTGCAGCCCGGGCGGCGTGGTGGGTGCCTGCGCCCGGGCCGGCGCGAGGGAGAACAACCCCGCCAGCAGCGCCAGGACCAGGGCCGCGCGGGCCTTCCACACCGCGTTCACACGCCGCTGCTCGTTCGCCATGTCACCCGTCCGTGCAGGGAAGGAGCCCATGACGCCAGCCCACCGAGGGTAAGACAAGCCCTGACGGCCACGGAGGGGCCCGCCTGCCCGCCAGGGCTTAACGCTTCTGCAGCGCCGCGGCAACGAGGCCGATCAACTTCAGTTGCGAGGCGTCCAGCTTGCGCAGCGTGCGCATGAGGCGGCGCAGCTCGGGCACCTCCTCGTACTCGGGCGGAGTGGACTCGGCCACCCAGGTGGCCACCTCCCCCGTGTTGAGGCCCAGGAAGGTGTCCGAGGGCGTCCGCAGCGCGATGCACAACCGCCGCAACGAGGGCACGCTGGGCAGCATCCGCCCCCGCTCCAGCCGCCCGTACACCTCCGTCGCCAGCCCCACCCGCTCCGCCACGTCGGCCTGCGTCAGCCCCGAACGAACCCGCGCCTCACGCGCGATCTCTCCCACGTTCGCTGCCAGCTTGCCGGTCGACGGTTGTCCCATGGTGGTTTTCTGACTCTCGCGCAGGCGACCCATCAGGCCGTCTGCTTAGAGCCGGAGAGGCCGCCCGCGACAGGACAGGATGGGTAGTCGCGAAAATCTGGGACCCTAATAGTGCTCGCCGGAACGCGAGGTTGGGACAGCGTGCCTCATGGCCGCCCCGGCCCATGGCCCCAGAGGTGAACCGAACGCTCCAGGTCGTCTCCCGCGCTGGAGGCGACAGGTGACGGGATGACCATTCACATCCTGTCCGGGACATGGGACCTGGTTTTCGTCTTTCCCGAGTACCCCAGATGTCCCACGCCGGACGATTCGGGCCCAACCCCCCACGCCGGGAGGGTTTTCCCGGCCCCAGGAGGTGCTCCATCGGTCCAGGAGCCAACCCTGGCGCACCCGGACGCAAGCGTCTTTCCGGCCCCCGTGGTGGGGTCGTGCTATGGCCGCCAGGGAGGAAGGCCAGGAGGACAATGAGCGGAGTGCGCAACCGCATCCTCGTCGTGGAGGACCATGCGGACAGCCGGGAGTTGCTCGCCGAGTTCCTCGAGGCGCTCGGCTACGAGGTGGACGTGGCGGAGCACGGACTGCAGGCGCTCGAGCGGCTGCGGTGCGCACCCCGGCCCGCGGTGATGGTGTTGGACCTGATGATGCCGGTGATGAGCGGCTGGGAGTTGATGCGGTACGTGCGCGAGGACCCCGAGCTGAGCTCGCTGCCCGTGGTGGTGGTGTCCGGCGCGGGGGATGCCCACCCGCTGCCCGAGGGCATCCTCGGCGCCGTGCCCAAGCCGGTGGACCTGAACGTGCTGCGCCACTTCCTGCGGGAGGCGACGCGGCGCTGTTAGCCCGGCGCTCCGGCCAGGTCGAGCATCTCCACCTGCTGCCGCTCCCGGTCCAGCCGGTAGCTGACCTGGAAGCCGGAGGGCAGGCGTAGCACCCCCACCTCCAGCCCACGGCGCGGAAGGGACTGGACGCCCGAGAGCCGCTGGGACAGCTCGCGCAGGACGCGCCCCCTCACGGTCGCGGGACAGCCCGACAGAAGGCGAGCCACCTGCTGCGACAGTGTGAACTGGAGGGCCATGTCCCTACGCTGCGCACAAGAACCTTGGGCGGCAAGAAACGGCCTCGCGCGAAGTGCCCCATGGACCCATCATCTGTCACCTGGTGGGCACGCGCGTGTGGGAGGACCGGCGCGCCTGCGTTCAGCGCAGCACCACCCGCCGTACCTCGCCCCGCGTCAGGTCCACCCGGGCCAACCGGCCCGCCGCGTCGAAGAGCAGCAGCTCCGTGGAGAGGAAACGCACGGACACCGGCACGTCCCCCTCGAAGAGGAAGCGCGCGCGCACCGCGCCCTCCTTTCTTTCGAGCAGCCATACCCGCTCGCCCGCCGGCGTGGGCTCCAGCGCCACCATGTACGGCCCGCCGAGCACCAGTGCCCTCAGCGCCGTCCAGGGCAGCAGGGGCGGCCGCACCGGAGCCGCCCTGTGGCCGTCCAGCCACCGGATCTCCTCCTCATGGAGCGCCGCCACTTCCCCATCCACCGTGAGCGAGAGGTGACGCAGCGACTCCAGCTTGCGAGGCATCACCTGGCGCGAACGCAACCGGGGATCTGGCACCAGGTAGGTCCAGCGCTCGAGCTCCGCCTCCGCGTTGAAGGTGACGAAGCTCAGCTCGGCCACGCCCACCGCCACCTCCAGCACCTGCCCGCCCACCTGAGGCACCCGCCACAGCGCCCGCGGCTCGGCGGCGAGCGCATCCACCGCCATCACCGTGTCCTCCACCGCGAAGAACCACAGGTCCCCGTCGTACACCGGAGCGAAGGCGTCCACGCGCGTGTCGCACCAGGGCTCGGCCCGGCGCCCGGTGAGGTCCAGCCTGGAGACGCGTTTCAGCTCCCCGCGCGGCGCGAGCGCCAACGCCCGGTCCTCGTGCACCGAGAGCACCAGCGAGAAGGCGGGCACGTCGAAATGTGCCACGCACCGTCCGTCGCTCGTGACGAGCCGCGCGCCCGCCTCGCCGAGCGCCACCAGCAACCTCCCTCCGGACAGGGGCACCGCGTCGTGGATGGGCCAGGGTCCGCCCTCCGCCGCGTCGAGGACGTGGGGCGCCGCTTCGGCCGGGAAGCCCCCCCGCTCGGGCAGGGCCGACAACGAGGGCAGGTCCGCCCGCAGCGCCGTGTCTCCCGTCATCAGCACCAGGCGGTCCAGCTCGCGAGGCTTCAAGGGCAGGTGGCCCGCCGCACGGTCCCGCAGCAGGGCGCGCACGGCGGGACGCAGGAGCGCGAGGCCCGGCGCCACGGCCTTCCCCGCCTTGTCCACCTCGCGAGCCAGTGCATCGGTGAAGGCCTGGCGTGCCGGAGCGCCCTCGGGGTCATCCGAGTCGAGCAGCACGAGCGCCCGCGTCCGCACCTTCTCGAAGCGCTCGGGAAGCACCGACAGCATCCGCGCCAGCAGCCGCGCGCCGGAGACGCCGCCCGCCTCCACGCCCCGCTCGAGCCACGCGTGGGTGAGCCGCCGCGCGTCCTCCACCGGCCACACCACCTCCACCGCGCGCGCGTAGTCCCCCGACTGCGCGAGCACCTCGCCCCAGAGCACCCGCAGCGTCCGGGCCTCCGCCGGGTGCGAGCGCTCCAGCCGCAGCACCGCGTCCGCGAAGGCACCCGTGCGCCGGGCGAGGTCCACCGCCCGGGCCACCTCCCTGGCCAGCAGCCACTGCCGCACCACCAGCCCCGGCGCCAGCTGGCGCCCCTCGGCCAGCTCCGCCGCCATCCGGAGACGGCCGTGCTTCTCCAGGAAGGAGACGGCCTGCTCGCTCTCGTGCAGCAGCTCGGCGAGGACGAAGGCGGCCTCCTCGATGCGGCCCTCGCGCTCCAGCTTCCGGAAGGCCTCGCGGTAGCGCTCGCGCAGCGCATCGTAGACCTGCGCGCCGCCGCCGAAGACGCTGGCCGCTCCGCCGCCATGACGGGGTTGGATGGTGAGCTGCTCCCGGGGGCCCGGCAACCCCAGCGACACCCGCGCTTGCTCCGACGGTGCACCCTTGGCCAGCGGGATGGCGTAGCGCAGCGCCTCCTGGAGGTTGCCCTCGTCGAAGAGGTCGAAGAGCCGCCGCACGTACTCCGCCTTGCGCTGCCCCAGCAGCGAGCCCAGCGGCGTGGAACGGGCCAACCACTCGGCGAGCCGGGAGAACAATCCCGGCCCCTGGGGAGGAGGTGGAGTGGGAAGAGCCTTCCCGGAGCCACCGCCCGAGCCCACGCCCGTGCCCCCACGCTCGTTCCACCAGGCCCGCAGCCGCTCGAGCAGTCCCGGAGCACGAGGCGGCGGGGGCACGGGCCGGCCCTCCATGCGGGCCCGCATCACCTCGGCCTCGGGAGCGGGAGGTCCGACGCCGAAGCTGGCGCGTGGAGGCGCCTCGATGGGGGCGAGCGTGGCCACGGGCGGCGGGGGCGCGCCCAGTCCCTCCATGGGCACCACGTCGAAGTGGGACACGTCGAGCCACGCCGACACATCCACCCGCCGCGAGGGCTCGAGCGGATGCACCCGCGCCGTCCCCGCGCGCACCAGCACGACGCTCCCCGAGGTGGGGGCGAGCCGCTCGCGCTCGGAGGGCGAGAAGGGCGCGGAGAGCAGGACACCGTCCTCCAGGGTGAAGGGCAGGCCCGGCGCCGCGGCGCACTCCATGCGGCGGGGGGCCGGCAGCCGCAGCAGGAAGCCCCCTTCGAGCGCATACACGCCCGCCCCTGGTGCCCACGCGGCCAGCACGCGCCGGCGCGCTTCGGCCTCGCCCAGCAACGCGGGGTCGAACCAGAGCGCCGCCACGTCCACGGAGCCCCGGTGGACATGGGCGCGAGGCCGTGGGGCGCGCACGGGTCTCATGACGTTCCTCCCGGCGTGGCGCGATAGACGAGGGCGCGGTGCTGGAAGCTCCAGGCGCAGACCTCGCCCTTCTCCGTCATCCAGGCCAACAGGGGCAGGGCGGGGCTGACCCCGCTGGAGACGACGGGGGCCGCGGCCGACACCAGGAACTCGGGGACCCCATCCCTGGTCACCCGGTAGAAGGTGCGCTGGTCCTGCCCGAGCACCACCAGACCGGGCAGCGGCGTATCCAACGGCCAGCAGCACAGACCCACCACATTCATGCCGGAGGCCACGGACACCCACGCCCCCGTCTGCTCCTCGTGGGACTCCCGCGTCACCCACCACGAACCCGACTGGTGGTGGATCGCGAGCGGAGGCCCCGGCTCATCCCGGGAGAAGTCCCGCATATGGCCGAAGTACGCCGCTCCGGCGCCCTCGAAGGGCAGCGTCCGCGTCCATCCATCGAACGCCTTGGGCACGAGACAGACGAGCCGCGGCGTCGAGTCGGCCCAGTCCTCCTGCCGGTCCCGATCCACGAAGAAGAGGCCGCCGCGGCGCTCGAAGAGCGCGCTCACACCATGGTGGAGCGGCGTGACGAGGCACTCGCCCGGGGTGAGCTGATGGAGCGAGCGCGCGGAGTCCAGCACGAGAGGCACCTCCCGGCCCTCACGCAGCGTGGAGAGGGCCAGCAGCGGGGGCCCGGCGGCCAGCGAGGCACGCAGCGTCTCGGGCAGGGCGCTCGAGGGAATGGTCAACACGCGGCCAGCGGAGTGCCCGCGCAGGGTGCCATGCACGTGCAGCGAGGCCGCGGCCTGGTGCCACGTCATCACGAGCAGCCCGCCGGTGCGGCGCCAGCCCAGGGCCACCACCCGCTCGCCGTTGGGGGCCATGAAGCGCTTGGGCCTGGGCACGGTGTCGCGCGGGGATTGAGGCAGCGCCTGCGCCGCGACGCCGCCGTTCGCATACGTCATCAGCAGCCGGAGACCATCCGCGGAGAACTGGATGGAGCGCACGGGGCTGGTGCGGGAGTCCAGCACGGGAGCGGCGACGGCGGTGGCGAAGGGGTCGCGCAGCAGCCGCACGCACTGGGGCGCGGGAGGCAGCTCCAGCACCACCTGGCGCGGAGGCCGGGACGCGGGCCGCACCTCCACCGAGAGCTGCCGGGCATCGGGAGCCACCACCTCGTCCACGGCCACGTGGGACAGGCCCTCGGCCCCCGGCAGGCGCGCCAGCCGCGCACTGCCCACCAGCCACACGTCCTCGGGGGCACTCCCCAGCTCGAGCGCCTCGCGCCACGCGGTGAGCTGCGCGGGCAGCGGAGGCGCGTCGGTGCCGGCCTTCAACCACTGGCCGAGGGAGGCGGCGTCGACGGTGGAGAAGGGCTGCTTTCCGGGACGGGACTGGAGCACGCCCCAGGAGAAGGCCGCGCCCGCGGACTCGGCGCGCCGGGCGAGCGCCACCAGCAGCGCCATGTGCGCGATGCGGGGAGAGCCGAGCTGATCCGGCCCGGCGTCCAGCAGGGCCACGGTGCGGCGTCCCCCCTGGGGCTGGCGGAAGGCGGGACGGAGGAAGGCCTGCTCGCCGAAGGCCGCGCGGCGCACGAACTCGTCCGGAGCCTCCAGGGCCATCAACCACTCGCTCATGAGCAGCCGCTCGGGGGAGCCGCGGCGGGTGAGGCCGTCGTAGCCCAGGGGCTCGCCCCCCTCCATCTCGTTGCGAGCGCGCATCGGGCCGAGCGCCGCGGCCAGCCGCGCCACGTGGGCCCCCAGGCTGAGCGCCAGATCCTCGGGGAAGAGGGACAGCTGCGCGGCCCAGGGACGCAGCGCCTCGGGCAGCTCGCTCATGCGCCCTCCTGCTTCGCGAGCCAGGCGCGCACGGTGTCGCGGGAGACGGGACGCGCGGCGCCCACGGGTACGAGGTGCGAGGTGCGAGGCAGCACGGCGAGCGGTGTGCCCACCTGGGCGCGGGTGACGAGCGCGCGCTCGAGCAGGGCGGGGGCCACACTCGGAGCGAGCGTGCACGGCAGCAGCAGTGCGGGAGCCGCCACGTCACGGCCGAGGTAGACGACGCCCTCCACCCAGGGAAGGGACTCCGTGTCGCCCAGCAGCACGAGCACACCGGGGCCGGCCACACCACTCCACCGGGCGAGCGCCGTGTCGTCAACAGCCAGCACCCGTCGCGCGAGCGCGAGCGCCACTGGCCCCACGCCCGCCACCGCGAGCGCGGGCAGCGGCGAGCTCCGGGGGCTCCAGGAGGTAGAGAAACGCGGGTCTGGGCTCGACGGACTCACCACGGGCGGAGCCTACCTCATGGTGCGCTGGACGCGGATCCTCACTCCAGGAAGCGGCGGTCCCACCGCAGCAGTTCCTCGGGGATGGGTTCGCAGAAAGAGAAGGGCGGCTTCCGCTGGTAGAGGTAAGGCTCGAGTACCTGGGCGAGCGCACGGTGTGGGGCAAGCCGCCGACCCGCCTCCACGTCTCCCACTTCTGGCCCCTCACCCAGCGTGATGAGCACCCGCTCCCCACTCATCTCCTGGAGGGAAATGCCTGGGAGCGCCAGACACTCGCGCAGACCGGACACACCGCCTAGTCGCCCAAGCACCGGCTGCCCGAGGAAGTTCATCCAGTGCACGCCTTCGACCCAGGTATTCACATTCATGGTGGTGGCCCGGCTCGCGGCCAGATGCACACCCGGGTAGCGCGGACGAACAAGCTTGAGTGCTTCGACCGCATCCTCATCGAAAGAACAGAGAACGAAGTCCGCGTACCCCGAGGAAAAGGGAAGCTCTGCCGCCAGTTCGAGGGCAAGCGCATGGACATGCTCCGGCCCTCTCTCCTCCAAGAACTCCGTGGGCAGGCGCAAGTACAGGACGCACACATCATCTTTCCGCTCGGGCCACGGAAGGGGAACAGGAGACAACCCCCGGTAGTCCACGTAGAGGTCATCCACACGGTGGGTCTTCCCCAACAACCTCAGGGACCCGCTTCCCCCAGGCTCCGCATCCAGCGTATTGCGGCGGGTTCTCTCCCACGAGATGTCGTCGAGCGGCTCGATCTGCCCATCGCCCGTGTCGTTCCGGACGAGCTGATAGGGCTGTATCCGCTCCCGGAAGAGTTCCACGGCACGAATGACGGCGCGAGCGATCCGCTCATTGGGATGAGGGATGTAGAAGCATATGAGCAGGGCATCGCTTGCACCCAGCCCACCGTCGTTGTCGTAATGCCGCAATCTCGGGTAGCGCATGGCGGGCCTTTCGTCCTACTTCTGCTCCCGGATGATTCCATCCTGTGGAGAAACGAGCTTGGGTGTCACTCGGAGGACTTTTCTATAGACCTCGCCCTGGGACCAATCCTTCCATACCCCCTCGCGATAGTGACCCCAACCGGCCCCATTGCTCTCCGGGCACGGGAACTTGAGATCGTACGCATGGACGACGACGCCGTTCGCGTCCAGGAGGACGATATCCGGCTCGATGGTTCCGCGCAGACCCGACCACCCCTCTTGCGCCACGATCTGGCTCATCATGTCCTCGGGCATGTGCCTCCACTCGCCCGTTTGCGGATCGATGTAGAAGCGCGGGTGGAGCCGGTACTTCCCCTTCAACAGCTTGCCCAGCGCCTCGTGCAGGCACGGCCAGGCCGTCTCATGCTTGAAGAGTCCCAGGTAGGCGGCCCACGTCGTGCGCTCCCCCACCTTCACCTCCTGGCACTGCTCCCGCGTCGGGCTCTTCCCACCGAAGTGGTACGCATTGACCTCCTGCTCCGCGCTGCGCACGCACCGCACGATCTCCTCTTCGACCTTCTTGAGCAGATCCGTCGCCAGCGCCACGCCCCGGCGCTCGGCGGAGCCGATGTGCACGGTCGTCATCATCACTCCCGCCATGCCAGCGGCAGCGACCTTGGCCGCCAGCGAGGGAGCGCGCCCCACCGTCCCAGCGGCCTCCTCCGCGACCCGCGCCAGCTCGGACGAGCCGGTGCAGCGTTCCCATTGACCCGGATTCTTCTTGAGGCAGCACTCCGGGGTCAGATCCCGTGGACCACACTCCAGTCCGAGCGATGCCTCATCCGACTCCGACAGACACCCCGCCTGGAGCACGGCCAGGAGCACCAGCAGCCGCACGGACCCACTTATTGCGTTATGCAGTGTGGGGGCTACCATGAAGGTCACCATGACGCAGCAAGAGAACGGCGGAGCGGAACCCGGGAGCGAACAACCCGCCATGGTAGCTGGAAGCGCGGGCAATCGCTGGTCTCGGCGCCGTCTGTTGCTGGGGGCCCTCGGGCTGGTGTCCGCCGCGGCCGTCGGCAGCCAGCTCGCCCTGGATGGGTTCGATAAAGAAAAGCCGAGCGCCGACGAGAACCCCTGGGAGGATCTGTCGCAGCAGCGCCTCTGGCTCTGTTTCGCCGGCCACCGGGGTGCGTACTCCTTCCTGGACCGGATGCTCCGGCCGCCCATCCACAGGACGAATGCGCCCGCACGGTTGATGAGGGCATGTCTCCACCTGGAGCACGGCTCGCTGGACGCGATGCGGCACGGCCTGCGGTGGCCCGAGGTGAAACACACCCCGGAGGCGGCCCTGTTGCTGGCGCTCGCCGAGCGCCGCTCCCGGTCCCCGGATTGGCGGCATGCCTTCTTCGAATCCTGGGTCGAGCTCGGACGTCCGGATTTCAGCAAGAGCCCCCTGCTGCCCGAGCCCGTGGTGGAGGATCAGAACATCCTCGCCCTGGTGCATGACGAGGTGCCGCTCGAGGAGCCCCAGGGACTTCCACTGCTGACCCTCATTCCGGAGCAGGATGGCTTCCTGGAGTGGGGGCCCGGCGAGGTGCGCGCCAGCGACTCCATGCCCCTGCTCATGGCCCTGCGCGAGCGGTTGTTGCTGCTCGGAGCGGAGACGCCAGCACGCCAGCAACTGCTGCCCGCCGCGGAAGCTCGGCTCACTCAGCTCACCGGCTCCACTCCCACCACCCTCCAACTCGCCTTGCGCGTCTTCCTCGCGGAGCGTCCCCCCGAGGCTCTCTTCCAACGCCGCGACCTGGAGGCCCTCGAGCCGCTCGTCTCCTTGCAGTGGAAGCAACCGTCCAGCGAGCCTTTCTTCCGGGAGATGCGTGAGTCCCTGAAGGACGTGTTGCTGCTGCCCGGCCACCATGCCTTCCTGCTGGCCACCTGGGCTCAGGGAGTATCGCTGGGCAAGGAGTTGCAGCGGCGCGCCCGGGCCAGCGCGGCCCACCTCAACGAGAACGAGCGGCGGTGGATGGGACGGCTGCTTTGGGAGGTCGGCGCCCGCCTGCGCGAGCAGCACTCGCGCCTGGAGCTGGAAAGAGGACTGCTGCTACAGGTGTACGGCTCCGAGCTGACGGGTCACAGCCCGACGCGGATGGAGAGCATCGACCTGTGGGTGGAGCTGGGCAGGTGGGAGGAGGCGCTGAAGCGCTCGGGCTTCAAGCGCTGGCCCCTGGCCTCGCTGCACGAGGAATCCTGCTCCCCCCGGATGCGCGACGAGCACACCTGGCTGAAGGCCTTCGCGGGCAAGAACGAGCTGCCCTGAAGCCGTCCGCGCGAGCCGTCAGGCCGCTTCCGTCCGGGGCACCTGGGCGAGGGCCACGCGGAGCTCCTCGCGCACGGCGCGCAGCTCCTCGGGGAGGGCCTCGGGGGCGAAGCCCGCGTCCATCTCGCGCGCCACGCCCTCCAGCTTCAGCCGCCAGGAGGCGAGCGCCTCGCCATCGCCCTCCCCAGGCCTCGCTGCGAGCACGGCGCGCCCGGCCTGGGCGATTCGTTGTGCCCGCGCCAGGGGACCCGCGCTGGCCTCGAGCGCGGCGGCGGACAGGGCCGGGTTTTCCGAGTGCGCGAGCAACTCCCGCAGCACATCGCGCGCGAGGGCCTGGGCCTCCTGGGTGGGCACGGCGTAGACGAGGGGCCACAGGTCGGCCACGCCCGGGGTGGCGCGCCCGGCGAGCGCGGCGGCGGCGGCCACCAGGCGCTGGGCCTTCACCATGCGCCGGTCGCTCAGGGCGATGCCCGCGCCGCGCAGGGTGCGCAGCGCGTGGGCCAGGTGGGGACGCACCGGCCCGAGGTCCGCCTCGCGCGCCGCCCGGGCCAGCACATCCAGCGCCTCCAGCGAAGCGGTGCGCGCCTCCTCGGCCTTCCACAGCGACGCGCCCCCGGCGAGCAGATCCTCCAGCCGCGGGTCCGGCACGGGCGCGACGAAGGTACGGACGAGGAAACGGTCCGCGAAGGCGGCGAGGGCCTCGTCCTCGGGCAGGGCATTGGAGGCGCCCACGCACACGCGCAGGGGGCAGCGCATGCGGGTGTGGCCGCGGCGGAAGACGCGCTCGTTGAGCAGGCCCAGCAGCGTGTTGAGGATGGCGGTGGAGCCGAGGAACACCTCGTCGAGGAAGGCCACCTCGGCCTCGGGCAGCATGCCGGCCGTCTCCGTCTCCACGAGCCCCTCGCGCAGCTTGCGCAGATCCACCGGACCGAAGATTTCCGAGGGCTCGGTGAAGCGGCCCAGGAGGTACTCGAAGTAGCCGCCGCCGAGCGCCCGCGCGGTGCGGCGCACGGCCTCGCTCTTGGCGGTGCCGGGCGGGCCGATGACGAGCAGGTGCTCGCCCGCCACGGCACACAGCGCCACCAACTCCACCATGGCCTCGCGCTCCACCAGGCCCTGGCCGGCGTCGGTGAGGGCGTCACGAACCGAGCGGGCAGCCTCGTCGAATGAGAAAGACATGGGGCGGGACTCTACCCGGCCCACGTCCACGGCCGAACGCCCACCGCGAAACGTACCCACCGTATGGGTAGACCCGATGGGGCGGGTCTGGGCTAGACTCCGCCCCGCATGCGACACGTTGCGAGTCTCGGAGGCCTGGTGTTGGCGCTGTGGGCGGGGACATCGGCAGCGGGGCCCTGGCGGGGTTATGCCTCGGCCACCACCGGCTTCGTTCTCGATCACACCTCGGGCATCCGGGCCATGGGTGGTGCGTTGCAGCTCTACGTGGGCGCGGAGACGCCCTTCGGGCTGTCACTCGGGCTGGTGGGTGAAGGTGCCGAGACGTGGGGAGCGACCATCAATGGCCAGCAACTGCAACTGGACTACCAGTCGGTGGGGCTGGAGATGAGGCTGCGCTTCCTGCGGGATGGAGGGGTGAACCCGTGGGTGGGGCTGAGGGTGGCGCAGAGCCGCTCGACGCCGCTGACGCTGGATGACCTGGGCTCGCCGCGGCGGATGCTGCACGCCGGGTTGAGCACGGCGGTGCGGCTGGGGCTGGACGCGTGGCTGGGAGATCACCTGGGCATCACGGCCTCCACGGCGTGGCAGTGGTGTGACGTGCGGGTGGACAGTTCCATGACCCCCTCGCTCGACGAGTGTGCCAAGCCACTGCACAGCATCCTGCTGGGCCCCACGCTGCGCTTCTAGCGTCCGCCCCCAGGTGTTCACTGTCGCGCGGCGCGCCGGTGCCGGGCCCACGAGGCCCGTCCACGGCCCGGGGGCGGTGGCTAAGGTGGGCGCATGAATCGCGAATATCACCGCTGGTACAGCTCCCGGCTGGGCCGGGACATGGAGGTGCTGCTCTTCGGGCACTCGGGCGAGCCGGTGCTGCTGCTGCCCACCAGCCGGGGCCGTTTCTATCAGGCGGAGGACTTCGGGCTCATCGGCGCCATCGCGGACCGCATCCAAGCGGGGCGCTACGTCGTGGTGTGCGCGGACTCGGTGGACGAGGAGAGCTGGTTCAACACGTCCGTCCATCCGCATGACCGGGTGGCGAGGCACGCGGCGTACGAGCAGTACCTGTTGCACGAGGTGGTGCCGCTGCTGATGTCGCGCAGCACGGGAGGCCGGCTGACGCTGGGCGGGTGCAGCTTCGGGGGCTTCCACACGTACAACATCGGGCTGCGGCACCCGAACACCTTCCGGCGGCTGGTGTCGATGGGGGGCAAGTTCGAGACGGCGGACTTCCTCGACGGCCACCAGGACGACAGCGTGTACTACCACTCGTGCATGCAGTGGCTGCCGGGGGTGTCGGACGCGGCGCAGCTGGCGGCGCTGCGGCGGGTGGAGATGGTGCTGGCGGTGGGCGAGCACGACTTCTGCCGGCCCTCGAACGAGAACCTGTCGAAGCTGCTGTGGTCGAAGGACATCAACAACCACCTGGCCATCTGGTGGGGAGGCACGCACGACTGGCCGGTGTGGCGGGAGATGCTCCAACACTACCTGCCGTGGTGAGGAGCGGGGCTCAGGAGCCCTGACGCTCCCGCTCACGCAGGGCGACGAACTCGGCGGCGAAGTCGAGGAACTTGCGGATGGCGCGCTCGTGGTCGCCATCGCAGTCGCGCAGGTACTTCGCGGCCCAGCCCTCCGTGGGGAACTCGTGCTTCACGTCGCGGAGCCAGTCGTGGAAGAGACCGTACTCCTCGTCCTCTACGCCGTTGGCGTATTGACAGGCCCGGTACCCATCGACAAATGCCACCATTCGAGTGACGTCGATGTCACCCATGTTCAGCAGCAAGCCTCGCGTCTTTTCCTGCCGCAGGCGCATCAGATAATCGAGCAGATACACATGGCGTCGAGGAGTCTGACCGTCCGAAGCCTTGCTATCATTCATGGCGTGGAAACCATCTCCCATTCGATGCCCTGGCGACCATGCAATCGCGAAAGGTAATCGGAAGGCTTCATCCCGAGCGGTCCCGTATACGCATCGTGAATCATATCTCCGACCTTGACGGCCACATGGTAGCCGGCTCGCGAAACAGAGACCTGTTTTCCATTCGCCAGCTCGAAAATAATGTAGTCCTCACGCCCTCTCGCCCTGAACGCGATGTATTGCGGTGTCTGCCCAAGCTTGCCGTAGGCGGTGTGAATGAACCGGGCCACCTGCTGGCACCTGCCGGCCATCTGATTCGCGACATTGCAGGCAGCTTGCAGGTCCACCAACCAAGCCGGTGCCGCCCGCCCCGTCTGCAACGAGTACATCGCGATGGCGCCCGCGATGTCACCGCGGGCCAGGTACGCCAGCAACTGGGCCTGGACGGTGTTCGCGCCCAGCACACTGGACTGGACCACCGTGGCCGCCGACGCGGGCGATGCCGCTTGAACGGGACCGGACGCGGTCCCCACCACCAGCAGGAGGAGCCCGAACACCCACCCGCGAAGCCTTCGCACCCTCACGCCTCCAGGGGCCGGAAGGTACCTGCGCTCTGACGCTCGAAGCGCCAGAAGAGCGCGAGCGCCACGGTGGTGAGCCCCAGGCACAGGCCCCACCAGATGCCCATCACGCCGAGCTTCAACCCGAAGCCCAGCAGCAGCGCCACCGGCAGGCCCACCCCGTAGTGCCCCACCAGGTTGGCCAGGAAGGTGAACCGCGTCTCCCCCGCCCCGCGCAGCACGCCCGCGCCCACCCCCTGGATGCCATCGGAAATCTGGAAGACGGCCCCCACCATCAACACCGGCACCAGCAGGGGAATCACCTCGGACGGCGTGCCCATGAGGCGGGCCAGCGGCTCGGGGAAGAAGGCGAACACCAGCGCGCACACCGACATGAAGCCCGCGCCCGAGGCGAAGGCCATCAACCCGCTCATGCGCGCCCGCGGCGTATCGCGCGCCCCCACCGCCCAGCCCACCCGCACGCTGCCCGCGTTGCCAATGCCCAGCGCCACCGTGAAGGAGAGGCTGGCATAGGAGATGGCGATCTGATGCGCGCTCATGCTCTCCGGCCCCAGCTTCCGCGCCAGCAGGCCCGCCAACGAGAAGACGCCCACCTCCGCCGTGATGTGGAGGCCAATGGGGACGCCCACCCGCAGGGCCTGGAGGATGTCGGCCCGGACCGGCCGCACCGAGGGCATGCCCCCGGACACCGGAATCTGGCGCACCGCCCACGCGACGATGGCCCACTGCAGCACGCAGCACAGCAGCGTCGCGAGGGCCGAGCCCTTCACCCCCATGGCCGGGAAGGAGCGCAGCGGTCCGCACCACGCGGGCAGCACCTCGCCGCCGAAGACGAAGAGGATGTCCGCGCCCAGGTTGAAGATGTTGGCCACCACCGTGGCCACCACCAGCGGACGGGTGAGCGCCGCCGCCTGCAGGTAGGAGCGCGTGTTGATGAAGAGCAGCACCAACGGCAGGCTGGGCGCGCGCCAGCTGAGGTAGTCCTGAATCAGGGGCAGCTCCCCGGCCCCTACCCCGAAGAGGGGCAGCAGCCAGGGAACCACCACCACCATCGGCACCGCCAGCACACTGCCCGCCAGCAGCGCCAGATAGCTGCCCTGCCACAGGAGTGCCCGCGCGCGCGTCGCGTTGCGCGCTCCGAAGGCCTGCGACATCAGCGGGTCCACCCCCATCATCAACCCCAAGGCGAGGCTGCTGACGGCGAAGAAGACGGAGGTGGCCACGCCCATGGCGGCCAGGGACTCGGTGCCCGCCCGGCTCACCACCGCCGTGTCCACCAGGCTCATCATGGCCTGCCCCGCCTGGGCGATGGCGACGGGCAGGGCGAGCTTCCAGAGCGCTCGGAACTCTTCGCGACGGCTGGGCAGTGGAGCGGGTGACATGGGCGCGAGGGGCTATAGCGGGTTTCCGCCAGGGATGCGCGGCTGCCCTCGTGGACGTCCCAACCCCTGCTCGCCTGACCCATCAGCCGGCCGCCTGCTCCCCCAACAGACGGCCGGCCGTCCCTCCCTCACTGCGAGGTGTAGGGGTTGAAGCGCGAGGTGGCCAGGGGCGAGGCCAGGTTGCTCACGTGGGACACACGCACGCCCGCGTCGCTGATGGCGTACACGTAGTCATCCGCCATCACGCCGCGGCGCACGGCGGGCGTGTACACCCAGCTCCACTGGTTGTAGTTGATGACCTGGTACGCGTCCGTCATGGAGACGGCTCCCACCGGGGCGAAGCCGGCGGCCGTGTCCACGCGGAAGACGCGCAGCTCGCTCACGAAGCTATTCCAGTAGTCACCGGAGGACGTCTGCGTCCAATCCAAGAAGGGAATGGCCAGCAGCCCCTTGGCCGGGAAGTAGTTGAAGGCCTTGTGGTCATAGAGCGCCTCGCTGTAGCCGTAGACGGTGCCCACGATCTGCGTGGCGGTCTCCCGCGGGTTGGCCATGTCCGACACGTCGAAGAGGCTCAGCTTGATGGCACGCCCGCGCCAGTCGCCGTTCTCCGGCACCTGCATGCCCACCGTCAGCAGGTGCGAGTCCCCCACCGGGTGGATGTATGAGGAGAAGCCCGGCACCTTCAGCTCGCCCACCTTGCGCGGGTGCGCCGGGTCCGACAAGTCGAAGGTGAAGAGCGGATCCACCTGCCGGAACGTCACCACGTAGCCCTTGTTGCCCATGAAGCGCGCGCTGTAGATGCGCTCGCCCTTGGCCAGCTCCTCGCTCTGCCCCAGCAACTTCAACTGGCTCCCCTCCTGCGCGTAGGTGAAGAGGCGGTTGGTCGTCTCGGTGCGGCCCCACTGGTTGCCGGGCTCCGCCACCCGCGTGCTGATGGTGGTGGCCACGCGCAGCACGCCCTGGTGCTCGTCCATGCTGAACTGATTCAACAGGAAGCCCGGCACCGTGGCACTGGCCACATACGAGGCGCGGTGCGGCTGGCTCAAGTCGAGCTTGTGCACGTAGGTGTGGTCCGTCTGCCCCGCCTCCGGCCACCACCACCAGTGGCGCGCGGCCAGGTAGAGCGCGTCCGCGGTGGCGTACACCTCACCCGGCTCGGACACCAGCGTGACGCGGCCCGGAGGCTGGAACGTCTGCGCATCCAGGTCCAGCGACGCCACGGTGACGAACCCCAACCGGGTGGGCGCGTTCGTCTTGTGGAAGTCCTGGCAGTCGTAGCCCAGCGTCTCCACGGTGCCATCCGGCAGCTTGCGCCGGCCCTCGGGCACCCACTGCGTGAGGGGGCTCGCGCGGATGAGCTTCTCGTTGTTCTCCATCAGCCGGTCGATTTCCCTCTCCAGCCGCCCCTGGTCCTCCCAGAGCTCCTTGGAGTAGTCGGGCCAGAAACGCACGCCCGAGGGCCAGCGGAAGGAGTCACGCATCACCAGCCGCGCCGAGCCGTCCGCCAGGCGCGCGTCCTGGTAGCCACCCGGCAGGTACACCTCGCCCGTCACCTGGGGCGCGGCGAGGTCCGTCACATCCACCGTCGTCACCTTGGTGGTCGAGGCGCCGTAGCCACAGGGGCCCCTGGAGGCGCAGTCCGCCACCATGCCACCGGAGCCAATGTAGCCACTCGGGCCCGAGGACGGCTCGGACACCCCGGAGAAGACGATCACCTTGTTCCCGTGGAGGAACATCTGCTGGGGCCAGCCCTCGAGCGTCACCGAGGACTCCACGCGCAGCGACGCGGCCGGCCACGAGCGGTGCACGTACAGCTTCTTCCCGGAGAGGACGAAGATGCGCGTGCCGTCGTTCTTCACGAAGTCCGCCTCGTCCACGCCCTCCACCTGGTTGTTGGTGCCGGTATGGTCCTTCGGACCGGCGCCCCCGCCCGACGCATCCCCTCCAGCGTTGGGCGGCGGAGCGCCATCCGCGTACTCCATCGGGCCGCCGAACCAACCGCCCCGCCCCTTCCAATAGGAGGGCTTGGAGCGCTCCATCGTCGAGCGCATGTCGAGCACCGCGGAGTCCTCGATATAGGACTCGAGCGCCGAGCAGCTCCCGAAGGACTCCAGCCGCGCCTTCATCTGCACCGGCTGGTTCTCGGGAATGCCGCTCCTCTCACTGCACGCCGCCAGTCCCAGCAGCGCGAGCGCCAACCCACTGTGTGTCTTCATGTTCGTGACTCCTCGAAATCGTCTTCCGGCCTGAGGTGCGGCGGGCTTCTGCCACCCGTGTGCCAGGAGCCGGGCGCCTCACGGGAGGCCCGGGATTTCGCGGAGTTGGAGACACATGGACAGTGCGAAGGGCCTCGGAAAGTCGAGACCCCTCACACCGGACAGCCGGAAAACCGAGAGGTGCCACGCAGGCCCACGGCCTCCTCCGCCGGGAGGAGGATGCCCTCACCGGGCGTCGTCGTCACACTCGTGCGCGGGACGGAACGGCAGGGCCCAGAGCCGCTGGCCGTGGGCCTCGTCCCGGGCGAGGAAGAAGACATCCCAGCCGGAGCGCACGAAGCCCACCGGATCCGAGGAGTCCATGCCCGGAGCCACCTCATCGAGCGGCACCGCACTCCCGGGCGAGCCGCTGATCACCCAGGGCTCGCGGCCACGGTCCGGCGTCTCCGCGCTGAAGAACAGGTTCCCATCGATGGCGGTCAGCGCCTCGGGCGACGAGCCCCCGGCACCCGGAACGAGGTCCTCGAAGAGGAGCGTGCCGGAGGCCGTGCCATCGCTCACCCACAGCTCGCGTCCGTGCGTCCCATCGTCCGCGGAAAAGAAGAGCCGGCGGCCCAGCGCGGTGAGTCCTCTGGGGAACGAGCCCTGGAAGCCGGGCCAGAGGTCCTTCACGCGCTGCGTCCCCTTCCGGGAGCCATCACTGCGCCACAATTCCTCGTCGGCGGAGTGCCCCTCCGAGCTGGCGCTGAAGTACAGCCGCCCGCCCATCGCCACCAGGTCATGCAGCGTGGGGAACATGCCCGCGGGCACGGGGGCCGCGCCGCTCGTCACCCACAGCTCGGCCATGGTGTCGTCGTGGACGCTGGTCGACACGAAGAACAGCTTGTTGCCCACCGCCGTCAGCGACTCCAGGCCACCGCCCTCGCTGGACCTCCGGAACAGCTCGACGGCGGGGGACTTCCCGTTGGTCCGCATCAGCCGCATGAAGAATCCCTCGAAGTGGCTGATGAAGTAGAGCGCCCCATCGCCCCCGCGCGTCAGCAGGTAGGGGCCGGTGCCCTCGGGGCCGGGGTCCAGGTCCTCGACGAGCCACGTCCCCGCGGGCGTCCCGTCGCTGCGCCACAGCTCGCGCCCGTGCTCGGGGTCTCCGGCGGCGAAGTAGAGCAGCCCGCCGGACTCGACGAGTGCTCGGGGATACGAGCCATCCGCGCCGGGCCAGATGTCCTTCACCAGCCGGGTGCCCCCGGGGGAGCCATCACTCACCCACAGCTCGCGCCCGTGCTCGCCGTCGTCGGCGACGAAGAAGACCTGGCCGCCCACACGGGTGAAGCCCATGGGCTCCGACTCTTCCGGCCCGGGACGGACATCCTTCAAGAGCGAGGAGCCACGGCCTCCGGTGCCGGTGCTCACCCAGGGCTCGCGGCCGTGCATCCCATCATCGGAGGAGAAGAAGAGAAAGCGCTCCCCGCGGACCAGGATTCCCGGCTCCGAGTCGTCCGAGCCAGGAGCGACATCCACCAGGGGAGAAGCGGCGTGGCCACACGGCTTCCAGCCTCCGGCTTCCAGGAGGGACTCGTCGGCCTGGGCCAGGGCGGGAGTGGAGAGCAGGGCCAGCAGCACGGAGAACGGACGCCAGCACCTCATGGAAACCTCCCGGGCGGGGTGGGACGGCCCGCAAGGTGGGGGCGAGCGGTCCCACGGCCACCCGAGCGAGGGTCTGGGGTGAACCACCCGCGGCGGACAAACCCGGGAAGCCCACCATTGCCTCGGACCGCGGGGCCGGGTTGGCGGGCGGGCAAGGCCACTTAGGTTCTGACCTTGAATCAGCGGAGACCCGTGGAGGCGGAGATGTCCATGAAACCGATTCTTTCCCAACCGCGCGTGCTCGCGCTCTGGCTCGTGGGATGCGCGATGTTGGCGGGCCCGGCGTGGGCGCAAACTCCCGCGCAGGTGGGGCAGTGGTCGAGCGTCATGGCCTGGCCGCTGTCCGCCACCCACGCGAGCCTGCTGCCCACCGGCAGGGTGATGTTCTTCGGCGAGTTCGGTCAGGGGGATGACCCACCGGGGCTCTGGGATCCGGGCACGGGTGGAGTCAGCCGGCTGCCGGCGCCGGGCTACAACATCTTCTGCGCGGGACACTCCTTCCTCGCGGACGGCCGGCTGCTCATCACCGGCGGGCACATCGAGAGCCACGTGGGCCTCGATGACGCGACCGTGTGGGAGCCGTTCACCTCGCGCTTCATCCGCCAGCCGGACATGAACGATGGGCGCTGGTACCCCACCAACGTGACGCTCGCCAACGGGGACGTGATGGTGATCTCCGGCGAGACGGAGGGCACCGGCATCATGAACGAGATTCCCCAGCGCTACCTGGCGGCCACCGGGACGTGGCGGGACATGACGACGGCGCGGCTGAAGCTGCCGTACTACCCGAGGATGTTCCTGGCGCCCGATGGCCGGCTCTTCCTGGCGGGGCCGCAACGGCGGAGCCGCTTCATGAGTACGAGCGGCACGGGCTCGTGGACCTCCGGGCCCTCGAGCAACTACGGCACCCGGAGCTACGCGCCCGCGGTGTACCTGGACGGACGGGTGCTCATCATCGGGGGAGGAGATCCACCGACGGCCACCGTCGAGCAGATCGATCTGAACGTGGCCTCGCCGGTCTGGCGGTACATGGCGCCCATGAGCACGCCGCGGCGGCAGCACAACGCGGCGCTGCTACCGGACGGGACGGTGCTGGTGACGGGCGGCAGCCGGGGCAGTGGCTTCGACAACAGGAACGCCCCCGTCTTCCATGCCGAGGTGTATGACCCCGCGACCAACCGTTGGACGCGGCTCGCCAGCAACACGCTCTATCGCGGGTACCACGCCACCACGGTGCTGCTGCCGGATGGGCGCGTGCTGAGCGCGGGAGGCCGCAACGCGAACTCCGCGGAGGTCTTCTCGCCGCCCT
This sequence comes from Archangium violaceum Cb vi76, assembly GCF_000733295.1. Classification (GTDB taxonomy): domain Bacteria; phylum Myxococcota; class Myxococcia; order Myxococcales; family Myxococcaceae; genus Archangium; species Archangium violaceum. Next base: position 412 of record NZ_JPMI01000323.1, on the reverse strand, counting down.
ACCTCTTCAGGGGAGCGCGGCCGGTGGTGAGCTCGGTGCCGGACGTGGTGGCGCCGGGGACGACGTTCACCATCTCGACGCCGGATGCGGGCCGGGTGACGAAGGTAACGCTGATCGCCCTGGGCTCGGTGACGCACGCCTTCGACCAGAACCAGCGGCTGCTCACCCTGCCCTTCACGCGCGGCAGTGGGACCCTCACCGTCACCGCCCCGGCGAACAACAACCGGGCGCCGCCGGGCTACTACCAGCTCTTCCTGGTGAACGACGCGGGCGTGCCCTCCGTGGGCCGGATGGTGCGAATCTCGACCGTCCCCTAGCTGACCCAATATCCCCTCTCCCCTCGGGAGAGGGTCGGGGTGAGGGTATCCAGGCCCGTTCTCCAATCCATGGCCCCCAGTGTGGGCAGGGGGTT